>JBEKQQ010000001.1:0-224414 GCA_049519555.1 Acetobacteraceae bacterium
AGGCGACAGGATCAGATTCACGCCCCCGGCCAATGCCAGAGTGGACTCTCCGCTTCTCAGGCTGTTGCAGGCTTGGTGGACCGCGACGAGTGACGATGAGCAGGCAGTGTCGAGGGCGATACTCGGTCCGCGGAAATCGAATACGTAGGAAATACGGTTGGCCGCGATACTCAGGGCATTGCCCGTGCCGGCGTACGCGTCAATACGATCCGGATCGTTAAACTGAATCCGGCCGTAATCGTTGTTCGAGATGCCGATGAACACGCCGGTGGGCGTGCTGTCGGGTGGCGAACGGGCGCGGCTAACTTTGGCGCTGGCGTTCGCCAAACCATCTAATTTGCTGGTGCTGGACGAACCGACCAACGATCTCGATCTGGAAACGCTGGAGTTGTTGCAGGAACTGCTGGCAGATTATCCCGGCACCGTGTTGCTGGTTTCGCATGATCGGGACTTTATCGATCGCGTGGTGACCTCGGTGATCGCGACCGAGGGGGACGGACGCTGGATCGAGTATGCCGGAGGCTATTCCGACATGCTGGCGCAGCGTGGGCCAGCTAAAACGGTCGCCGCTCCGGTTGCCGCGAGGCCGAAAGTTGAAGCAGCACCTCGGGTTACCACGAAACGCATGACATTCAAGGATCGCCACGCACTTGAAACGTTGCCGGCACGCATCGCGGCGCTGGAAACGAAGGTGGCGAAACTGACCGCCGTGTTGGACGACCCGGATCTTTATCGGCGCAATCCGGCACGGTTTGCGGAAACAACGGCGTCACTGGAAGCTACACGCAACGAGTTGGCGGCGGCCGAAGAACAGTGGCTGGAACTGGAAATGCGGCGCGAGGAACTTGAAGGTTAAAGCGATGACCGATCAGGTTAACCCACAGCCCGTCCCTGTCATGACAAGCGACCCTGGCAAGTGAGCCGCCCCTGTCATGCAAGTGACCTCCCCTGTCGTTGCGGGCAAAGCGAAGCAATCTCCGTGTCTCCCTGAGGGAGATTGCTTCGGTTCGCTTGCAATGACAGGGTCCGATCCTCAGCGCCGGAACCGCAAATCCAGACCGCGCGCGACCCAGCCGGCCTCGATGGCGTCCAGATCGGTGACACCGGACGGGTTTGCCTTCGAGGGTGCCGAGCCCAGTCGCGCGATACCCTCAACCCGCCAAATGCCCAGTAGCCGTCGAAGTTCCCGCAATGGTTCCAAGTGATCGTCCACGCGCAAATTGAGATCCGGAAAATCCTCAGTCGTGACCATTACCATGGCGGCGGATTGCTTACCGCGACGGTCGCCGCCGGCGGCCTCTCCGGCCAGCATCGCTGCCATCAATCGTTCCGGCATCGGCAGGTCGTCGCCGGTGTTCCAGGTGCGTAATGTCTGTTGGATGGTTGGTTCGCCGGCCAGCATGTTGCCGGCGACGCTGATCCCTTCGGCGGCAACGGAACCACACCATTCCACACAGTTCTGCCCGGTCCAGGCAGCGGTGCGGCCGAAACGATCGACCGCGTGGACCTGACGGATGCCGCGCCCCTCGTCGCCGGCCAACGCGCCCTCGATCGCCGCTGCGGGGGCCAGACCGCGCGCCAAACCATCCAGGATCGCCGGTCCCAGATAACGGTTGGTCATCGACTGGGTGGAAACAGCGCCAATACCGGCTCGGACGAACGGGCAGGACGCGCCAACCGCGAACGCCTTGGTCGCGACCGCGACAGCGAACGCGTTGGTCTTTGGGTCATATGCGGTGATGGACCAGGTCATGCTGAACTCCCTTCCCGCGATCGATTACAACCCGAACTGTTCCAGCAAACGCAGCGTCCGGGTTGGCCGGCGCGGCTGCGCGCGCATAAAGGCAAGCAGATCGACCGGATGATCGATATCCAGCCCGATGCCCGGCAGTCGCACGATCGTCGGTTCAATGCCGTGCCGCCGCGCTGCTTGCAAATGCGGGAAATAACTATCGTCGCCAAAGCGCAACGGAACTACAAAAGGCGGCGCGCAAAGCACCGCGTTGGACCCGAGTTCGTCATGCGCCGGCACGATGGTGAACGACGGCGCAGCGCGGCAGGACGCTACAACCGCATCAATCTCCCCGGCAGTGACACGGGGAATATCGCCTGGCACGGTAAGCAATGCGCCGTCCCCAGTGGCGGCCAGAACGCGGGCCATGCCGTTTACCGCACCGGTATGGCCATCACGGGCGCCCTCGGTCACAATGCGTGCGCCGTAACGTTCCGCCACCGCGGACGCCCGAGGATCGACCGTGTTGACCAGAATTCCGGCGAGCAGCGTGGCTCCGGCCAGTGCCGACAACACGTCTTCCAGCATCGTCGCCGCCAGGATTTCTCGTTGTCCTGGACTTAACAGCGAGCCGAGGCGCTGTTTGGCGCCGGTAAATTCCTTCACCGGGACACAAGCCCAGACCGAAGTCATTTCGGCATCTTCCGGCGACGCAGCACAGCGGCAGCATCAAGCACGGTGCGAGCCAGTGCCTCGCGATCCTCCATGGTGCGCATCATGGTTTGCGCCAGGGTCACGCGAGCGTCGATCGAAACGACCTCCGACATGTCGGCGTGATCGATGACGTAACCATCCAACAGGTCGTGATAACGATGGGCGACCGTTCCGGCACTGGGATCAAGGCCCAGTTCCTTCATCATTTTGGCGGTGGGACCTTTGACGGCCTGGCCGGCGATGATCGGCGAGACTGCAATGATCGGCACGGGACTGTCGATCATCGCCTGACGAACACCGGGAATTGCCAGGATGGGCTCGACGCTGATGAACGGATTGGACGGGCAGATCACGATCGCCTGCAGCGACAGATCGCGCAATGCCGCCAGGAAGTCCGGATGCGCTCGCGCCGCGCCGGCCCCCTGGAACAGCAATTCGTGCACCACCGGTTCGCAGCGGCGATGCACGAAATACTCCTGGAAATCGAGCCAGCCCTCGTCGGTGCGTAGCCGGGTGCGCACCGGATCGTCGCTCATCGGCACGACGTGCGACTTGATCCCGAGACGCCGGCAGAAATCAGCGGTGACGGCAGACAGTGTTTCGCCGGCGTTCAACCGCCGGGTACGTTCCACATGCAAAGCGACATCGCGGTCGCCCAGTCGGAACCAGGTTTCGCCGCCCAGAGCCTCCATGGTTTCCATGAAAGACCAGGTTTCGTCGTGGCGCCCCCAGCCAAGTTCGCGATTTGCAATGCCGGCCAAGGTATAGGTGACGGTGTCGATATCGGGAGAAATCGACAGCCCGAGATGCTCAAAATCGTCACCGGTGTTGACGACGACAACGAGTTGCTCGGGCGGCATGATGCGCGCCAGGCCCAATGCAAGCTTGGCGCCACCAACGCCACCGGAGAGGGCAATGATCACAGGAACAGATCCTCTTCCGGCGGGCGAACCAGTTCCGCGATGGGGGCATCGGGTGCGGTCCAGGTCAGACCGCGGACGACGATGACAGGCTGGCCCTCGGCGGCCTGGCCTTGCAGCAAAGATGCGGCGGCGGCGATCTCGTCGGCAAAACCGATGATGCTGACTTCCAGAATGCGGCCGAACAGGTCGGGTTCGCCGCGCAGGTCGATCAACGAGGGCAGGCCGGCGCACCCAATCGCGACACCTGCCGTACCGCGGCGCCAGGGACGGCCGAAACTGTCGCTGATGATGCAGCCCAATTTGACACCGAAACGTTCTATCAGGCGCGCCCGGATCGTTTCGGCCGAGCCATCTGGATCGACGGGCAGCAGCAACGCGCGTTGCACTCCGTCAACCGGCGCGACATTCGACTGATCGACGCCGGCGTTCGCCATGACGAAGCCAAGCCGGTGTTGCATGATCATCAGGTTTGGCCGGCTACGTACAACGCGCACCGATTCCGACAGCACGACCTGAACGATGCGCGGATCTTTTTCCACCTTTGCCGCCAGCACCAACGCCTCGGCGGTTGGGGTTACGGTGGCCAGGTCTACGGTGCGGCCTTCGGCTTTGGAAACGATCTTCTGCGCGACCACCACAACATCGCCATCACGCAGCTTGGTGCCTGCCGACTCCACGGCATCGGCGATCAGCGACGCAAGATCGTCCCCTGCTCGCACCATCGGCAGGCCAGGGATCGCGAAGATTTCCAGGCGTGTGCTCATGATTTCCGAAAAGGTCCCGGCGACTCACGAAGCCGTTGCGGCAGCGTGCTCGGGTTCTCCATATCAACGCGAAGGCTAAACCGATGGCCCGGCCGATCCCCCGAACAAGTCGGGGGATGGCCACGACGATAGTGGAAACGCGACATAAAAGGCAACCGCTTCAGTCGAAGCGCTGGCGCAGCTTTGGCAACACCTGCTCGCCGTAGAGTTTCAGAAACCGCACCTGATCCGGACCGGGGGCGTGGAACACCAGATGCCGGAAGCCCATCTCGATGTATGGCTTGATCTTCTCGATATGTTCATCCGGATCGTTCGACACAATCCAGCGGCTGGCGGCACGTTCGATAGGAAGCGCGTCGGCGAGGCGTTCCATCTCGACCGGATCCTCGACCGACACTTTTTCCTCGGGCGTCAACGCCAGGGCCGCCCAATGCCGAGTGTCGTTCAAAGCGCGGGAATGATCGGTGTCGAAGGAGACTTTCATCTCGATCATCCGGTCGTAATTGGGCTTTGGCTTACTGGAAAGCTTCAGCCCCTCTTCGACATTCGGCAGCAGCGTCTTGGTATAAAGATCCCACGCCTTGCCGCTGGTGCAAATGAAACCATCGCACATCCGGCCGGCATATTTGGCGACCTGAGGTCCGGCACCGGCGACATAGATCGGCAGCGGAGTCTTTGGCTTGTCGTAAATCGTGGCTTTCTCGGTGCGATAATATTCGCCCTCGAACGTCAGCCGGTCCTCGGTCCACAGGCGGCGGATCAGGGTCAGCGCTTCTCGCAGTCGGGCAAAGCGTTCTTTGGTTTCCGGCCATTTCATGCCGGTCGAGGGCACCTCATTCAGCCCCTCCCCGGTCCCCACGCCCAAAATAACCCGGCCGGGAAACATCACACCCAATGTGCCAAAAACCTGGGCGACGACCGAGGGGTGGTAGCGAAACGTCGGCGTCAGCACACTGGTGCCCATGACGATGCGTTGCGTGGCGGCACCCAGCGCACCGAGCCATGGCAACACGGACGGCGCATGCCCGTCGGTATGTTTCCAGGGTTGGAAATGGTCGCTGATGAATACGGAATCAAAACCATTGCGCTCGGCCTCGACCGAGAAGTCCAGCAGCGGCTTTGGACCAAACTGCTCCGCGGACGCTTTGTAGCCGAGTTTCAGCATAACCGGACCTCCTCATCCCCCAATGGGCTCATCCCAATGGGCTCACCCCAATGGGCTCACCCCATCTCAATCAACGCCCACGCTACCGTCCCGGCCTGTCCTGGGCAATCGGGGGCGTGGGTCAGATGAATGCCGCGCTCAGCGCGCCCAGGGCGTTGAGCGCCGCAGGGAAGCCGGTGTACGGGGCAGTTTGGATGACGGCTTCGATGACCTCGGTCTTCGACAGGCCAACATTCAGAGCTGACTGGCCAAATTTGCCGACCTGTTCCGGCAGCCGTAGCGCAGTGAACCCGGCAACGGCGACGAGCGCGCGTTGGCGGCGTTCCAGGCCGGGCCGGAACCAGATCTCGCCGTAACCGTATTGGATCGCGGTCGGGTAGAGCGCCCCGGTCACCGAATTGTCTGGCGCAGCGTATCCCAGCCGGGCCCGATCACCGTGCAGCGTGTGCATCAGATCGGTGCCGCGACTGGTCAGTTCTCCGAGCGAAACGTCCTCCGGCGGGTCTTCGGGGAATGGGATGTCGCGGTCGGCCAAAATTTCGGCCAGCAACGGCAAGGTTTCTTCGGCGCTGGAGAAACCGGCGTACAAAGCCGCCTGCACCAGGATTTCGCGGATCGCCGCGCCGTCCAGGCCATGATCGAGCCCGGCGTTAATATAACCTCGCAACGAACGCATCCTGGGGCCGGTGGCCAGAGCGGCGATCGTGCAGAGCAACCGATCGTTCAGCGCGAGGCCAGGCCGGTTCCACACCCCGCCGAACACCGGCTCGGTCAGCAAATTGGCGAGGCCAGGAGTTTGCCCGCTCGAGCCGAACAGGGTGCGTAACGTAGCCGCGCCATTCTGGCGCAGGGTCTGGCGGTCCATGGTCGCTCCTCCGGTGGACAAAGTCAGCGAGTGATCGCCGGTTCCTGGGGCAAAGTCCATCGCTGCGCCGGTTGGTGGAAGTCAAAAACGAAACGTTTGATCAGCATCAATGCGGGTCCTGTCCGGAGGGCGCAGCACCCGCCAAGAGAACATAAAGGGATCAACTGATGGAAGGCATCCCTGGGTTGTATTTCGTCATTGCCCGTGGCGATCTGGCACGTTTCGTGCGACCCGACCCCGACAATGGCCTGCACACAGTTGGCCTGGTCGATCTTGCGACCTTGCAGCAAAACAGTGTCGATCCATCTGATCCAAATGGTTCGCCCAGGTTGGAACAAACGCCCTTTGCATTTCTGTTGGCCAGGCGCATCGCTGAAGATCTTGCGGTGGATTTGTTCACTCACCTGGTCCTGGTGGCGCCGTCACCTGTGTTGCAGGAGCTGATAAGTTTGATCGATGCGCCCACGACCGCCTGCCTGCTCGGAACTTTGGCGCGGGATCTTATGACCGTGCCAGACCTCGAACTGTGGCCGCCTTTGTTGCCGTGGATCCAGCCTACCGAGATGAACCCTACGCGAGGTGTGCCCTCGCACGAATGGTGAATTTGCGCGTCGGACAACAAGCTGGCAGCGTCAGTTTCGAAATCTGACAGCATTTGACCGAGATCAACGCCGGGTTTCGCCGCCGGGCCGAATGTGCGACTGACATCACGAGGAGACGGTTCCATGCCGCAGCATCACAGTCTTTGCTTTATCATCGCCGATGGCGGCCACGCCCGCTTCGTGCGGCCGGCGCCCGACAATGCCTTGCACACGTTCGAAGCGGTTGATTCGGTGACTCTGCACAAGCGCGACCACGATCTTGTCTCCGACCGGCCGGGTCGCTCCTTCGAAAGCGGTGCCTCAGCGCGGCATGCCTATACGCCCCGGACTGACCCGCATGAGCTGGCAAAGGACCAGTTCACCCACGAGGTCGCCAGAATGGTCAACGAAAATTCCGCCGCGGATGAGTTTCACGAACTTGTCGTCGTAGCGCCGGCGCATGTGTTGAGCGAACTGACGGATGGGCTCGATGCGACCACCAAGGCGAAGCTGCTCGGGAGCCTGGCGAAGGACCTGGTGAATACGCCCGACCATGAATTGTGGCCGCATTTGAAAGAGTGGGTCGGCCCGGTGAAGCGCGCGTAATCAGGCGAACGCTGCCTCCATGGCGCGGCGATAGCGTGTCGCCGCGTCGTTCTCGTCGGCGCGAATGTCGGCCCAGGTGATGGGGGCGCCGCGGGGGATATCGCGGATAAGGGGGGCTTTGTTGGCGAGGCCAATCGGCAGGCCGCCCAGACGCAAACTGTCAGCTGCCGGCATGAGTTTGCCCCAGACGCAGGCCCCGCCTTCGCCATCGAGGATTTCGCCGGCTCGCAGGTCTCGTTTCGCCGTGCAGACGACATCGCCGCGGAAGCCGGTGGGTGCACCGGTGGCCTCGCCGCGCAGGGCCGCGGAAAGGATGGAGACGTTCAGTTCCAGACCGATCAGATGAAACGGACGATATAGCGCGGTCGTGCGGCCAGATGGGTCGGTCACCACGCCATATTCCTGGAAGCAGCGGGCGGCATAATCGTTCGGCGCCTCGAACGCGACAAACACGCCCCAACGCAGGTCGTTGCGCACCGTTTCGCCATTGCGGTGCAGGCTGGAGATCACCTCGACCTGACCCGCGTGATGCAATGCGCCGGCGTTGCCCGGCCGTAGCACGTCGGCGAGTTCGTGGGTCCCGCAAGGCGGAAACGCCAATCCATCGGGCGCCGGCGTCAGTCCGGTCGCATTGGCGACGGCGGCCATCTCGATGGCCGATTTCGTGCCATCGAGGAACGAGTTGAACATTTGCGGGTTCATGCCGCCAATGCTGGCCTGTTCCGGAGTGAGGCCGTAATAGCCCCACACCGTGTCCGGCGTGGAGGCATGGTATTCCGGCAAATATTTCGTGCCCTTGCCGGCAGCGATCACTCTGAACCCGCAGGCCCGCGCCCAATCGACCAGCTCGCAGATCAGCGCCGGCTGATCGCCATAAGCCAAGGAGTAGACGACGCCCGCCTGTGCCGCCTCGCGTGCGAGCAATGGACCCGCCAGCACGTCGGCTTCGACGTTGACCATGACGATATGCTTGCCCTCGCGGATGGCTCGGCGGGCGTGTGCGATACCGGCGGGGGCGTGGCCGGTGGCTTCGATGACGACCTCCACGTCGGGGCTGGCGATCATCGCCATGGCATCGTCGGTGAACCGCGTGGCAGCGGTCAGATCGTCGGACCAACCCACGGTGCGGCAGGCGGCACGAGCCCGGTCGGGCGCAAGGTCGGCGATCGCTGCGACCTCAAGGCCCGGGGTGGTGGGCACCTGGGTCAGGAACATGGAGCCGAACTTGCCGGCGCCAATCAGGCCGACGCGAACCGGCCGGCCATCGGCGAGACGCTTCTGCAACAGGCTGTACAGGTTCATGGCATATCCATCGGGCGTTTTCACGTCGTAGCCGGCTTGACCCGGCCATCGTTCGCGGCACTGTGCCGGTATGGATGGCCGGGTCAACGCCTGTCCCTGCGAAGGCGAGGGCTCTGCCATGACGGGCACGCAATGACACGGCATCGCGTCGGAGGCAAATGCAATGGTGCAAACCGAATGGCGCAAATTGCGTGCCGATCAGTTGCGGGAGCTGTCGAAGCGCGACGCGATCGTGATTTTCCCGGTGGCGTCACTGGAACAGCATGGCCCGCACTTGCCGGTCGAGGTCGACTCAATGCTTGGCGAGACGGTCGCCGCGCGGACCGCCGCGAAGATCGCAGCGCGCGGCCAGGCCGTGGTGGTGCTGCCGGTGCTGTGGACCGGCCTATCGGAACATCACATGAGTTTCGGTGGCACCATCACTTTGGACAATGCCGCTTTCGCCGCGGTCGTCGAGGGCGTGGTGCGTTCGGTGCTGCGGCATGGCTTCCGCAAGATCGTCTTGTTGAATGCGCATGGCGGCAATGAAAACGCGCTGCGCAGTATCACCGACGATCTGACGCCGAAACTGGGTGTGCCGATCGTGCAGTTCACCTATTGGTACGCCGCCGCGGTCGCCATCGCGAAGATCCTGGAAACCCAAGGCGGGCTGTCGCACGCGTGCGAGGCGGAAACCTCGATGATGATGGCGGTGCGGCCGGAACTGGTCGCCGAGGATCGCATCCCATTGGCGAAATCCAACACGACAGGCGACATCGCCATGGGCGTGTATCGCTGGCGCTCGATCGGCAGCCGTTCCGCCAGCGGTGTGATCGGTAATCCGGAAGCCGCGACACGGGAGAAAGGTGAGCGGTTGTTCGACGCCATCTCCACCGCCGTCGCGGACAAGCTGTGTGACAAGGATTTGTGGGACCTGCCCTGGAATTCGGAGAAACCATGAGCATCGAACTGACGGTCAACGGCCAAACAATCAGCGTCGCGGTGGCGGACGACGTGCCGCTGCTGGACGTGCTGCGCAACCATTTGGACCTGAAAGGATCGCGCTACGGCTGCGGACTTGAACAGTGTGGCAGTTGCATGGTGCTGATTGATGGTAAAGCGGAATATTCCTGCGCTCGCGAGGTCGCCACAGTCGCCGGTAAACGCATTGAGACTGTCGAATCGTTGGGCTCACACCCGTTGCGCCAGGCATTTCTCGATGAACAGGCCGGCCAGTGCGGCTATTGCCTGTCCGGCATTCTGATGAGTGCCAAAGCGCTGCTTGACCGTAACCAAAACCCGAGCCGTGCCGACATCGTCACCGCATTGGATTCACATCTGTGTCGTTGCGGCGCGCATCCGAGGATTTTGCGCGCGGTCGAAAAGGCCGCCGCCGCGTTGCGCGCCGCCAGCCTGAGCACTGGGGCAGGAGCAGTGTCATGAGCGAGACCCTGCCCCTCAGCATCATCAACAATCGCCGGATGTCCAAATGGGTGTCGTTTCAGCCCGACCGGACTGTGAAGCTGGCCGTTGGCAAGGTGGAAATCGGCCAGGGCGTGCTGATTGCGCTGACCCAGATTGCGGCCGAGGAACTCGATGTCGCGATCGACCGATTCACCATCGTATCTGGCGATACGAGGGATGCGCCGGACGAAGGTTCCACCAGTTCCAGTCAGTCGATCGAGATGTCGGGCCGTTCCGTCCGCCTCGTGACGGCAGAGTTGCGTGCGCGGATCATCGACCGTCTGGCGCGGCGGTTGAATTGCTCGCCGTCCGATATTGCGGTCGATGACGGGGCGTTTCTGCTGGATGACGAACCGACCGGACACGATTACTGGAATTTTGCCGATGATCCGGACTTTGCCGATGATATCACCGGGACGGCGCGGCCAAAGGACCCAGCGGCGTACAAGATTGTTGGTCGTCCGGTGCCGCGTAAGGATCTGGTAGCAAAAGTCAGCGGCGCCGCGTTCATTCACGACATCGTCCGGCCGGGGATGCTGCATGCCCGGATTTTGCGGCAACCGGCCCGTGGCGCAACGCTTGCCTCGTTGGATGAAGCGGCTGTGCGGCGAGCCGCGCGAGGCGATTTCCGCGTCGTGCGTGTCGGCAATTTTGTCGCTTTTGCCGGTGAGGACGAAACGGTTGTGCAACGTGCCGCAGCCGCGGCTCCGGGTCATGCGAAATGGGACAATGTCCGGCAATTGACGCCGGCGCACCAGGAGGCAGCTTGGTATGCGACGCAGCCCTCCGATGATCGTTTCGTTGGTGACCCGGTGCCGGCAACGATTGCCGGCAAGGTGGTGACCGCGAGCTATTCGCGTCCCTTCGTGGCGCATGCCGCGATGGCGCCGTCCTGCGGCCTCGCCGAATATCGCGATGGCCAGCTGCAGGTTTGGTCGCACACCCAGGGCGTCTATCCGCTGCGCAATGCGCTTTGCGACTTTCTGGGCCTCAGCCGTGAGCAAGTGACCGTCAGTCACGCCCATGGCGCCGGTTGCTACGGTCATAACGGCGCCGACGACGCCGCTACCGATGCGGCAGTGATTGCGCTGCAACTGCCCGGCCATTGCATCCGCGTGCAGTGGCGGCGTGAGGAAGAGTTCGGCTTCGAACCATCCGGCACGGCGCACATGACAAAACTCCAGGCCGTGCTCGACGATGCAGGAAAACCCATCGACTGGACCTGCGAGGTCTGGGCTGGTTCGCATGTGCAACGGCCGATTTTCGGCGGCGCCCTGCTGGCGCACGAGGCATGGCCAACCCCTCCCCCGCCGCCAAGACCGAACGATCCGCCCGAGGCAGCGGGCGGAGGCGGCACCCGCAACGGCACGCCGCTCTACGATTTCCCGGCGAAGCGGATCATCCACCATCTGGCGCTGACGACACCGGTGCGGACGTCGTCGTTACGCGGTCTCGGGGCATTGCCAAACGTGTTCGCGCTGGAATGTTTCGTGGACGAACTGGCTGAGCAGGCCGCTGTCGATCCGCTGGCGTGGCGGCTGGCGCATCTGTCCGATCCGCGGGCACGGCGACTGCTGGAGAACGTGGCAGAGCGTTGCAATTGGACCTCACGCGGCCCTGGCGGCGACGCTCGCGGACTCGGCATCGCCTGGGCACGCTATAAGAACCGCGCCGCCTATGCCGCCGTCGCGGTGGAGGTCGAGGTGGATCAGGAAGTGCATGTCCGCCGCGCCTGGATCGCCGCAGATGCGGGGCTGGTGATCAATCCCGATGGCGCGGCCAATCAGTTGGAAGGCGGATTGATCCACGCCGTCAGCATGACCTTGAAGGAGCAGGTGAAGCTGGATGGCGACGGCATCACGTCGTTGGACTGGGAGACTTATCCGATCCTGAAGTTCTCCGAGGTGCCGGAGATTTCCACCGTGCTGATCCACGCGCCCAATGAACCAACTCTGGGCATGGGCGAGTGCACCTTTGGGCCGACGGCGGCGGCGATCGGCAATGCGGTGAAACATGCGCTTGGGGTGCGGATCAGGGACATGCCGCTGACACGGGACAGGATCGCGGCAGCGATTTTGGGCAGTGGAGCCGGGTGACAAGCCGTGCTGCCCAATGGGTAACATTCAAACCCGCGGCCAATATCTTGAATATACCGAGATTGCGGAGTGAGCGGAGGACGCGGAAGAATTTCATCGGGCTGGCATCACCGCCCTCCGCGTCCTCCGCTCACTCCGCGACCTCAGAGATTATCAGACGGCTCCCGATCACGAACCGGTCGAGGACTCAGAACGGTTGATCACCGCAAATGGTGATCCGGTGCATGATCCGCGTCTCCGCTGGATAGTCGTTGATGGCGAAGTGTTGCGTGCACCGGTTGTCCCAGATCGTCAGCGTGCCGTTCGTCCAGCGTACCCGGCAGGTGAACTCCGGCCGCGTCGAGTGCTGCATGAAAAAGTCGATCAGCGGGATGCTTTCCTCATCGGTCATGCCATCGAAACGTTGCACGTGGCCGCCGATATACAGTGCCTTGCGGCCAGTTTCCGGGTGAGTGCGGACCAGCGGATGAATGCTGGTGGTCTGCACGTTGCCGGGGTCCTTGACCTTCATGTCCGACATCGCGTCCTGGTAACGATCTTTCCGTGACCGTCCATCCGCCTGACGAAAGTTATCGCCAACGCACACCGTACGCAGCTGCCCGGCGAGCGCCTTCATGCCGTCCGACAGCGCCTCGTACGCCAGATACTGGTTGGTAAACAGCGTGTCACCTCCGGCTGACGGCACCTCCAGCGCATACAGCATCGTCGCCATCGCCGGCGACGGCGAGAACATCTGATCGGTGTGCCAGGCCCCACCGAAATTCTTCTTGTCAGTGGGCTTTTTGATGATCGCCAAGATCTCCGGGTAGTCCTGCATCCCTTGCATGAACGGATGCAAATGAATCTCGCCCCAACGCTTCGCAAAGGCCAGTTGTTGCGCGGGCGTGAAGTGCTGATCGCGGATGCAAATCACCAGATTGTCCAGTAACGCGGCACGGATTTCCGCCAGCACGTCGTCGGACACGTCTTGCGACAGGTCGATGCCGGTGACGTCGGCACCAGCGGCTCCAGCAAATTTTTGCACGGTCAAATGGCGGTATTGGGTATTCGTCGGCGCGTTCATGCGTTTGGAGTCTCCTTACAGTACAATCTCAAACGGTGGCGGAACGGAAACCGTCCCACCCCTCCTGCAATCAACTGGGCATTTTGTCGAAGCGCTTCCGCTCGCTCGCCTCATTCGTCCAGGGTTGCGCGCTGCTGCAGTATAGTTCCATAACAGGTTTGTAGCTCGACGGATCGTCGAGCGTGCCAGCCAGCAGCAAAGTCACGCCCGGCAACGCCACAGCCTCCGCCACCACACCAGAGCCGCAGTTCGGGCAGAACCGCCGGTATACCGTTTTTCCGGAATCCCCGGTGTCATTGTAAGTCTTCAACGCGCCTTGCACGCTGACTGCCGCCGACGGGAACCCGACGACCGTTTCGAACGCCGAACCTGTGTAGCGCTGACAGTTACGGCAGTGACACAAGCCACTAAAGGCAGGACACCGCTCGCGGTGTAGCGAATTTGGCCACACAGGCAGCCACCTGTTACGTTTGCCATGGTCTTATACTCCCCCAGGTTAGTACATATGCTGACCGCCGTTGATCGAAAGCGTCGACCCGGTGATGAAATCCGCATCATCCGCAGTCAGGAACACCACCCCACGAGCGATATCCTCGGCATGGCCCAGTCGACCAACGGGGATCTTGGCGACGATTTTCTTGAGCACTTCGCCGGGCACCGCGCGCACCATTTCTGTATCGACATAGCCTGGCGCGATCGCATTGACGGTGATGCCATAGCGCGCGCCTTCCTGAGCCAGCGCCTTGGTAAATCCGTGAATGCCCGACTTGGCGGCGGCGTAGTTAACCTGACCGTACTGCCCAGCCTGACCGTTGATACTGCCGATGTTGACGATGCGGCCGAACTTCGCGGTGCGCATGTGCTCGAACGTCAGCTTGCAAATGTTGAAGCAGGAGCCGAGGTTGGTGTCGATTACCGCATCCCACATATCGCGGTTCATCCGCAGCATGGTGCCGTCACGGGTGATGCCGGCATTGTTGACCACGATCTCGATCGGACCATGTTCGGCGACGACACGCTCGATCGCCACCTTGCAGGCCTCGAAGTCGCAGACATCGAATTTCATCACCGAAATGCCATGCTCGTCGCGAAAGGCCGCAGCCGCGGCATCATTGCGGGCATAAACCGCAATGACAGTGCGGCCTTCCGCCTTGAGGGCCAGGCTGATGGCGGCACCGATGCCTCGGGTGCCGCCGGTGACCAATGCGACGCGACTCATGTTCTGTTTCCCCCTTTTTTGGTCAGCGCTCGACGCACATGGCAACGCCCATGCCGCCGCCGATGCACAAAGTGGCAAGGCCTTTCTTCGCGTCCCGTTTCGTCATTTCATGCAGCAAGGTGACCAGCACCCGCGCACCCGAGGCACCGATCGGATGGCCGATCGCAATCGCCCCGCCATTCACGTTCACCTTCGCGGTATCCCACCCCAGATCCTTGTTCACCGCCAGAGCCTGAGCCGCAAACGCTTCATTGGCCTCGATCAGGTCCAGGTCTTCGACCTTCCAGCCAGCGCGCTGCAGCGCTTTGCGGGTCGCCGGGATTGGGCCGGTGCCCATCACCGCGGGATCGACCCCGGCGGTGGCGAACGACGCAATCCGAGCCAGCGGGGTCAGGCCGCGCTTCCGGGCTTCATCGGCACTCATCAGTACCAGGGCTGCTGCACCGTCATTGATCCCGGAGGCATTGCCGGCGGTCACGGTGCCGTCCTTGCTGAATGCCGGCCGCAACCGGGCCATGGTCTCCATCGATGCATCGTCGCGGATATATTCGTCATCTGAAACGATCACGTCACCCTTGCGGGTCTTCACTGTCACCGGTTCGATTTCATCCTTGAAACGGCCGGACTTGCGCGCCGCCGAGGCCTTTTGCTGCGAAGCCAGCGCGAACGCATCCTGCTGCTCACGGGTAATCTGATATTTGCTGGCAACATTTTCGGCGGTGTTGCCCATGTGATAGCCGTGGAACGCATCCCACAGCCCATCCTTGAGCATGGTATCGACAAACTCCAGGCCGCCCATCTTGGTGCCATTTCGCAGATGCGCAGCGTGGGTCGAGAGGCTCATGCTCTCCATGCCGCCGGCGGCGACGATGGCGCTTTCGCCGGTGCGGATCTGTTGCGCTCCCAGAGCGACCGCGCGCAGACCGGAACCGCAGACCTGGTTGATGCCGAAGGCGGTCTTGGCATCGGGCAAACCGGCTGCGCGGGCCGCCTGACGGGTCGGGTTCTGCCCACCGGCGGCGGCAAGGACCTGACCGAAGATCACCTCATCCACGTCCCCGGCTTCGACGCCAGCGCGGGCAAACGCCGCTCGCAAGGCGAGCGCGCCCAGGGACTGTGCGGAAAGCGTGCTAAGCGCACCATTGAAACTGCCAACCGGGGTACGAGCCGCGGAGACGATAACGATGTCGTTCATGCTGGAGCACTCCCGAAGGGCGGGCCTTCCCGCCAGAGTTTGGGTTGTAGCCGCGACACCAGCAATCAGGAAGGTGGGGCGCGGGCAGCAAGCCATGGTCATATAGGCCGCACCAGGCACGCGCGACAGGCGCCCGACGACAAATGCATGCAGGATTTCGGCAGTGCCGTCGCTTACCCGGCCCGCCGACGGGATATCCGGCGCGGTTGGTCAGCCTCGATCGTCCGCAACCAGTCGCGCAATGGTTCCCACAGAACCTTGGCCGCCGAACGTCCGGCGGTCATCCCCACATGGCCCGCATTCGGCTCCACCAGGGTTATCCTGGGCAGCAAGTAGGCCAGCGCGCGTGCAGAGTCCGGCGGCACGATGTGGTCGCGCCGAGGCACTGCGGCGAATGCGGGCACCGAAATCGACGCCGGGTCGATCGCCAGTCCGGCGACGCGCCATTGACCACTCCCGGGAAGATTGTCGCGATACCAGGAGCTCATGCACTCTCGCGCGGTGGTGCCGGACAGCGGCACTCCGTCGTTCAGCCAGTCCTCCAGCGCAACGAACAGGCGGGCCGCGGCACTGTCCTGGTCGAGGCGACCAAACTGGCGAAATTTCTCGGCGACCGCCACCGGATCGTCCAGCGCGAACAATGCCTGCAACAGGTCGACCGGCACCGTGGCGACGTCTCGCAGCAGCGGTTCCAACGTGGCGCAGGTGGCGGTCAGCTTGTGCAAATGGTCGACGTCGCCGGCGTGGAAGTCCCACGGTGCGGCGAGCAAGGCGAGGCCGCCGACGAGATCCGGCCGCAGCGCCGCCGCCGCGGTCGCGAAGGTGCCGCCCATGCAATAGCCGGCCAATATGATCCTGCAGCTGCTGCCTTTGGCCGCTTCCATGGCGCGGACAAGCCTGCCTGCAATGTGGTCGGTGAGGCTGAAATTGGGCTCGGGTTCGCCCCAGTCGAGCAACATCGGATGGGCGCCCTGCCCTGCCAGCCACCGCACCATGGAATGGCCGTCCATCAAATCGAGCACTGTCCAGCGGTTCACGAGGCTCGGGACGAACAGGATCACCGGCCCGTTGCCGCCGTAATCCAGCAGCCGGGCGGTCGCCTCGCGCCAGCGCACCGGTGGGTCGGGCAGATCGCGGTGCCAGTGATGGGCGCGCCAGGCTTTGATGCCTGCCAGGAACGCAGCCTCAGCTTCGACGGCGGCGGGGGGTTTCCAGTTTGGCGAGGCGGGCTTCAAGTTCATCGACGCGGCGAGCGAGGCGCTCGATCTCAGCATCGCGAGGGTCAGATGCAGCAACAGCGGCCGTGGTCCTCGGCGGGTTGGAGCGGTCACGCGATCGGACCGACGACGCCGGCAGCGCGCCCATTGTATCTGCCCAAACACGCGTCGCCGTGCGCCACAGTTCCATGGCGGCGGCCAGGTCCGGGGACGATCCACTGCCGATTTTTCCCGCGAATGGCCCCAGCGCTTGCGGATCGCCTCCCTGGGCCTGCAATTCCTCGCGCCAGAGGTCGGTCCAGTCTTGCAGAAACTGCGCCAGAACCTGCGGCCGCTTCGGCTCGTCCGGGTTGGCGTCGTTGGTCATCCCTCATCCTGCCTTCCTTCGAGGCAGAACCATAGGGGCTGCACGTTCAGGGCGAAACGGTGAAACCGCATGCGGCAGTGCAATAGGGCTTTCGCCGGAGCGGTTTGTGCCCCATGTTAGCAAGCAAGAAATCTACGAGGGATGAATGGCCGACACCGCCCCGAAGGATACCGACGCCGGCGCCGCCCCTGGCGGGGCCCAGGTGCCACCGGTGGTTGTAAAGAAATATGCCAATCGGCGGCTGTACAACACCGAGAGCTCCAGTTACATCACGCTTGAGAACCTCGCCGACATGGTGCGCGCGGGCCGCGACTTTGTGGTCTATGACGCCAAGACCGGGGATGACATCACCCGCAGCGTGCTGACTCAGATCATCGTGGAGGAGGAAGGCAAGGGCCATAACCTGCTGCCGACGAACTTCCTGCGCCAGTTGATTGGGTTTTATGGCGGCGGTTTGCAGGGGGTGGTGCCGGGCTACCTCGACCAGGCGATGAAAGCGTTCACCCAGCATCAGGAACAGATGCAGGCGGCGATGAAGCGCACCGTCGGTTCGATGTCGTCACTGTTCCCATTTGGTAACGTGGAAGAGATCAGCCGGCAGAACATGGCAATGATCGATCGGGCGTGGTCGATGTTCGCGCCGTTCAAGGGCGCGACGGAGACGGCGGCAGGCGGCGCTGCGCCAGATCCCGCGGCACAGGAAAATGCGGTGCTGCGGGCGGAGATTGAGCGGCTGCGGCGGGAACTGGCGGCGAAGGACGGGAAGAAGGGGTAGCGGGTCGGGCGCCGCACGGCCGCTGTCCATCCGTTTTAAGACAGCAATAAATCAGGCGCGGGGAGCCGAACTCCCCGCGCCTGACAATCGGTAGATCGAGCAACCACAATTAGCTGCGACCGAGCAGCATACCAATGATGAGCCCAAGTCCCATCGCTGACAAAAGGGCGACGATCGGTTGATCTGACGTAAAATCTCTCACGCCGTCGACCGCCTGTCCGTAGGCATTCTGCGCCGCGCCGGCTGTCCGGTTCACCTGCCCACGTACCTGGGTTTCCTTGTCACCGGTTACTGCCCCAACGGCATCCTGGATTTTTCCCCCAAGGTTCCGAGCGGCCCCTTCAATCCGATTTTCGTCCATCATCACTACCTCCAACTATGTGAGCGTTGCACGCACGTGCACAGGTCGCCGTTGCACGCCTGTGCACAGGTCCCGGCATCAGTGCCAGATCGGGGCAGGCAGAATGATGACCGGAACAGGGGCACCCAGCAGCCAGGCAGAATACCGCGACCCATAAATGCCTCCTGCACAGCAGACGAGGAACAGTTCAGTGACCGGGTTGGTTCCCCCTCATCTGTTACGAGTCCGGACGTCGTACAGGAACCATCAGGCATTGTCGTCGTTAAGGAGTTCTGGATGCCGACTGTAGTGCACGCCGGCACTTCAAGGGGATACACATGATCAAACGATTTTCCATCGCGCTGACACTGCTCGCACTCGTTGCTGCCTCTCCCTTATTGGCTGCTTGCCAGACGACCGCAGGGGCAGGTCGGGACCTTACCAACGGCGGCAAGGCATTGACGAACGCAGCAGAACGGACCGCGCCTCCGGGCGACCGGCACTGAGCAGGTGCCATTGTACTGGGCGCCTCGCTGACGCGGGCGATCGCCGCACGACGCGCCTGGTTGCGCACACGTAACCGGAAAATGGCGCGGATGGACCACGGGAGTGGCACTCAGCTGTCCGCTTTTCGGTCTGTCGCGCTGTTGTTCAGCGCGAAATCGCCTCCAGCCGCAGCCCGGTCGTGCGCGGGCCCATGATCGCGATGACCAGAAACACAATGAACATTGCACCTGCGATGAACGTGAACACACCGAGCGTTCCGTAGTTCCGCAGGCACCAGGCGATCATGAACCCGACGAACACGGTACTGATCCGGCTCCAGGAATAGGTGAAACCGACAGCACGAGCCCGGATCCGGGTCGGATACAGTTCCGACTGATAAGCGTGCAACGAATACGCCAGCACGGTGTTGGAAAACGCGATCAGTATGCCCACGACCATGATGCCCTGGGCACTCGTCTGTTGCGAGAAAATCAGCCCGAACACCGCGATCCCGAGCGACGAAAAGGCAAGCTGCCACTTGCGTTCGCAGCGATCGGCGAACCAGGTAGCCGCCAGTGCTCCGGCCGGATTGGCAGCGGCAATGATCACCGTGTAGGCCAGCGATTTCGTCACGGTGATGCCTTGCGCAAGCAGCAGCGTCGGCACCCAACTGGTAAACCCGTAATAACCGACGACCTGCAATATCTGAAACACGATCAGCATGCAGGTCCGTTGCAGATACGGCGCGCGGAACATCTCGCCAAACGAGCCGAGATTGTGTTCGACCTCGTCGTCCAACGTGTGCGGCGGCGGCAATGTGCGGCCGGATTGCGTCTCGACCCGCGCCTCGATCATGCGGGTGATGCGTTCGGCCTCTTCGGCATGGCCATGTTGCGCCAGCCAGCGCGGTGACTCCGGCAGTGCCAGACGCAGGAACCACGCGACGATCGCGCCGCTCGCGCCGATAATTGCCACCCAGCGCCAGCCATCGAGACCGAAGACGGTGTGTGGCACCAGCGCCCAGGCGAGAAACGCCGTGATCGGATAAGCCGTGGTGCCGATCAGCGACACCGAGGCGAATGCCACGCCTCGCCGTTCTCTGGGCACCAGTTCGGACAAATAGGTGTCGATCGTCACAAACTCGACGCCGATGCCGACACCGGCGAGGAACCGCCAGATGACCAGGCCGACATCGGTGGACTGCAGCGCCATGAAGAATGTTGCGATACAGTACCAGACCAGCGCGTAGGTGAAGATCGTCCGTCGGCCGAAATGATCCGATAGCGGGGCCAGCCATTGCGTGCCGATGAACATACCGACAAAGGTTGCGGCGATCAGGCTGGCATAACCGTGGATGTCGAAGAACCCGGCGGTGGTCGGTACCATGATGCCGGCTTTGTAAAGCCCTGGTGCGATGAACGCGATCAGGCCGTTGTCGAACACGTCGAAGAACGCGCCAAGTGCCAACAGCACAATGAACCGGCGCACGTAAGGCGACGGCGGCAGCCGATCCATCCGGGCGGCAATCGTCGGGATCGGCGTCGCCAAGGGCGAGCCAGCAACCGGTAAGGCGACGTTCTCAGACACGGCGTTTTCTCCCTTACTTCACCGCTCGCCTCGAAAACTTATGGTTCCTTAGGCTGGCTCACGGTCATATGCTTTGACGTTCCACGCGAAGTCATTTTGAACACCGTCCGCAATCGCGCCATGCGGGGCCGGTTTTGTGTCGTTGCCCTACCGAGTTGAACGGTGACACCCGATCAGGACGCAACCTCTTCAGCAGCGGAAACCTCGGCCGGACTGCCGCGAAAGGCCAGCAGCGCGGTGGCCAGCGCCGCGATCAGCGCGAACCCGCAGGCGACCAGGAAAATCTGTGTCGGCGCCAGGCCGCGCGCGAGCAAATAGCCGCCCAGGACCGGTGCGATGATCGCGCCAAGCCTTCCGATGCCAAGCGCCCAGCCGAGACCGCTGGTGCGCATGCGGGCCGGATAGAGCTTGCCGCAGGTCCCATTGAGCCCGGTCTGGCTGCCAATGATGGTCATCCCGGCCAATGCGCTGACAAGGCAAAGCGCCACATAAGGCAATGCGACGAGCGCAATGGTGGCGATGAACACCGCGCCAAGGGCGTAGTGCAGTGCCAGCGTCCGCTCGGGTCCGATCCGGTCGATCGCGATGCCGAGATACAGCACCACGAGGATCGCGCCACCGTCTCTGAGGCTCGATGCGAACACCGCCTGTGACGGGGTCATGCCGATCATGTTCAGTACCGTTGGCATCCAGTATGCGAACAGGAACAGGTTCAACAGGCTGCAAAAGTAGATGATCCACATCAGCGTGGTCTGCAGCGCGTAACCCCGGCCAAACAGCATCAGGATCGGATTACCGCGTGCCACGTCAACGTTGTCGTCGCCGGTCGGAACAATATCGAGACGTTGCAGCACAGCGGCGTGGCGCGGTGCGAGATTTTGTCGCGCGGCCAGAAAGCGAGGCGACTCCGGCAGCCAAACCGCCAGCGCGAGCACCAGCACAAGCGGGAACACGCCGCCGATGATGAAGATCATTGGCCAACCGTAGAGCGGCAGCAGTACGGCAACGATCTGACCGCCGAGGAAACCGCCAATTGGCGCGCCGGTAAATGTCGCCATGATCACGGTCGCGCGCAGCCGATGCGGCGCGTAGTCTCCGGTCAACGAAGCCGCTCCGGCAAAGCCGCCGCCGATGCCGATGCCAGTGAAAAACCGCAACACAGTCAGCATCTGCAGCGAACCGGCGAACGCACTGAGCAATGAGGCAATGCCGAAAATCGTCAGGCTGACAAGCAACAGCGGTCGGCGGCCGAAACGGTCACCGATTGGCCCGGCGGATAACGCGCCAACCATGATACCGACGCTCGACCACAGAAACGCCATGGTGAACATCGATGGCGGCAAATGCCACTCACGGATCAGCGACGGCACTGCCCAGGCGACGGCATTGAGGTCATAGCCGTCGCAAACCTGCACAAGCGTGCACAACGCGGCGACGCGCATCTGCAAGCCGCCAAGTCGTTGATTTTCGAGCGCTGCCTCCGTTGCAGACACTACCGGCATTTTTGGCCTCCCAACAGCTTGTGCTTTGAGGTCACGGTTGCATGCTCAGCGGCGGCAGGCAAGCATGGACGTGGCGGCTGTCGGCTGGTTGTCACGGCGGAATTCAATACCTCGGTCGTCGCGACCAAGGAACAAACCTCGGCGTCACACGGCGGCCAACACCGAGCGTGGCGGGCGATGGCGCGGAACCAAGGTGCCGATCAGGGCCACGTTCACCAAATTGAACAAAATCCCTGCCGCGAAGGCCGGCGCGTAATACCCCCAACCGTCGTAAATCAAGCCCGCCATCCAGCCGCCCACAGCCATGCCGAGAGCGCCGGGGAACAAAACAACCGGGATCCGCCAGGAAGCCTCGGCTGCCGGGAAAATTTCTCTGATGGCCAGGATATAACCTGGAATGAGCCCGCCGAATGCGAGGCCGAATACGCCTGACACAGAGAACAACCCGATCTCGTTCTGTGTCACCAGGAACCCGGTCATCGCCACTGCCATGCTGGCGGATGCGAACAGAATGGTGCGCAGCCCACCGAGGCGGTTGGCCACCCAGCCCCACAGTTGCTGGGCGACGAACCCGGCGGCGAGTTGCAGCGACAGCATCGCCGCACCCGGCTCCGGACCGATCCCGATGTCGCTACAGAAAGCAACGATGTGCGCCAGTGGAATCGACATGGTTACGCAGCAGCAAAAGATTGCCCCAGCCAGCATCGCCTGCACCAGATTGGGCGGAATGCCGGAGACCGGGGTGAATGCCAATGCCCCGACGGTCGTCGAAGGATGCGCCACAAGTTCAGGCGGACGGCGGAAGAACCCAGCGGCCAACGCCGGAATCGTCACTGCGATGAGCAACGCGTAAAGCCGCATCGTGTGTCGCCACCCCAACGCATCGACGCCACCCTGCAATAGCAATGGCCACACCGCGCCTGCCACGTACTGACCAGAGGACACCAGCGCGATCGCCGAGCCGCGGTGCCGATCGAACCAAAGGGAGACATAAGCCATCATCGGCGAAAACATCCCCGCCGCACCAAGCAACCCGATCAATAGCAAATTGCTGGCATAAAGCTGGTACAGCCCGCCATAGGAAGCCAGCACCAGGCCCAGGGCGATCATCAGGCCACAAACGATGACGACGCGGCGCATGCCGACCCGGCCGGCGATCCACCCCATCATGATGCCACCCATTCCGGAGCCTATATAAGTCAGCGACACCGCCAGCGCCGGTGCCGACCGGGCGGTGCCGAACTCGGCGGCGATCGGTTTCAGGGCGACAACAGTAATCAGCGGCGCACCGTACGACAGACTCAGGATCGTCAGTGCCACAGCGGCGATGACCCAGGATGCGCGTGACTCAATACTGCCACCGTGTATCCCACCTCCGGCTTCAGCGATGCCGGGTACCGGGCTGCCGGATTGGAGGCCGCCCTGGTTGGGGCCGTGGTTCGCCATGGCACCGTCACCTCCCATTGTTGCCGCCATTTTGTCAGGCTTCCCGGTTCCGGCAAGGTGCCGAAGGGCACGTCTCGCGCACGTGGACTGCGGATTTGCCCTCGACGCGCTACGTTACCGGAGGTTGCCCCGGTCACGCAGCGCGTCGACCAGCAGGGAAAATGCCGGAGCCAGCTGGCGACGGCAGGGGTAATAGTGGTGATAACCCGAAAACGGCTGACACCACTCATCGAGCGCCCGAATCAGCCGACCCTGGGCGATGTGCGGCAGCACCTGGTCCTCGGGCAACCAGGCCGGGCCAAATCCGGCCAGCGCCGCGTCAAGGATCAGGTCGGTGCCGTTGCACACCAGTTGTCCCTCCACACGCACCTTCAGTTCGCGGCCATCTTTCTCAAATTCCCAGGCATAGAGTCCGCCATAGGTCGGCAAGCGCAGATTGATGCAGTTATGCGCGGTGAGGTCGCGTGGGGTCGCGGGCCGCTGCCACGTTGCGAAGTAAGATGGCGCGCCGGCTGAGTGCGGATTGCGAGATGCCAGATCGCGCTGCCGCCCGGGTGAAGCTGCGCTGCCTCACCACCGCGCGACAGGCGGGAAGATCGCCAAAGTTGTCCCGTGGCATTCATTAGCCCTGGTTATAAAGCCATACACATTCTGGCATCTGATCGCATGATGGGGCGTGCTACTTAGGTCACCGTCGGCAGTCGGACCATACTGGCTGCGCTCCAGTCGAAACAGCGATGGTGGATAAGATGGAAATCAAACGAAATGCCTCACAGCCCTCGGGCAAAGGATCGGCCGAGTATTTCACCGGAACCGTGCGGGTCGACCCGCTGTTTGCCGCGCCCGATCCGGCTCGAGTTGCCGGCGCAAGTGTCACCTTCGAGCCGGGCGCACGCACGGCATGGCATACGCATCCTCTGGGCCAGACCCTGATCGTCACCGCCGGATGCGGCTGGGTGCAACGTTTGGGCGGGCCGGTCGAAGAAATCCGGCCGGGCGATGTCGTCTGGTTCGCACCGGGCGAGAAGCACTGGCATGGCGCCACGCCGACCAATGCAATGACCCATATCGCGATCCAGGAAAAGCTCGACGGCAAGGTCGTTGACTGGATGGAAAAGGTGACCGACGAGCAGTATCGCCGCTAAGCGGCCTGGCTTGCATCCGATCGAGAGGGCCATACAGAAACGCACGCCTGACACCCGCAATCTCGACGCCTCAGCCGACTGACCTCGTAGCCAACAACCGACCTGGGCGACACCGCAACCTGTGTCGACTGCATCGAGAGATCTGCTCTCCGGAGAGGTGGAATGACGACAGGGTTCGATGGCAAAGTGGCGCTCGTCACCGGAGCCGGCGGCGGCATTGGCCTCGCGACGGCAGAGGCCTTTGCCGAGGCAGGCGCATCTGTGGTTCTGGCCGACCGCGACGCAGAGTTGATCGGCAAGGCAGCCGAGGGCCTGCGTACCGCGGGTTACACCGCCATCGGTATTACCTGCGACGTGACCGATGCCATCCAGGTCGCGGCGATGATGGAACGCGCGGTTGGCACCTTTGGTCGGCTCGACGCGGCCTTCAACAATGCCGGCGTGAACTCCGAGGCTGCGAGCTTGCTGGAAACCAGCGACGATGAATTCGAACGCGTGATGAATGTCAACATGCGCGGCGTGTGGAACTGCATGAAGAGCGAACTTCGCCAGATGGTGGCGCAGGGTAGCGGCGCGATTGTCAATTGTTCTTCGATCGGCGGCTTAAAAGGGTCCAGGGGACGAAGTGCTTATTCTGCGAGCAAGCACGCGGTGATCGGTCTTACGCGAAGCGCCGCTCTCGACTATGCCGGCAAGGGCATCCGCATAAACGCGGTCTGCCCGGGAATGGTCAAAACCCCGATGGCCGTGTTCGTCACGAAGAATTACGCTCCGGACATCGTGAGCCGAATGGTGGCGCAAGAACCCATCGGACGCTTCGGCGAACCGGAAGAAATTGCTGCCGCCGTGGTGTGGCTTTGCAGCGAGGCAGCGAGCTTCATGGTAGGGCACGCGATGGCCGTCGATGGCGGCATTCTCGCCGGCTGACCGACGACGCAAAACGGCCCCCGAACCGAACGATCCGCAGCGCTCCGGCAGTGCTGCCAGGCGATTGGCGGATTGCTGGCCAATTTCCGCGGCATACGCTACACGAGCAGATGCCCGAAATCGACAGAACATGCCGCGAATAACGCTCATCCTCACCGCGTTCGCCATCTTTGCGGGACTTTTGCCCGCCCCTGATGCACGGGCCGAACCGGCACGCGCGGCACTGATCATCGGCAACGCCACCTACTCGTCCCTGCCTGGCGTCCCCGGCTGCAGAAAATCCGCCAATACGATCGCCGCCGCCCTGCGTGCTCTGGGCTTTCAGGTCACCGAGCGTCAGGATGCCTCAACCGGCGGCCTTGATGCTGGGATCAGCGAGTTCTCTGAGCACCTCGCCGGTGGAGCCAGCACTGGCTTCGTTTACATCTGCGGCTACGCCACGGACTTCAACGATCGGACGTTTGTGCTGCCGACCACTGCCAGGATCGATCGGCCGTCCGACGTACTGACCCAGGGGGCATTGGCAAAATCTCTGCTCGGGCCCATGAGCCGCGACCCGGCAACCGTGGGCGTGGTGGTGTTCGATCTGGTCCCCAAACCGGACGGCCCGCCAAAGCTCGGCGTTGACGCTTTGGCCGCCCTCCCGGTGCCGGACGGCGTCGGTATCATCGCGGCCACTGAAGTGGCTCCGGGCGACAATCCGACACCACTCGCCACGGCGCTCGTCGCCGGGTTGGCAGGACCGCAAGTGCGCACAGAAGGGTTGTTGGCAACGGTCCAGACGCAATTGGCTGGCAGCGCCATGGCGATCCACATGCCGGCGCATCCCGGCTTTCTCGCCGGTGCCCCGCCTTCCGCATCGCCACCGACCGTTGCGGCCCCATCCGCGGCACCCGCCGCCGCGGTCCCGGCCGAGAAATTGCCGGATGAAACACTGATGACCGAGGCCGACCGGCGAGCGGTGCAAGCCGCGCTGACCCGTCTCGGCTATTATGACAGCCAGGTGGACGGGTTGTTTGGCCCGGAGACCCGTGCCGCGATCCGGCGCTATCAACATGAAATCGGCAGCGAAACGACGGGACGGCTTACCGCGGACGAAGCCACCCGGTTGGTGAACAGTCGCTGATGCCTGGATGTGCGGCGACCGGCGGACGGAACGACGGGCGTACCCCGCGAAAGGAAACCTGATGGGCCTGCGAGCGAAATTCAACCTCGTACTTTTGGTGGCTTTCGTGGTTGGTCTCGCGCTCGCCGGCACGGTCTCGTACCGCATTGTCAACGACAACGCCCGCCGCGAAGTGTCGCACGAAGCCGCCATCATGATCACCGCCGCCAGCGCCATCCGCGACTACACGGCGAAGGAGATCAAGCCGCTGTTGGCCGACCAACTGAAGGTCCGCTTCCTGCCGCACGTCGTCTCGTCCTGGGCAGCGCAAACCAATCTACGTGAGGTTTCTGCGCATTTCCCCGCTTACACATATAAGGAGGCCGCGCTCAATCCGACCAATCCGGCCGATCGCCCGTCCGACTGGGAAGCCGATATCATCGCCGAATTCCAGCATAACGCCACGCTCAAGGAATTCGAGAGTGTGCGCGACTCCCCCGCCGGACCAATCCTGTCCGTGTCGCGGCCGATCCGTATCACCGATCCAGAATGCTTATCCTGCCATTCCACCCCGGCCGCGGCACCAGCAACGATGATCGATCTTTATGGCAGCGCCAACGGCTTCGGCTGGAAGCTGAACGATGTCATTGGTGCGCAAATCGTTTCGGTGCCTATGCGGGTTGCCCTGGATCGGGCCAACCAATTGTTCCTGGTGATTTTCGGCGGCCTCGCCGTGGTGTTCCTGATCACCTTGCTGCTGTTGAACCTGGTGCTGCACGTCATGATCATTCGGCCAATCCGGCAAATGTCAGCGATCGCCAGCGAAGTCAGCCTGGGCAATACCCGCGCGCCGGAATTCGCCGAACACGGCCACGATGAGATCGCATCGCTGGCCCAGTCGTTTAACCGCATGCGCCGCAGCCTGACCAACGCCATGCAATTGCTGGACACCTGAGCCATCGCCACAACTACGCCATTGCCGTCGTTCATTGGCCGCTATCGCGTGGAGCGAGAACTCGGCCGCGGTGCCATGGGTGTTATCTATAAAGCCGACGACCCGGATATCGGGCGCACTGTCGCGATCAAACTGGTGCGCGCCGATTTGCTGGAAGGCGACGACCGCGATCAGTTTCTGGCACGGTTCCGTCACGAAGCCCGCGCCGCCGGGCGCTGCACGCATCCCAACATCGTTGCACTGTACGATTTCGCGATGCACGAGGGCAACCCGTTCCTGGCGATGGAATTCGTTCATGGCGTGGCACTTGGAACGGAGCTGAAACGTGTCGGCCGATTCGCTCCGGCCCTGGCGGTGGCAATCGTCAATCAGGTGCTGGATGCACTGGGCGCGGCGCATGCACTTGGCGTCGTGCATCGCGATGTGAAGCCAGCGAACATCCTGCTGCTGCCGAGCGGCCAGGTGAAGGTGACGGACTTCGGCATCTCCCGCCTCAATACGTCGGACCTGACGCAGGATGGCACTGTCATCGGCACGCCCGCCTATATGTCGCCCGAGCAATGCCGCGGCGAAGAGGTCGATGCCAGAAGCGACCTGTTTTCCGCTGGCTCGGTGCTCTACGAGCTGTTGAGCGGCACACGGGCTTTCACTGGACGTAACAGCACCGATGTCACCCAACGGCTGCTGACCGTGGAACCGCGCGAGCTGACGGAATTTGTACCGGAGGTTTCCGTGGCGCTGGCCGGTGCATTACGTCAGGCGATGGCAAAGCCGCAAGAGGCACGCTACGCCTCAGCCCAGATGATGGCAGATGCGCTGCGGGGAGCTCTGCGCAACGACGTATCAGCCAGCGAGGAGCGCGCAGGCGACCAAACGGTGGTGATGGCGAAACGGCCAAAGCCCGAGCCGGCGGCTGGCGTGATCATCGATGATGCGACACTCGATACGATCGAGCGCCGCCTCGCCCGGCATGTGGGCCCAATCGCGCGGCACCTGGTACGCGACGCTGCGCGGCGAAGCAGCTCGATCGAGGCACTGTACGAGGCCGTGTCCCACAACATCAGCCAGGCTGCCGAACGCGATCGGTTTATCGCCGAGGCCCGGGACAATGGGTTCCAACGCACCGGCAACCCGGCAACTCGGTCGACCGTTGCGCGCCCCTCTGTGAGCAGTAGCGCGATCGCCATGGGCGGCAGCTTTTCCCCGGCTCAGATCGAACGGGCGGAGCGTGCGCTGACCAAAGCAGTTGGGCCAATCGCGAAGCTGCTGGTCAAACGCGCGCTGCCTAACGCGGCGTCCGAAGAAGCATTGTGGGAGCGGCTGGCCGCCCATATCGACCGCCCAGCAGAACGCGAGACATTTCTGCGGCAGCGCACGGAGGGATAACCGGCGGCCCGATGCGGCACCCCGTTACGGTGCACCGCATCGGAATGCATCAGTGTCCGTGCCTGGAAGGATCGCTCCACTTGTGGTCGTTATTGCCCCACTTGTCGCCACCAAACCCATCCGTGTCGCCGAACCCACCACCGGAGTGGTGACGGTGGTCGCCGCTGCTACCCAAGGAGGAGTTCGTGTCGGTAAAGTTGCTGCCTGACAGGCTCGCAATGTTCTGGAACGTGACTGTGGTGTTGTCCGACAGCGTGACGGTGACCGAACCATCCGTGGTCGTCTGATGAGCCAGGGCGTATTTGATTTCGTTCTTGCCGTAGCCGGACAGATCAATGTGCACCTGGGACGGATCGGTCAGGCCGGTCACCGTTTCCGATCCACCGCCCATGGTCTTCATTAAGTCGAACAAATTCATCGAGCCTGGGCTGGCTGTAATCGTCGCGGTACCGGTGCCGGCGACGAAGGTATTATTCCCCGAGCCGCCAGTGATCTGGTCGGAACCAGAGCCGCCATAGAACGTGTCGTTCCCGGACGCGAAGCCGCCGAACAGCGTCTCGTTGCCGCCCGCGGCATGCAGTTGCTGCGCCTTGTCGCCACCGGCATAAAGCTGATCGCCATTGCCGCCGCCGAACAACGTCGCCGGTCCACTGCCGGCTTGCAGGACGTTGTTGCCGGCCGAGCCGCCCTCGAACAGAGCCTTACCGGTGGTGCCGATCACGGTGTCGCTGCCCGTGCCACCAAATATGGTCGCCGCTCCGCCAGCCACGAAGAACAGACTGCTGGCATTGCCGTAAACCACGTCGTGGGCCCCGATCGCGTTGATCGTTTCGCTGCCAGTGCCAGCCAGGACGGTGTCCGAGCCTGTGGTCGTGATGAAATCGCTGCCACTGCCAAGTTGCAGGATACCATGGCCCGAACCCGTGCTGATCGTGTCGCTGCCGCCGCCGAGCGCCCGGATCGAATCGTCACCGTTGCCCAATGCAATAAGCCAGTTGCCGCTGTCGGTCGGCACGACCGTGATCATGTCCTTGCCGCCGCCGCCGATGACGCTACCCGAGCCGCCGACTGCGAAAAACTGCAGGTTGCCGTTGCCCACCAGCACCGCCTCGTTGGCGTCGCCGTTGCCGAAGATCAGTGCGGTTTTGGCTGCGTCGACGACGAAGTCATAGCCCTTGGGCATCAAAGTGGCGCCGGTCTCGCTCTGCACGAACTCACCGGTCTTTCCGGGCGGCAGAGGCGGCGGGAAACCTGACTTGCTATCGAAGGCTTCGATCGTCCCGCCGGCGAGACCTGTCTTGATCACGCCGGCGATATAACGCGCCAGCAGAGCGTTCGCATCGAGGTCATACGACAAGCTGACGGTCGAGTGATTCGCTCCTGGTACCGTAACGATTGGCATCGGCTGAGCTCTCCCTGATGAATGGAATCCACCGTGCGGTCCCCACCGCACGGAAGGTCTGGTTGCGTATTGCGAAGGTTTTGCGCCCGGAAAACACGGTCGCGCACCCTATCTCATGACACCTCCGTTAATTCGCATCACGAGACAAAGTCTATCTGTGTGGGATTTGAGTAGTCAACAGAGAAATTCTATGAAATGATATTGAAAGAATTCGTATGTATTACGTTCTTCTGAGGGCTGCGGAAGTCCTCGCTTCTCCGGCGCCGCAAGGGCAAAGCACGACGCATTGATTCGGTTTGTCTCCGGAATGAATCCGGCCGCTGAGACCGGTTAACCGGTCGGCCAAGGGATCGAATTGACCGCCTCCCTCCGCTGGCGCAGGTTCACTGGAAATGGCCGTCGACCAGCCGGGGGAAACGATGCGGAACTACCGTCGCATATGGGTTTGCGCGTTCCTGTTCGCGCTGACTGCCATCAATTACGCGGATCGCGTTGCACTCTCGGTGGCAGCGACGCCGGTCGCCCAGGAGTTCGGGTTGAACAAGGTCGAGGTGGGCTATCTGCTGTCCTCGTTCCTGTGGGCTTACGTGTTCTGCCTCATTCCCGTCGGCCTGCTGGTTGACCGGTTTGGCGGCAAGATCGTCAACGCCTGCGGCATCGGCCTGTGGTCGCTTGCGACTGTATGCACAGGTCTGGCGCCCTCGCATCTGTTCGTCATGGGCAGCCGCATTGTCATGGGAATGGGCGAGTCGACGTCCTGGCCGGCGTCCAATCGTATCATCCGCGAATGGTTTCCGGCGGCAGAACGCGCCTTCGCAAATGCCATTTTCGGCGCGGGCGCGGCGGCCGGTCCGGCAGTTGGCGCGGTCGGTATCTCCGCCATCGTCGCCGCCTGGGGTTGGCGTTGGGGTTTCATCGTCGCCGGCGCGATTGGTTTCATCTGGCTGCTGCTGTGGTGGATATTCTTCGATCATCCCGAACGCGTGAGCTGGTTACGTCCCGCGGAGCGAGACACGATCCTGCGTGAGCGGGACGGCGAGTTCGCTGCCCATATCGCCGAACAACCGTCATCCTCGCTGGGGTATTTGCTGTCCTTGCGCAGCACCTGGGGACTGTTCCTGACGCAAGGCTGCGAGGTCTATGGCGGCTATATGCTGCTGACCTGGCTGCCGACCTACCTGCATCAGGCCAAAGGCCTGAGTGTGATGGATTCCGGCATGCTGACGGCCATTCCGTTCGCGGCCGCCGCGGTCGGCGGTGTCGCTCTGGGCCGGTTGAGCGACGTGCTGCTCAATCCGAGGACGGTCAGCGACGGCAAGCGACGGATCATGATTGCAACGATGCTGGCGGGTGCGTCGACGTTGATGATCATTCCTCTGATCAATCAACTCTGGCTGATCATTGGGTTACTGGCGGTGATGCGGGCGATGGGCATGGCCGGCAGCGCGTTGAATTTTGCACTGGTGACCGATTTGGTACGCAACCGCAGCGATATCGGGAAAGTCACCAGCACGACCGTGGTCGGCGGCAACAGCTTTGGACTGTGCGCGCCGATCATCACGGGTTATGTGGTGCAGATCACCGGCAGTTTCGACAACGCGTTCTATATCGCCGGGTTCTTACCGCTGATCGGCGCGGTGGCCACGCTGACCATGACACGGCAGGCGATCCTGCCGGCCAGAGTTGCAGTCGCCGCAACGACATAGCTCAGAGAAAGTCGCGCGCCCGTTCGATGTCTTCGAGTACGCTGGAATGGGACACCAGCAGAACTTCGTCAAACCCCATTTGCTCGAAGCGCTTCAACCGTTTGCGCGCCTCGTCCGGCGGGCAGACCAACGAAGTAGCGACTTCTGCAAGTGCAGCGGACTGCGGCCGGTTGGCGAGGTCGATTGCAACATTGGCGAGGACTGCGTTGGTGCCGCCGGCTTCGCGGTAAACCTTCATGCCATACTCAAGATCGTCCCAACTGCTGAAGCGGCCGGACGGGGTCCAGCCCTGGCATTCTTGTGCCGCAAAGGTGATCCACCGCGGGCTGCGCCAGGCGCCCATGAGGATCGGTGGTCCGCCCTCGCATTCCGGCCACAACGATAATACGCCACCGGCATTGGTGGCCTCGCCACGCCAGGCGCGCCGCATGGTTTCCAGCGAGCGTTTCATCGTGCCGAAACGATGGTCGTAATCATAACCGAGCAATTCGAAATCCGCGCGGGTCGAGCCGCTGCCGACGCCTAGTCGCAGGCGGTTACCCGACAAGGCCTGCACCGATTGCACGCGATGGGCCAGTTCAATCGGGTTTCGCAACGGCAGCTGCAACACCGAAATGCCCAGTTCGACGCGTTCGGTCACCGCGGCAAGCACTGACAGTTCGATCAGCGGATCCAGTGTTGGCCGCCCGCGGCCAAGTGAATCGCCCACCCAGATGCCCGGAAATCCGGCGGCTTCGATGCGGCGGGCGTAATCGGCCATGCGGCTCAACACGCGGTCATGCGGTTTCACATCGGGATCGACACGAATCATGGTGCTTACGCGCATGGCCATCCTCCGGGCACTAATGTCATTGTGGTCTCGCGGCGTCAGGCCGTGAACGACCGCGGCAAGCTTGCGACGGAACCGCTCCGGGCGCCAGCCTCAGCCCGCTGCGCCCAAAGGCTGTCGCGCTTCTGTCGGGGAAACTTCGCCGATCGCGCCGCGTGACAAGACCAGTGTCGCCACCGCGCCGATCAACGCCAGAACGCCCCCGGCGATGAAAGCCGGGCTGAAACTGCCGCTGGCTTCGACGAGATATCCGGTGACGATCGGTGCCAGCAGGCCGAAGCAATTGCCGCCAAGGACCAGGAACGCGAAGGCTCGGCCAGCGTCGGATGGCGAGCGCAACAGATCGCTGGTCAGGGCAGCATTGGTCGCCGGTCCGGTATTCGCAAACGACACCGTGATCGAAATCAGCACGATGATCGCGGTCAACGAATGCACATAGGGGATGAGCATGCCCGCAGCAGTAAATACCAGGCACAAGGCGACGATATAACGCCGCAATCCATTACGTACTGCGTGCACGCTCAACAGCCGGTCACCAACCCAATTCACGACAACGTTCACGCCGGTCGCAATGAAAAACGGGATCGACGTGTAAAATCCGGATTCCACCACAGACAGGCCACGTGCATTTTGCAGGTAATTCGGCAGCCAACTCAGATACAAATAAAGCGAATAGACGAGGCAGCCCTGCGACACGAACAGCCCCCACATAGCTGGGCTTTTCGCCAGTGCCAGATAGCCGACTCCGTTATGATCGGGCGGTTCGATGCCGGCCTCGCGTTGGGCGAGAATGTGTTGGCGCTCCGCTTCCGGAAGCCATTTGGTTTTCTCCGGTGACGATACGACAGCGAGCCAGATCGCGACCCAGATGAAGCCCAGAGCGCCGGTGATTACGAACGACCAACGCCAGGATAGCGATTGGATCAACCACGCCACCAATGGCGCGCCAATCGCCGGGCCGAGACTGCCGCCGGCGCCGATGACCGCGGTTGCGGTGCCTCGTTCGGTGTAGGGGCCCCAGGCCCGAACGCTGCGATAGACAATCGGGGCGAACGGCGCCTCACCGATGCCAAGGCCCAGTCGCGTCAACAGCATCGAAACGACGCCGACTGCGGCGCCGGTCGTCATCTGGGCGAGCGACCACAATGCGGTGGCCACGCCGGCCACGACATGAGCGCCCCAGCGGTCGATCAACCGGCCACCGGGCAGCATCATGACAACGTAGGCCCACAGGAACGAGGAAAACAGATAACCCAACGCGACCGGTGACAGGCCAAGTTCCTGCGCAATCGGCTTGCCGGCGACCGACATGTTGACGCGGTCGATATAGGCAATGCCGCTGAACACGAACAACAGAAAGTAGACCCAGTATCTGCGTCTTGTGGTCTTCATTGTGGCGCTTCCTCGACAGTTTTTGTTATGGTAGCGGATTGGACAATCGTCGTCCGAACAGGTTAAACACCACGATGCGCGCATGACAACCCTGCGCCGTGGGCGACCAATCTGCTGCGGTGCCAGAGCGTACGTTAAGCCGGCGCTCACATAGAAATGGCGCGAGCCTCACAACGCGGGACCCCGTTGGCCACAACTGGCGAAATGAAAAACTGCCGAGCACGATTTCAGTCGGCGCTCGGTCGCCTGGCATCGGCCAGGCAGTTACGTCTGCCGGAAAAACCGGTTGGCATTCTCCCACAGCAGCTTACGCCGCCGGCCGGTATCAAGGCTCGACCATTCCAGAATGTTCGACACCGAGTCCGGAAACTGGCACTCCGAGTGTGGATAATCCGATGCGTACATCAGCAGATCGTCGCCCAGAAATTTCGTGACATGTTCGAACATGTCCTCGCCTTCGTGGTGTTCGATGCTGCAGAAGAAGCGGCCGCTCATCATGTATTCGCTTGGCTTCATCTTCAATGGTGCGGTACCGCCGACGTAGACGGCCTGCTCATCCATGCGCCGGCCCCAGAACGGCAGCCAGCCGAAGCCGCATTCCAGCACGCCCATCCGCAACGACGGATAACGGTCGAACACGCCGCCGCCGATGAACGCCGCGGCAAACCGCATCGCGCCCCACGGGTGAGCAGCGAGCCGGCCGAGAAAGATATTGTCATAAAGGTCGCGGTAGCCGGGATAGTACGGCGGGGTCCAGGTGAAGCTGTGATTGGCGATCGGCAGGTCGTGTTCCTGCGCTTCCCGCCAGATCGGTTCCAGGCTCGGGTGATCCGCCGGCAGTCCCTCGGCCAGCAGCGGCATCACTGCCACCGCCCATTTGGCCTTGGCCCAGGTGCGAATTTCGCGGATGGCTTCGTCGGGCCGGCGGGTGGAGGCGACGATCGGGCCCTTGAGCCGATCGGGATGCGACCCGCAGAAGTCGGACATGTGCCGGTGGAAGGCACGGGTCAGTCCCACCTCGATCGAGGCATCGTCGACGCCAACGAGGCTCAGCCAGGAGGTCGGGATCAGAAAATGGACGTCGGTGCCTTCATCGTCCATATCCTTGACGCGATTCGCCGCCTGATCATCCTGGATCCCCGGGCGCGGCCGCTTGCTGCCCATCCATTTTGAATCACGCCCGGTGAAGCTTTCGCGGGGCGCTGCCTCGCCGAGAATCCGGCGATAAAATTTGGTGCCGGTACGATAGTTGTGCAAATCGCTCGGCCCCTCGACACCGCGGCCGACCGGGGACCGGTACGGCGCCAGTTCCGGCAGGCGGGCGCGGAAGTCGGGATCGACGTACTTGTCGAGAACCTCGGCGGCCGGATTGATGTGAGTGTCGGAATCATAAACCTGGAAGCCGTTCTTCATCGGTTTTCTCCCTGGCGCGTTGTGACGTGCCGCTGCTTCGAACCAGCGGTCTCGATTGCACTCCCACTCTAAGACTAAGAGCAATTGGCCCGGGTTGTCGATAACCCCTGCCCTCGCGTGTCCCGGCGGCAATATGCCGGACCAGAATTCCACGCGATTGACTTGTGCGGAGTTGCGTTGCTCACGACCGGACCGAATTGTGCCGGCCTCCCTGTTGCGTCGTTTGGGTTGCGGTGCGCAGCATGAAGAGACCGCGGACCATCAGCCGTAACAATTCGGTGCTGCCAGGGAGTGCCAGCGATGACCACAATGCCATTGCAACCCGAAGAACAGCCCAATGCCACCGCCGCAGGCTTGCGGACCGGCGCGGAGTATCTTGCGCAAATCCGCAACGACGGCAGGCAGGTCATCTACGATGGCGAGGTGGTGAAGGATGTCACCTCCCACCCCGCCTTTCGCGGTGCCGCGCAATCGATCGCCGGACTTTGGGACATCGCGGCAGACCCAAAAAATCGCGAGCTAATGACTTACAAATCTCCGAAGACCGGGCAGCCCGTGCTGCGCTGCTACCACGTTCCACGAACCAAGGAAGACCTCGCTCCACGGCGGCGCATGTTGCAACTTTGGGCCGAGCAGACATTCGGTCTGATGGGCCGTACCCCCGATCATGTGGCAGGTTTTTTCTCCGGCTTCGCGGCCAAACCGGATTTCTTCGCTGCCGGCGGGCAACATTACGCCGATAATCTCACTTCATTCCACGAATTCGCACGCGACAATCATTTGTATATTTCCTATGCGATCGTGCCGCCGCAGATCGACCGGAGCAAACCGTCGCATCAGCAATCCGACCCAACGTTATGTGCCGGTGTGGTTGGCGAACGCGACGGCGGCATTGTGCTGAAGGGAGCCCAACAACTTGCGACCGGAGCAGCGTTTTCCGACTACCTGTTCCTGAGTTGCATCCATCCGCTGGTTCCCGGTGATGAAAACCACGCGATCAGCGTTGTCATGCCGATCAACGCACCCGGCCTGCGGGTCTATCCGCGACGCTCCTATGCGACAACCGTCACCACGCCGTTCGATTATCCTTTGTCCAGCCGATTTGACGAGACCGACGCTCTGATTACCCTCGATAATGTTTTTGTCCCATGGGAACATGTGTTCATCTACCGTAACGTCGCGCTGTGCCGGGACCAATGGACCAAGACGCCGTCGCACAGTTACGGCAACTACCAGGCACAAATACGGTACGCAACGAAACTGCGCTTTCTGCTCGGCGTCATGAAGCATCACTGCGAGATCACCGGTGTGGATCGGCTGCCTGCCAGCCAGGCGCTGCTTGGAGAAATGGCCGCGCTTGCCTCGATCGTTGAAATGATGGTCGAAGCGCAGGACACCAGGGCAACGGTTGAGGACAACGTCGTTTGGCCGTCGCGCGTCGCGCTGTATGCGGTTATGGCGTTGCAGGCTGATCTCAATCCCAGGTTGATCGATCTGGCTCGCGATCTGAGCGGTGGCGCCATGATCATGTTGCCGTCGTCGCGGCTGGATTATGACAATCCGGACACCGCACAGGATATTGAACGGTATGTGGCATCGCCGGGCTATTCGTCGCGGAAACGGGTTGCCCTGCTCAAACTGGCGTGGGATCTGATCGGCAGCGAGTTCGCCGGCCGGCACCAACAATACGAGAAATTCTATGGTGGACCGCAAATGACCAACAAGCTGCAAGTCTATCGGAATTACGACTTTGCCGGCGCCAAGGAATTCGCGGAAGCGGCACTCGATGGGTCGGATCTATAGTCGGGAAGCTCGGTTCATGGGGATGACAACAGATATTGTGCCGACCACCGGGCAGCCAAATCGAGGGCTCGCGGGCAAATTTAACCGGTTGTTAAAATGCAAGGTGCAGTCTTCTGTGGTGCCGTATCAACTCCGACGACGTTTGCTGCTGCTTTGATAACGTCACCAGGTGGCTGTGGGCCATTTGCGGCCCAGAGGTCGCAGCTTTGCGCTGCGAGAGATGACGGATCGGAGACCGATCGTGGCGGATGATGCGCCAATCGCATTCTCCGCCGCACTGGCGCATCATGAGGCGGGTCGGCTCGATCTGGCGCAGGCGCTTTACGGGGACATCCTGGCTCGAGATCCGGACCACGCCGAAAGCCTGCATCTGCTCGGTCTGATCACGGCTCAGCGGGGCAACCCGGCGGCAGGCGCTGCAATGATCCGCCGGGCGATGCGCCTCGCACCGAATTGCGCCCCGCATTACAACAGCCTTGCCATTGCCTTCCGCCTGCTTGGCCGCGACGCCGATGCGATTGCCGAGTACCGCGCTGCCGCCACATTGCGCCCTGCATCAGCAGAAATCCGCAATAACCTCGCGACCACCCTGCATTCACTGGGCCGCCACGAGGAAGCCATAGCAGAATACCGCCGTGCGGCCGAGTGCGCACCCGAGATGGTGGAGATCTGGTGCAACCTTGCCAGCGTCCTCGTCGAATGCAACCGGCACGAGGAAGCGGAGGCTTGTTTCCGCCGCGCCGTCCGGCTCCGGCCGCACTTCGTCAATGCGCTCGCCAACTACGGGCGCTGGCTGATCACCAGGGCGCGCTGGCCTGAGGCGGAGGTCTGGCTGAACGAAGCGGTTCGCCTCGCGCCTGAAGACACGCGAACCTGGAACAATCTCGGCATCGTGCGGCAGGAGCTCGGTCGCCCGGCGGATGCGGAAGCGTGCTATCGACGCGCGATTGCGGTTGATCCGACCTTCGCGGATGCGCACTACAATCTCGGCTGCCTGCTGGCAGGCGATGGCCGCACGGACGACGCATTGTGCTGCCATCAGGCGGCGATTGTCGCGGAACCGCTGCATGGCGCCGCGCGGCTCGCGCTTTGCGTGGCGCAACTCCCCATCATTTACGCCACGACAGCGGAGGTCGAGCTTCGGCGGTCTTGCTATCTGGCGGCGTTGGACGCGCTTGCCGCAGCCGTCGAGGTACCGCCGGTGGCGCGTGCGGTGGCGGCGGCGATCGGCACCTCCCAGCCGTTTTTTTTGCCCTATCAGGGGCATAATGACCGCGAACCGCAGGCGCAGTATGGCCAGCTCGTCTGCCGCCTGTTGGAGATGACGGAACCGCCGGCAACACTCGCCAAACGTCCGGCGCCGGGTGAACGCATCCGTGTCGGGATCGTCAGTGGATTCTTCCAGGATCACACGATCTACCGGCTTTTCCTGGAGGGCTGGCTGGCGGAATTCGATCGCGATCGTTTCGAATTGACCGCGTTCCATACCGGCCGCACCAGCGATGCGGTAACCGAGCGTTGCATTGAGCCGGGTTGCCGGTTCGTACGCGGGCTGAGCTCGCCGGCTGCGTGGCGCGCCGCGGTGTGCGCCACATTGCCGCATGTCCTGCTGTATCCGGAAATTGGAATGGACCCGGTAGCCGCCCGTCTGGCAGCACAGCGGCTTGCGCCAGTGCAATGTGTAACCTGGGGGCATCCCGAGACCACCGGCCTGCCGACGATGGACTATTTCCTGTCCGTCGATCTGATGGAACCGCCGGATGGCGCGGCGCACTACACCGAGCAGTTGGTGCGGTTGCCCGGCCTTGGCTTGCATTACACGCCGGACGAATGTCCCGAGACCCCACTCGATCGCGCGACCCTGGGGTTGCCCCCTGAGGTTCCGATCTATTGGTCCGGCCAGGCTCTCTACAAATACTTGCCGGAGTATGACCAGGTCTACCCGCAGATCGCTGCCACTGTCGGGGTGTGCCGGTTCATCTTCATTGGCTTCGCCAAAAGCGAGTCCGTCACGGCGGTGTTCCGCGAGCGGTTGGGCCGCGCCTTTGCCGGCTTCGGATTGGATGCGAACCAATACTGTATCGTTCTACCGCCGATGCCGCAACAACGTTTCATTGCGGCGGTGGGGCTGGTGGACGTCATCCTCGACACACCGGGTTGGTCAGGTGGCCGCTCCACGCTCGACTGCCTGAGCCAAAACCCGGCAATCGTGACGTATCCTGGGCCACTCATGCGCGGCCGCCACACGGCGGCAATCCTGCGCAAGATCGGCTGCGAAGAGACGATCGCGCGTTCGCTTGATGATTACGTGGCGATCGCAGTGCGGCTTGGGCTGGATGCGGCGTGGCGCATGCGGGTCCGCGCGATCGTGGCAGATGGCAAACGCCACGTTTTCCGCGATACAGCCGCGGTCCGTGCGCTGGAGGCGTTCCTTGCGGCTGCCGTAAAGCGACCATAGCGCCGCCGTTGGACCGGCACGCCTTGCCGACACGATCGCTCCGGTCGGCAGGTTTTGCCGGCCAACTCAGCATGGCGTTGGCGAAATTGTTGGGGCCGTCACTGGCACACGGGTTGCAGCGACGCACGTGACACCAACGACGACCCGAGAAAGTTCTTGCGGTGCCACGGTTCGCCCAAGCGGCCGGTACTTTGCGCACTCCACGGCCAAAACCTCAGCCGGACAGTCTGTCACCACCAACAGGAGCCTGATCCCGTGTCCATAGACAGCGTTCAGTCCAACCCCTGGGCCAATCCCTGGGCCGCCTCCACCGCCTCCAACGCGCCAGGGAGTGCGACTCCCTCGGGACCGTTTGTCGAGATCAATCAGCTGCAGGCCAGCTTCAGCACGTCTGCGTCAACTGCACCGTGGACCAGCCAAACCGCGTCTGGAACGAGCGACGCGAGCCCGTCACCAGCCAATCCACTGCAAAGCCTCGCGTCCGACATTCAGGCAATGCTGATTCAGGCACAAAATACCGTGGCACCAGTCGGCACCCCCGGTGGGACGACAACCGCTGCCACGACAGTTGCTGCCACGCCCGAGCAAACTGTGGCCACCGATCTGCAGACCATCATGGGCGACATCCAGTCTGCCATCGCGCCAAACACGCAAACTGCAAATAGCAACCCGACAGCGCCCACCGGCGAGACCGAGCATCACCATCATCACCACCACGGTGGTGGTAGTGATATTAACGGTGCCTCAGACGTTGCCACCGCACCCACCTCGTCGGGTACCAGCTCGTCAACCGCCGGATCGCAGCTTGCCAGTGATCAGGCGGTGTCCTCGATCTTCGCGACGGATATCGCCCAGGCGATTCAGGCCTATGGCGGTGACAGCACTTCGGCGACCATGCCGGCGCTCATGGTGTAATCGCCACCGTCGCGCCCGTGCCGGCGGCCTATGGGAATACCGCACCGGCGGCAGGGAGCCGCGCGCGACACGCGCCTAACCTATGCCGCTATCGGCGCGGGTTGGCGGCACGCTGATTTCAACCGCGCGACGGTTTCGCGCGGCGGCAATATTCGCTATCCTTGAACCTGATGGGCGGGTTCAACGGGAGAAAGGCGATGCCGTGGCGTAAGACCAGAGCTATGGACTTGAAAACGCTGGTGACACTGGCAGTGATGTGGCTAATCATTTATTCTGCGTGGCTGACCAGCATTGTGTTCTGCTCGGCGAACGATCAACGACGATTGCTGATCGCGGCGGCGGCATTCTTTCCGATCGGGGTCGTCCACGGGATCGGCGTCTGGTTCGGCGGCTGGTGAGCGCCGCCGTCGATCCATCCGGCAGGATTGAAGCCGGTGCATCGGTCGCCGCGACGTCCGCGCGTCCGACTGTCATAACTCAGGCCTTCCAGGCAGCAACCTTGCGGGCCATGATCCACACCAGCCGGTCCAGGTCGTCCTCCATGTCGGATTGCGGACGGCGCGTGTTGGTCAATGCCGCCCAACAAAAGCCGCTGCGCGTGCGCACCATGATCGTCGCGGTGCCCGGCAGACTGCCACTGTGCCACCAATGGCCATACTGGTTCACCGCCCAACCCCTGGCGTAATGGGGATTGGCCGCGGTCGGCGTTGTCATGACCCGAAGCGTCGACGGCAGCAGGATATCGGGCGTTGTCGCGAACCCATCGACATGCATCGCAAAACGAACGAGATCGGCCGGACGCGCGATCCAGCCGCCGTGGGAGTCCATGCGCCTGACGTTCATGCCATAAGGGTCTCCGTCGTTCTGGGCGTAATAACGGACCTCACCCGGCTGGCGCTCGGCAAGCGTATTGCCGGCGATCTGCATGGCCTCGATGCCGCAGCGCCGCAGGACGGCGTCGCGCACATAGGTTTCATAAGGTTGCCCGGAGAGCGTCTCAATGACCCGGCCGAGCAGGCAATAACCGAAATTGGAATACGCGAAGGTAGTCCCTGGCACGGTGTCCAGCGGCAATGAACGAAGCGTCCAGGCAATCAACCGGGCGTGATCCATCTGCGGATTGCGGAACATCGGATCGCGCCCATCATTCGGCCAGCCGCCGCCAGTGTGGGTCAACAACTGCTCGACGGTGATCTGACCGACATAAGGATTGTACGGCGGACCGCCATAGTCGATGCCGAGTATTCCACCCTGACCAGAGATGCGATCGCCCAAATGCAGCCGGCCTTGTTCGATCAGCGTGAAGATGGCGGCGGAGGTGATCGGCTTTGTGACGCTGGCGATCCGAAATCGGTGCGCCGGGGTCAATTTTTCTCCCGCCTCCCGGTCGGCGAGGCCAAAGGCTTCGGCGTAAGCCAGCTTTCCGGCCCGCGCGATGGCAACCGACAGGCCGGGCACGGCGTAACGGATCATGAACCCGGTCGCCGCTTCCGCCATGGCAGCCCGTTCGGCTTCCGTACCCTCCTGCTGAGGCGGTTGGCCAACGGCGCCATACGCCAACCCAGCGGAACCGGAGAGCGTAAGGCCGAGCATGGCGCGGCGAGAAAGTCTGGTCATTTGTCTCGCATTGTCACCGAGAAATCCGCCCTGTGCCACCGCGCCAGCTGTGTTACGCCATCGGTCCGGCAAGCGTCCATCCTCGGCCGCACCCTGGCGTGAATGCGCCATCGCGCTATCCTCCCCTGAACGCGCAAAGGAGGAAACCGCCATGCCAGCCAAAATCCTGTTCACCAATACCTCTGCCGAAATCGTTGAGGATGCGCGCGAGATGTCGCCTGACGGCTTCGAACTGATCGTCGCCGTGCCGGGCAGTGCGGAATACGTCGCTGCATTGCCAGAAGCCGAATATCTTCTGGGCAACGTGCAAGGCATGGACGATGCATTCTACCGCACGGCGCAAAAACTGCGACTGGTGCAATTGTTCAGCGCCGGCTACGACCACGTCAATCTGGACGCCGCCCGTCGCGCCGGCGTGCCGGTAGCCAATAATGGCGGCGCCAATTCGCGCGCCGTTGCCGAACATACGATCCTGCTGATGCTGGCGGTGTATCGGCGGTTGATCCAACAGCATGAGATGACCGCGGGTGGCCGCTGGCGCGGCAACCAGACGCTGCCGACTTTATACGAAATGCACGGCAAAACGCTCGGCATTATCGGCTTCGGGACCATCGGCAAGCGGGTGGCGCGCATCGCCATGGGCGGCTTCGACATGCGCGTTCAATACAGCGATATCGTGCGGCTGAGCGAGGATACCGAAGACGCACTGAACGTCCGATATCGCCTGCTGCCGGAGCTGCTGCGCACCTCCGACATCGTTACGTGTCATGTGCCGCTGACCTCGCTGACGCGGCATATGATCAACGCCACCACGCTGGCGATGCTGCAACCTCACGCGGTGCTGATCAACTGCAGCCGAGGTCCGGTGATCGACTTCGCCGCGCTGCACGACACGCTCAGCAAAGGGCGCATCGCCGGCGCGGGTCTTGACGTGTTTCCCGCAGAACCGCCGTCGCCGTCCGAGCCGGTGCTGTCGCTCGACAACGTCGTGCTGACGCCGCATCTGGCAGGCTCCAGTCGCGAGACGAGGGTGAAGCAGACCCGTAATGCGTTCGATAATGTGCTGCGCGTCGATCGCGGCGAGCGGCCGCTTTGGGTGGTGCCGGAACTGCGTGACATGGCGATGCGGCAATAGCAGCCGTGCCACGACCAACGCCCGGGCTGCTGTCGCAGCATGACAATGGAGGACCATATGATGCGCGTCGTCGGGATCGACCATTTGTCGATCAGAGTCAGCGACTACCAAAAATCCAAACAATTCTACAGTCGCCTGTTCGCATTCCTGGGATTTGAGCTGTCCGACGAGTACGAGGACGCGATCGGCTGGACCAACGGCAAGACGCGCTTCTGGATCAGCCCGGCTGATGCCACTGGACTTAAGCACAAATACCGCATTGGCGACGTGGGGTTTCACCACTATGCATTTCAATTGCGTAACCGCAAGGATGTGGACGCGCTGCAAAGCTTTCTGCGTGACGAGCTCGGCGCCACCATCGTTGATCCGGCAGCGGAATATTATGACGATTATTACGCGGTGTTCTTTCTGGATCCCGATGGCATGAAACTGGAAGGCATGAAATACGGTGAACGCCAGGCGCAAGCCGCGCGTGCCAGGCGGTCGGCGGGAAAACGGGCGGCTTGAGGGGTTGGCCGTCTCGGCATCGGCCCTGCCGCCGCGGGTCATTGCTGTACGTGCGCGAGCCAGCCCGTGCCTTCCGAGCATCGGCTGTGCACGATTTCCTGCGTTTCGGTTGCAACAGGCATCCCGGTCAGGGCCGAGGCGCGAGGTGGCAAGGCGGTTCTCCGGCAGTCGCGATGCCTATTGGCGCCGGAGTCGTGCTGCGCGACGCACCCGGGTGCGAACCTGTCTTACGGCACGCGACGCGACTGCGCGGACGGTGCCGCCGGACCGCCTGTATCGGGGTCCTGGCAACATCGGAGGATAATGCCGGCAGCGGAACGAGATCGCCGGCGCGTTACGGACACCTGTCCGGCAACCGAAACCCCCGCAAATTGCGACCCGGTTGGCCAGAAACGTTGTCGAATACTCAGTCGTTGGGAACCAAGGCAATCGTGACAAGTTAAGACTGGAACGCAGTTAGCATTGCGCAAACAGGTCGCCGTGGCCTGTTCACGACCGTTTTTTACTTCCAGACACGAGCCCGATTTCTCTTCAATGTTGACAAACCCGCCCGGTGCGCGCCACGATGACCAAGAAAGCGAGAAGACCCCCCTGTTTCGCCTCCTCCGTTAGCGGTTGGGCAAGGCGGAGCATGGCCAGGTCTTCCCATGTTCGTTGTGCCGGCGGACCGCCAAAAGATGGAGGAGTTTGCCCTTGGACCTTGACCGCTTCGTCAGCCGCCTCGCTGCAGGCCCGGATTGCGGGCTCGGTCTGTTGGTCCACAGTGCCCCCTCCGCTCGCCGATCAAACTTTTGCTCGCTGCCATCCCCGGGCGCTCAGACGCGCGACCGGTCAGGATTTCTCGGCGTCAAGGCGCCATCCCGCAACCAAAAACCGATAAACCAGAGTTAAGACGAAGGAGAAGTTCACCATGCATGCCCGTGTCCAATACCCGGCTGATATAGAACCATTGGTTCAGTTCATTGAGGAAACCCCTCGCGCCGAAATCCTCGACCGCACCCTCGAAAAGCTGCGCGCGGGTATGTCGATCGAGAAGCTGCTGACCGCCTCGGCTCTGGCGGTGACCCGTTCCTCCGACCTGCCTCCCGGCCATCATGGCGGTCCGCTGCATCCGGTCGCCGGCCTGTATCCGATCTGGAAGCTGGTGAGCCGCCTGGAAGGTGAGGACAAATTCCTTCCCGTCCTGCAGCACGTCGCCCTGGCCAACAAGCATGTGCATGACCCGGTGACCGGCCCGTTCTCACTGCTGGAATTCGACGCAATGGATGCCGAGGGCGGCATGCAGTCGAAGGCCGAATACCTCGCCGGCGACGGCCAGGGTGAAATGGCCAAGGGCGCCGGCATCGAGGGCGCCAAGGAAGCGTTCCTCAAGGCCGTGAGCCGCGGCGAGACCAACAAGGCCGACCACCTGTTCCTGTGGATGTGGGACCACATGCCCGCCATCGAGGTGTTCGACCTGCTGATGAACGTGGCGATCCCGAAGAACGGCCTCGATGATCACTACTTCATGTATCCGGCCACCTGCTGGCGCGCTCTGGAGACGTTCATCGACAAGCAATACCTCAAGGTACTGATGCGGCCGGTGGTGCGTTATGTGACGCGCTTCCCGACCACGCGGTCGTATCCCGAGATCGACCGGCTGATCGAGGAACACAATTTGCTGGGCCGCATCCTGCGCCAGCGTACCGGCGACGATGAGACCCCCGCCGTCGGCCGACTGGGCGAGGCCATCCGCGACTGCGAAGACTTCAAAGAAATCCCCAAGATGATGGCGCAGGCGCTGGTGGATGGTCTGTCGATGGAAGGCGCCGGCGAGGCGCTGTCGATCGGCGCGGCCGGCCTGTTCATGCGCTCGCTGACCGGCAATCCGATGGACGTGCATCTGCACACCAGCGTGAACATCCGGCGCTGGCTACTGAAGCTCGACGGCCTCAGCATGAAGAGCAAGCTGTACCTTCTGCTGACCTGGCAGATGGGCCCGGAAATCGCATCGACTCAGTTCCGAATGGAAGCACCCGGCGCGCAGCCGGATGCGGAGGCCATTGCCGCTCTGCCGCATCGCAGTCAGGACGAACTGCTGGCCGCGATCAAGCAGAGCATCTACAACCAGCCGGCAACCGACTGGTCGCAGGTCTCCAATCTCGGCCGGATGCGCGCGGTGCCGGAAGTCAAGGGCACGATCAACCTGGCGACACAATACATGAACCTGGGCTATGACCCGAAAGCGTTCATGGACATGCTGGGTGAGATCGTGTGCCACGACAACTTCACCGAGATGCATTCCTTCAAGCATCACAACGCCGTCGTGGAGGAATACTACGCGACGCGCGAGCCGTGGCGCTGGATGCATCTGGTGTGCGGCGCTCAGGCCGCAGCGGTTTCCTTCGGCAAGAACATGGAAGTGTTCGAGGAAATGCTGGAATTGATGCACGCCGCGTAAGCTTGTGAAGCGATGCCGGGAGGTCTCAGCCTCCCGGTTGGGAATTGGTTTGCTGGTCCCGGGCCGGTGGCACGCTGGTGGCGTCACCGGCCCTTTTGTTTCTGTCGGCCCGGGCAGTGGCAGCGGCGAGTGCAGATCCTCAGGTGTTGTTGGGAAAGCAGGCCGATACTGAGACAGTGAAGCCATTCGCGAGTACCGCAATGAGCGCCGGTGCGACCGTCGTGAAGCCGTAATTGATCGAGACCTGAGAAAAGCCCGCAGCCCCGCCGCATGATGCCGCGTTGCTCAGGGTGACGGTCGCCGGTGTGATGACCACGCCCCCGGCCGTCGCCTGGCTCACCACAAAAGCCGTCGTATTGGCCGAACTGTACGCTCCGGCTGCGGCGCAGGAGCTGGCGCGCAGTCCCATGCAGCGCGCGCCTTCGGACGCGGCTTCCTGCAGCACCTCCGAGGTCCAGACCAGGCGGCCGAGTTCCGCGAAACCGACGACGATCAGGACCATCGCCAATGCGCAGACGGCGAACTCCACCGCTGTGGTGGCTCGTCGCGTGCGCGTCAGGTTTCGCCTCGGGACTGACTGGCGGTCCGCGGCGGTCGCATGACGTTGTGGCGCAGGGTATCTCATTGTGCCTGCACAATGGTACTCTGATGCAACGTGATATTGCCGATCAGCCCATAAGCCGTGAAAACCGCGGTAAACTGCCGGGTGCCGGCGACGGTGACGAACTTGCCGGCCAGTGTGCCGCCCGCACAGGCGCTGCCGCAGGTGGCGGCCGAGCCCCAGTTCCAGGCCGCCGAAGCGCCCGTCGGGCACCAACAACTGTCCGCGTTTGCTGCAGTGCCGCTTGCCGTCGTTGCCCCGCCGGCGATCGAGTTGGTGGCACCGTCGTTCACCGTCACGGTGGCCCCCGCCCAGGCGGCGCCGTTGGTGTTGGCAACGATACCGCTGAGGGTGGCGGCAAAGCTCACTGCATTGGTGGAATTGATGTTGGCGACATTCAGCAACGCATATTGCGACGCCGCGGCAACGGCGGAGGACAATTCGATCTCCTCCTGGTAGGCACGGCCGAAATCAATGATGCCTGCCAGCAGGATCATCAGCATGGGCGAGATCAACGCCATCTCCACCGCCGCGGTCCCGTCCCGCCGTCGGAACAATGATCCCCGGCCTCGTCTGCGCCGGCTCATTGCACCAGCACCACCTGGCCGCCGCTGGAACTCCCGGCCAGTCCGGCGCAGGTGGATGCCAGGGCTGAACCGCCCGAAAGACTGATCGTCGAGCCGATGAGTTCAAGACACTGGCCGGCGCCGTTGCCCACACTGCCGGCGCCGCTCAGAGTGATGGGTGCGCTCGGGAAGTAGAACACGCCGGACAAAGAATTGCCGCTGGCGCCCTCTGAGAAACTGGCGCCTCCCAGCCCGTTGCTGGCGACCACCAGACCTTGCATCGTCCCCGACACGGGCGCGGTCAGCGTCACGTCGGAATAGCCTGCAGCGACACTGAACGTTCCGGAGGTGACAATGCTGACCCCACTGCCGGTCACGTTGCCGCCGCCACCGCCCGCGCCAAGCGCGAAGTTGCCGACGACCGTGTAGGTCCCGGCACCCAGTGTGGCGCTACCGGCCAGGCTGAATGCGCCGTTCAGGTCGTGCGCGGGTGCCGCACTCAATGTGAATGTGCTGCCCCCGCCGGTGGAAATGTTGCCGACGGCCTGGAACGTGCCGCTCGTCATATTGCCCAGGGTCGCGGTGGTGCCGCCGGCGGTATTGATGGCGTAACCGGCGCTGCCCGGGCCGATATTAAAGCTGTTGGCACTGCTGCTGGCGCCGATGCTCAAGGTCGAGCCGCCGCCGTTGTAGATTCCGGCGGCGATGGTGTAGCTGCCGGCACCGAGCGTCAGCGCCGTGCCGGTGTTGCAGATACTGTAAAACGAACCCGAGCAGTTCACGGTGCCCTGGCCAATTTGGTAGGTCGCGGCCCCGAACGTCGTGGTCGTGCCGCCTTCGGTGATGATACCGCCGGTCACGTTGTAGGTGCCGGTACCAAAACTCGCACCGGATCCGCCGATGTTGATCGCACCGCCGACATTGTAGGTGCCGTTACCGAAAGTGGTGAACGTGGCGCCAGTGGTGACGATGCTGCCCGCAACGTTGTAGGTGCCGGGGCCGAATGTCGCCCCGGAGCCGTTGTCGTTGATCGTGCCGTTGAAGTCGTAGGTGTTGGTCGCGGAACCGCCAGCCGCGAAACTCAGCGTGATGCCGCCGCCAAGTTGGATGGTGCCGAAGTGATAGGTGCCGCCCGCCGGACAGGTCACCGTCCAGGTCGAGCCCGCGAAAGCGCCCGTGCAGCCGCCGGTTCCCGCCAACGCACCCACCGCCGGGGTACCCCAGCCGAAGGTGAAATTGTTGCCCCCTGCCACGACCGGAGCGGCCGGCCCGGATGGGCCGGTCAGGCTGGCGACATTCGCCAAATGGGTGAACGCACCTGAGACCGCCGTGTTGCCAGTGAGGGGGTTCGCCGTCACCGTCTTGACGATGTTCACCGACGCGGTGCCAGCTGGCGGCTTGATGCCGGTACACGGCTGGCTTGGCACAGCGGCCGAGTTGTAATCGAGCGTCTTGGTGGTGATCGAGGTCCCGCACGGCACCGTCACGGTAGCATCGGAAGCGACCGTGCAGCTGGCGGCAATTACCGCGGTGCCACCGCTCAGCGTCACCCCGGTGCCGCCCGCATTCAGCGCAATAATACAGGCGGATGCATTGGGCTTGACCTCGGCATAGGACGTGGCACTCACCGACAACGTCGAACTGCTTTGAATTACCTTGGCGAGGAACAACGGCGTCGACGTGGTGACTGTAACCTGGACCGCATTGTTGCCGTCGCCGGAGGGCGAAGGGACCAGCGCCGCGACCGCTGCTCCGCCCGGCAACCCATTCAGTGCCGCCAGATTGCTGACTGCCGAATTCATCGAGGTGACGGAGCTACTGGCGTTGTAGGCGAGCGCTCCGGCGTAGGCCGTGCTGTCGGCGGCGCGCTGATCGGCCACTTTGGCGAGATAGGCAGTGCCGAGGTCCACCGCGACCGCCCCAAGGCCGGCCAGCATGGCAATGACCGCCGCGCCAACCAGTGCGATGCTGGCGCGTCTTTCGTGCAACCGCCCGGCGGCGGCCCGTTTCACGCGGATCGACAAGGTGCGTACTCCAGGTCTGCCTCCGTCATTTGACGGTTATGCCGAGCGCCCGATAACCAGCCAGCGCTGCAGCGGCATCAGAGGGTGAAAGATCCGTGAGCAGCAGTTTTTCCGCCTCTCCGGTGTTACCAGACAGCGCCAGCGCCACCGCCAGATCCTGGCGCACCCGTGGTGCCGCGTCCGGTCGCGAGCCCGCACCGCGCAACATGGCGACCGACCGGACGGGCTGTCCGCTGAGCGACAACGACAACGCCATGTTGACCGATGCCGCACGATCGTTCGGGCTCAGGTTCAGCAATCTTGCGTAAACCGCCTGTGCCGCCTCATGCTTGCCTTGCAGATCCAGCGCCACACCAAGATCGTTCAGCGCCGCCTGGTCGTCCGGCATGACGGCGAGCAACCTGGCGAAATTGACCTCGGCTTCCGCCGCACTGCCACGCGAGAGCTGCATCCGGCCCAGACCGAGCAATGCCGCGGGCGCTTTCGGGTTGACCGCCAGTGCGCGTCGCCAGGCTTCCATTGCCGCGTCAGGCTGGTTCAATTGAGCCAACGCCGTGCCCTGCCGCTCCAGCGCGCCAACGTCGCGCGGGTTGGACTGCAGGATCGAGCGGGTCACGTTCAGCGCGGTATCCGGCATGCCGCCATCCAGCGCGGCGTCAGCGATATTCACGCCAGGAACGCCGGCCTTCCCCTCGGACGTGGCACCTGAGGAACACCCGGCAAGCAGCAGCAGGACGAACCAGCCGCAATACGTCCAGCCATGGCCTGGGATTTTCAGCGTCATCGATGCATCACCTTTTGGGATGGGTCCGGGATCGATCCGATGGTCATCGCATTGCCCGGTACACGTCGACCATCGCTGGTCCGGCGACCACCAGGAACACACAGGGCAGGATGAACACGATCATTGGCAGGGTGAGCAGCACTGGCAGACGACCGGCCTTGGTTTCGTACTTCGCCAGCATCTCCTGCCGCTGCTCGGCCGAGAGTGCACGCAGCGCCACGGCCATCGCCGTGCCATATTGCATGGACTGGATCAGCATCGCGGAAAGCCGGCGCGCACCTTCCAGCCCAGTACGTTTGCCAAAGTTCAGCAGCGCCACCCTGGTATCGGCATTGACCTGCATTTCATGGGCGGTGCGGGTCAGTTCCTCGGCGACCACGGGATGCGCGTGGCGGATCTCGACGCCAACGCGTTCGATACTGGCTTCCAGGCCCAGACCGGCCTGCCCGCAAATCACCATCATATCGAGCGCATCGGGCATGCCGTTTTCCAAGGCACGCAGGTACCGGGCACGCAAATGCTGCACCACCTTGTCTGGGGCCAACAGCCCAAGGCCAGCGGCAACCGCCACATAGGCGCTCGGATGCGACACGTTGATGTGCGACAGCCAAATCGCAGTCAGCACCAGCAGTGGCAGCCCGACGACCAACAGCAGCTTGGTTCCGACAAACAGCCCAAGACCATGCTCGCCGCGGAACCCCGCCACGTGCAGAGTTTGACGCAACTCCTCCAGGGTGCGGGTGGACAATGCGCCGCTCCGCGCAATGGCCTCTCCGATTGCAACGACGATCCGCATCACGGGAGGCAACCCCGCGTGGGGGTCGCGCTCGGAAGGTCCGCTGCCGCTACGCACCATGCGCAACCGCGCCGAGAGCTGCTCGGAACGCCGCATGTCCCGCCAGAGTAACAGCGCAAGCCCGAGCACCACGGCGAAACCACCGATCAACGCTGGTGCGAGCCAGGGGTTCTGGGCTGCCATCACGCCAGGGCCGTACGGATCATGCCGCGCATCACCAGTAGCCCGACCACGAGTAGAGCGACCGCGGCAAACAACACCTTTTGGCAGCCATGTTCGTAGAACAGCCGGCCGATATAATGCGGGTTCAGCACGCCGAGCGCTCCGCCGGCAACGAACGGTAGCGAGGCCAGGATGCCAATCGACGTCTTTGCCTCAGCCGCCAGCGCAAGCCCGCGTGCCTTCAGCGCGAGGCGCCGGCGCATAACGTCGGCAAGGCCTTCCAGTGCTTCGGTCAACCCGCCGCCGGTGCGTCCCTGCAATGCGAGCGCGGTCGCAAAGAAGCGGTACTCGGGGATGCCGGTACGCCCAGCCATCTCATGCAACGCGTCTTCGAGTGTTACACCGATTGCAATCCGGTCGTACAGCAAGGCAAATTCCGGTCCGGTCGGCGGCATGGCTTCTCGCGCCACGGTGTGGATCCCCTCGCCTAAAGGGATGCCGACCCGGACGGCACGGACGATCATGGCCAGCGCGTCAGGGAACTGGGCGTAAAGCACGCTGCGCCGACGTTCCTCGCTCCAATGGAAGGCAAAACGGCAGAACCAAACCCACGCTACCGGAACGATAAGCAAAGACCAGGTCCCGGCGAAGATGCCCAGCATCTCGGCCAACGCCCGGGCCGGGACCAGGGCGGCACCAAGCACGATCCACCAACGCAACGAATAATGCTCGGCATGGGCCGGATCGTAGCCGAACAGTCGGGCGGCCGCGGCGATGAGCCACATTACCGGCACGGACCGTCCGGCTGCCGCGCGACCCATCTCGTCGAGCAGATTGACCTTCATGTACGACGCGGCGACCAGTTGCAGCCGATCGTTGAATCGCCGTCGCTGTTTCTGTTCTTGCATGATGGCCGAAATGCCCAGAGCAACGCCGCCCGAGACAAAGACCGCGCCAATCGCCAACGCTACCAGCGGGCTCATGTCTCAGCTTCCTCGAGCGCGGCGGTCCAGGCGCGGTCGAGCCCAAAATAGGTCAGACGCTGATGGAAACTAGGTCTGGCTCGATTGACCCGATAACGGCCGACCAAACCGCCGGCGATGGTTTCGCCCTCGACCTGATACGAAAAGATGTCGTTGAGGATGACGGTCTCACCCTCCAGACCGCAGACATCCGTGACCTGGGTTATCCGGCGCTTGCCGTCGCGATGGCGTTCCACCTGAACGATCAGATCGACCGCGCCGACGAACTGCTGGCGAATGGAGCGCGCGGGCAGCCCCATATTGCCCATCTGCACCATGTTCTCGATCCGGGTCACCGCGTCCCGCGTCGTATTGGCATGGATGGTGGACATGCTGCCGTCGTGACCGGTGTTCATGGCCTGCAGCATGTCGAAGGCTTCCGAGCCGCGCACCTCGCCCACGATGATGCGGTCGGGACGCATACGCAGCGCGTTGTGGATCAGGTCGCGCTGGGTGACCTCGCCGCGCCCTTCGAGGCTGGCTGGCCGGGTTTCCAGCCGCACCACATGCGGCTGCTGCAGTTGCAGCTCAGCCGCATCCTCGATCGTGACGATGCGCTCGCCATGGTCGATCAACCGAGACATGGCATTCATCAGCGTGGTCTTGCCCGACCCGGTGCCGCCCGAAATGACGACGTTCAGCCGGCATCTTCCCGCCACCTCCAACACGCGGGCGACCGACTGGGTGAGTGAACCGTAACCGATTAATTTTGCAAAATCGATTTGTTGGCGGGAGAATTTGCGGATCGAGATGTACGGCCCGTCGAGTGCCAGCGGCGGGAACACGATGTTGACGCGGGAGCCATCCTTCAGCCGCGCATCCACCATCGGGCTCGATTCATCGATGCGGCGGCCGATCGCCGACGCAATGCGCTGCGAGATATTGGCGACATGGTCTGAATCGCGGAAGCGGATGTCCGACTGGACCACCTTGCCGCCACGCTCGACGAAGACCCGGTTGGGTCCGTTCACCATGATGTCGGTGATGCTGTCGTCCTCAAGCAGCGGCTCGAGCGGGCCGAGGCCGAGCATGTCGTCGACCAGTTCCTCGGCGAGTTGGTGTTGCTCGCGCGCATTCAACTGGAAACGACGGGCGGTGGCGATTTCCCACAGCACTCGCTCCACTTCCACCGCGACCCGTTCGGGCGGCATGTTGGCGATGGCGGCGGGATCGAGCTGCGCCAGGCACGCCATACGCAGCAAAGTCGTCGGCGCAGGCTGGTCCGGCGCCTGGACCGGAGGTGCCTCCACTGGCCTGGTAAGTTCGAGTACGGGCGCCGGCGGCCCCGATTGGGCGCTACGCCGACCGAAAATGGGAGGTGGGACGCTCATGATTTCAAACCGAACAACCGGCGCAACCGGCCGTGTTTGCCGGCGGCCAAAATCGTGGTCGCGGTCCCGCTGTCGAGCAGCCGCACGAATGCCACTTCGCGCGCCAGCTGCAGGATTCCATTGCGGAAGCCGCTGCGCGCCTCCATCGCCGGTTCGCCCATGTGTGCCGCATGACCGACGATTTTGGGCAGGTCAGGGATGACAACGTCGGGCGGCATCTTCAGCCCTTCGTCCAGTTGGCGCCGGTTCAGACCGCCGGGGAGATTGTCGCGGTTCAGCACCAGGACGCCGCGGCCCGGTTGCTTGGGACCATTCGGCAGCGCCATCAGGCGCAGCACGTCGCGCACCGAGGCGAGCGTCGGGTCCATCACCAGCACGCGCTGATTGGCCATCATCATCAGGTCGCGATGCAGCGGCAACGCCGACCAGGGCACGTCGATGACGACAAAATTATAGCGGCGCCGCAGGGCTTCCAGCAGCCGGGCAGCGGCGTTTTGGGTGTAGGTAACCGTTTCGCTTAGTTTTTCCTCGGCGGCCAGCACGTGCAGCCGCTTGCTGACCGGCTGAGCGGCACGTTCGACGAACAGTTCGTCGATGCGATCCGGTGCCTCCAGCACGGTGCGCAACCCGGGTCCGATTTTCGCGCCAAGCAACATCGCGGCCGTTCCCCGGTGCAGATCGGCATCCAGCAAAACCGTATGCCGGCGGGCTTCGACGCCGAAATGCCAGGCCAGGTTGGCCGCGACGGTGCTGGCCCCGCTCCCGCCACGCGTGCCGGTGACAGTGACGACACGCCCGCCGACAACGGCTTCCGGTGTGGCCGTTCCGGTTTGGATACGCGGGCCGAAATAACGCGCCACCATGTCGCGCATCAGCGGTTGGTAGAGATATTCCAGGACACCCAGGCCGTGCGTCATCTGGCGGTAGAAATTGAGGTCCTCGCGATCACCGATGACGAGCACGCGGACGTCCGGTTCGACCACGTCGGACAATTCGCCCAACGCTGACAGCGGCTGCTCCTCACCGCTGACATCCACGATCAGCACACGCGGTGTGGGCATGTTTTGTAGTGCGGCCATCGCCGCGTGCACGGTGCCGCGGTGGATGTCGAAGCCTTGCGGCACTGCCTCCATCAGGCCTTCGCGTAGCGCCGTTTCGGTGTCCTGGTCGCGCACGAAGGCAATGACTCTGGGGCGGTCCGGCCGCTCCCGCTCGGCAACCGGAGGCTCAGAAAGTGCGACGTCGTCAGCCGGCATTATTGGCCGCTCCCGGGCGTTGGGGCCGCCGCGGAAGAAGCCGTCGTTCCGCCACTCACCGGCACGACCTGGGCCAGCCCGCTGTCCGGCAACGGCCGCACTTTGTCGTGGTGCAATCGGGACAATGCCGCGTCCGCCAGCTCACCGTCTGAAGGACCGGCGTGAGACGCGACAGCGAGGTCGGACGGCACCACCACCATGGCCCGCAGGTTGGCCTCGTTGGCGCCGTTTGGCCGCCATGTGCCTTCGCGTTGATACGGGTCGGTCCGATTGCAACCAGCGAGCACAGTCAGCAGAAGCAGGGCGATAAAGCGCAACATGGTCATGCCTTCCTCATCGCACCACGAAACCGGCGTCACCGGGGATGTGCGGCACGGCTGCAACCTTCCCGGGATCCCGCGCGCTCTGACGCAGCAGCAGCAGACGCTCCAGATCGCTGGGCGGCTTCCACCCGTCGGTTGGCAGCTTCAGTTGGCTTGGGTTGGCCACGCCGCCCACCAGATACGGGGTGACAACGATCACCAGTTCGGTCTCGTTGCGCTGGAACGAGTCGGAGCGAAACAGCGCGCCCAATATGGGCAATTCACCGAGACCGGGCAGCGCATTGCCGGTCATCGTCGTGTTGTCCTGCAGCAACCCGGCGATGGCAAAGCTCTGGCCACTCGCCAGTTCGACTGTGGTTTCGGCGCGCCGAACCGTCAGCGCCGGCACCTGGATCGTGCTGTTGCCAACGCCAAGCTGCACCGCGCCCTGAGTGGTCAGAGCGCTTACCTCCGGCCGCACCTTCATGTTGATGCGCCCGCCGGAAATCACCGTGGGCACAAAGGCGAGGCTCACACCGTACTGTTTGAAGTCGATGCTTATTTCGTTGTTCTGCAAGGCGACGGGGATCGGAAATTCGCCACCCACCAGAAAGCTGGCGGTTTCGCCACTCATGGCTGTCAGGTTCGGCTCCGCCAGCACATGCACCAGTTGGTCCTGGGCCATCGCGTCAATGATCGCGTTGATGTCGAGCGTGTGGCCCGCGGTGGGGAAGTTGTAGCCAAGGGCGGCGGCGCTGGCGGAAACCGTGGTGTTCGCGAGCGGATTGGCGGTGAGCACGCCAATCGTTGCGTATTTGCCCAGATTGGCGAGATTGGCCCAGTTGATGCCGAGTTGGCGGATCACGCTGCGGCTCACCTCGGCAATGCGCACACGCAGGTTCACCTGCTGGCTGCCTAGTACGTTGAGCCGGTTCTCCACCGTCTGGCCAGGTCCAATGAAGTCATGCGCGGTCTGCATCGCCTGTTCGGCGTCAGATGCGGTCTGCACCGTCCCGGTAATCACCAACCCGTTTGGCTGTGGCGCCACGTGCACGCCCCGGCCAGGTAGGAGCCTCGCGATCGCGCTCTCCGCTTGCACGGCCGTGTAGGCCGAGCTCCGCACGGTCACGTCGTATTGAGCGATTGCCGCACCGTTATCGTCGATCGCCGCGATGGTGGTCCGACCCGGCGCGATACCAAGCACGAACAGCGAGGTGGGCGAGGCTGGACGTACTTCGGCCACACGTGGATCGGCGGCAAATACACTTGCTGCCGGGGCACTGAGCGACACAATTCGGCCAGAACCGGCTTCAAGTTGCAACCCTTGGACGGGCGCCAATCGCAGTGGCGGCCGTGGTGCGGCGGAGACGGGCGTCGCGGTCAAAGGATTGGGTGGGGCCGTAGGACCGCCAGGCGCAGCCGTGCCATTTGGTCCTGCTGCTGGAACCAGGTTCGTAGGCGCCAAAGTCTGGCCGGCCACTGACGCCCCGCTCTCAGCTTCTCCGGGCGTGGCTGCCGCGGCGGGCGCGCTTGGCGCAACACCCGGTTTGGGGGGCTTCGGCGTGCTGCCGTGCGATGCTGGCTGTGCCAGGGCCGCAACCGCGAAGCCGAGCCAGAGGACCGGCCAAAGACGCAATATGGGCGAATGGCGTAATCTCATTAGAAGCGGAACTCCTTGCCATCAGTCGTCCCCTGGTAGACCCGCATAACCCGTCCGGCGGTGCGGCCCTGATTGAGTGCTGGCGACACATCCCCTCCCCACGTTGTTTCCGGCTTGTCCTCTTGCCTGTCCGGGAGCGCGTCGGCGGCACGGACGATCAGTGAGAGGTGGCCGAGGCGGCCCGCCAGCGCCACGCGCTCGGCCTGCGCCTCGGTAACCTCCAGCGTAACTGTGTGGGTGGTGCCTTGCTCGGGACCGCTGCCGGTTGCGCCTTGCATCAGTTGCTGATCGATGGCGATGACACGTACGTCGCCGAGCACAGTTTCCGCCGAGGCGCGGTGGGCGGCCGGCAGCGTCTGGTCATCGTTGACCTGTGTCAGCAGCACGTCGACGTGGTCACCGGGCCAGATCAGCCCGGCGGTACCACTGACCGCGTCGACACCCACCGTAGTTGCTCGCATACCCGGCCGCAGCACGGCGGCAAGGAACCCGTGATCGCCGGGCCGCAACACGTCCGCCGGTAACAGAACCTCTTGCGGCTGTAGGCTTCGGCGCACCATGGAGCCGACCAGTTCCGCCCGGTCCTGCGGCGTATCGCCACGTGCGCCGGCGGGCACCTCGGACGCCAACATGTCGTGCGGTTGAATGTCGTCGTATTTCAGAAGGTTGCCGGCATGCAGCGGATGCGCGGCCACGAGGATCTTTGCAGTGGGTGCAGGAACCGGCGCGGCCACCGCGGCAACCTGTGGCTTCGCAGGCAGCTGCAATCCGATCCACGCAACAATGACCAGTCCTCCGAACCCGAGCACGATTGCCGCGAACAGGGCAGTGCGAAGCGACATGGTTGCGCTAGCCCAACGGAACGTAGAGGGTCAGCAACACGCCAGCGGTGATGGCGCAGGAATAGGGCAACGACAGTCGGCGATGGATCCGGCGCTGCTCCGCTCGCCAGACGCGCCGAAGCAGGTTGTGACGGCGAACCGAACCGACCTGCCCCGAGCCTGCCGACCCCGGGCCTGCCGACCCCGGGCCTGCCGACCCCGGGCCTGCCGACAACGACGTGACATTGCCACGCAGCAACCGCGCGAGGGCCAGATAGCACACGGCAAGCAATCCACCCGCGGTGGCCGTGCTCAGCATCAGTTCGGGCACGGAGGCCGGTGGCACAAGCAGCACGCACGCGGTCAGCAGCTTGACATCGCCACCGCCGATCCAACCTCGCCGCCAGCAATACCATGCGACCGCGAACACCAGCCCGCCGCGGAACAACGCCGGCAGCAACTGTCCGTCGAACGCGTTAAGTCCCAGCCCCGATAACGCCACGATCAGCGACACCTGATTGGGGACCGTGCGCACAGCTACGTCATGCGCCGCGGCGAACAGCAGGGCCATTGCCGCGGCGAACAAAACCATCGAGTGCAACATGGTGGGATCGGTCACCGTTGTGCGAGACCCTGCCTGGATGTTGTTGCCTTCACTTCGTCTCACGCAGCCGCCGTGGCGGCGATTAGCCAGGTGGCAATGCGGCTGCGACGGCCTTGAAGGTCGCGCTCAGGCTGGTGCCCAGAGTGGTGACCGAACCGATGATCACGACCGCGACGAGTGCCGCAATGAGCCCATACTCCATCGCGGTAACGCCACGTTCGTCCTTGACCAAGGCACGAAGGTTGTTGCGGAACGTAAGCATCTTCAGCGTCCTTGCTTCTTCCGCGCGGCGCTCCAACGACGCCATCGCGCGGACCATTCTTATGGTCATGCCTGGGCATTCTGCCGGCCGATTGACGGACACTTCGCATGGCGGCTCCGTCTCGAAGTTCGGGGGTCTTCCCAGCCGATGCCAGGTCCAACCCCTCGCCTCCTTCAATTCGAAGATTTAAACCGTGACAGTTAATCAACCGTTAACGGGACTGAAGTTTTTTCGAATGGCTCGAAGATTCTTGTAATACGCTGATATGCGACAGGTCCGTTGACCAGAATGCGTGGAAGCCGAGTACACCAGCAACGAACAAAGCCGGGTGATACTGTCCATGCCTTGGCAACGCTCCCCGCGCACCCATCCAAACGTTTCGGCGAACATTGGGAGCTACACCAAAGATTGTCATTCGTTCCTGGCTGGGACGCCGGTCGGGCTGAAGGTATGTCAGAAGTCGCGGCATTCGTCATTGGTCCGGTACCGGCACACGACCCGGGTCAGCACGGTGCCAGGCCGCAACGTCGACAGCGCGTATCGGTGTTGAAGCAGCCGGGTCCTCCAGGCAGTTTATTCACGACTTTTGACGGTCATTCCGGATTCCCGTCCTGGCGCTTTGGTTTTATCCCGCGGCCCTTAACGCGCATCGGCTCCAGCAGTGTCTGGCCTGCAGGCCCACTCAGCAATACATCGACCGGCAAGGGCAATCTCAGCCGCCAGTTTGGCCGTTCGAGATCGGTGCCCGGCAGGTTCACGCCCACTCGCAATCCAGCCAGATCTTCTGCCTGTATGAGTACAAGGTCACTTTCTGTCGTCGCAATGAATTCGTGCGCGCCGGCCACTACATTAGCAGCCTGAAGAGACTCTGATTCCGACCCGGCAAGACAGCGTTGCCTGACCAACGCGTCGACCAAGGCGACACGCTCCTCGGCCCGCGTTGCTTCAGCGCGCGAAAGATCAGGGATCAGCCCCAACGCCGCGCGTTCCCGCAAATCGGCACCATCCCACCAACCAGCAAGCGGCGGCAGGTCATGTGTGGTCACGCAGGCCACCGCTCGCGCGGGATAGGACGTGGCAGGCTTGAACGCCACGCCCTCACGCTCCAACAGCAAAACGCGATAGCTGAGGATGTCGGTCTCGGTCATGACGGCGCGGAAGCCCTCCGGCACGGTGCCTAGGTCTTCGCCGACCACCATGCAGCGGGCGCGGGCACTTTCCAATGCCAACTGGCCCAAAAAATCGGCGAACGGATACGCGACATAAGCACCGTCCGCGCCGCTACCGCCTTCGGGGATCCAAAACAGTCGGGTAAGGCCCATCGCGTGGTCGATCCGCAGTGCCCCGGCATGACGCATATTAGCTGCGACCAGGGCGGCAAACGATACGAAGCCGGTCGGAGCAAATCGCAGCGGCAGCGGCGGCGGCAAGTGCCAGTTCTGCCCCTCCGGGGCGAATGGATCTGGCGGTGCACCGGTCCAGGCACCTTGCGCGAGATCCTCCGATCGTGCCCAGGCTTCCGCACCATCAGGCGCCGCACCCACCGCGAGGTCGCGGAACAGACCCAGTTCCAGACCGGACGACGCGGCGGTCGCGGCTGCAGAGGCAAACTGCCGATCAGCCAGAAACTGCAGGTACTGGTGAAACCGCACACGGCCAACATGGTCGCGCGCAAATGTTGCGACGTCGCGACTGTCCGGTGAACGCAGGCCGGAGGGCCATTGATGCCAACTTTCGCCAGGTCGCGTCTCGGCTATGGCCTGAAACGTCGCGAACCGGTGCAGCTCAGGACCACCCCGGTCGATAAAATGCTGAAGCTCGGCGGCGACGTGCGGATCGGCGGTTTCGCAGGCAGTAAATGTGGCGAATTGCTGTTCCAGCGCCGTGCGCTTTAAAGCCCAGACCTCGGACCAGGCAACGACCTCTGGCCCCGGCGCCAGAGCGGGACGAGCACCGCCATCGCCGACATCGAGGTAGATCGGATCGAGAAACCGCCGGTCGGACGGGTGGTAGGGACTGGCCCGCTCGCGATTTTCGGGAAACAGCATGTGCAGCGGGTTGATACCGATCGTGGCCGCCTGTTCCCGCCCCGCCGCCCGGGCGAGCATGGCCAGCGTGGTGAAGTCGCCGACGCCCTGGTCGCCGGCTCGCCGCAAAGCATAAAGTTGGGCCGAAATACCGAAGCGCCTGGCGCCGCGGCGGATCGAATCGGGCAGGAAACATTTAGCCGGCGCTACGGTCAAATGGCAGACCGCGTCGGGCGCGTCGTCACGGCGGAGGCGATGCCTGCCTTCCGGCAGCACGGGTAACGCCACCCGCCAGGTCTGCGCCGGCAATCCATCGACGCCAGTGAACCCAACCACGCTGCCGTCCTCGGCCTGCACGCGAATACGCTCGGTCGCACCATCTTCCCGCTCGATGCTTAACCAAAGCTGGCGCCGGCCGAGGCCAGGTGGGAGCCCCAGGTTCAGCAGGGCAGGTTCGCCGGTGCGCGAGACCAAGGCGTGCGGCAAAGCGCGGCGGTCGCGGTCTTCGCTGAGATACCGTAACGTGTCACGTGCTTCCCGATCGGTCGCGGCGGGAAGCCGCATGGCGGCCAACAATGCCCGCCGCGTATCGTCGCTGACACGGGTTCGCCGTCCGGACACATCCCACCACTCCGGCGCGATGCAGGCAGCACGGGACAGGCGGTCGAGCAACATCGGGTCCCCGGCACTGCGCCGAGGCCGCTCATGGCGCGGTTGCTCGGCGAGCACCATGACGGTGCGGCCGGTGATCGTCATGGTCAGTGTGGTTGTTACGGGCCTGACGTTGTCTACATCGGTAGAATCATCTGCTTTGGCCGGCGCTGATTGGGTCGTTTGCATGGGCACCGGGGCGGGCGACCCGTCGGCATCCGGACCGGCTTCCTCGCCACTGTCGGCAATCAGATACCAGTCATGCCCGCCCCTCGGCGGCGGCAAAATCAGGGGAATATCCGTCGGCCCACGGTGCAGGATAACAGCGACACGATCGGTCCCCGCGTCGGTCCCGGCGGGTCCCGCCAGGATCATCACCAATGTATTGCCTCCCGGCGCCTGCCAGGCCTCCGGCGTCATCACCTCGGCGCTTGCATCGCGCCACTCGACATCCGGCAGCAGGCTGACATCGAACGGCGCCCCGGTCAGAAAGCGATTGCCACGCAGCAGTGGATGGTCCCACCGGATTTGCAGCAGCTGGCGCGCCCATGCGAGCAAGCCGGCATCAGCTGAGGCCCAGTCGAGCCATGCCGTCGGGTTGTCCTGCGCGTAGGCGTTGTTATTGCCGCCTTGCGAATGGCCGAATTCCGAGCCCATGGCCAGCATTGGTGTGCCGCGCGCCAGAATCAATGTCGCCAGCAAGGCCCGCTGATCGCGCCGTCGTGCGGTAAGGATGGCGGGATCGTCACTGGAGCCTTCGACCCCGTTGTTCCAGGAGAAGTTCGCATTGGTGCCGTCGCGATTGGCTTCGCCATTGGCGGCATTAACTTTGTGCGTGTACGAAACCAGATCGGCCAGGGTAAAGCCATCATGCGCAGCAACGAAATTGATCGAGCGCGAGGCAACTCCGCGCTTGCCGAACAGATCGGAGGAGCCCGCCAGACGCGTTGCCAGTTCGCCGAGTTGACCGGGGTCGCCGCGCCAGAAGCGACGCACGCTGTCGCGAAATCGATCGTTCCACTCGCCCCAGCCAGAGGGGAAGGCGCCAACCTGGTAACCGCCGGAACCGATATCCCACGGCTCCGCAATCAACTTCAAATTTCGCAGCAACGGATCCTGGGCGATCGCCGACAACAAAGGTGCGGCCGGATCAAATCCGTCATCCCGCCGCCCCAGAGTGGTTGCGAGATCGAAGCGGAACCCATGCAGGCCCGCCTCCTGGGCCCAGAGGCGAAGCGCATCCATCATCAGACGCAACGGCGCCGGCCGGTCGAGCGCGAGTGTGTTGCCACACCCGGTGTCGTTGGCGTAGCGCCACGGCGAACCCGGCAATGCGCGATAGTACGTTGCATTATCCAGGCCGCGCAGCGACAAGGTCGGGCCCAGATCGTCGCCCTCGCCGGAATGGTTCAGCACGACGTCCAGAACGACCTCAATGCCCGCCGCCCCGAGTGCGCTGACGGCAGCACGGATTTCCTCCCAACCCTCTGGAGCCAGTCCGGGATCCGGCGCCATGAAGGTCACGGGATTGTAGCCCCAGTAATTACGCAAGCCCAATGCAACCAGATGGCGTTCCGCGATCCAGGCCGCGGCCGGCATGATCTCGACCGTCGTAACGCCGAGCCGCAGCAAATGCCCGATGGCAGCCGGATGCGCCAGACCGGCGAAGCGGCCGCGCAAGGACTGCGGGATATCAGGGTGGCAGATTGTGAAGCCGCGCACATGCAGTTCGTAGAGCACGGTATCGGACCACGGCGTTATCGGCGGGGAAAATCCCGGTGCAGCACCCGGCCCGAGGACGATGCCCTTGGGCATGAAGGGCGCGCTGTCGGTATCGTCGGGTGCAAGGTTCGCTCCGGCAGAACCGCGACGATAGTCAAACATCGACTCGTGCAGTGTGAACGGGCGATCGATCGCCATGGAATAGGGATCAAGCAGCAGCTTTGCCGGGTTAAATCGGTGGCCGTCCGCCGGGCGATACGGTCCGTGCGCCCGCAATCCGTAGCGGGCGGCCGGCGCGACGTCCGCGACGTGGTCATGAAAAACGTCGCCGGTGCGGCCGCGCAAACGCACGCGACGAACCTCGCGGTCGCCCTCAAACAGACAGAATTCGATCGCGCTGGCGTTGGCGGAGAACACGGCGACATTGACGCCGTCGCCGCTCGGGCTCACGCCAAGGGTCTCCGGTTCGCCGTCCGACGCCCATCCGGAGGTCACTTCTGCTGCTCCCTCGGCGTGGCGAACCAAGCCGACTTCGGACGCTTCGAGGCAGGCGTCATAGCGCCCGTACTTCCACAAGTTCACGATAAAGCGCGGCGTACTGACGCGCGGGACCGCGCCATGAGACCTCGGCAGCCATGCCGTTCTCCTGGAGAGTGTGCCAAATGGACGGCTCACGATACAACGCCACGATACGCCGCAAGGCCATATTGAGCGTTCCGGCATTGACCGGGGCAAATTGCACCCCGGTCGCAACGCCGGCAGCCACCGCAGCGGCGTTGGCGTCGATCACCGTGTCGGCAAGTCCACCAACCCGCGCGACCACGGGTACGGCGCCGTAATGTAACGCGCACATCTGGGTCAAACCGCAGGGTTCGAAACGCGAGGGTACCAACAAAGCGTCCGATCCGCCCTGTACGAGGTGTGCCAACGCCTCATCATAGCCGATCACGCAGCCTATCCGGTTCGGCTCCTGCGCTGCAGCAGTCCGGAAACCGGCCTCAATACCCGCTTCACCGGCACCGACCAGCGCCAGTTGCGCGCCGAGTTCCCGCAGTACGGGCAAACAGGCCAGCACCAGATCGGCGCCTTTCTGCCAGGTCAGTCGGCTCACCACCCCGAACAATGGCACCGTTGCGTCCTGATCCAGGCCGAGCCGTGCCTGTAGCGCAGCCTTGTTTGCCGTCCGCCTCGCCAGGGTCGCGCGGTCGAAGGGTGCCGCGAGCAACGTGTCGCCGGCGGGATCCCACACCTCGGTATCGATCCCGTTCAGGATGCCCGACAGCACGTTGGATCGTGCACGTAACAAGCCGGCAAAGCCCATGCCGACGTCTTCGGTGCAAATCTCCGTTGCATAAGTCGGCGACACCGTTGTGATCCGGTCGGCGAATTGCAGGCCGGCTTTGAGTAAACTGATGGTGCCGTGAAACTCCAAGCCATCGATGGCATAGGACTGCGGCGGCAGACCAAGCAAACCCAGTACTTCGCGCGATGCCTTGCCGGGAAAGGCCAGGTTATGCACGGTCATCACCGTTCCCGGGCGGGCGCCGCCCCGATAATGCAGGTAGGCAGGTGCCAGGCCGGTTTGCCAGTCATGCGCGTGCAAGACATCTGGTATGTAGTCTTGCGACATATCTGGTATGTAGTCTTGCGACGCGCCACCACAAATATCCGCCGCCATTCGCGACAAGGCGGCAAACCGTATTGCGTTGTCCGGCCAGTCCTGCCCATCTGGGCCCAGATACGGGTTACCCGGCCTGGCGTAGAGGTGTGGGGCATCGAGCACCACCAGATCGAGACCAGCGGCACGCGCAGCCAGCAACCGCGCCGCGCCGCCGAACCAATCGCTTTCGCTACGAACCGTTTGCACCGCCTCGATCGCTTCAGTCACGGCGGGATAGCCGGGAATGAGAGTGCGGACTGCGATCCCCTGCTCGGCCAGCGCGGCCGGCAACGCGCCAATGACGTCGGCAAGCCCGCCGGTTTTGACCAAAGGATATATCTCGGAGGCAACCGACAGAACGTTCAGCGGCTGCATTAACGAAGCTGGTCGATCATGGTCTGCGTAATGAGGCAAACACCATTGGCGGTGCGCCGGAAGCGTTGCCCGTCGAGCACCGGATCCTGACCCACCACCAGACCGGCCGGAATTCGCACGCCACGCTCGATGATGACGTTGCGCAAATGCGCCGAACTGCCGATTTCGACCTCGGGCATAATGACCGCGAAGGCGACGTCAGCGTAGGAATGCACCCGGACGCCGGTAAACACCAGCGAGCGCCGCAGTGTTGCACCCGAAATGATCGAGCCGCCCGCTATCACCGAAGAGTAGGCAGCGCCGCGGCGGCCGTCCTCATCGTGGACGAACTTCGCCGGCGCGGTCATCTCCCCATAGGTCCAGATTGGCCAGTCGCGATCGAACAAATCTAGATCCGGAACGATATCGGTCAGATCGATATTGGCGGCAAAATAAGAATCCAGTGTGCCGACATCGCGCCAGTACGGCGGCGCCTCGGCGGACGATCTTACACAGGATCGTTCGAACGGGTGCGCCACCGCCTTGGCGCCGGTAACCAGACGCGGAATGATGTCTCGGCCGAAATCGTGGCTGGAGTTCGGATCGGCGGCATCCTCGCTCAGCCGCTCGAACAAATAGCCGGTGTTGAATACGTAAATGCCCATACTGGCGAGCGCCATATCCGGACGGCCCGGCATCGCCGGAGGATCCGCCGGCTTCTCCTGAAACGCCAGGATGCGGTCGGTCGCGTCGACGTGCATGACCCCAAAACCGCTGGCCTCTTTGCGTGGAACCTCGAGACAGCCGACGGTGACGTCGGCGCCTTGCTCCACGTGTTGTTGCAGCATGGGCTCAAAGTCCATTTTGTAAACGTGATCGCCGGCCAGGATGACGATGTAACGCGGATCGTAACTTTCGATAATGTCGATATTCTGGAATACGGCGTCCGCGGTGCCGAGATACCATTTGTCGTCGGCGACCCGTTGGCTAGCGGGCAAAATATCAAAACTTTCATTGCGCTCCGGCCGGAAGAAATTCCAGCCGCGTTGCAAATGGCGGATCAGGCTGTGAGCTTTGTATTGCGTTGCCACCGCCATGCGGCGAATGCCGGAATTCAGCGCGTTGGACAATGCAAAGTCGACGATACGCAGCTTGCCGCCGAAATAAACCGCGGGCTTGGCGCGCCGGTCGGTCAGCTCCATCAGACGGCTGCCCCGCCCACCCGCGAGCACAAAGGCCATGGCATGCCGGGCCAGCGGGGCGGTGACGATCCGGGTCGGGTACATCGTCGTCTCCTTTCTGGCCGCTATGTGCGTTGGCCGCCCAACGCGCACCCCCGATGACATTCAGGCACAACCCAAACCCGGCGTGATGCCCAACCAACGCACACCGCGCCAATATTGGACCCATCAACACCCGCAACATGATGGAGCGGCCACCTTCGCTTGTCACGCCGGCTCGTACTGCAGGTACAATGTGGCCAGTGGCGGCATCAGCAGCGTCGCCGAGGCCGGCATGCCATGCGACGGCGGCGCGTCGGCCTGCACCGCCCCAAAATTGCCCAGACCCGAGCCGCCATACTCGGAGGCATCGGTATTTAGTAATTCTCGCCAGCGCCCGGCAAAAGGCAACCCGATACGATAGTCATGGCGCGGGACCGGCGTGAAATTACAAATGCACGCCACGGGAGGATCGTTCGGAAAACCCCAGCGCAGCCAGGCGAACATCGACTGGCTGGCGTCGTCGACCACGATCCAGTGAAATCCTTCGCCCTCGCAGTCGCGCACGTGCATCGCCGGGCTTTCGCGGTATAACCGGTTGAGGTCGCGCATGCAGCGCAGCAGCCCAGAGTGCAACGGGTCATTCAACAAGTGCCAGTCCAGTTGGGAGGCGAAATTCCACTCCGCGATCTGGCCGAACTCCTGGCCCATGAACAGCAGTTTCTTGCCTGGATACGCCCACATGAAGGCGTAATAAGCCCGCCCCGTCGCTGCCTGCTGCCATGCGTCACCTGGCACGCGGCCGAGGATCGAGCGTTTGCCGTGCACCACCTCGTCATGCGACAGCGGCAGGATGAAGTTCTCCGAGAACCCATAGAGCAGGCCAAATGTCAGCCTGTGGTGGTGCCAGCGGCGGTGCACCGGCTCATGGCCGATATATTCAAGCGTGTCGTGCATCCAGCCCATATTCCACTTGAAGCCAAAGCCCAGGCCGCCGGTGTCGGCCGGACCGGACACGGCAGGCCATTCGGAAGATTCCTCGGCGACAGTCACCGTGCCCGGGTACAGTCCATACGTGAGCGTATTGACCTGGCGCAAAAAGCGAACCGCGTCCCAGTTCTCGCGTCCGCCTTCGGCATTCGGCGTCCATTCACCGGGTCGCCGCGAATAATCGAGATAAATCATTGAGGCGACCGCATCGACCCGCAAGCCGTCGACGTGATACCGATCCAGCCAATACAGCGCGCTGGCCGCGAGTATGTTCACCACTTCACGCCGGCCGTAATCGTAGATCGCGGTATTCCAGTCCGGATGGAAACCTTTTTTGGGGTCGGCGTGCTCGTAGAGAGGCGAGCCATCGAAGTGCGCCAGGCCATGCACGTCGGTGGGAAAATGCGCCGGGACCCAATCCAGGATCACACCAAGTCCTGCCGCATGCGCCCGGTCGACCAGTCGGGCAAAGCCGGCGGGGTCGCCGAACCGGCGAGTCGGCGCGAACAGACCAATTGGCTGATAGCCCCAGGAATCATCCAACGGATGTTCGTTGATCGGCATCAGCTCGATGTGGGTAAAACCCAGGTTGGCAACGTACGGAACCATTGCGTCGGCGATCTGGTCATAGGTCAGAAATGTGCCATTCTCGCCGCGCCGCCATGATCCCAGATGCGCCTCGTAGATCGCCATCGGCCGGCGTCGCGGATCGGCATTGCGGCGTTCGCGCATATAGGCTGCATCGGTCCAAGGGAAATTGTCGGTGCGTGCGACGACCGAGGCGGTCGATGGTCGCATCTCGGCAGAGAACCCGAATGGATCGGCCTTCAGCGGCTGCAATGTGCCGTCGGCAGCGGCGAGCTCGAATTTATAGACCGTGCCTTCGCCAATTCCGGGGGCGAAGATTTCCCACAATCCGGAGTCGATCCGCTTTCGCATCGGATGCCGGCGGCCGTCCCAGGCGTTGAAGTCGCCGACCACAGATACCCGGCGCGCATTTGGCGCCCAGACGGCGAAATGCACGCCGTCGACGCCATCCAGCGTCATTGGGTGAGCGCCGAGACGTTCATACAGCGTCTGATGCGTGCCTTCGACCAGCAGGTGATCGTCCAGCGCCCCAAGGATCGGACCGAAACTGAACGGATCGTCGAATTCCCAACCGCCACCGGCATTGGAGGCAAACAATCGATAACGTTCGGGTTCGCGACCGGCGGGGATCCGAACCTCGAAGAAGCCGTCCGGATGGCGACATTGCATCTGGGCGATCATGCCTCCGTCCGGTCCGCGTACCTCAACGGCGGTGGCGCCAGGCACGAGCGCACGAATGACCACGCCTGCAGCGGTCTGGTGCGGGCCGAGCACGGCGAACGGATCGCCGTGACGGGCGCCGATGATGGCGGCGATGGCGGCCTTGCTGGCCTGCCAGCGAACTGCGGCCTTGCGAGCGGGCCTTGGCTGCTTCACGTCAGGCCGACAGCTTAACGTTCCAGATATCGTCGCAATATTCGCGGATCGACCGGTCGGAGGAGAACCATCCGACCCCGGCGGTGTTGAGGATGCTCGAACGCCACCAGGCCGCCTTGTCCTGCCACTTTTCAGCGACCTGCTGTTGCGCGGCGGCGTACGAGTCGAAGTCGGCGGAGACCAGGAAATGATCGTGGTAGGTCAGCACGTCCACGATGTCCCGGAAGCGATCCGGCTCGGACGGGGAAAACAGGCCGGTGGCAATCGCGTCGAGCGCACGCTGGAGCGGAACGGAAGCCGCGATGGTCTCGCGCGCGTCAATGCCGCGGGAGCGGCGCTGCTGCGCTTCGGCGGCGGTAAGACCAAAAATGAAGATATTTTCCTCACCGACGCGATCGCGGATTTCAATATTGGCCCCGTCCAAAGTGCCGATCGTCAGGGCTCCGTTCAGTGCCAGCTTCATGTTGCCGGTTCCCGATGCCTCCATGCCGGCGGTCGAGATCTGCTCCGATACGTCTGATGCCGGAATGATCACCTCGGCCCGGCTGACGTTGTAGTTGGGGAAGAACACCACCTTCAACAGACCGCGCAAGGTCGGATCGTTGTTGACCACGGCCGCGACGTCGCTGATCAGCTTGATGATCAGTTTGGCTCGGTGGTAGCCCGCGGCTGCCTTACCACCGAAGATCTTGACCCGCGGCACCCAGTCGCGGGTCGGTTCCGCGCGCATGTTCTCATACAGCGCCACGGTCTCGAGGATATTCAACAACTGGCGCTTGTATTCATGGATACGCTTGACCTGAACATCGAAGATGGCGTCAGGGTCCGTTCTGATCCGCAATCTGTCCATGATCCGATTGGACAGTGCCACCTTGTTGGCCCGGCGAATTTCCGCCAGGCGCGCATGCATGGACGTATCGCTGGCGAAAGCAGCGAAACCCTCCAGCGCCGACGCGTCGTCCAGCACGCGTTCGCCAAGTGCGTCGACCAGCACGCCGGTGAGACCGGGGTTCGCCTCGAACAACCAGCGGCGGAAGGTGATACCGTTGGTTTTGTTGACGATCCGATCCGGGTACAACGCGTGCATGTCGTGGAACACGGTGGCCCGCATCAGGTTCGTGTGCAGTTCGGACACGCCGTTGACGCGATGCGAACCGAGAAACGCCAGTGCGCCCATGCGAACCTGGCGCCCGTTATGCTCATTGATCAAAGACACCGATGAGAGCAGTGCCGGATCAGTGTGGCCAGAGGCGCGCAGCCCGTCGAGATGCAGCAGGTTGGTAAGGAAAATGATTTGCATGTGGCGCGGCAGCAACCGCTCCAGCAGATGCACCGGCCATGCCTCCAGCGCCTCGGGCATCAGCGTATGGTTGGTGTAGGAGAACGTGGCGGTGGTGATCGCCCAGGCCTCTTTCCAGGGGATATCGTGGACGTCGACGAGCATGCGCATCATTTCGGCGATTGCGATGGCCGGATGCGTATCGTTGAGCTGGATCGCGGCGTAATCCGGCAATGTGCGCAAATCGCCGTGCTGATGGATGTGGCGATACAGCAGGTCGTGCAGCGAGGCGGCGGAGAAGAAATACTCCTGCCGCAGGCGCAGCTCCTGGCCGGCCGGCGTATCCTCGCTCGGATACAGCACCTGCGAGATCGAATTGGCCCGGGCGCGTGCCGCGAGGGCGCCGACGTGGTCGCCCTGGTTGAATGTGTCCAGCCGCAGCGGGTCCGGTGCCCGCGCCGACCACAGGCGCAAGGTATTCACATGCCGCCCGCGCCAGCCGACGATCGGGGTGTCGTAAGCGATCGCCTCGACTGTTTCGGCCGGCTCCCAGACATGATGGTCGGTGCCGTCGGCCCTGGTCTCGCGCCGCACCGAGCCGCCGAAGCCAATCATGTGGCTCACCTCGGCCCGTTCGAACTCCCAGGGGTTACCCAAGGACAGCCAGCTTTCGGGAAACTCGCGCTGCCAGCCATCGCGGATCACCTGGCGGAACAGTCCGTGATTGTAGCGAATGCCGTAGCCATAGGCGGCCACCGTCAAGGTCGCCATACTTTCCATGAAGCAGGCGGCGAGGCGGCCAAGACCGCCATTGCCCAAAGCCGCGTCGGGTTCGACCTCACGCAGCCGATCGAGATCGACGCCAAGCTCGGCCAATGCCGCGCGCATCGGCTCCAGCATCTGGAGGTTATTGAGCGCATCGATCAGCAGCCGGCCAATCAGGAATTCCAGCGAAAGGTAATAGACCCGCTTACGGTGCTCGGTATGCGTGGCGCGTGTAGAGGTCATCCAGCGGTCGACAATGCGATCACGCACGCTCAAAGCGGTGGCAACGAACCAGTCGCGCTCGGTGGCTACCACCGGGTCCTTGCCCACCGCATAGGTCAGTTTGGCGATCACGGCGCGGCGCAATGCCGCCACATCTTCATCCTGTGCCGGCAAAGCAAGACGGCTGGTGACGCGGTTTCGGGCGGTTGCGGTGGACAGGCGGGCATCACTCATCGGCAGGATCCTCGTCTGGGCGTAAGTTGCGTGCCTACCACTTCCGCCGGTCTGGCGTATACGATTATGCGGGCCTGGTGGTCGGGCACGAGGCGAACCTCGCTGAAGGCGATACAAATGTATGACCCCAACAGCTTTCAGTCCGGTTTGGACTGAGGTCAGTCATGCACACAATGTGCCAGCGACAGGGCCACGCATCGAACGCCGGTCAAACTGCCGCGGTCAGCGCGTCATACTGGTAAAGCCAGTCATAACGCTGCGCGACCTTCGCCGGTTGGAACTCCTGCTCGACATAGGCGGCAGTACCTGCAGCGTCCGCCCAGGCCGGATTATGAAACCGTTTGGTATTGTCCGCCGAGCCGCGCACGATGGCGGCGGTCCGTTCCAGGCGGGCCCGCTCGAAGTGACGTAAAGCGTCCGGCACATCATCGAATGCATCGAGGCACCTTGCCACCACAACCGCATCCTCCAGCGCCATGTTCGCACCTTGGGCCAGGAACGGCAGCGTCGGATGCGCTGCGTCACCCATCACGCAGACCCGGCCCTCGGCGAAGTGGTCCAGCGGCTGGCGTCCCAGCAGTGCCCATTTGAACGGCGTATCGACGTTGCGGACGATCGTTTTGATGTCCTCGTGCCAGGGCGCCAGGTCGCGCAGACATTCCTCGGTGGTGCCCGCCACCGTCCAGGACTCGACGCGCCAGTCATCGCGTTCGATCAACCCGACGAAATTGAGGATTTCGCCGCGGCGCAACGGGTAGGTCACGCAATGGCCACCCACGCCGAGCCAGGTGTTGCCAACCAGGCGTCGTTGGTGCTCAGGCAACCGCTCCATCGGCACGAGCCCGCGCCAGGCCATGATCCCGGTGAACTCGGCCCGGCCGTCACCAAACATTTGCTGCCGGATCGCTGAATGGACCCCGTCGGCGCCGATCAACACGTCGCCGGTCGCGGTCGCGCCATTTGCGAGGCGGATCGTCGCGCCATGCTCGTCCTGCTCGAAGCCTACGCAGCCGTTGCCGGCAAAGATCACATCGGGAGCGGCATTGCGTACCGCATCCAGCAACACCGCGTGGAAATCGCCGCGATGGGCTGTCCAGTGCGGTGCGCCAAATCGTTTCACGGAGGTCTCACCGAGGTCGAATGACCGCCAGGCCTGACCGGTGTTCCAATGCCGGAACTCGCGGCCGAACGGCAGGCAAACCACGCGTTCCATTGCCTGCTGCAGGCCAAGCGCGATCAGCAACCGCGAGCCGTTGGGGCCGATTTGCACCCCTGCCCCGACTTCCTTCAATTCGGCGGCCTGCTCGAACACACGAACCCGATGGCCGCGTTGAATCAAGGCGAGCGCCGCGGTCAGTCCTCCCAGGCCGGCACCCGCGATAAGAACATCAGCCATGCAGGCGTTCTTCCCGCCACAGGCCGAGCAGGTCCTGCACCGGCCGGTCGGAAAAGCTGAACAGCACGGCTTCGGAGGCGGCCCGGTGGTGGTGCGTGTGCCAACTCGGAACGACGAAAATGTCGCGTGGCTTCCAGCGGAACACGGTGTCGCCGACGATCGTTTCGCCGGTGCCTTCGACGACGGAATAAATCGTGCCTTCGGTGGACCGATACGGGGCGGTGTTGAATCCACTCGGCAGCAGCGCCATGAACGCACCGATCGTTGGCATGGGAGAACCACCGGTCGCCGGATTGATATAGCGAAGTTTGTAGCCGTGATACGAGTCCGGATCGCCGTTGTGCGACAGCGTCGTCAGCGTTTCGCGAGACTTCGTGTAGGGATAACTGAACACCGGAGACGATTTGGTTGCCGGCTTCCAGTCCACCGGAACCATGTTGGCACCGTAACGTGCAGGACTGTCCCCGACCGGCCGCGAGATCGACTGGCTGTCGGAATTCGATGGCTCGGCAAAACTGGCGTCGAGCATTTTGATCATCGGCACGTCCAGACCATCCAACCAAACCATCGCCTGATCGGTTTCATTGCCGTGATCATGCCAGGTCCACGGCGGCGTGATCACGAAGTCGCCAGGCTCCATGATGGTGCGCTCGCCCTCGACGGCGGTGTAGGCGCCGTGGCCCTCGATGATGAAGCGTAACGCCGAGGGGGTGTGACGGTGGGCCGGCGCGACCTCGCCCGGCAGGATCATTTGCAGCCCGGCGAACAGCGAGTTGGTGATGCGCGATTGGCCGGCGAGGCCGGGGTTTTCCAGGATCAGGACGCGGCGTTCGGCTTCCTTGGCGGTGATCAAGCTGCCGGATTCCATCATGAAAGGACGGACGACGTCGTCGTAGTTCCAGTGATATGGACTGGCGGAGGACGTGGGGGTGCGGGTGACCAAGGCGTGAAGGCGCTCCCACAACGGCGCGAGGCTTTGCGGGGTCAGCCGGTCATAGAATGCCTGACGGTCAGGGGCGACGGGTGAGTCGTTCATGGCAGGTTTCCTCCTGGCATCGCCAGTGTTGTGGTCCGGTACAACGCGTCGAGCGGCACCGAGAAACCGATACTTTCCAACGCCACAGCATCGTCGGGCCCGATCCGTTGCGGTACCTCCGGCCACGTGCTGTCGGCGTTACGGCGAAGTAGTTCGGCTTCCATAAGCGTGCTGTTGACGACCAGGACTTCCATGACGGTTGGGATCGTCAGGTAGGTCCAGACATTGGCCCAGGTCTCGGCTTCGTTGCTGGGCGAGAGGATTTCGATCAGGATGAGCGGATCGGGAAGTATTTGGCTACCGGACGGCGGCGCACAGGTTACGCCGATGTCTTGGACACGGTAATTCCTATCCGAGTGTCCTCGTGGCACGATGCCTGGTTTAGCGACCACGCGGCACCGGGCTCCGGGCACTTCCAGGTGGTTCCATAACCGCGCGGTAAGCCCCGCCTGGATCGACCCATGATTGTCCGACGCCGGCGCCATGGCGACGGGTTCGCCATCGATCAATTGCCAGGCGTGCACCGAAGGATCGCCGGAGTCCCATGCGAGGAACTCCACGACAGTCATCCGGTAGCGCGATGATTTAAGAAGTGCGACCATGTCACAGCGTCGCACAAGACGGGCGCCGCTGTCACCTGCGCCGGAGCCACGGCTCCGGCGCACGCAAATCCAATCAGGCTGCCTGTTTCGCCAGCATACCCTGCACAATCAGCGTCTCGGCAATCTGCACCGCGTTCAGCGCGGCACCTTTGCGCAGATTGTCCGATACGCACCAGAACGACAGCCCATGCGGCACGGTCGGGTCCTTGCGGATGCGGCTGACGAACACCGCATCCTCGCCCTGGCATTCGAGCTGGGTGACATAACCGCCGTCTTCCCGAACATCGACCACCTCGATCCCCGGAGCGTCGCGCAGGCACGCCCGCGCTTCCCCAGCAGTCACCGGGTTCTCGAACTCGACGTTCACCGCCTCGCCGTGGCCGATGAATACCGGCACCCGAACACAAGTAGCATGCACCGCGATCTTGGGATCGAGAATTTTTTTGGTTTCGACGACCATCTTCCACTCTTCCTTTGTGGAGCCGTCGTCCATGAATTTGTCGATGTGCGGGATGCAATTGAAGGCGATTTCCTTGGTAAACTGCTCCGGCGGACTCTGCTCGTACACAAAGGAGGACTTGGTATGATTGAACAGCTCATCCATCCCCTCCTTCCCCGCGCCGGAAACCGACTGATACGTGGAAACAATCACTCGCTTCACTCCGAACGCGTCGTGCAGCGGCTTCAGCGCCACGACCATCTGGATCGTCGAGCAATTCGGGTTGGCGATGATGCCGCGCTTGGAAAACTGCCGCAGATGTTGGGGGTTCACCTCCGGCACCACCAGCGGCACATCGGCATCCATGCGGAACTGGGAGGTGTTGTCGATCACGATGCACCCTGCCGCCGCTGCCCGCGGCGCATGCACCGCCGAGACCGACGCCCCTGGGCTGAACAAACCGATGTCCCAGCCGTTGAAGTCGAACGTGTCCAGGTTCTGCACCTTCAACGTGCGTTTCTCGCCAAAGGAGACCTCGGTGCCAGCCGAACGGCCGGACGCGACGGCGGCAACTTCCGACACCGGGAAGTTCCGCTCGACCAGGGTTTTCAGCATTTCGCGTCCGACCGCTCCAGTAGCGCCGACGACCGCGACCCTGTACGCCATGTTGCACACTCCTGTTTGACGAGCCCGACACCTAATGCCCAGGCGAGCCGCAGGCAAGCGAAACGATGAAACCGGCGGCCGCCTGTGGATCAAACCAACCATGCGCCGTTTGGCCGGCCGACCGGTAGGATCAGACCAACCTGGCCCCGGCCGCCTGGCCGGGCCGCGGAAGATCACTCTGTTTGATGCCGTTTTTTCATGGTTTCCTGGCAGGATGGGGCATGCAAGCCGCCCCTTGCGCTCACCGCTGCACAGGAGAACCGGACGCCATGACCACACGCCGCATCACAGTTGCAGCCGCGCAGCTCGGCCCAATTCAGCGTGCCGAGCCCAGATCCGTCGCCGTGGCACGGATGATCCGGCTGCTCGAGCAGGCGCATCGTCGCGGCGTGGAGCTGGTCGTGTTCCCCGAACTGGCGCTGACGACATTCTTTCCACGCCACTATGAGGAAACTATCGCAGCGGTGGATCACTGGTTCGAAACCGCCATGCCTTCGAACGAGACCGCTCCATTGTTTGACACCGCACGCCGGCTTGGCATCGGCTTTCATCTGGGCTTCGCCGAAATCACGCGGGAGACCGACGAGACCGCGCAACGGCGGACCCGCCGCTTCAACACCGCGATTCTGGTCAGTCCTTTGGGCGAGATCCTGCTGAAATATCGCAAAGTGCACCTCCCCGGCCACGCCGACTTCGATCCACGTCGCACAACACAGCATCTCGAGAAGCGGTACTTTGAGGTCGGCAACCTCGGGTTCCCAGTGATCCGCGCGCCGATGGGCAGCCTCGACGGCATAAACATGGGGATGATGATTTGCAACGATCGCCGCTGGCCCGAGGCCTGGCGTGTGCTTGGCCTGCAGTCGGTCGAACTGGTGATGCTCGGTTATAACACACCCAGTACCAATCAGGAGGCGGGCGGGTTCGAAGCGCATCACTTGCGGGTGTTTCACTCGCACCTGACAATTCAGGCCGGATGTTACCAGAATGCCTGCTTCGCGGTCGCCACCGCCAAGGCCGGCATCGAGGACGGCTGCGAGCTGTTTGGCCATTCCATCATCGTCAATCCGCAAGGCGAGATCATCGCGATGGCGTCCAGTTGGGCTGATGAACTGATCACCGCCGATCTGGACCTCGACCAATGCACGCTGGGCCGCACGACGATCTTCGCCTTCGAGAAGCATCGTCGGCCGGAGACCTATCAGCGGATCACCAATCAGGTTGGCGCGGTCGATCCACCGGTCTGGCGCGGCCCGGCGCAATGATCAGCCAGGCGCCACGCAACAGGCGCTGCCAGAGCAGGCTCGCCCCGAGACAGGACAAACGACCCGGTACGCTGACAAGGTCCCGGCTGGCCGGCGTTATTCTCGGCGCGCTGGTGCGTGGCCTGGTGCTTGCCGCGCCGTTGCACGGTGTTGCCCATGCCGCTGCGCCGCTGGCGACCGAGTCCGATCAGTTTATGGTGGTCTCCGCACAGCATCTGGCCGCCGAGGCCGGCGCGGAAATACTGCGCTCGGGCGGCAATGCGATCGATGCCGCAGTGGCGATCGGCTACGCCGAGGCGGCGACGAACCCGTGCTGCGGCAACATCGGCGGCGGCGGTTTCCTGGTCGCCCATCTGGCCGACGGCCGCGATGTCTTCATCAACTTTCGCGAGACCGCTCCCGCTGACGCCAGACCCAATATGTTTCTCGATGCCAACGGGGCCATCGTCCCCGGTGCCAGCCTGCACGGTTGGAGAGCGGCAGGGGTCCCGGGCACTGTCCTCGGTTTGGATACGGCTCTCACCCGCTACGGCACGTTGCCTCGGTCGAAGGTCATGGCGGCGGCGATCCGGCTTGCTCGAGACGGATTCATTCTGACCCGCGGCGATACCGATATCCTGGCCCATGCGGCGCCCCGTTTGCGCCAAAACGCGGTGATCGCGCGGATTTTCCTGCGCCCGGACGGATCACCGTTCGAACCCGGCGACCGGCTGATCCAGCCTGACCTTGCTGACACGCTGACCGATATCGCGGCCAACGGCCCGGATGTGTTTTACAAAGGACACATCGCAGCTACGGTCGCCGCAGCCAGCGGCGGCGCGTTGACTGAAGCCGATTTCGCCTCGTATCAGGTAACCGAAGCAAAACCACTGAGTTGCACGTACCGAGGCCAGGTGGTGCTGTCCACCCCGCCGCCATCATCGGGTGGCACGGTGTTGTGCGAAATTCTCAATGTCCTGGAAGGCTACGACCTGGAGGCTCTGGGGTTTCATTCAGCCCATGCCGTCCATATCATGGTCGAAGCCATGCGCAACGCTTATGCCGATCGCAACAAATTCCTCGGCGATCCGGCATTCGTGTCCAATCCGTTGGACCAATTGTTGTCGCGCGAGCATGCGGATCAGATCAGTGGCCGCATTATCGATCGTGCCACGCCCTCGTCCGCGGTAAACTCAAACACATTGCCCGAGGAAAAGCCGCAAACGACGAGTTACTCTGTGCTGGACAAAGCCGGGAATGCGGTCGCGGTCACCTACACGCTCAACGGTTATTTTGGCGCCGGGGTGATGGCACGCGGCACCGGCTTTCTGTTGAACAATGAAATGGATGATTTCACTATCAAACCGGGTGCGGCGAACAATTTCGGGCTGGTCCAGGGCACTGCCAACATGATCGCTCCCGGCAAACGTCCGCTGTCCTCGATGGCGCCGACGATTGTGCTTCGAGGCGGTCAGGCGTCGATGATTCTGGGCTCGCCTGGCGGCGCTCGGATCATCACGATCGTTCTGGAAACCATTTTGAACGTGATCGATTACGGGATGTCGCCACAGGAGGCTGTGGATGCTCCGCGTGTACACCAACAGTTTCTGCCCGATACGATCTACGCGGAACGTTTTGCGCTTTCGCCAGATACAAGTGTCGCTCTGGAGGCCATGGGCTACACGATCACCGAGCAACACAACTGGGGTGCCGCCACATTGATCGTTGTAGGACCGCCGAGCGAGGCGTCGGACACCCAAGGTGCTTCGCCATCCGACGCAGTCTTGAGTGGTCGAATGCGGCCTGGTCTGTTTTATGGCGCGATGGATTCCCGGCGCCCGGCCGGCCTGGCGATCGGGGAGTGATGCGCAACGAGCCGATCAGCAGGCCGATTGCCGTCACGGCCGGCCGCGACAGGTCAAATGCGGTCACGATCCGCACGATCGGCGCGTGGCACGGCTCAGTTCCTTGCCATCAAGCGACAATCCTGCGCCAATCCAGAACCTTGGTTTGCCTGGAATCCGTGCATGATCCCTGACGACTTGCTCGCCGAAGCCGAAGCGCTGCTCGCTGCGTGCCGTGCCAAAGGCATCTTGCTAGCCACCGCGGAAAGTTGCACAGGCGGACTGATTGCCGCAACGTTGACCGCGATCGCCGGCGCATCCGATGTCGTCGACCGCGGCTTTGTCACCTATTCGAACGAAGCGAAGCACGAGCTGGTCGGAGTTCCCATGGGGTTGATCCAAACCGATGGTGCGGTCAGCGAAACCGTGGCCCGCGCCATGGCGGAGGGCGCATTGGCACGGTCTCGCGCAACGATCGCGATTTCGGTCACGGGCGTTGCCGGACCTGGCGGTGGCACAGCGGAAAAGCCGGTGGGGCTGTTGTGGTTCGGCCTGGCAAAAAAGGGCCAACCGGCGATCAGCGAGCGACGCATGATCCCCGGCGACCGTACCGGCATCCGGGCGGCAGCCGTCCGGCAGGCTTTCGCGATGATCCGGGCCCAGGTCTGAGACGGTCGGAAATGGCAATCGCGGTGGCTCAGCCGTTGCCGGGCATTGGCGATATGATCTGGCATCTGCCGCATATCCATGCGATTGCCGCGCATTATGGCGAACCGGTGACTCTGATCGCCAAGCCGCGCTCGCTGGCCGATCAGTTGATGGAGGGCGATCCGGCGGTGCGGGACGTGCTCTGGGTAGACCTTAATCCGGGCGGACGGCGTGGAGCGCATGACGGGCTACGCGGCATTGCTTGTCTGGCCTCCGAGTTGCGGGCGCGGCGGTTTCGCAGCTTCATCATGCTGCACCACAGCCACACCATCGCAGCTGCAGCACTCTTGGCCGGCGTTCCCGACCGGCACGGGTACGGTTGGGGCGCCCAGAGGTGGTTACTTAGCGGCGGGCCATATCTGCCCAAAGAGGTTGCCCGCCTCAATCCGAACGCGAGGGCAACGCGGTTTCTGGAGGCCGCCGGCATCCACCTGGCGTCCGCGGAGCCTCGTCTTCAGGTCCGCCAGGCCGCGATTGCGGAAGCAAGCGGCGTTCTGGCCTCCCTGCCCCGGCCGTTCGTCGCTTTGGGTATTGGCAGCAGCGAACCCTCGCGGCAGTTTGGTGCGGCGCGACATGCAGCATTGGCAGTCGCCTTGCTGCAGGCAGGTTGGACTGCGGTGGTGCTGATCGGCGGCCCAGGGGACCAGGCGCTGGCGGAGCAGATCACCGGGATGATGGGGGAATATGCCGTTCGTACTGTCCAAGCGCTCGGCATGCGGCTGCAACCAAGTGCAGCGTTGTTGAGTCTGGCGGCATTCTATGTCGGCAACAACACCGGCATGATGAATCTAAGTGCGGCTGTCGGAGTACGCACTTATGGGCTGTTTGGTACCTACCCACCATTTTCCCACGCGAGCCAGATCGTCCCGATCCTGTCGCCACCGAGTGGCCCAGACGATGGCATGACGCGGATGACGACCGAGGCAGTATTGGAAGCGATCCGGACTGACCGCGGTGGCCTCGCGCCACTGCCGGAAATCGTGGGCGAAGGTTTAGGGTCGAACGCCGAACTGTGGCCCAGGCCGGCCGTGAAATAACGGCCTGGCGTCACACCATAAGTGTTCGGTCTGCAGACTGTTTCAGCGGTTTGGACAGGTGGGTGCGGGTCAGATCTCAGCGCGGGCGTTGCCGGTGGCGCGATCCAGATGCAAATCAACCCACTCGGCTACCAGACGCCGTGCCTCATTCAATGAGGCTTCGGGGTGGTGGATACGATACAACGTCGTGCACGCGTTAAACGCGGCCATATCGTCCGTGCCGTGCTGCCGCAACTCGGAGTAAGCGGTGACCACAGCTGCCTCGCAACGCCGGGCGATCTGGCTGACGTGACCCATCGTTGGATGTCTCCTCATTGCGAGTCGTTCGCAACTAAAAGAAAGGATAACGGCACCGACGAGCTGTCACAAGCGCGTCACGATCAGATCGGCAATGCAGCCAGCTCCGCGCTCGATAGGCCCCAGGCGCGCAACGTCTCCCGCGGATCGACCGAGCCGGGAGGCGCCGGATGGGCCAGCTGCGTCGTGGCAAATCTCGGCGCGGGAGCAGGTTGCCGCATCCCACCAACGTCAATGAACGCCTCCCGCGCGGTATTGTGCGGATGTTGGTGAGCCTCATCCATCGAGAGCACGGGCGCGAAACAAACATCGGTGCCTTCCAGAACGTGGCACCAACCGTCGCGGGTCCGGGTCTTGAACAACGCCGTCAGCCGATCCTTCGCATCGGGCCACTTCGAGCGGTCCCATTGCGGCATCGTTGCTGGAGCGATTTCCAGACGCTGCAGCAGTTCGGCATGGAATTTTGCCTCGATCGAGGCAATGCAAATATACTGACCGTCCGAACACTCATACACTTCATAGAAATACGCACCGGAATCGAGCTGGTTTTCGCCTCTTGGCGCGGTCAGCCGCCCACCGGCTTTCATCGCATAGATCGGCGTCATCAATGATAATGCGCCGTCGACCATGGCCGCATCGACCACCTGGCCGGTGCCGGTGGCGCGTGCCGAAATGATTGCGGCCAGCAGACCGGTCACCAAGTACAATGCCCCGCCACCATAATCGCCCACCAGATTGAGCGGCGGCGTCGGCTTTTGCCCTTTCCGTCCGATTGCATGCAGGGCTCCGGTCAGCGCGATGTAGTTCAGGTCATGACCGGCGGCATGCGCGAGCGGGCCTGCCTGACCCCACCCGGTGACACGGCCATAAGCAAGCTTCGGATTGCGCGCCAGACAGACATCCGGTCCCAGGCCGAGACGCTCCATGACGCCCGGCCGGAACCCCTCGATCAGCCCGTCGGCGCCATCGATCAGCCGCAACGCAAGTTGTACGGCCTCCGGCTGCTTCAGATCGAGCCCGATTACCGCCCGGCTGCGCTTGGTGAACTCGTACTGCTCCGGCATCGGAACGCCGAGATCGGTGGGACCAGTCCGATCGATGCGAATAACCGTCGCCCCCATGTCGGCCAGCATCATCGCCGCCATCGGCGCTGGGCCAATGCCGGTAAATTCGACGATTTTTACGCCTGCCAAGGGTCCCATTTCGTCATCCTCCAATGTCACGGCCATTGTCGACCCGCCGGCCTACATCGGCAACCTTGCGAGGCCCGCGCGGAACAGGTTACCGGACTGGCCGACAATAGTTCCGATATTGATACCAAACCGGCCCATTATCCTCGAATGGGATCATTCGGCGTCGTCACCCAAAAGGATGTCCGCCAGCCCATGCAAGGTCCGCAACCGCAGATGGGCCTGTTCGATTTCTGGGCGTTCTTCATGCATCCAGCCCCAGGGGCCGCGCCGCAGGAACACCGCCATCATGCCGGCCGCGCGAGCCGGAATGACATCGTTATCAACGCGATCGCCAACATAGGCGATACTTTCCGCCGGGACGCCGGCCGCGTCGATTACTCGTTGGAAAAACCCGGGGTCCGGCTTTGACACGCCCCACCCCGCTGAGGACGCAATGAAATCCACCGGCAAATTCAGGCTGTGCAAGGCCTGCTCCGCCTCCTTCGGCTGATTGCCGGCGATCAGAACCTTGAAGCCGCGTTCCCGTAGTTCACTCAGGCAGGGACGGGCGTCAGGATACAGATCGGAGGGCTCGAAGCCGTAGCGCCAACCCTGCGCCGCGCGCTGCTGCCGCACCGTGGAAAAATCCAGGTCGGGGCGGAAGATTTCGAAAACCTTCCGGTGCGACTCGCCACGCCACATGCTGACGCCCAGGGCGGTGAACAGCGTCAGACGCGGGACACCCAGAAAGTCGGCCCAACCGTTCCACTCCCTGGTCTCATCGATCAGGGTTTCACCAACATCAAAGCAGACAGCACGGATAGGCATGGTTCTGGGTCACCCGATTATGGCGAAGGCTCTACGTTACAGGTTTTCCGCGACCGGCGGTATTCAGCGCGCGCCGCTCGGCCACAACACGACCCGCAGTGTCTGCAACAGAATCACGAAGTCGAACAAGATCGAGAAGTTCTTCACATAATAAAGGTCGTAACTAAGTTTCGACCGCGCATCGTCGACCGAGGCGCCATAGGGATAATTCACTTGTGCCCATCCGGTCAGACCCGCTTTCACCATATGCCGCTCACGATACAACGGGATTTGCGCGGCCAGTTCATCGACGAACATCGGCCGCTCAGGTCGTGGCCCGACAAACGACATTTCGCCCTTCAAAATATTGATCAGTTGCGGAAGTTCATCGATTCGCGTACGCCGCAAAATTGTCCCCGCCCGGGTGATCCGATTATCTCCTTTGGCAGCCCAGACGGCACCGTCCGACTCGGCGTCGACACGCATCGTGCGAAGTTTCAAGATCTGGAAGACGCTGCCGTCCAGAGTCACCCGGTCCTGCCGATAAAATACCGGCCCGCTGCCTTCCAGGCGTATGGCGAGGATGCCAAGAAGCACCAATGGAGCCGTTGCTATCAACATGGTCAAACTGACGGCAAGATCGAACGCCCGTTTCAGGAACCGATCGATCGCTCCGAAATAGAAGCCATCCGAGAACACCAGCCAGCCAAGGTCCATCCGCTTGATATCGACCCGCCGCAGTTCATGCTCAACGAACCCGAGATACTGGACGACGGGAAAGCCGGCCTTTTTGCAAGCCAGCAATTGCTCGAGATCCATGCCGCGACGATCATCCGGTGCGATCACGATCTGGTCGGCGGCAACCTGGCGGGCCGCCTCCAGCACGTGAAGTTCTTCCGAGCACAGAATATTTCCGTCAGGGTCGGCCGCCAGACGCGGATCGATTGCACCCAGCGCCGGATCATGCAGAAAGGCCATGTCATAGTTCAGGCTGGCGCCTTCCTTGGTAAGCATCCGCAACAAGTCCCATGCACGCATACCGGCGCCGACGACCAATAGCTGGCGTCGCAGTAACTGCCGGCGCAGCAAGATGGCCAGTACGGCTCGCGCCACGAGCGCGCACAGCGTGAAGCACAGGAAAGCCAGTCCGGCGACCACCGCGTCATCCCGCCAGGCATGGCCGGAAACGACCGAAGGAACCAGCCACGCAACGACGTCCTCGAACAGCCATGCGGCGATCACTCCCATGCCAACGATCATCGGCACACGTGTCGCCGAATGGTGCTTCGCCACGAACGCTTCGCGCCGGTACAGGCCCATCGCGTAGAGTAGCAACAGATCGGCCAGCGGATAGAACAGCCCACGAATGTCCGCCGTGACTGCTTCGTTTCGCCCGAGCCACCAGGCAACCGGCCAAAGCATTGCCACAAGTGCCACATCGATCAGGCACAGGCTGCGTGCCATCGTCGTCTGCAGGAGTCTAAGGCGGGTCATGCCATGTCCTGAATCCATCTCCGTCTCGCGGCCGACGGCAGGGATGCTGCCCAGGGGGGATTGGTAAGCGTTTTTGGCCCCCCGACAGTTACAGCTTGAGCATCGGATCGGCGCCGGCGTCAATCTCGTTTAGCTACGCCTCGTTTTGCTACGCAATGACAACGTGACCCGCAGTCTCCGACAGGCTGGTTTCGCCGGCAAAACACTGCGCTCCTGCCACTTGGGCCAGGGCGTGACCCGCACCGGACGTCCGGCGCAACAGGATCGCCTGAACTTCCGCTCAACCGATCGTTTCGCGGCCCATTTCCAGAAATTTCTCGCGACGCCGCGCCTTGAGGGTCGCACCATCCATCGCCAGCAACCCCTTCAGCGCGATGCCCACGGCATTGCCGACGGCCTGAATGGTCGTTGCCGGATCGCGATGGGCGCCACCCAACGGCTCCGGAATGACCTCATCGACCAAATGCAGGTTCTTCAGGTCGTCCGCGGTCAGGCGCAACGCCTCGGCCGCGGCTGAGGCCTGCGCTGCATCGCGCCACAGGATGGATGCGCAGCCTTCCGGCGAAATCACCGAATAGATCGCATGCTCCAGCATCAGCACCCGGTCGCCGGCGGCGAGTGCGACAGCACCTCCGGACCCACCTTCACCTATGATGACCGCCACCAGCGCCACCGGCACTTCGAGGCAGGCCTCGATCGATCGCGCCACCGCCTCAGCCTGCCCCCGGGCCTCGGCGTCGACTCCAGGGAATGCACCCGCGGTGTCGATGAAAGTCAGGATTGGCAGGCCAAACCGGCCAGCCAACTCGATCAGACGGCGTGACTTGCGATAGCCCTCCGGCCGCGCCATGCCGAAATTATGGGCGATGCGACCTTCGGTGTCGGAGCCTTTCTCGGTTCCCAGAACCATGACCGACCGCCCGCGGAAGCGACCGAGCCCGCCAACCACGGCTGGGTCGTCAGCAAAGGCGCGATCGCCGGCGAGTGGTGTGAAACCGGTGATCAATCCGGCAATGTAATCGGTTGCTTTAGGCCGGTCAGGGTGGCGTGCAACCTGGGTTTTTTGCCAAGGCGTCAGTTTGGCGTAGGTTGCGCGCAACTGACGGTCGGCAACCGATGTGAGACGGGCGATCTCGTCCGTGATGTTGAGGCCGTCAGGCTCCGACAAGCGCCGGAGTTCCTCGATCTTGCCCTCCAGTTCGGCGATTGGCTTTTCGAAGTCAAGGAAGTGGCGCATGGGAGGGGGCGTGTAGCACGGTTTCGCGCATGGGAAAGCCCGCAGCCAGTCGGACGCCGGGATGCGAGGAAGCAGTCGCTGGGATCCGCACAGGGCGCAGCTGCTGTCGGCGGGTCAGGCGCGTTCACGCGTACGCGGCACCCGCCGCCGTGCACGATAGATCGGCAACCGGACAGCGCGCGGCACGAATCGCCACCATAGCACCCGAAAAGCATCCATCACGGTCAGCCCGGTGACAGTGTCCCGGGTAATGCCCGCCTGGTGGGTGATGTCTTCGCGCAGTCGCTGTTCCATCGCCGACAGATATTCGAGCGGCGGCACCGCATGGATGCGGAAAATCTCCCGCGCGACGATGTGCCAGTCCCGGGTCGCCGCGTTCGGCACCAGGTCTTCGATCCAGGCCGCTGTGGCTGCCGCGTGGGCAGCCGGATCAAACGGCCGCGGGTCAGCCAGAGCCGCTGCATAAACCGCCAGATGCTGTGCGACGCTGTCCTCCACCGATGCCTCGGCACGCAATCGATCGGTCACGCCGGCAGCATCGTCCGCATCGTATCGGTTGATCGCGGCATGCAAGGCCTCCGGTGTCGTTGGCGTGGTGAGCAAGCCGATCCCGAAGTTCAGTGCCCGCCAGGACGGCAATAACTCGCTGGTCAATAAACCGGCAAAGCCGCGCCCATCGCAGACGATAACCGCACAGCCAACTGCGGCAGCCTCCAGTGCCATGCGCTCGGTGGCAAAGACCAGATCGTACTCCGGCAACTCGCGTTCGATCTGCGTGCTGAACCGGCCGGTGGCGGGACCGAGCTCATCGAGCGGCAATCTTTGCTCGAGGCAGACAGCCCGAACCGAGGCCTGATGCTCGTGGGTCTTGGTCAGCAACAGGGCTCGCCTCGGGCGCGGCGGCAACGGCGACCGCCGTACGAACCGGTGGAAATCGACGGCGTTCGGGATGACGGTGAGGTGTTCCGCGGCGACACCGCGGGACAGACAGCGCTCCCGGGTCAAATCATCCACGGCGATCCAGCGCCGGATTTGCGGATGAGGACGGGGCGCTTCAACCTCGAACAATTGGCTGTGGCAAGAAAACACTGCGGGGACATCGGGAAATGCTGCGAACGCGCTCAGCGCGACAGGCGTATGCTGCGCGTGTATAAGTTCGGGGCGACCTGGCAGGGCAGCAATCCGATCCACGACCACATGACCGCGCGCGCGCATGACGTCGGCCTGCGGGCCCAGGGTTGGCGCCAGGACCATCGGCGCATGCCCGGCGCGACGGAGCCCATCGGCGAGCAACTCGACGACTGTTTCGGTTCCGGAGTTATTGGCCAGGAAGAGATTGGTAATCAGGATCCGCATGCCCGTTGGCTCCCGAATAGATCGCGTCGCAGGCATGATGCATACGACGATGCGGCACGCCACACGCACTGGACTGTCGCAACCACCGGCTGTATCCCCACTTGTGGTTGTAGCACCGTGGCCGCAGGCCAACGCAACCCGGCGGCAGCCAGGCAGTTGGTTGGGAGCCCGCAGACCGCCGGACTGTCTGTCCTGGAAGCGCGGCCGGTTCTCGTTTTGGATATTCGGCGATACCATGGTACGCCGGCGATGCTTCTCGGGCGTCTACGTCACGGCGGGCCGGCGGCCAGGGCTGTCCCATATTCGTTGGAAGGGCAACTGAAGAAACAATGGAAGACCCTGCCATTACGGCGATTGTCCCACTTTACAACGGTGCCGAGTTCATCGAGGAGGCACTCAACAGTGCCCTGACGCAAACTCTGCCGCTGGTCAAAGTCGTTGTCGTAGACGACGGTTCGACCGATTCCGGCGCCGACATCGTCAAACTGATGGCACGTCAACACAACAACATTTCATTGATCTGCAAACAAAATGGCGGCCAGTCCTCGGCGCGCAACCTTGGCGTGGCGCACGCCCAGACGCCCTTGATTGCGCTGCTGGATCAGGACGACGTGTGGTATCCGCATCACCTGGAAGAGCTCGTCAAACCGTTTCGAGAGACCCGGTACCCGGAAGTTGGCTGGGTTTACAGCAATCTCGATGAGGTTGATCGCGATGGGCGGATGGTGACCCGCTGTTGCCTGGATCAGAAGCCGGAAATCCAGCATCCCAAGCGATCCCTGGTGGGCTGCCTGACGACCGATATGTTCGTATTGCCGACATCGAGCCTGATCAACCGCCGGGCATTCGAGTCCGCCGGCGGGTTCGACGAGCGGCTGGTTGGCTACGAAGACGACGACCTTTTTCTTCGCATGTTCAGACTTGGGTATGACAACGTATATATCAATAAAGCGCTTTCACGGTGGCGGATATTCTCGGACAGTGCTTCGCATTCCCTGAGTATGGGCCGCAGTCGAATGATCTATTTGCGGAAACTTATTGAAATGTTTCCACCAGGCGATTTTCGTAACCTCAATTACGTTCGTGAACTGATCGCGCCGCGATTTTGTCCGTGGCTCCTGCTGGAATATCGCACGGCGCTGGCGTCCGGCGATCGCAAGGCGTTACTTGCGTCGATCGAGGATCTGGAATTCCTGGCGGCCTTCCTGCCGCGTCAGGCCAGGCTGACAATTCGTGCCATGCTACCAATGATGGCATGGCGCCCAACATCGAGGCTGGCCGAGGCAATGATTTCAACGAACCTCAAATTGGCCAATCTACGATTGGCGAAGACGATTGTTCGTCGGGTCCTGGGCTTACCGCGCGCCGGCAGCCATGGGAGCAAGGCCAGCTCGGGGTCTTCGTAACGACAACGGCCCCGTCGGTTCCCACGGGGCCGCTGAGTGTCCGGTTTACGCTGTGGATAAGTGGGCGTGTCCTTAGCCGTATTGGATCTTCCCGTTCAGCTGGGTTGAGTCTGTCATGTTGGAGAACGTCACGGTAGTGCCATCACTCAGTGTGAGGGTCAGGCCACCCGAGGCCTGGGTGGCGTTCTGTAGCAACTGAGCAGCAGAGCCTGGGCCGTATCCTTCGATGAATACTGAGTCCGCTTGGGTGAAGTTATTGATAATGTCCTGCGCCCCACCGCTGGCTTGCTTGAAGAAGACGAAGGCATCGGCGCCCGATCCGCCGGTCATGAACGCGGACCCCGGTGCCGAACCTGCGATCAGTGTATCATTGCCGCTGCCGGCGGTCATCGTAACGGTGGCACCCGAGGAAACCGTGGTATTGACCGACAGCCACATGTTCCCGGTGGAACCTGCCGCGTTCAATGTCTCATTGCCACCGCTGGCGACCACAATCCCGCTGCCGCCGCCGATCACGTTGACCTGAGTGTTGGACGCGCCGTACACCGTGGCCGCTCCGTTGGCGCCGGTGTTCACGGTCGAGTTGTTGGAATTGCCCACCTGGTACACCAGCCCACCTGGGCCGGCCATCACCGAGTCAGCGCCGCTACTTCCGACGACCGACGACATCCCGGTGCTGCCAGCCCCGCCGACCAGGCTCACCGCCGCCCCTGAGCTCACGAACAGCAACTGGCCGCTCGAACCGTAGACCGAGGTCGTGGACCCGGCTGCAGCAAAGATGGTATCGTTGTTCGACGTCGCGCCGGCACCAAACTGCACCGAGTCCGCGCCGGTCGCTGTTACAACTTCACTGTTGCCACCCGCGACCAGCAGATCGGACCCGGTGCCGCTGAAAATCGAGCCGGAGCCCATCGCGGTAATCGTGTCGTTACCAGTGCCACCGGCCAACAGGATCGAACCGGCGCCCGATTGCGAGATCACATTGTTGCCGCCTGCGGCTACGATTGTCGCGGCGCCCGCCTCGGCAAACAGTCCACCGCCCGTGCTCGACAAAATCGCCGTGCCTGACGCCGCCGTGATCGTGGTCGGGCCGGAGCTATCATTTACAACAAACTTATAACCAGCTGGCACCGTCGTTGTCGGGTTGCCGGTCAGCAGCAATTCCTGCGTCGTTCCGGCGACCGTCGCTACGCCCAGGATCGTACCCGAGGAGGACGTAACCGAAACGGTCCCAACCGTGGCTGCGGCCGCGAGGGCATTTGAAATTTGTTGAGCTACTGAAAGTCCTGCACCGGGTCCAAATGTATACGTGAGCGTGCTGCCACTGCTACCCGGGACTGTCACTGTTGGCATCGTAATCTCCGTTTCAACTCGCAGGCGACTCACCCGACCTGGCGGGTGGCTGCCCACTACCTATAGTTACATCTCTTTTTTTTCAACAAATATCTGGCCGAACAATCATCCCAAAATCGCGCATTTGTATTTTTAGGACATCTGGACGGGGTGACGTTCGTTTCCCGTTAACAGTCCGACCCCAATCCGAGCCGGTTAAACCGAGGGTCCCTGGCAGACCGACGAATCCCAGCCGTATCCTCGGTTTTCTCGCCAGCGTGAGGGGTTGCGCGGACCTGCAATCGTCCCATTGTTCGCTTCCCCGAGGGCCCGTTGCAGCCAGCGACCAAGCGATCCCGGCGTGCATCCGTACCGATGTGTGCAACTTTGCCGAGCAAAAGGTAACAAAATCGCTACGCATCTTCATCGCTCCGCGATCCAGACTGGCAAAAACCGAATTCTTGCCTGAGCCGCCGCGGTCGCGGCGGTACGAAGCCGGCTGCGTTTGGGCAGTCTCCGGGTGCTCAATTGCGGCAGGATTACGGATGTGCCCGTGGCCTGAGAAGTTAACCTCCTGCTTACGGAAATCGCGCGTTGAAGGTACGATATTCTCGCTGGTGGCGAACTGCAGTTTAGGTGGGACGCTGCCTGCGGACGGAATAAACGCAAGTTTGCGTTGCGCTGCCGCCACGCCGGGCAGCAAATGAATGCCCACATGCTCGCGCACCCAGGTAACGGCGAGGCGACAACGCGCATCAGTAGATCGTTGCAGGATTCTGCAATGCGCACGATGCACGATCCCGAGCTTCACTGCCCCCGTCGGCAGTGTTCCGCACGCCACCCGATTGTTATCTTACTGACAGACGTGCTCGACCCTATCCATGCGATGCTCCAGGTGCAAAATGCGGGCTGTGACACCGCGAACCCTTCAATTGACCTGAGATACTTGTCACCACTCAACGACGGACCGGCACGCCAGGTTGCTGCTGCCTTTTGTGAGATCTCGCTGAACCGAAGCACCCGAATTATGGAATAGCCTGCACACTCGTATAACCGGCTCAAAAGCCCCGAAACACGGGACGCCGTTTTTCCATAAATGCACGACGGCCTTCAACAAAATCCTGACTCGCGAAACATTCCTTTACCAGGTTGTCGCACACCTCCCAGTCGGCCTCATGACCACGCAGCACCTCTGTAACTGTACGTTTCAACGTACTCATGGTCTTTGGCGCATTGTCAGCAATCAGGGCACAATATTTTCGTGTGTAGTCCTCAAGTTCGGCACCGGGAACCACGCGATTGACCAGGCCCATCATCTGGGCTTCCGCCGCGTCAAAATGGCGGGCCGTTAAAAAGATCTCTTTCGTGTACGATGGCCCGACAAGACCGACCAGCTTCTTCACACCAGGGGCGCCATAGCCGACGCCGAGCCGGGCAGCGGGAATACCGAACTTTGAGTCGACCGCGGCAATGCGGATATCGCAGCCAATCGCAATCGCCAGGCCACCGCCGATACAAAATCCGCGAACCATGGCGATGGTCGGCTTGGCGCACTCAGCCAGCGCCTTGCTGGCGAGTTCGCTTATTCTGTCATAATCGGCATTCGCCGCTTCGGTTGAACGGGACTTCTCAAACTGTGAGATATCCGCGCCGGAGACAAACGCAAGATCACCTGCACCCTTCAATACGATCACCCGAACTGCGGCGTCGGTCGCAAATTGACGAAGGATTTCAGGTATCGCCTGCCACATATCCAGCGACACGGCATTCCGCCGCTCGGGCTTGTTGAAGGTCATCCAGCCAATTGGACCGTCGATTTCGGCGATCATATGCGGCGAAGAAACGGGCAGTGTGGCAATGTCGGTCATCATTTTTCTCCTTCCGGTCCTGCACCGCCGACTGCGCGGGCAGATCGTCCCGGTTGCATGGGGAGGCGGTTATCCCAAAGGTTCAAAGCGCTTCGTTCGAGAACGTAATTCGAGCATCTGGGGGTTCGGGCCGCAACCGGCCCTTCCCTGACGTGCGCTGTGCCGTGACTGTCCATGCGAGCTATCGAGGCAGGCCAGGCGGATCATTTCTGAGATCTTGATCAGAGGCCATTGCGGATGGGCAGAGACCTACGCTCGTTGCTTTGATTTCGAAGAGGTCGGGGATATCGAAGAGGTCGGGATACCGAAGAGGTCGGGGGCAGGAAGGTAACCCGGGACAACCGTCGTTTGTGACAGTGCCAGACCCCCTACCGGGCCAATCAACGGAACTAACCTCGGAGGGGCGGTTCGGCGGATTACACTATATATATGTACTCCGTCTCATATTGGACTGATAGACGTACAGATTGGATTGCCCTTCGGCCCAAGCTGATCCTGGCTGGCAATCGGAGCCGATGTCCCTCGCGGCCACACTCGGCGCCGACCCCTGTAAGCCAGGCAGCGCAATCGACAAGGCGTAACGTGGACCGGGCAGCGCAACCGATGTTTCCTGGTATGGACGAATGGCTGGCCCCGGACTGAATTGAGCCCTGCCGCATTACCCTCCCCGATTGGCCTTGACCGGGCGGCACGTGCCGTCCCCATTTGCGATGCGAGACCATCTGCATCCGTTTATCGATGCTCCGCCGCCGCGTGATGGTGCGGCATGCTGCGACACGCAACGCACTGCCGCAAATGGGCAGGTTGACTGATTCACGACCAAACAGGAAAACCGTTCGCTCTAACAGAACACGTGGTGAACGGACATGGATGGCGAACCGCACTTTCTGACCATCGCCGAGGCCTCGAAGCTGATCGAGCGCCGTGCGCTATCGCCGGTAGAGTTGACTACGGCACTGCTCAACCGTGTCGCAAAGATCGATCCGCAATTGAACGCCTACCTTTTGGTGACCGCCGATCTCGCCATGGATCAGGCGCGGGCTGCTGAGACCGAGATCATGGCCGGACGCCGGCGAGGTCCCATGCACGGGATCCCCTACGCGCTGAAGGACATTTATTGCACCAAGGGGATCCGCACGACGTCGCATTCCAGGACGCGGGCTGATTATGTGCCGGATTTCGATGCGACCACTGTAACGAAGTTGCAAGATGCGGGTGCGGTGCTTTTGGGCAAGTTGTCGACCCATGAATTCGCCCATGGTGGCCCGTCGTTCGACCTGCCGTGGCCACCGGCACGCAATCCCTGGAATCGGGATTACTTTACCGGCGGCTCGTCCAGCGGTTCGGGTGCTGCAGTCGCTGCCGGACTGGCGATGGCGGCGCTTGGCTCAGACACCGGGGGGTCCATCCGCAATCCGGCAGCGCTTTGCGGGCTGATCGGATTGAAACCCACTTACGGCCTGATCAGTCGGAGCGGCGTTTACACGAACTCGTTCAGCTACGACACCGCCGGCCCGATGACCTGGACGGTCGAGGACTGCGCGATCCTGCTGGGGATCATCGCCGGCCATGACCCCAACGACCCCGCCAGTGCTCACTACGATCCGCCGGATTATCGCGCGGCACTGAGCGGCAACGTGAAAGGGTTGCACATCGGCGTGTTGCGCCATTTGTATGAGACGGACGTCGACTCGCCGACCGTCGCCAAGGCAGCATTCGAGGATGCGCTCGCGGTGTTTCGTTCGCTCGGCGCGACGATCGAGGACGCGCGGATCCGCCCGGCGATGGATTATTACGATGTGAAGATCATTGGAGCCGAGAGTGAACTTTACGCCGTGCACGAACCGGTGCTGCGCCGCCGCCTTAGCGACTTCGGCGAGGATTTTCTCGGCCGTTCACTGGGAGCTTTGTTATTTTCCGGCGCCGATTATGTGCAGGCATCGCGCGAACGCCGGGCGATGATCGCGGAAATGTCGGCCACGTACGCGAAATACGATCTGCTGCTGACGCTGGGGCCTGGCCCGGCACCTCCACTGGACGCGCACCAGACAATCAATTTCTGGCGCCGCGCCTCGCTGACGACGCCGTTTAATGTGTTGGGGGGACCGGCGATCTCGCAATGCATTGGCTTCACGCCGGATGGCTTGCCGTTGGCGATGCAGATCGTTGGCCGGCCGTTCGATGAGGCGACGGTGCTGCGCGCGGCGCACGCCTATGAAACCGCGACGTCCTGGCGGACACGCCGCCCGACGTTGGATCCTGACGCATCGTTTTCGACCGAACTGCCACCGGTACCCGCGCCGGCAACGGCAGATGTCAGCCAGGTTGAACGGGACAGAATTGCAGCCATATGCCGACGCGCGTGTCTGTCACTGAATGAACGTCACTTCGAGCAACTTTGCGCCACCGCGCCCTATATCGAAGCGATGACCGGCCGCCTGAATCGCATACGAGAGTTTTATGACGAGCCCAGTAGTGTCTTCGTCATGACGCCGAACGGTTGATGCCGCGCCTTACGGAACTTCGGCTGCCGCTCGATCACCCCGACGAGGCACTTCCCGCCGCGATCCGCGCCCGCCTTGGTCTGAGTGAGGATGTGCCGCTTTCCTGGACCGTGGCGCGGCGCGGTTACGACGCGCGGAACAAGCAGGATATCCGCCTGGTCTATTCGATCGATGTGACAGAACCGGCCGATGTTGCAGTTACGGGTCCACATATCGGTCCAATTCGGGACGTTGCCTGGCGGCCGGTGGCACACGCCCCTTCCAGGCCTGGCTTGCGGCCGGTGGTGATCGGAGCCGGTCCCTGCGGTCTGTTCGCCGCACTGGTGCTGGCAGAAATGGGTCTCCGTCCGCTCATTTTGGAACGTGGCCGACTGGTTCGCGAACGCACGCGGGATACCTGGGGGCTGTGGCGGCGCGGCGTTCTGGTTCCGGAAAGCAACGCACAGTTCGGCGAAGGGGGCGCCGGAACATTCTCGGATGGTAAGCTTTACAGCGGGATCAAGGAGGCGCGTGACCTCGGCCGCAAGGTGCTCACGGAGTTTGTCGCGGCGGGCGGCCCGGAAGAGATTCTTCGCAGCAACAAGCCGCACATCGGCACGTTCCGGCTGGTCACCATCGTAGAAGGACTCCGGGAAAAGATTGAGGCGCTTGGTGGCGAATACCGGTTCGGCGCTAAGGTCACCGGCATCGACATAGCCGTAGGCACGGATGACACCCGCCAGGTCCGCGCGTTGGAACTGGAAAGCGGCGAGATCATCGCCACCAATCATGTCGTACTGGCGATCGGGCATAGTGCCCGCGATACGTTCCATATGCTCAATGAGCGTGGTGTGTTCATGGAGCCGAAACCTTTCTCGATCGGTGTTCGGATCGAACATCCGCAATCAATCATCGACCACGCCCGGTTTGGCCGGTTTGCCGGCCACAAGCTGTTGGGCGCGGCCGATTACAAACTGGTGCATCACGCGAACAATGGGCGTTCGGTCTACAGTTTTTGCATGTGCCCAGGTGGTCGGGTGGTGGCGGCGGCATCAGAACCTGGAGGTGTGGTCACCAATGGTATGAGCCAGTATTCGCGTGCCGAATTCAATGCGAACGCCGGGATTGTCGTCGACATCACACCGGTCGACTATCCCGGCGGGCCGCTGGCCGGCATTGAGTATCAGCGGCACTGGGAAACCTTGGCATTCAAGGCCGGCGGGGCAGATTATTCTGCTCCCTGCCAGCGCGTCGGCGACCTTCTTGAGGGACGAGCGTCGACCGGTCTTGGCTCGGTCGTACCGTCGTACCAGCCAGGAATTCGCATGACGGATTTGCGTGCATGCCTGCCGCAATTTGTGATCACAGCGATACGGGAGGCGTTGCCGCTGTTCGATCGCCGCATTCCCGGGTTCGCGATGGCAGATGCTGTGCTGACTGGTGTTGAAACCCGCACGTCGTCTCCCCTGCGGATCACGCGGGGCCGCAGTTTTGTGAGCATCAATACCATTGGATTGTATCCTGCCGGGGAAGGCGCCGGTTATGCTGGCGGCATCCTGTCCGCAGGCATCGATGGAATTAAGGTCGCCGAGGCCGTGGGACTTTCGCTGTCAGGCTGACCCGGCTCGTCGACCAGCGGTAGGTCGGAGAATGGATCATGTTTCCGGAGAAATTTCTGCTCACCACAGGCCGTGAGTAAATCGAATGCGGCAAGACATTGTTCCGGGGCAGTTGGATCGGCCTTGTGGCTAAACCCGCTGAGGATGTGGTGATAGTCATCCCGTCCGAGACCATACCCGCGCGCCACCACGGCATCGATCGCAGCGCGCAGCCGGTTCCGATCCTCGGCTGCCGCGAGCTCCGGGGCGAAGGCCCGAGTGGAACTGAGTTGTTCCCGCCACAATCTTGCAAAGCCGGCATGACGGCAGGATAAGCGCAAGGCGCCATGGGCAAGAAACCGAAAGGCTGCGTTGGACAGCGACGGGGCCGGACAACCATTCAGCATGAAAAGGCTGACGCTTGCTGCAATCTTTCGCCTCAGGCACCAGTCAAATGCGAATGAGTTGAACACGGCACAGAGCACGAGTGCGGTGGCATCCGGCCGTTCCCACGGCGCTTTTTCGCAGGTCGCTTTATGACCGAAGATGTGCCCAGGCGGAATCATAGCCGCAATCATCGTCCGCTCGTCGGTTCCGCGCGAAATCTCCCGGAATGCGAGGCGGTAGTGACCTGATGCGCGTAGCCAAACGGGCTTGTCGCGCATCGCGTCGAGGTGGATTGCATAACGCGGCGCAGTTTTCCAACCATCGGTGAACTGATGGAATGTCTTGCCTTCATGCAAAGGCAGCGCCTTGGCTTGTGCAAGGTGGCCGATTGGCGTGAAGCGGTACGAATCGTCGGTCATATGCGCTTCGCGGCCGAAGGTTATGCGGTGCGCCGAAAGCCATTCCTGCATGTCCGGGGACCCGACGAACATGTGCTTTGCGACACGCAAATCTGTCTGGCCGCGCAGTTCGAGGAACGTCTCGCACGCGCCACCCGTGGCAGCGAGAAACTCGCGATCATACACCATGATGCGATCCGGATCGTCCAGCTGCGCAATGGAGTGGAGATAGAAGGCACAGCGAAATGCGGTGGTCGCTCCAGGCTTGCGGGCAATAATCAGGCTGAATTTCTGCCGGCCATGGATATCAAACAGTTTCTTACGGTTCTCGAACGTAAAGCAGCATTCCATGGCAGTGTCATCGAGGAACCTTCGTCTCAGCTGCATCGTGCCTTCATTGGCATGCAACGATGACGGAACGACGATGCCGATTGCGCCGCCCCGGGCCAGGCAGTCCAGCATGCGTTCCGTGAATATCTGGAACAGATCGATCGATCCGGATGACGCAGGTCCGGAAAACAACCGATCACACAGACGTTTTCGCTCCACGAACGCGGCCTTGTAGCACAGGAAGCCGCGGTTGATCGCCGGATCAGCGAGCAGCTTCTGTTCAATCGCCGCTCGTTCGCGCTTTGTTGGTGCAGCCATGACGCGAGGGTCGTAGCCCGCCAGGAACTCCTTGGTCTGATAGTGAACAACGTCCCAGGGCGGATTGCCGAATACCGCATGAAACCCGCCCGCTCCATCGTCAGGTCGAAATACTTCCGGGAAGGTAAGGTCTAACGGTAACGCCATCGCGTCAGATGGCAGCAGAGCGGATTGATGCCTGTCGAGGTCATCCGGCCACGCCCCGCTGTCTGCAACGGTTCGGGCAAGCGCGATCCATGCATCATTGGCCTCACGTGCACTTGTTCTGACCGCACCCGACCATGCCCGTGCGAGGCCACGCAACGGCAGCAACAACGCGTCCAACCTGGATTTCGCAGCCTGTTTTGCCATGACATCTGCAATGCTGGTGCCGATGGAGGATTCCAATTGCCGCACCTCCGCCATGACCTCGCCGATCAGGTTTCGGAGTTGGCCGCCCACGCCGTGCGCCAGCAGCGGGTCCAGTTCGTTACCCCCAATCGGCATGCGCGAAAGATCGCGGAAGAATGGTCCGGCGATGGAATCACCGACAATCAGGCGGTGGTCCAGAAACGTCAGCGGCAATCCTTCGGCGAATGACTCCAGCCACAACGACAATTTCGCCAGTTCCACGGCCAACTCGTCCTGATCGATGCCGTACAGGCAATGCACGGTGACCAGTCGGCGACAGATCGCCAATGCTCGCGTCCGCGAAACTCCATTATCCGATTTATCCAGCGACCGAGCTGGAAGATACGAAGCCAGCCGCTGATCCGGATCGGGTAAGCAATCAATTCTCCGACGCGCTTCCGCGGTGGCAAGCACTTCACAACGGCAACACGCGTCGTAGAGAGTGTCGGCGAGGAAGCGGCAGGTTTCTACCAGAAAATGGCCGCTCCCCATGGCGGGGTCGAACACTTTGATGCGCAGGATCGCTGCCGGGTCCGCGTTTTCGAGCGCCGATTTGACCAGCGGGGTCAATGTCTCGCGCACCAAAAATCGGACGAACTCGTGGGGCGTGTAATAAGATCCGCCGGCTCGCCGCCCAAGCCCTGTGCGCAAGAAAAACCGGCCGATCGGAATGTGTTCGATCGCGTCGGTGTCATGATCGGGCACCGATCCGGCCTCCACCACCGCGTCGAACCGCCCATGCCGCACGCGTATCATGGGCGAGGTCGCGATATCCGGCTGCAGATCCAGTAACGACTCATAAATACGGCCAAGTTCCTCGACGTCCAAAGTGCCATAGTGGACACGTTCGCGTTCCCGGCCTCGTGGTACCGTCCACAACAGGCGATCAAACAACAAGGCAACGGCATGTTCACCCCAATGCAGCCGATCGATGGCTGCCGTTGCGCCAGCATCGAACAGCCCACCGCCCAGAGGTGCAATTGACAAGGTCGAATGCTGCATTCCATCATGACAGACCCGAAACAGTAGCCGCATGCCGTCCTCCAGCAAGCGGCCCGTGTCATGGCCAAGATCCAGATGGCGGCGTGCTAATGGCCCGAGCGCCCGATTAGGCGAGAACCCGCGCCGCCATGCCTCGGACGCTGCGAAACTGAACCCCCCACCAGGCTCGGCCGCACTTTCAAGTTTCAAAACGAACAGCAATCGGTAAACGATGGTGAGCGTCTGTCGCCACAGGATTTCGGGCGCGGGTAGCACGGCTGTATTGGATTTTTCATCAATGACGCACTGCAGGAAATCCTCGATTGCTGCCCGTGCCTGAGAGCGAAGCGCTTTCGTGACCGCGGTCTGATGCATCCGGGCGGCGTCAAAGATCTCGCCGGCAGCTGTCACTCCGTCAGGAGATGCCAAGGCGAACAGAAGACGATAGGATTGGGGCACGTCCGTCCGAGACACCCAGCCAACCCGCCCGATCAACGAAACGACGAGCTGGCTGTCAGCTCCGGCGGGGTCGCACAGCAGTAATTTGACGACCTCGCCATTTGTCACGACCCCGACACATTCCCCACATGCCCGAAGCACTCTTACCGCGCGTCGCAATGGACTGACGCGTGTCGCAGTTCCGCGCCTCAGCGGGGTGTCGAGATCGATATCCGACCCGAGCGGCCACACCCGTAACGCGGAACCAGATCGCGTACGCAAAGAGTAGCCGCCGTCTTCCTGGCCCTCGCGGGTTGCCACGGTGTCTTCGCGGCGAATTTCGCTGTAACCTAACGCCGCCGCCAACGGATTGACGACATGATGGAGCACCCGAACGGGACCGCCGGTCGCAGCAAAATCCTGCAATCCCTGTTGTATCATCCGCCAGGCTTCAGTCGGTTCGGTGGGGTAAAGACCGAGCCGGGACAACAATGCAGGCAACGCGTGCGACGCGAACTCCGGGGTCAGCAGTGGGCCCATGAACTCGCATTCAGGATGCATCTCTGGGCACCAGCATCAAGATCCCGATCGGACGGGACACGATCCGTCCCGGTGTTGCGTTCGCAGCTTGCATGACGCGAAACGCGTCCAGAGCGTCGTTTGCTTCGCGACGTTTCGACCCACTCACGTCTCGATCGGTAGCGAACGACACCAGCCTTGTCGCTGGATCCTGCTGGCGGCGCCAAACCGGACCAGACTCTGGTTCGCCGAACAGGTCGCGAGTCGGGGCCACAAACGTTCCACACAGCTGATCGGCCGTTACCCGCAACCAATGCTGCGACCGCGCGGTCTCTTGCTTTGTCGAAGCTTCATAGTCTGCGAGGATCGTCGTGTGACGCTGAAACGCGATCTGGTTCGCCAGGAGTTCGGCCGCCGATCGAGCCGCGGCAGCCCAGTGGGAAAACAGCCGCTGCCAGACCCCTTCGATCGAGCAACCGTGATCCTGAGTTCCAAAGGCCAACCAATCTCTGCATTCGGCCGGAGGACGATTTGGGCTGGCAATCACAGCGACAATCTCACGGAACACGTCCCGGTGCGCCACTGTGGCTGCCAATTGAAATGTCAGCAGTAAACCGAGCTGATCGCACCGGCTTACCGCGACCGCACCTGGTAATCGGCATCCATGACGGATCGCACGCAGGACCAACGGATGCGCGCGGCCAAGGAGACCGACAAGGTGCCCGTTCGTATCACGCCAGGTCTCGTAATCACTGGTGAAGTGCAGCACACTCGCCGTCGGATCGAACCCTGGCAAGCCATCAAGCCCGCGAGCCCAGTCCGTTGGCAATCGGATTTGATCCGAACCGATTGCCGGCCTATCGGTTTCGGCTTCAATCACTGCGCCGATGAAATCCGCCAGATCCTCAACGTCATCTGCGTTGCGCCGTACTTGCTCGACGCGGTTGATCTGGTCCAAATCGGCGTTGAAGCCACGTGCGGCGTACCAGCCATGATGCACCGCCATCAAATCGAACGCAGCAAAAGCGCGGTCGATTTCCCGCATCAGATCGGCAACCGTTTGCGGATTCACATCGCCAACCGCACGATCCAGGGTTCGAAAGACTTCGGCATCCGGCTGGAAAAGATCGCCTGGATCTTCCGACAGGCCGCCTGTCAAGGGTCCTTGGTAATCATCCGGGCCGGCCGTCACACCCAGCGTATCCGGCATGACATCAAGCGATGAGCGGGCCTTTTCGTATTTCGCAATCAGGTGCAACAGCAGGTTTTCTTCAAACGTCCCCGGAATATACAGGTATCGGATTTCCGGTTCCTGTTGCTGGCCATAGCGATCGATCCTGCCGTTACGTTGCTCGAGCCGGTTGGGATTGTACGGCAGATCAAGATGAATCAGGTGAAAGCAATGCCGGTGCAGATTGAGACCTTCTGCCAACGAGTCGGTACTGATCAAAATCAGCCCGTCGAACTCGGCGAAGCGCTGCGCTGCGGTGGCCCGGGCCTGATCGTCGTCCTGCCCACCGATCGAAAGTACTTCACCCTCGATTCCCTGGGCCGAACGCAAAGCCCGCGCAGCAGCGACCTGGCTATCGGTATATTCGGTGTAGATCAAAATATTGGCACGCCTGTGCCGCACTCTGATCAACCGCACCTCCAGGACGATCGCCGATAACTTTGGGTCGTGCGCTTCGGCGGCAACGCCCAATTGAATCAAGCGCGCCGGTTCGCTGTCCGGCTCGAGGCGCAACGCCTCTGCCATGCTCTCGACTTCCAAGGCCTGCTGATTGGCTTCATCCACCGCGTCGAGGGTTCCAAAGCGGGTCGCGCGCCTTCGCCATGCGCGGAGCGCCCGCACGCGTTCCTGCCTCGCCGCCTTGGTCTCCACCTCGCCGGCCTGCTGTCGAGCAAGACGCTCGACGACAACGCGCAGGGTCTCGAGACAAGCCGAGATGGTCGAAACGGACCGCTTCAACAGACTGACAAACGCCAAAGCGTCCTCGGCCCCTTTTCGCCGCCGCAATCTCGGCACCACGAAAGCCGCCAGCGCCCGATGAAAATCTCGAACGCTCTCATGTTCGTCACCATCTACGTCGACCTGCACGTGAATGACATGACGGTAGCGGAACAACGGAGCACCGGTATACGGATCACGAATATGGGACTTCAGACGCCGTATTACGTGCCGGCGATAGTCACGCCCGACAAAGCCTCCCGCACCATCCACCAAAGATGGATCCAGCAAAGCAATCAATGATGCGAAATGCGCATCGTGGCCATCGTGCGGTGTCGCTGTCACAAGTAATAGTCCGTCGGAGCGGCGAGCCAGTACCTCAGCCAGGCGTCTGCGCCAGGTATTCTCGTGCGACATCTGCGAGTATCCGATGCAGTGATGCGCTTCGTCGATGATCACCAGGTCCCACGCAGTGCGCTCCAACTCCTCCAGCACGTGGTCTTGCTTGGCAAAATCGAGCGCAGTGATACACAGGGAGACCGCATCGAATGGGTTGGCGCCGAGTTCATGGGCGCGACGGACCTCCCACAGCTCCGCTGCATTGGTGATCAACGTGAATTTCAGGCCGAATCGTAGCCTGGTTTCCTGTTCCCATTGCCAGAGCAATGGACCGGACGGCGTAACGATCAGAATCCGATGGGCACGCCTGCGGGCAATGAGTTCTGCTGCGATCAGGCCGGCCTGGATTGTCTTGCCCAATCCGACACCATCCGCCAGCAGCAATCTGGGCCGTGGCATGTCGAGAGCGCGCATGAGCGGCACCAGTTGGTACGGTTCGACCCGTACGCGGCCAGGTACCCGCATAACGAACGACGTTGCACCCGGCAGCGCATTCAGTACGCGCGCCCGATGCATAAGTTGCCACAGCGAAAGCGATGCCGGACATTCCGGATCCAATGCTTCATCGACCTGTTCGATCTGGTCTGGCGGCACATAAATTTGCCATTCCAGGCCCGCCATGTCACCTTCCACACAGCGTAATTCCAGACATTCGCGAGGCGTGCCGGTCTCGACCGCGATCACATCCCAGATCAATCCGCGCGCACGAACCCGAATGCCGGGTCGCAGATCCATTCAGGCGCTGCCCCGCGCACGGAACACAGACTGTGATTGCATTTCCTGGCCCACGCTTTGTCGTGGACCAACCAGTTAGGCAGCAAAACCTGTTAACTGGTGAACAACAGCGTAAAGCATTGGTTAGGATCAGCTGCCGACGGAAACAACATTGGCGAACGGGACCGACAGCGCACCAAGTTGCAGATTCACAGTGTTGTTGGCGGTCGTGACGCCGGTGGCGGTTCCCACCACGGTAAACGGCAATGCTGCGCCCGCAGCACCCGGCGCGGCGTTCGTCACGGTCACGGTATAGGCTCCGTCGGGCAAGGTCTGTCCGCTGCTGTTCGTCCCGTTCCAGCTCCAGGTATTCGCTCCCTGCGCGGCGTTCACGGTAACCTGCTGCAGTGTCCCTCCATTTGCATTCTGTACCGTAATCGTTGCCGGTCCGGCGGTGTTTGCAGTGAAAACCAACGTCCCACTGCCGTTCTGCAAAGGAACCTGGGTCGATTGCACCATCACCTGTTTACCAACGACAGCGGATGCCTGCGATACATCCCCTGCCTGGGTTAGCTGAATGAGCGTGGTCAGGCTGGTATTCGTGTTGATCTGCTGCTCGACACTCGAGAATTCCACCAGCTCGCTGGTGAATGAATTCGCATCCATGGGGCTGGTCGGATCCTGATTCTGTAACTGTGTCATCAGTAAATTCAGAAAGTCGCTGAAGTTCGATGTCAATGAGACCAGCGGATTCGCCGCGGACGACGCAGCGGTGGATGTGGCGGCCGACGTAGCTGCCGCCGAGGTGGAGACGGGGGTCATGCCAAATGTCCTTGGTTACGCGGTGATGTCGAGACCGGCACGAAACCAGCGTGGCCGGCTCTGCCCCTGATCAGGATCCGGGCTGCGCCCAAAATCATTCGGCGAGTCGCCATTTTGGCGCCACGCGCCACCATTTTGACCTTGCCCGGAAGCGCCCGCACCGGTCTCCATACTATCCGGCCGAGATGCCGCAGCACCAATCTGCTCCTGTGCCGACACCTGAAAGCTGACGGTTCGCCCGGTCGACAGCACACCAACCTGATCCAGTATCTGCTGCAACCTGGGCTCGTCGCGCTGCAACAATTGCAGTGTCTCCGGCCGCTCCGCGGTGATGTCGATATGAGCCGTGCCCGCAACAGTCTGGTCGATACGTATTTGCACCTGGCCGAGTTCGGCCGGTTGCAAGCGAACGGTCACACTTTGCTGGCCGTCAGTCCTTTGCAATATGCCGACCAGAGCGGGAGCCATTTGATCCGCCGGAGCGGCAGGTTGTGCCTGGTCGACCCGCGATGGCGGAGCTGAGTTTGTTCCCAAGGTAGACGTTTGAGGCACCTCCGCTCGCATGATAACTGCTTGCGTCTCGGGAACATCGCCGGTCTTGAGGACTGTTTTTCCCGGTTCTGCGGCAGTCTGAGAAAGCGCAGGGGGCGATGCTCCCCCGACCGGATGGTCCGCGCTGAGCGGCTGCGCCTTGGTCGGGTCAACAGGAACCGGCCGCTGTGGGTCGGCTGACTTATCGCCGCCCGCGACCCTTATTTGGGAGGTGACGGTGACCACCGGATCGGACGGAGGTGGTGGCGTTACCTGTATGGGCAAGCTGACCGGCCCGGTCGGCTGTTGCAATGTGGGCTCAACCGCCGTCGGTGCGACATCCGCCGGCACGCTTTGGTTGACCTGGGCCTGGACCTCAGGAAGCGGATGTTCGCCGGAAAGCCGATGCCCCCTGATATGGGTTCCACCGACTCCACCCTCATTCTTGCCGGATGAAGCTGTTGGCAAAAGTGGCGTCGCCGCCTCGTCCTGAGGACCCTCGTCCCTTGTGTTGCCGTTGCCGAGTGGAACTGCCAGGGCAGCTTGCGAAACTACGGCGGTGGCAGAATTTGCATCGTCGGGCGGTGTCTGGACGTTTTCCGGCTTGAAAGGACCCTGGTCCGGGCGACCACCGTCGACGGGCGTCGTCAGGCGAGCCGGAACAGCCGACGCGGGTTGCGGCACGACTGTACCTCTCAGCCTTTGCGCCGCACGGTTGGCGGATGGCGCATTTGGCGAGGCGACAGGCTCTTCGCCGGCTGAAGGTCTCGTTCCTGTCCCAGGGGCGGAATTGGAGAGCCCCGAACCGGAGGCCTCCACCGCGACCAATGGCGGCATCTCTGGCCCGACTTCAGAATTCAAGGGTCCCGCAGCGATAGGCTTCACTGCAGCCGAACACGGCGCCTCAGGTTCGCCTTCGGGATCCAAGGGCCATAGATCGGCGGACTTCATCGCGGCCGAGGTCGGTGATTCAGGGCCATTGCCGGGGTCGCTGAAATCCGGCTTGGACACCCGCACCGGTTCGTGTGGTGTCGTCGGCCCAGTACCTGGATTGAAGAGACTGAAGAGAACCGCGGCAAAGCCCGTAACCGGGCCAGCGGACGACGCCAACGGTCCGGTCTGACCGTTTGTTGCATTACTGAGCTGTATGGGAACCAGGCCAGCCATTGCGCACCACCTCGGCGATGCCAACGCAAGTCACATGCCAGGTGACACAATGCGTACGTTATACCAGGGGCAATAAGTTCCGACGGGCAGTCAACCTGACCCGACCATCGGCAATAACAAGCGGCAGGCCTCAATGACACGGTCGAACCGGGCCATGATCGGAGGCGCATCATAGCTGCAGACTTCGGACCGCCAGTATTCCCACGCAGCGGTGCGTCTCACCCGGCTGTTTCTGCCTGGTGTGAATTGCCTGGTAGACCCGAATGGTCCGCGTCAGCGACGGACTGGCGGCCACCACATCAGCACGGCGCTCCCCAGGGCCAACACTGCGAACGCCCGATAGGTCACCTCATACCCGCCAAGGAACGCAACGGAGGCCCCGAACAGTGGCGGCAACAGCAAACCACCGGAAAACATGAGCGCGGTTCCAAGACCGGTTGCCTCGGTTCGGCGCGCTCCGCCCAGGGACGCGTATTCGGCATAAGCCACGCCAGTGTATCCTCCGGCGGTACAGCCCGCGAGCAACACCACCCCCAGCACCGCAACCACCGACCAGCCAGCGCCGAACTGGGCGGCCAGTGCAGCCGCCATCGTCATGCCGATGCCGTGAACCCCAAGGGTTTGCGTCGGAGTCAGATGCCGATCCGCAACCCACCCCCAGATTGGCCGGCTGATCGAGCCCGCGAACTGATAGACCGCAAGCATCTGGCCCGCGCGGATCAAATTGAACCCCACGACGGTGGTCAGATGCACGGTCATGAATGCTACGAAACAAAGTTGCAGACCGGAGTAAATGAAGCAGGACGCGGACAGGCGAAGGATACGCCGATCTCGCAGCAGAATGAACGGCTGCAGCAATGTCCGACCCCACGGCCGTACCAGCGGATCACGATCCGCATCCCACGCCCGGCGCGGCAACTCCATACCGATGATCAGCAAAAACACCGGAACCAGCTCGATCAGCAAGGCGCCCCGCCAACCCAGCACCGGCACCAGTGGTGGCAGAACCAGCGCGGCAAAGACTCCCCCGAGTGGAACGCCAATCTGCCGCAGGGACATCACCAGATTGAAGATTGAGCGCGGTGTGTGGGGCACCAGCAAGTGCGTGCTGGCGGGCGCGGCCGCGCCGTACCCGGAACCAAGCACGATCGCCGCACAGGCGAGGCCGGTGATCCCAAGGCTGGATGCAGCGATCGCCAACATTCCCGCGGCGGCCAGCAACACCGCCTGGGTCGTCCGGACCCCACCGTATCGCCGGATCAGGCCTGGTGACAGCAGGGCTGAAACGATTCCCACGCCGTACGCTGTGGCGACAAAGCCGCCAACCAGCGCACCATTTACCTGGAGATCGCGCGCGACCGCCGGCGCCAGGGTCGGCATCGAATAAAGTGCCATGGTAGCGAGCGTTTGCACCGCCAACGTCGCCAGCAGCGGCAAGATCGGCATCCCGGGTTCCCTGGCGGGACCCGGCTGCGAGATCGCGATCGGCACCGGTGCTACTTGGCCGCGACATTCGCCATCGTCGGGGCGAAACCTCCCGATTGGCGATGCCAGAGGCGGGCATACACCCCGTTCCTGGCAAGCAGCGCCGCATGCGAGCCGGTTTCGACAATGCGCCCGCCATCCAGCACGACCAATCGGTCCATGCGGGCAATCGTCGACAGCCGGTGCGCTATCGCAATGACCGTGCGGCCTTCCATCAATCCGTCAAGCTGGCTCTGGATCGCCGCTTCCACTTCGGAGTCCAATGCCGACGTTGCCTCATCCAGCACCAGGATCGGCGCATTCTTCAGGATCACCCGGGCCAATGCGACACGCTGGCGCTGACCGCCCGAGAGTTTGACCCCGCGCTCGCCGACATGCGCATCGTAGCCGTGCCGCCCGTGCCAATCTTCCAGTCCGATGATGAATTCGTGGGCCTCGGCCCGGCGAGCAGCAGCTTCCACCATCGCGTCAGTCGCGGTTGGGCGGCCGTAACTGATGTTTTCCCGAATGGAACGATGCAACAGCGAGGTGTCCTGCGTCACCATGGCGATTTGGGTACGCAAACTTTCTTGCGTGACATGCGCAATGTCCTGGCCGTCGATCAGGATGCGACCCTTTCCCGGATCGTAGAAATGCAGCAGCAGATTGACCAGGGTCGATTTGCCCGCACCGGACGGACCAACCAGCCCGACACGCTCACCCGGTGCAATGACCAGGTCGATCCCGCGCAACACTCCCCCCGGGCGTGGCTGCCGGCCGTAATCGAAATGCACATCTTCGAATTGGATCGCGCCGCCACGCACCACAAGCTCGCGCGCGCCCGCCGGATCGGGCATTTGCCGCGGCACATCGATCGACCGCATGCCGTCCTGCACCGTACCGATATTCTCGAAAATCGCGGTGATGTTTCGCGCCACCCAACCCGCAATCGTCGTCAATTGCCACGACATCGGGATCGCGGTCGCCACACCGCCAACCGCGATGTGGCCCTTCGACCATTGCCAGATCGCGATCGTCGCCGTGCCCACGACGAGTGACGCATTCATGAAACTCAGTGCAATCGTATAGGCCGACGACATCCGCGCCTGATCGCGAAATGCGGCCGTGTGCTCGTCTACCGAGTCACGCACGAATGCGTCTTCATCGAGTGCCCGGGCGAACAACTTCACGGTCAGAATGTTCGTGTAGCTGTCCACGACGCGGCCAATCAAATTCGACCGCTTTTCCGATACCGCGCGAGACCGTTCACGCAGCCGTGGCACGAGGTAAATCAACATCCCCACGTAACAAGCAAACCACAAAGTCATCGGCAGCATCAGCCGCCAGTTCAGCGCGCCGAGTAAGATCAGCGCGCTGCCGCCGTACACGATGATGTACCAGGCGGCATCGAACGCCATGACCAGGCTTTCTCGCAGCGCCGGGCCGGTTTGCATCACCCGATTGGCAATACGGCCCGCGAAGTCGTTCTGAAAAAACGTCCAACTTTGCCGAACCACGTGCCAATGGTTCTGCCATCGGATTAAATTGGTGAAGCTGGGGTTGATGATCTGGTTCACGATAACCGTGTGCGAAAGCATGGTCACGGGACGCACCAGGCCGATCACAATCGCCATCCAAAGCAACTCGCGCCAGCAGTCCCGCAACAGCACATCCGGTGCGTGGGTCGATACCAAAGAGACAACCCGGCCAATGAACGTCGGGATCGTTGTGTCAAGGATCGCGATAAGCCCGCCGACGATATAGAGCGCCACCGCCAGCCACCGCGCCTGCCGGATGTAGTGCCAATAGAATCGGACAAACCCGGCCGTCGGCGGCGCGGTCGGCTCGGGGCCGGTGGGGTCGAGCAGTGCTTCGAAGCGACGCAGCATCAGTCCTGGGTGAACCGAGCCCGCCAGTTCGTCAATCCGCAGCAAGTCGGGTCTGGTCTTCCAGGGGCAATTGCCGCTGCTCCACCATCGCCGCCGCCCGCGCAAGGTCGACCGACAGCAGCCGCGACACGCCTCTTTCCTGCATCGTCACGCCATACAGCCGATCCATGCGCGCCATGGTCATGGGATGATGGGTCACCACCAGAAAGCGGGTCTTTGTCTCGCGTTCGATATCTTCCAACAGCGTGCAGAACCGTTCGACGTTGGCGTCGTCGAGCGGCGCGTCCACCTCGTCCAGCACGCAGATCGGCGCCGGATTGCAACGGAACACCGCAAAAATCAGCGACAGCGCGGTCAAGGCCTGCTCGCCGCCTGACAGCAGCGACAACGCCGCCAGTTTCTTCCCCGGAGGCTGCGCGTAGATTTCGAGACCGGCCAACAACGGGTCGTCGGAACCGACCAACGCCAGATGGGCCCGCCCGCCGCCAAACATGCGCGTGAATAACTGCTGGAAATGCCGATCGACCGCCTGGAATACCTGATTGAGGCGCTCCCGCCCCTCACGGTTCAGGGCGCCGATCGATCCCCGCAATCTGGCTATGGCCGTCGCCAGCTCCGCGCGCTCGCTGTCGATAGTGGCGATTTGCTGTTCGATCGCCTCGGCCTCGGTCTCGGCACGAAGATTGACCGGCCCCATCTCGTCACGTTCTTTGACAAGGCGCTCATGCCGTTTGCGCGCCTTACCCTCACTTTCCGCCGTGAGGTCCTCAGGCGGATCCGGTAGTGCGGGATTGGCCCCGAGGCGTTCCAGGATACGCTCGGCCAGCGCGCCCCACGCATGGTTGGCCTGCTCGGCCAATCCCTCGGCACGCACGGCAATTTCGCGACGGTTTGCCAGCGCCGCCTCCGCTGCGCGTGCGGCGCGCTCTGCCTCTGCGGCGGCGGCGGTTGCCTGACTTAAGGTCTCGGCCGCCCGCTGATGTAGCGTTTCGGCCAGTCGCAGCGCTTCCTGCGCTTCCAACTGGCGCGCAGCCGCCTCCTCGGGTGCAGCCTCCAGAGCAGCCATTTCAACCTGCGCGGCGTCCAGCCGATTTACCAGGTCAGTAACCCGCGCCTCGGCTTCCCGGGCGCGGTTGGTCCAAAGGGTTCGCTCGGATGCGATCGCGGACCGTCGATCAACACAGATCGCATGCTCGCGGGCGAGCGACTCGCGTGACGACAACGCAGCAGATTCACGCGATCGCGCATCGGCCAATGCGGCGCGGGAGCGTTCGACCTGATCCCGTAAGGTGTCGAGGTCGGGGCGGGCCGCATAGGCCGCCCGGGCCTCCTCCAGGGTGGCGACGGCTTCCTGGTGTTCATGGTCCAGCCGCGATAGCTGCTCGTCCGCGGCTGTCAGACGTGCCGCTGCCGCGGCTGCCCGACTGCGCAACGAGCTAAGCGCGGCCGTGGCCTGTTCGAAGCGGCGTTCCGCGTCCCGGCGGGTTGTCCGCGCCAATTGCTCGTCCTGAGCGGCAGTCCGCGCCAGAAGTTCGGCCTCGCTCTGGGCTGTGTTGGCCCGCTCGGCGTCTCGTTCGGCGACCGCGAACGCTTCCCGCAAGACCGTCAGCCGGTTGCGTTGCCGTAGCCGCACCGCCGCCGCAGTCGGCGTTCCTGCTCGAATCGTATAGCCATCCCAACGCCAAATCGCACCCTCGCGAGACACCATCATTTGGCCCGGGGCCAAATCGGCCTGGCAATCGAACGCGACCTGCTCGTCGTCGACCAAGGCGATCTGCGACAGCGACCGAGCGAGGGCCGCAGGCGCTTCCACCATGCCGAGCAACGATGTCGCACCAACCGGCAGTGGCGGCACGGCGACCATAGGCGGCAGCTCCCGCCAATACCGATCGGCCTCGGGATCAAGCGCTGACGTCAATTCCTCGCCAAGAGCGGCACCAAGCGCCGTTTCGAGCCCTGACGGAGCGGTTAGCGAGTCAATCATCGGCGGCCAACGTTCGCCGTCCCTGACCGCCAGGATTTCGGCGAGTGCCTGGATCTCGACCGCCAGTTTCGCGCGCACGCCTTCCGTCCGACTGCGCTCCTCACGCGCTGTTCCCAGAGCCAAGGCAGCGGCAGCATGCGCTTGCTCTGCGGCCTCGACCGCTGCACGCACTTCAGCCAAGGTAGCCTGTGCGTCAGCATGCTCTGCCGCGGATTGTTCCAACGTCGAGAGGTCGATCTGCTGGCCGGCAAAGCTCGCCCGCTCATCCCGCAAACGAGTGAGTTGGTCCATCAGGCGCCGAACCCGCTGTTCGGCCTGGGTTATGGCCTGTAGCGCACTCTGTACCTGGGCGTTTGCCTCTGCCGCGGCTTCGGTGGCTCGATTCGCCTCGCGTTCGGCGATACGCGCGTAATCGGCGCTGGCGATTGCCTCGGTCTCCGCGGCACTTGCCTTTTCGGGCCAGCCGGCATCGGTTTCGGCCAAAGCTGCATCTTCCGCCACCAGCCTGGCTTCGGCCGCCATGGCGTCGGTGCGGATTTGCTCGGCATGGTCCAAGTCGGCGCGCAATTGCGCCAGACGACCGCGTGCCGCACTCAAAGCTGCCCGGGCACGGTTTTCCTCGGCCGCCATATGTTCGCGCGCAACGCGTTGGCGTTCCAGATTCGTCCGTGCTTCCGCCTCGGTTTCACGCAGCGGTGGCAGTGCCCCAGCTGTCTCTGTTGCGGTCGCCTGGGTTGCCGAGACCAGGTTCGTGGCCTCGGCCACCGACCATTCCGCATCCCGCATGGCGGTTTCCGTCGCGGCTCGGTCCGCCTCGGCCCTGGCCCGCAAAATGGACAGCAATTCCGCCTCCGCGGTGCGAATTGCTCCAGAGATATTGCGGTATCGGCTGGCCTGGCGCGCCTGGCGCTTCAAGGAGCCGAGCTGAGTTTCCAATTGACCGCGCAGATCCTCGGCGCGCGCGAGATTCGTCTCGGCCGCCCTCAACTTGAGTTCGGCTTCATGCCGTCGGGCGTGCAGACCGGTAATCCCCGCTGCCTCTTCCAGCACCGCGCGGCGTTCCTCGGGCCGTGCTGCAACCAGAGCACCAACCCGTCCCTGACTGACCATCGCTGAGGCGCGCGCGCCTGACGCCAGGTCAGCGAAGAGTGTTTGCACATCCCTCGCCCGCGCTTCTTTGCCGTTGATGCGGTAGTCTGACCCGGCGCCACGTTCGATGCGCCGCTGTATTTCAAGTTCGGCGTGCTCATGGAACGGCGGTGGCGCGACGCCGTGTGTGTCGGTCAGTGTGACCACGACCTCCGCGATGTTGCGCGAGGGACGACCTGCGGTCCCCGCGAAGATCACGTCCTCCATCTCGCCGCCACGCAGACCACGCGCGCTGCTCTCGCCCATGGCCCAACGCAGCGCTTCAACGATATTGGATTTGCCGCAGCCGTTTGGACCAACGATTCCGGTCAGTCCGGGAAGGATTTCAACACCGGTCGGCTCTGCGAAGCTCTTAAATCCCGTAATGCGGAGTCTACTGAAACTGACCGGCAAACAGCCCTCCTGCCAACGCCCCTATGTGTCCGGGACGAGTTTGCTGAACGCGTCAAAGCTCATTTCGCCCGCGTATTTCGTTCCGTTGATCACGAAGCTCGGAGTCGAGTCGACCTTCCATTTGTCCGTGGCGATCTGCCTCTGCTGCACGATCCAGTTTCTCAGGCTGTCGTCGGCGATCGCCTTATCGAAGGTGGCACGGCTCATTCCGGCCAGGCCGGCGGTCTTCCACAGTTCTTCGGTGTGATTGGCATCCCGGGCGAACGCCCAGCGATCTTGGGTCGCAAACAGCGCCTCGACGAAGGGCTCGTAGCGGTCGACCGGCAGGTAGCGAGCAATCTGCGCCGCCAACAGAGCGATCTGGTCCAATGGGTAGTCATGGAACACCCACCGGACCTTGCCGGTCGCGATGAAGTCGGACTTCACCTTGGGCATCGTTTCCGCCGCGAAGGCGGCACAGTGCGAGCACGTGAGCGAGAAATACTCATTTATCGTGTATTTGGCGTCGGGCTTGCCAATCGACCGTTCTGCTCTGGTCAGGTCATCCGCGCGCGCGACGAGCGGCAGCCCAATGCCCGGGGCTAACGTCGCACCAGCGACAGCTGCGAGGAGGTTTCGGCGACGTGTAAGCATCATGACCTCAGCGTCTTGTATGGAGTTGCTCTCCGAGTCGGGAAGCGGATTCGCTCAGAACGGCCCGGCCCAATGCGGCCAGCGCCGTCCGCAGTGGTCCAGCAGCCAACTGTGCCACAGCCTGGGCGGCAGCAGCCTCAGCTGCCTTGGAAGGGGTTGGCTTTGGTCGCACGGGCGCTCGCATGGCAGTGATTTGCACGAAGCGCAAACGTCGCACCGCCTGCGACCCAAGGTATTGATTTATCCGACTTAGCACCTCAGTGGACAAATGCTGCAGTTCCATCGCCACCGGTCCGGAGCAACCAATCGTCAGGGTTCCCTGGCTCAGACGGCGCGGCCTGGTGACCTCGGCGAGAGCCGATCCAACAATTCCGGGCCACGCTTCCATAAGTTGGGCCACACCGGGTGACGCGCGATTGAACGCGTTACGGGTGACCACCGGAACCACGGCCGCTATAGGCCGGGGCCCATGGACGTAGCGCAAGAGCTTCGTCATACCCGGGTGCGTGTCGTCGTCAGATATTCGTTCCTTGGGCATCTTTCCCGCTCGCGCCTTGTTGGCATGGTATGACCGCCATCGCCGTCGCCTGCCCTGGCGCGCCGAACCCGGTCGTACGGCAGATCCGTACCGGGTCTGGCTTAGCGAGATCATGTTGCAGCAAACAACGGTCGCCGCGGTCATACCTTACTATGAAACCTTCGTAAGCCGGTTCCCAACGGTGGAGGCGCTCGCCGCGTCCGATCTGGATGAAGTCCTGAGCCTGTGGGCCGGCCTAGGATACTATGCGCGCGCCAGAAACCTCCATGCCTGTGCCAGAGCAGTGGTTTCCCGCGGCGGTTTTCCTCGTGACGTCTCGGGTTTACTGGAACTGCCGGGAGTTGGCGCTTACACCGCTGCCGCGGTCGCGTCGATTGGCTTCAACGTGCCGACCGTGCCGATTGATGGCAACGTCGAGCGGGTGACCGCTCGGCTGTTCGCTTTGACCGAGCCGTTGCCTGGCGTCAAACCCGCGATCCGCGCGGCGGTCGAGCAACTCGGCCGGGACCCTGATGCGGTCGCACGGCCGAGTGACTTCGCCCAGGGACTATTCGATTTGGGGGCGTCGGTGTGCTCGCCAACGTCGCCGGGCTGTGCAGTATGTCCGTGGATGGAGAATTGCGGGGCGCGGCGGCTGGGGATCGCGGCCCAGTTGCCACGGCGGGTGCCGAAGAAGGAACGCCCACTGCGGCACGGGGTGCATTTCTGGTTGGCCGATTTGGCCGGGAATGTCCTCCTGCGGCGCCGGCCGACATCAGGGCTGCTAGGCGGGATGGTCGAATTGCCGGGCACTCTGTGGCGGGAAGGCCGCTGGCCTGAAGTGGAGGCCATGACACACGCGCCGATGGCGGCTGATTGGCGGCCGGCGGGACAGGTGCAGCATGGATTTACGCATTTTCAGCTGACCATCGACCTGTTCGCCGCACGGGTTGCGACGATTGAGGGCAACGGATTCGTGCATCCTCTGGCGCGGCTGAACGAGGTCGCGCTGCCGTCGGTGATGCGGAAATGCGTGGTGGTGGTTGGGGCATAATGACCAGGGCTTTACGTTCGCGCGACATCCGGACCCGACACGACCGATGACAACTATTTCGTCAACTTCGCGCCCTCAACCCGGCGCGACGCTGAAACTTCGCGGGCTCTCGCCTTCTCGCCAACGCTCCAACATCGTAACGTACGCCGCTTCGATGTGGCGGCGCGAGCGATCGGTGTCGAACAAAGGATGGTTCAGCCGATTTCGCGCCAGCCGATCGCGCAGACCATTCAGCAATGTTGCATCAGTGGCGAGCCGCACGGCCAGCGCCTCATAAGCCTGCGGATCGTCGGTTATCAGCTCCGTCAGTCCGATGGCGTTCAGCAGGCTGGACGCCACCCGCCCCGCGAACGCCCGGCCTTGACACGTCAGGATCGGCAGGCCAGCCCAAAGCGCATCGCTCGCCGTCGTATGGGCGTTGTAGGGCAAGGTATCCAGAAACAAATCGGCGAGGCGATGCCGCGCCAGATGCTGAACAAGCGGCAGCCGGTCAGCGAACACCAGTCGGGCCGGGTCTACTCCACGCGCGGCTGCTTCACTGCGAAGATTGCGCTCCGCTGAGGCGTTATCGCGCAGCAGCCATAGCACACTGCCGTCAATGGAGCGTAGCAGCCGCATCCAAATGTCGAATACCGGTGCGTTAATCTTGAAATTGTTATTGAAGCTGCAGAACACGAAGCCCTGCTCTGGCAGACCGGCTTCAATTCGGGACGGCGTGTGTTCAGCGATCGTCCGTTTCGCATCATTGACCTGATAGCATTCAGGTAAATGGACAATCTTTTCGGTGTAGAACGGCTGTTGATCGAACGGCAGCACGATCGGGTCGGCGATCACGTAATCGATGAACGTGGCCGCCATCGTCCCCGGGTAGCCAAGATAGTTGACCTGAATTGGCGCCGGTCTGTGGGCGAAAATCTCCGGACGCGCGTCCCGCGTGTAGCCGAGCAGATCGACCGCGATGTCGATCTCGAGCCCGTGCATCAGTTTGGCTACCGCCAGATTGCTCTCACTGCGCACCGAGTGGAACTGATCGAACGCTTTGGCGAGGCGGCGGTGCATGGCACTTTGATCGTCCACGCCGAGCGATACGCCAATTACCTCGAAGCGCGTCCGGTCGTGGGCTTCGATGAGTCCCGCGATCAGATGGGCGACCGCATGATCCCGGAAATCCGCCGATACGTAGGCGATCCGTATTTTGTCGTGCCGTCTCGTGCTGCCGGACCACAATGGCCGCAACTCCGTCGGTACTCTTTCGTGAATGTGGTACATTGCACAACGCAAATGCGCCGCGGGATCGTCGCAATGCGCAAGCAATGCGAACGGCGCGAAGTTTTGTGAGCTGTCATCGGCCAGCTTCGCAGTCAGGGTCCAGTCGCAGATCGATTGCGCCACCATCCCGATGCCTTGGCGCGCGGGCATGAGATCGGGCTCGATCTCCAGCGCCACCGCGTAGCTCGCCATCGCGTCCTCATGGCGCTTCAGGTCAACCAAAGCACCGCCGCGATTGCTGTGTGCCTCGGCATAATTTGGTTGCAGCGCGATTGCCTTGTCGTAGCTGGCGAGCGCCTCGTCGAGCCGGCCAAGGTCGCGCAGCGTGTTGCCTCGGTTGTTGTAAGCATCAGCGTAATCTGATTTCAGCGCGATCGCTCTGGCATAACTGACCAATGCCTCATCGAGCCGCCGCAAGTCCCAAAGCACCTTGCCACGATTGCTGTAAGCCTGGGCATAATCCGGCTTCAGCGCGATCGCCCTGTCATAGGTGGCCAGCGCCTCATCGAGGCGTTTGAGGTCGCGCAGCGCGCTGCCCCGATTGATGTATGCTTCGGCGAAACCAGGCCGCAGCGCGATTGCCTTGTCATGGCTGGCCAGCGCTTCATCGAGGCGTTTGAGATCACGCAACACGTTGCCACGATTGACGTGCGCTTCGGCAAAATCTGGCCGCAGCGTGATTGCCGTGTCGTAGCTGACCAGCGCCTCGCCGAAACGTTTGAGGTCACGCAACGCATTTCCGCGATTGGTGTGCGCTTCGGCAAACCCCGGCTGCAAAGTGATCGCCTTGTCATGGCTGGCAATTGCTTCCTCGCAGCGTCCGAGTTCCTGCAGAATCGTGCCACGGTCATCATAAGCCTCGGCGAAGTCGGATTTTAGCGCGATTGCCCGGTCGCAATCGGCCAGCGCCTCGTCGAAACGCCGCAGCTGCCGCAATGCGTTGCCGCGATCGTTGTAGGCCTCGGCGAAGTCGGGCTTAAGCGCGATCGCTTTGTCGTAGCTGGCGACGGCCTCTTTATGCCGCCCGAGACGTTGCAGCGCGGTGGCCAGGTTGCAATGCGCAGCGGGGACGTTTGGATTGATCAGGATGGCTTTGGCGATCAGTCCGTGACTCCGATCGATCCGCCCGGTCTGTAGCGCGATCACGCCCAGGAGATGGAGCACCTCGAAATTGGTGGGCTGGCGCTGCAGAATGTCCTGGACGAGCTTTTCCGCTTCGGCGACTTTGCCCTGCTGAAGCAACGCGATGGCGTGCATCAACTGCTGCCGCGTATCGACCGTGGGTCTTTGCGTTCCCCCCTGGAAGCGGCCGCTGCCTGGCAATGTGCGATCTTCCTGTCGATCAACAGCGGAACAAAGTCAGCCCCTCTCCCCGCGAAGGGGAGAGGGATCGGTGAGATCAGAATTTGGAAACGCGGGTTTCCTTTGCGGTAATGAATTCCAGCAGTGCCGGATTGCCGGCTTTGGTCTGCTCGATGCCGCGCTGAATTGCTGCCTGGATCTGATCGGGTTGGGTTACGCGCTCGCCGTAACCGCCGAACGCCTTCGCCATGTCAGCGTAGTTGCCGGAGATGTCGGTCGAACGGTACTTCTCGGTCGAGATCGGCATGACCTTGAGTTCGATCGCCATCGAGAAATTGTTCAGCAGGATCGACAGGATGGGGATCCGCTCGCGCACGGCTGTCTCGAAGTCCATGCCGGTGAAGCCGATAGCCGCGTCGCCCCAAAGGTTGATGCAAAGCTTGTCCGGCTTCGCCAGTTTGGCGCCCATGGCGAGGCCGAGGCCCATGCCAAGCTGCGTGGTCTTGCCCCAGCCAATATACGACATCGGTTCGGTGGAGACCCAGAATGGCGAGATCTGATCGCGTGGACTGCCCGCGTCGTGGGTGATGATGGTGTTTTTCGGATCCACGCCCTGCATCAGTTCGTAAATCACACGATACGGACTGAGAGGCGCTTCGTTGGAACGCAGCAGCGGCTCCCACTGCGCCATCCACTCGGCGCGCACAGCGGTGATCTCCTTTACCACTTCGCTGGTATCGCGATTGCTCTTAATGGTCTGCTTCAGTTCGCCAATCAGCGCATCCAGCGTGAGACCGGCATCGCCGACGAGGCCGATCGCACTGACGACATCCTTGTTCAGGTGGTTCGGATCGAGCGTCGCGTGAATGAACTTCTTGCCCTTGGGAAACTTGATGCCGAAGTTCGTTTCGGTGAACGAGCAGCCGATGCCGATGATAAGGTCGGACTTCTCGACGAAGTGATGCACCGGCTTCGGCACCGCGTTGCCGCCGGAGCCAAGCGACAGCGGATGATTTTCCGGGAACGAGCTCTTGCCGCCCAGACTGGTGGTGACGGGGGCGCCAATAAGTTCGGCAAATGCGCGAAGTTGTGGCCACGCCTCGGCCCATTGCACGCCGGTTCCGGCATAGATCACCGGCCGTTTCGCTTCCAGAATGGCCGCGGCGGCTTTGCGCACGTCGGCCATATCGGGACCGTACTTATGCACGCCGACCGGCTGGTAATCGATATCGCCGATTTCCTCGTTCCAGATGTCGGTGGGGATTTCGACGATCGCCGGGCCGGAGCGGCCATTGCGCAGATTGCTGAACGCCCGGCGCATGATGTTACACAGCTCAGCCGGAACAATCACCGGCTCGGCAAATTTGGAGACGTCTGCCATACGCCGTGCGGAACTAAAGTTCGGATCGATATACGCGATGCGACGCGCATAACCCTGAGGCAGCACCAACAACGGCACTGACTCGGAATACGATTGGGCCACGCCGCCGTAAGCGTTCTCGGCACCCGGACCATGCTGCATGCAGAAGGCGCCGATCTTCTTGCCGGACGTGACGCGCGAAATCGCGTCTGCCATATGCAGGCCGATCCGCTCCTGACGCACGATGACCGGCCTGATGTCGGCCTTGGCCGCGTATTCCAGCAGATGGTTGACCGGATAGCCGCAGAGGATCTCGATCCCCTCCCGCTTCATGATCTCAGCGATCGCGTCTCCGACTTTCATTTGACCGGACTCCCTCCATCTGGGTTGCAAACCGAATTCGCGGGCAGGGTAGAAGCCCGGCTGCGCACTGGCAACCAGCGGATGGCCGGCCCGAGGCCCATGGACCCTGGCGCGCTTTGGCGGATACCCATTCTGCTGATAAATGGCGCCATGGTCATTGTCTTCGGCTCGATCAATCTCGATCTGATCTTCCCGGTGCCGCATATTCCGGCCGTTGGCGAAACCGTTCTAGGTCCGGCCATCCGCATCGAGCCAGGCGGCAAGGGCGCGAATCAGGCGGTTGCCGCAGCCCGCGACGGCGCCAGAGTGATCATGGCGGCCGCAGTGGGGCGCGACAGCCTTGCGGCGATCGCGCTGACCATGTTGCGCCAGGCAAACATCGATCTTACGCGCGTGCTCGAAACCGACGCCAGCACCGGATGCGCCGGCGTCGCCGTCGATCCAGCGGGTAACAATGCAATCGTCGTCGGTTCGGGTGCCAATTTGGTCGTGCACCAGACCCAGATCGAAGATGCGCTGCTGAATCCAGCGTCCACCGTGGTGCTGCAAATGGAGGTTCCGGCAGCGGAGACCGCCGCGCTGGTTCGCCGCGCCCACGCGAAGGGTGCGCGGGTCATTCTCAACCTTGCCCCGGCCGCGCCGTTTCCCGAAGCGACGTTGCGGGAGGTTGACATTCTGGTGGTCAACGAGACGGAGAGCGCGTGGCTCGCCAATCGTCTCGGTTGCGGCGATGGCGCGGCGCAGATCTACGCTCGTCTCGGTACTGTGACTGTTCGCACCCTCGGTGGCGACGGGCTGGAGTTGGCGAGTGCCGAAGGCGTCACGGCGATGCCGGCCCATGCGGTTACCGCGATCGATACGACCGCAGCGGGCGATTGTTTTGTTGGCGTCCTGGCCGCGGCGCTGGATCGTGGTGCCAGCCTGACCGGCGCCCTCAACCGCGCAACCGCCGCAGCGGCACTGTGCTGCACCCGGCACGGCAGCCAGGGCAGCATTCCGTTGGCCAACGAAACGGACGCATTTCTCATGCGCGACCTATGACAAAACCGCCCAGGCGTGGCACCGTCTGCGCGGCAACGATAATGGGGAGCACATTCCATGAACGCCCAACAGATCGAGCGTGCGGCTCACATCCTGGCGCAGGCGCGGCGCGACATGAAGCCATTGAACGGCCTGCCCGACGGCCTCAAACCATCGACGATCGAGGAAGCGCATGCGATCCAGGACGCGGTCAGTCACCAACTCGGCCAACTCATCGCCGGCTTCAAGGCGATGGCACCGGCCAACGGCGAACCAACGAGGGGAATGATTTATGGCGGCACCATCCATGCGTCGCCATGCAAACTGGCTGCCTCGAGCGTGCCGCAATGCGGTGTGGAAGGCGAGGTCGCATTCATTTTCCGCCACGACCTGCCAGCCCGCGCCAAACCCTACACCCGGAACGAGGTTGCATCGGTGATCGATGCCTGTGTTGCGATTGAAGTTGTGCACAGTCGGTTTGCTCAGAAGGCGCCGGTGTCGAACCTCGAGAAGCTGGCTGACTCGATCAGCAATGGCGCGCTGGTCCATGATGTGCCCCGTGCCGATTGGCACGAGTTGCCATTGGGCAAACTGAAAGTCACCCTGAGCGTGAACGGCAAGAAGAGTCTCGAGCAGGTGGGTGGCCACGCGACCGGCGATCCGTTGGGCATTGCCGTCGTTCTGGCCAACCTCTGGCGTGACAAGGGCGGCATTCGCACCGGCCAGTTCGTCACCTGCGGATCGTTCACCGGCCTGAAGTTCCTGAAGCCTGGCGATGTCTGCTCGGTGCGGTTCGAGGGTCTTGGCGCGGCGGAGGTGACTTTCGCCAAGGCGTGAGATTTGCGTTCACTGGCATTGTCCCGCCAAGACCTTGAGAAGCCGAACTCCAACGCGCATGGTGGAGCCATGGAGCCAGCACACCGCCTCACCTATCAGGCCAGTATCGACCGGCCGCGCCTGGCGCTACCGGACGGCAAGCGGGTCGCCGTTTTCCTGGTCGTCAACGTCGAACGATGGGACATCAACCGGCCCATGCCGCGCCAGGTGCTAAGCGCGCCGCAGGGCGCCTCCGTCACCCCCGACCTGCCCAACTGGGCCTGGCATGAATACGGGATGCGGGTCGGGTTCTGGCGCCTGAAGGCAGCGCTCGACTTTCACGGCGTTTCCCCGACGCTTGCCATCAACGGCTCGGTGCCGGCGGCCTATCCTCGCGTGACACAGGCGGCGCGTGACGCGGGCTGGGAGTTCATGGTGCATGGCTTCGACCAGATGGCGACACATCTGGTGGACGATCAGCGGGCGATGATCCGTTCGGCGATCGATGCATTGCGCGAGGCCGGAGGCCACGCACCCGTGGGCTGGCTGGCGCCTGGCCTCACCGAGACTCTGGAGACTCCGGACTTGCTGGCCGAAGCCGGTATCCGCTATTGCGCCGACTGGGTCATCGACGATTTGCCGGCGATCATGCAGACAACGCATGGGCCAATGCTGACGATGCCGTACAGTGTCGAACTGAACGACATCCCAATCATGATGATCCAGCATCATCGCGCCGAGGAGCTGTTCGAGCGCACGGTAGCCCAGTTTGATCGGCTTTATGATGAGGCGGAGCGCGAGGGGGCGAAGGTGATGGGCCTCGCAGTGCATCCATATATCAGTGGTGTGCCGCACCGGATCGGTTGGTTTGAGAAAGCGCTCGCCCATATGGCGGCGCGGCCTGGCACGCTGTTCTGGCAAGGCCGCCAGATCATGGACTGGTATCTCAAGGCAACGGCATGAACTGGGGTACGCTGAGCCGCGCGGCGCGTGATGCCGCCTATGACAATATCGCTGCTGTAACAGACAGCCTGGCGTTGAACACCGCGCGAGCTGAAGCCTCCGCGGTCTTTCGGGCGGCGCATGCGGGTCATCTTGATCTTCGTTACGGACCACGGGAGCGCAACACCTGGGACCTGTTCCCGGCAGCCGACCCCAATGCGCCCTGCCTCGTTTTCATCCACGGCGGCTACTGGCAGCGTAACAGCAAGGACCAATTCGCCAGCTTGATTGCCGGGCCTTACGCGCTTGGCTGGTCGGCGGCTTTGCCTGGCCATACGCTGGCACCAGATGCATCGCTGACGGAAATCGTTGCCGAGATCAATGCAGCGCTCGACTGGCTCGCGGCCAATGGCAAAGCACACGGCATCAATGGACCGGTTGTGCTATCCGGCTGGTCCGCAGGAGGGCACCTGACCGCGCTCTGCCTTGGCCATTCCCTGGTTCACGCCGGCCTGGCCATTTCCGGCATATTTGAACTTGGTCCGTTGCGGGACACCGTGCTGAACGACAAGCTGCGTCTGGCCGATGACGAAATCGAAACTTTGTCCCCGCTGCGCGTGCCGATGGTCAACAAGCCGCTGGCGATCACGTACGGCACCGCTGAGTTGCCTCCGCTTGTCGCCGACAGCCGAGCCCTGCACGCACGGCGCTCTGCTGCGCATCTGCGTGGGGCACTCATTCCGGTGCCGGGCGGAAATCACTTCACCATCGTCAGGCAGCTACAGGATGAACGAGGCGTGTTAACCCGGCACCTACCAACCTTGCTGGATTGACTTCACGGCCTTTGCCCTGACGCGAATACTGCAGGTGTTGCAAACGCCGTTTGGCAATTTCGCTCCTGACCGTCATGCATGCAGCCGTGAAAGGACCTCAGCGTTGGCGCGGATGACCATTAGCCGTCGAATTTTGTGCGTCGGTGTCAGCAAACCATTTTCGACCGTGAACGCTGGCACCAACGCGTGCCGGCGGATCCGCTCGGTGACAGATAGCCGATGGTTGGTACGGGTAAGCGCCAGTGCCACAGACACCTCATCGTGACCTTCGGCGGCGACCAGCAATGCGGTCAGGCCCGTGCGGCCGTCTCCCGCGACCACGGCCTGAGCGATCTCCGGCTCGGCCATCAACATGCCCTCGATTTTCGCGGGGGACACGTTCTCGCCTCCGGACAGCACGATGATGTCCTTCTTGCGGTCCGTGATCCGCAGGTTGCCCCGCTCATCGATTGAACCGATGTCGCCGGTATGTAGCCAACCGTCCTGGATCGCCAGCGCTGTTTCCTGAGGACGGCCCCAATAACCGTCCATGACCAGGTCGCCACGGACCAGAATTTCCCCGTCGTTGGCGAGGCGAAGTTCCACACCAAGGAGCGGTGGTCCGACTGTGTCGATGCGGATTGCCTCGGGTTGTGTCGCGCTGATCACCGGACCGGCTTCAGTCTGACCGTAACCCTGCAACAGCAGGATACCGAGCGCGAGAAAGAACCGGCCAACGTCCGGCTCCAGCCGCGCACCGCCTGATACCGCCGCCTTGAGCCGCCCACCGAACCGATCGCGCACCTTCGATCGTACGAGATAGTCGAGAATGGGGTCGATCAGCCGCTCAAACAGCGACAAATGGGTTCCGTCCAATCGCTTGTAGCCGACGTCCATCGCCCGATTGAACAGGTGCTGCTTCCACGCGGCTTGCCTTGTAACCTGCGTCATGACCCGGCCCCGAATGATTTCCAGCACCCGAGGCACCGCAGTCAGAATCGTCGGACGAATTTGCAGCATGTCCGCGGCGAGATGTTCCGCCCCGCGCGAGTAGACAATCTCGGAACCAAGGCTGGCGAAAAAGAAATTGCCGACGGTGTGCTCGTAACTGTGGGAGAGCGGCAGATAGGAAAGATAGATCTCATCCGTGAGCCGCAGCGGCCGCACCAACTCGAACGCGCCACGGCAGTTCGACAAAATGCAACGATGCGGCAGCATTACGCCACGCGGCGCGCCGCCGGTTCCGGAGGTGTAGATCACGCACGCCATGGCGGTCGGCGGGATCCTCTCTGCGTCCCTCATGACATCGTCTGGTGGTGCGGTGTCGGCGAGCATCGCGCTCCACTGTTCACTGCCCATTTCCAGCAGCAGGTCCAGACCGTCCGCTGTTTCCCCGGCCGCCCGCATGCGTTCGGCAAGTAACCCGGACGACGCGATTACGGCACGGGCGCGGGAATCGCGCAGGATATGGGTATGATCCGCTATGGTATTTGTCGTGTAGGTGGGCACTGGCACGGCACGGATCGCCATCAGGGCAACCTCGGCGATCGGGTAGTCTGGCCGATTCTCCGCGCAAATCACCACGCGATCGCCAGCCGAAATGCCCTGGGTTCGCATATGACGGGCGCAGGATGCCGCCATCCGGGCGAATTCGGCCCAGTTGGTGCCATGCCAGGCGTTGTCCCGGTAGGCGCGAAACAGGGGCTTGTGCGGCCATTTCCTGGCGAGGTCGAACATCATCGAGGCCAGGTTCGGCCAGGTTGGATAGCTCTCCACGAATCCCCCCACGCGGATTGGCCAGGTGGCACACCTTTGACGCAGGAGGTTCCTAGCCTACATCTGTTGTGAACGCAGCAGCCAAGGGAACCGTGTCACGATGTCCGAAGCCATGAACCCTCAGAGCCTGCCGACCTGGGATCTGTCCGATCTCTATCCGGCGCCTGACAGTGCGACGTTGCAGGTGGATCTTGCCGAGGCTGACAAGGCGGCGCGGGAATTCAAGGATCGCTATAATGGCAAGCTTGCCACCAGCCCGGGCAACGAGCTGGCCGCTGCCATCAAGGAATATGAGCGCGTCGAAGAAATCCTGGGCCGGATCATGTCATACGCCCAGTTGCTGTTTTCCTCTGACAGCACCAGCTCCTTGTATGGTCAGTTCTATCAGACAATGAGCGAGCGGGTGACCGAGATCAGCAGTCACCTGATTTTCTTCACACTTGAAATCAATCGGGTTGACGATACAACGTTTGAACGGGAATTGCAGGCGGACGCCGGGTTCGCGCGTTATCGGCCGTGGCTGCGCGATCTGCGCGTGTTTCGGCCGCACCAGCTTTCCGATGAAGTGGAAGAGTTGCTGCATGATAAGGATGTAACCGGTCAATCCGCGTGGAGCCGATTGTTTGACGAAACCGTCGCCGGCATGCGGATTTCGGTCGGCAACGAAACACTGACCGTCAATGCGGCGCTGGAGAAATTGTCCGCGCCGGACCGCTCCATCCGGAAGGCCGCCGGCGAAGCGATCGGCGCCGCGTTCAATGAGCGTATCCGGCTGTTTTCGCTGATCACCAACACGAAAGCAAAAGACAAGGAAATCATCGACCGGTGGCGGAAATATCCGCGCCCCGGCAGCTATCGCAATCGGTCAAACATGGTCGAGGATGAGGTGGTGGACGCGCTCGTCACCGCAGTGGTGGATGCGTATCCCAGGCTTTCGCATCGGTACTACCTGATGAAGGCGAAATGGCTCGGCTTACCGAAACTTGCGCATTACGACCGGAATGCACCATTGCCGGGCGATGACGATCGGAAGATCAGTTGGACCGAAGCCCGCGAGCAGGTGCTGGGTGCTTACGGTGCGTTCAGTCCGGATCTCGCCAATATTGGGCGGCAGTTCTTCGACAAGCCGTGGATCGATGTGCCGCCGAGGGAAGGCAAGGCGGGCGGTGCGTTCTCGCATCCTACGGTGCCGTCGGCGCATCCCTATTTGTTGCTGAATTACCACGGTCGCACGCGTGACGTGATGACTCTGGCCCATGAACTGGGCCATGGCGTGCATCAGGTACTGGCGGGCAGTCAGGGATACCTGATGGCCAGCACGCCTTTGACCCTTGCCGAGACGGCGAGCGTATTTGGCGAAATGCTCACGTTCCGAGCCTTGCTGGACGCCGCCGGTCCGGAGCAGCGGCGGGTGATGCTGACCTCGAAGGTCGAGGACATGTTGAACACCGTGGTCCGCCAGATCGCGTTCTATCGCTTCGAGACAAAGGTGCATGAAGAAAGGCGAGTCAGTGAACTCCTGCCAGACCGCATTGGTGAGATCTGGCGTGGCGTGCAGACCGAAAGCCTGGGCCCGGCATTCGATTTTTCACCGGAATACGATGTTTTCTGGGCTTATGTGCCGCATTTCGTGCATTCACCGTTTTATGTCTACGCTTACGCATTTGGCGATTGCCTGGTGAATGCACTTTATTCCGTCTTCCAATCGGGTCACCCTGGGTTCCAGGCAAAATATCTGGACATGCTGCGGGCGGGAGGCACCAGGCGCCACAAGGAATTGCTTGCACCATTTGGATTGGACGCGTCTGATCCCGCCTTCTGGACGAAAGGGCTGGACGTGATTTCCGGCTTCATCGATGAACTTGAGGCAATGCCGTAATTCGGAGGTTTTGTTTTGAATACCCATGTCCGGCAGTAATTTCCTCGGTGAACTGCGCCGAATGGCGCGCACGTCGGGTGCCGTTGGCGGCATAGCCGCGCGCATGGCCGGGGAGCGCATGTTCGGCATCCGCACCGATCGTGCAGCTCACGCCGAGGATCTGCGGACCATTCTCGGCGGCCTGAAAGGGCCGCTGATGAAAGTGGCGCAGTTTCTATCGTCAGTCCCTGACGCGCTGCCGGTGGAATATGCGGAGGAGCTCGCCCAACTGCAGGCGAATGCGCCCGCCATGGGTTGGAACTTCGTGCGCCGCCGTATGGCGAGCGAACTCGGCCCGGACTGGCGGTCTCGCTTCGAGGCGTTTTCGCAGACCGCCTCCGCTGCTGCGTCGCTCGGCCAGGTGCATCGCGCGACCTTGCCGGATGGCCGCGAGGTCGCCTGCAAGCTGCAATATCCGGACATGCCGAGCACCGTAGAGGCTGACCTTCGTCAGTTGCGCCTGGCGATGGCCGTGTATCACCGCATGGACAACGCGATCCAACACGAGGAGATTTACAAAGAACTGACTGAGCGTCTCCGCGAGGAACTCGACTATGAGCGCGAGGCCGCGCAAATGCGACTTTATGCGCTGATGCTGGCGGAACATCCGATGGTGCACGTGCCGGCGCCAATTCCGGGCTTTTGCACGCGGCGCCTGTTGACGATGACGTGGCTGGATGGTCGCCCACTTATGCACCGTCTGGCCGAGGACCCATCTCAGGATGAGCGGAATCGGATCGCGGAGGCGCTGTTCCGTGCGTGGTACGTGCCATTTTACCGGTATGGGGTCATTCATGGTGATCCGCACATGGGCAATTATCAGGTGCGGCCTGATGGCTCGGTGAATCTGCTGGATTTTGGCGCCATCCGTGTGTTCGATGCGCACTTCGTCCGTGGTGTCATCGACCTGTACGAGGCGGTGCGGGACAACGACGATGCAAAGGCGCATCACGCTTACGAGACCTGGGGCTTCACCGATTTGTCGAACGAGAAGATGGCTGTGTTGAACCTTTGGGCCCGTTTCTTATACGAACCACTCACCGAAGACCGGGTTCGCCGCATTCAAGAGACCGATGACCCACAATTTGGCCGCGCCGTTGCCGAGAAGGTCCATGCCGGGTTGAAACGAACGGGCGGGGTGAAACCGCCGCGCGAATTCGTTCTGATGGATCGATCTGCCATCGGACTTGGTGGCGTGTTCCTGCGGCTGCGTGCGGAGCTGAACTGGAGCCGGTTGTTTCAGGGCCTGATCGAGGACTTCAACGCGGCCGAGCTGGCGGACCGCCAACGGGCAGCGCTGCTGGAGGCCGGCGTCCCACCCGCAGCCTGACGATGGACCTCGTATCGATTCTGCGTTAATGTAACGCATCGCTATGAACCCGGACAAGAGGACCCAAGAGATGAACGACATGGTGGCGGCGCCGCAATTTGACCGGACAGTTGAGGACCTCGGCAATATCGTCGAGCTTGGCCATGTGAATGTGACCGTGCCGGACCAGTCGCTGGCTACCGCCTATTACCTGATGGGCCTGGGTCTCACGCGGGATCCTTACCTCATGGCCGGCCTGGAAAACATGTGGGTCAATGTCGGCAAGGGCCAGTTCCATTTGCCGACCCGAGGTGCGCAGGTCGTGCGTGGTACGACGGCGCTGGTGCTGCCGGACCTCGAAGCGCTGTTGAAGCGTTTGCATTATGCGAAGAAGTTCCTGGAAGGCACACAATACAGCTACCGCGAAGCCGGCGATGTGGTTGAGACAACGTGTCCGTGGGGCAATCGTATCCGCGTCCACGCGCCTGATCCGGCGCGGTTCGGCGCAATGCGGGTCGGTATGCCTTATGTCGAGTTCGACGTTCCTGACGGGACCGATCTGGCCGCGATCGCCCGGTTCTACAAGGAGATTCTCGGCGGCATCGCGGGCGTCGCCAAGGATGAGCGGGGACAATACGCATGGGCTTCATGCTCCGGTGAATGTAAGGTGACGTATCGCCATACCAAGGCTGAGCTTCCCGAATATGACGGTCATCACATCCAGATTACGCTGGCCGATTTCTCTGGACCGCATAAGAAATTGCTCGAGCGCGGTCTGATCGTCGAGGAGAGCGATCAACATCAATACCGCTTCCTCGATCTCGTTGACGTCGACACGAATAAGCCATTGTTCCGGATCGAACACGAGACCCGTAGCATGCGGCACCCGATGTTCAACCGCGTGTACGTGAACCGCAATCCCGATATGACCAACCGCAATTTCATTCCCGGTTATGAAGTTGGTCAGTTCGCTCTGAATTAATCCGAGATTCGTATTTTGGCCATCCGCGCGCGCTGCGGATGGCCGGAGGTTGTTTCCATGTCAACACTGCCGTCCTACCGCGTCGCGGCCTATAACACCGCGAAATCATCTGAAAATAAAATCCATGACGATGCGACGGCAAAACGCTTTGGCTTTAAGGGTGGTTTGGTCGGCGGCGTCCATGTGTATGCTTATATGTCCCACATGCCGGTGCAACGATGGGGCCGCGCCTGGCTTGAACGTGGCACTGGCGAGGCCCGCTTCGGCAAGCCCGTTTACGAGGGTGACATCGCCGAAATAACGGCGGTGGACGATGCGACCGGCATGACGCTGCAGGTCGAAAGTGGCGGCCAGCTCTGTGCCACGGGCCATGCCGGGTTGCCAGACAAAACTCCGGACTTGCCGGCTCTTTTGGAATTCCAGGCGGTTCCGGCGCGTGCCCATCGCGCCGCCGCGGACGAACAGTCATTGAAGGTCGGTGATTGGCTAGGGATGAATCCGCTGACCATCACACAAGATTATCAAACCCAGGATATCTCGGATACGCGGGAGACGGATCCGCGGTATTTGCGCGAGGGCATCGTTCATTCCGGGACAGTGCTGCGCTGCTGCAATTGGGCCCTATCGCACAACGTGATTCTGCCGGCGTGGATGCATATGGGCAGCACTATCCAAAACCTCGGCGTTGCCCTGGTCGGCGATACGTTGGGAGTTCGCGCTCGCGTTACGAAGAACTACGAACACAAGGGTCATAAATGGGTTGAGATTGACGCCTTGGTAATCGCCAATGAAGCGACACCAATCGCCCGTGTGACACATATCGCGATCTATCGGCCGCGGCAGTTGGCAGAAGCTGCCTGACAGGGTTTTCTGCGGACTGGCGTCGGTCGAAGCCAGTCCCGCAGACCATGCCGACTTGACCGAATGTCGTGACCGCAACATTGTGCGATGCACCATGAACCAGCCTCTCATCGTGCATCACGACGTCGTCCGTCCGGAGTGGATCGATTCCAACGGTCACATGAACCTCGCCTATTATGTAGTCGTTTTCGATCTCGCCACTGACAAGCTCTACGCAACATTGGGAATTGGCGACGCTTACCGGGAGGCGACCGGTAATTCATGCTTCACTGCCGAGACCCACACGGTGTACGAACGAGAAGTGCGTCTTGGGGAGCGGTTGCACGTTCATACATGGTTGCTGGGCGTGGACTCCAAGCGGCTGCACTATTTCCACGAGCTGTTTCATTCCGATAGCGGCGAGCGCTCCGCGACGCAGGAACTGATGGCACTGCACATCGATATGCGTGTGCGTCGCGTAGCGCCATTTCCGGACCTGCACCGTGAGGCCCTGCAGCAGGCGGTTGCCAACTATGCGCCGGCGCAGCCACCAAAGGGAACCGGCCGGCGTATTACGATGCCGAAATAGCTCGGTGGCTGACGGTCTTAATCTGCGCCGACCGTTTGGGTCGCATCTTCACGGATCATCGCCGCGCCCTTCTCTCCGATCATGATGGTTGGTGCGTTGGTATTCCCTGTGGTCAAGGTCGGCATGATGGATGCGTCGATCACGCGCAGGCCGGCGATGCCGTGGACGCGCAACCGTTCGTCAACGACGGCAGACGGCCCCTGACCCATGCGACAGGTTCCGACCGGATGATAGATCGTGTTGCCAAAGTTGCGAGCATAATAGGTCAGCTCTTCATCCGTTCGAATATCGGGTCCAGGAATCGTCTCCTCGACGCTGTGTTGGGCAATGGCCGGTGCCGCAAAGATATTGCGCGCAAAGCGCATTCCGGCGGCCAGGACCCGGGCATCGGCCGGGTCGGACAGGTAATTTGGGGTGATGATCGGTGCCATTGCCGGATCGTCAGAGCGCGCCATGATCGTTCCTCGGCTATCCGGGCGAACCGGGCAGACCGCGACGGTCATGCCGTCCTCCCGTTCCAGTGCGCCGAATTTGGTAGGGTCATAACTGGCGGGCGTAAATAACAGCTGGAGGTCGGGACTGGCCTTATCTGGGCTGGACCGACAGAACACCTGCGCCGTCGTCACGCCGAAGGTCAGCGCCCCTCTTCCTTCGAGGAAGAACCGCGCGATTTCCCTCGACAGGCGCAGTCCACGTGCCAACTTATTGATCGAAATTGAGCCTTTGACACGATGCGAGATGCGGGCAACGTAATGGTCCTGTAAATTTGCGCCGACCCCCGGCAGGTCGTGCACCACCGGCACCCCGATCGCGTTCAGCTGCGCGGCTGGTCCGATGCCCGAGATTTGCAGCAAATGTGGCGAGTTGATCGAGCCACCGCACAGCAGCACCTCCTTGGCAACACGGATGTCCTTCGTTTCCCCGTGTTGCGAGAAAGCAACGCCGATACATCGGCGCCCCTCAAATAGCAGCTTCGAGGCAAGTGCGTTGGTTTCGACACGAAGATTGCTTCGGCTCCGTGCCTCCTTCAGAAATGTTTGCGCGGTCGATCCACGCCATTTTCCCTTGCGGGTCATCTGGGAATAGCCAACGCCTTCCTGCACCCGGCCATTGAGGTCGGTACTGAACGTATATCCGGCCTGTTGCGCGGCCTCGACGAAACGATGCGTCAGGGGAAGGATTGTCCGATAGTCTTCAACTTTCAGCGGACCGCGGTGACCACGGATCTCTGGATCACCGCCTTGCTGGTAGTCCTCCGACTTTCTGAAGAACGGCAGAACATCGTCAAAGCTCCAGCCGCGACATCCCATTTGCGCCCACCCGTCGAAATCGGCCGGGTTGCCTCGTACATAGAGCATGCCGTTGATCGAACTCGATCCACCCAGGGTTTTTCCCCTGGGCCAGTGGATACGCCGTCCGCCGCTTCCCGGCGTTCCCTCTGCGCTATAGTTCCAATTCACCACTGGATGATACAGCAGCTTCAGCATGCCTGCAGGGATGTGGATCCAAGGCAGCGTATCTCGGGGACCGGCCTCGAGCAGGATCACCTTCGCACCGGTTTCCGAGAGCCGCGCTGCGACAACGCAACCGGCCGAGCCGGCTCCTACAACCACATAGTCCGCTTCCACTTACGAATTTCCGGTTCGGAACACAGCTTTACCGGCGACCTGCCGTCCGCGCAACGATTCAGCGACGGTAGCGAGATGAGCCCAGTTTTGCTCGATCCCGACTACCGGACGGAGACTGCCGTCCGCAATCAGCGATACGAGCAGAGCAAGGTCGGGCGCGAATAACTCCTCGGGGCCTGAGGTGAAATAGAAGAAGCTTTGGATACGCGCATTTTGTGCTGCCCGGAAATCCTGAAAGCTGATGGTTGACGTTTCACCGGAGGAGTTGCCATAGACAACGACCGTTCCGTTTGGTTCGATGCGTTGCAGGGCCGCGGACAGCGAGCTGCCGCCTCCGGATTCCAGAATTAGCGAGTATCGTCCGGTTGCGTTTTCGATACCGTGAACGACATCTTCGGCGCCCAGTTCCCGAAGACCGGGAGCGCGCTCGGGACGTCCCACGACGGCGGTGACATGGGCTCCGGAATGAGCGGCGATCTGGATCGCGAGTGTACCGACACCGCCAGCCGCCCCAGTGATCAGAACCCGTCGCCCGACCAGCGCACCGCCAAGCCGCACACAGCGAAGCGCGGTCAATCCCGCAACCGGCAAAGTCGCGGCCTGCGCAAAGCTCACATTGTCGGGAATCGGGACAACGCGATGCACGGCAACAGCAACCTGTTCCGCCCAACCGAATTCGTCGGTCAGCGCAACCACACGTGCGCCCTCCGGTGGGCCGAGACCATTCGCGGCCGGCCTCAGTACCGCGCCACTGACGTCCTGACCGGGGATCCAGCCCGCCTCGTTGTTGACGAACGACCGTAATTCACCGCGATTGAGCGAAAACGCCCGGACCGCGACCAAGACCTCGTTCGGTCCGGGATTTGGTTCGGGAACCTCTCGCAACTCGACCGGTGCCGTCCCGCCAGGCGTATTCACAATTGCGCGCATCCGTGACCACCTTTCAGTTATTTCGCGGCACCTGTTACGACCGAGTGATGTCCTGCCATAACGCACGCGTTTCGCCCCGAGGATCGTTGACGATGCGGCATTTGGCATCCAGGATCAATGTCGCACGCTCCGGAATGCGGTAGGCTGGCCAGCGCGGAATTAAGGGATGGTCCGGCACCCCGATACGTGCGAAAGTCGTCCACACACCAGACATCGTTTCAGCGAGTCGCCGTGCCGTGTCGCTGCCATCGGTGGCATTGGTCAGGTCGATCGTGTCGAACGTGAATGGAACATCCATGGCGTGCGGCGCTTTCATTTTGCCGCCATGTACCGGTGTCTCCCACTCGAATGCATACATCCAAACCGGAGCAGTCGCTTTGGCAGCGCGCCGTTGTGCCAGAGTCAGCGATCGAATGCGGAAGTTGCAATCGGTCGTGGTGGCGATCAGCCGATCCGCCGGACTGGCGTTTGGGTAGAGGCGACGATAGGTCTCGACCACACGACTCGTATCGGCACCGGCAATCGCGTGTACCCGATCGACCATTTGCGCCTCCGTCAAACTGCGATGCCAAACGAGGTCATCCGGGGCAAGAAAGCTTGCCGTCTCATCCTTCATGTCGCCAATGATGAGCGGAATGTCGCTCATGATATCGGGTGCGTCGGGATCGAACGGTTGCCTCGGCAGGACTTCGCCATCCACGACCGGTCCAAATGGGTAGCGATCGAACAACCGATACTGGGATGGACCGAGTGCCCGCTCCGCTGGTTTGATCGCGGCCAACAGATTGGCGACGGGCAAACGCTGCAATTGATCGATTGCCGCAGTCGTGATGCCAAGCTCCTGCAACACAAGTTGGGTCAATTGCAGAGCCCGTTCTTTCGTGCGCAGCCGCACCGCAGCGCCACTCTGGATAATTGCCTTGTGAAACAGTCCGACCGCCTCAGGCATGGCGAGCAGCGTACTGACCTTGCCACCGCCGCCCGACTCGCCGAAAATCGTCACGTTCCTGGGATCGCCACCAAACTGAGCTATATTGTCGCGGACCCAGGTAAGCGCGGCGACCAGGTCCAACACACCAGCATTGCCGGAGTGGCGATAGTCTGATCCGCCGACCCCTGACAAATCGAGATGCCCAAAAATATTCAATCGATGATTGACTGTAACGACCACGACATCGCCACGCTTCGCCAGACGGCTGCCTCTGAGCCGTTCCGAGTTCGCGCTGCCGTAGGAGAATGCTCCACCATGCAGCCACACCATCACCGGCCGTTTCGCACCATCCGTGGTACTGGGCGACCAAACATGCAGCGTCAGGCAATCCTCCGAGTCCGGCGAGGTGTCCGGCGCTCCCGAGAACGTTTCGAGTTCGGGGCGAGTGCCCGCGCGCAACCCCGCCTGGGGCGCACGGCCCGCATATGCCGTCGCATCGCGAACGCCAGACCCGGGCTCGACGTTGGCCGGCGGCAGGAACCGACGCGCGCCGGTCGGCGGAGCGGCATAGGGAATTGCCTTGAAGGCTGCGACGCCCTCGACCATCGTACCACGGAGCTTGCCGGACGATGTTTCCACCACCGGTGCCATTTGCTCGCTCATGTTCCCTCCCATTATCGGGCCTGACTGGAGCCAGCATGCCGCCGCCCGCCGCGTTCTGTCGAGGTCCGGTGCACCAATTGGCGGACCGGTAGCAGCCTGCTTCAATGCCACAACTGAATTTGGGGAACGCGTGCCATGTTAAACCGCCGGATCGTCTTGCAAGCCCGAGCTGCCGAAATTCCGGGCCCCGAGCATTTCACCCAGGATTCGGTGCCGGTGCGGCCTCTCGAAGCTGGCGAATTGCTGGTTGAGACCATGTATATTTCCATCGACCCGGCGATGCGATCGTGGATCAGTGATACGTCCGGCTATGTCCGAGGCGTCGCAATCGGCGACGTAATGCGCGCCGGCGGAATTGGTCGTGTGCTGCAAACCACCGCGGAAAGCTTCGCGATCGGAGACCTCGTGCAAGGACGCACCGGCTGGCAATCGCATCCCATCCTTCGCGCGCGAGACACTCAGAAACTGGATCTTGCTTTGGGTTCGCTCGACGACTGGATGGGTCCGCTCGGCACCTCTGCGTTGACCGCGTATTTCGGCGTGCGGGACATCGGCGCGCTGAAACCGGGAGAGACGTTGGTGGTGTCCGCGGCGGCGGGTGGCGTCGGGCAAATCGCCGCCCAGATCGGTCTGATCGACGCCTGTCGTGTGATTGGCATCGCTGGAGGGCCGGAGAAATGCCGGTTTCTGCGGCAAACGCTCCGGTTGCATGGGGTCATAGATTACAAAGCCGAAAATGATCTCGAGGCGGCACTTCAACGCGAATGCGCCGACGGGATCGATGTTTATTTCGACAACGTCGGTGGCCCGACCTTGGATGCGGCGTTGGCAAATCTGCGGACGGATGCGCGGGTCGTGCTGTGTGGACGCATTTCGCAGACCGTCGCGGCCGAGCCGTACGGCATTCGCAATCTGGGGCGTCTGGGGGGTAAACGCATCACGATGCGAAACTTCCTCGTGTTCGATTATCACGACCGCTACAGAGAGGCTCGCGCATGGCTTTCGGCACAAATGCGCGGCGGTCGCCTCCAGCAGAAACTTCATATCGTTGATGGGCTGGAAAATGCACCTACCGCGTTGGGGATGCTGTTCCGCGGCGAAAATACAGGGAAACTGGTCATCAAGGCGGCCGGTTGACCACGCTTCACTACCACAACGGCCGCCTGACGAAACTGCCGAGCCAAATTTAAGGCGAGGCGGGTGTCGGCGAAAAGCAGAAGATGCTCTTCGTGCCACCGCCGCCAGGAACCCGATGCCGGAACTGTCGAATATCGGTGCAATCGCTGCTTTAGCCGCTGCTGCATGTGCCGATTCCATCCGGGCGGTTTCCGGCGAGACAAAGGGTTCCAGGCGGTCACGAAGACGCCAGCCCGCGCGCCGCGTGCGATCAGCATTGCGTCCATCGCCGGTGATCGGCGTGCGATCCGGACTTCGACGTTACCCGCGACGTAACGAGTTTTCCGGTAGGCGTTCAACAGGTGTGCCGTTAGCACCATTAGTCGCTGTCGGAGTCATCGAACTCCACATCGCGGTGCACGTGCACCGACATCAGAATGCCGAACGCCACCATCATCGTGATCATCGCCGAGCCGCCGTGTGATATCAGCGGCAGCGGCACACCGCCCACCGGTATGACTCCCATCACCATCGCGATGTTCACAAAGCAATACAGGAAGAAATTGCAGGCGATGCCAAACGCCACCAGCCGGCCATATTGGTGCTTGCAGCGCAGTCCTATCAGCAGAGCCCCCCAGGTGACCAACAGGAGCAGCGTGATCACCGCGATGGCACCGACCAAACCGAACTCCTCACCGATGATCGTGAATATGAAGTCGGTTTGCTTTTCCGGCAGAAAATCCAGGCGAGCCTGGGTACCTTGCAGGAATCCCTTGCCCCAAAGACCACCAGACCCCAGCGCGATCTTCGATTGGATGATATTGTAGCCAGCACCGAGCGGGTCGCTCTCGGGGTTCAAGAACGTGTCGATGCGCGCGCGCTGGTAGCCGTGCAGATGTTGATAAACATAACGAGCGACAAACGGGACCGGTAGAAGCACGAGGGCGAACTTCCACCACCTGATTCCGGCGGCGAAGAAGATCACGCCACCCAGCACGAGCGTGATCATTGCGGTTCCCAGATTGGGCTCCTTGAGGATCAATCCAACCGGGACCAGGACAATGATCAGCGGTGGGAGCAGAAATAGAGGATTGCCAATCCGGTCCCAATCGGCCCGGTGAAACCACGCTGCCAGCGCCAGAATCAGGCCCAGTTTCATCAGTTCAGAAGGCTGGATTTGTTGACCACCGAATTCCAACCAGCGTTGGGCACCTTTGCCGACATGGCCAACTTTCAGCACCAAAAGTAGCAACACGAGACCAACAGCGTAGGCGACCCAGGAAAATCGGGCGATGATGCGAATGTCCACCAATGCGATGCAGACCATCAGCAACAGACCGAACGAGAAGCGAACGATGTGGCGAGTGGCATATGGCTCCGGCGACCCACCCGCCGCACTATAAAGGGCAACATATCCGACCGACGCCAACGCACACAACAGCAGAACGAACAACCAATTGATACGGAAGATTTTGTCGGTCAGATCGTGCGGGCTCTTCAGCCACAGCCGTTGCTCGATCATGCGCCAGTGCCCTTTATGACTTCGCGTCTGCGACCTGCGAGGGCCCGCCATCCTGACGGATGGCAGGATCGAGGCGAAGTGCTTCGGTCATAATATCTCGCGCGATGGGCGCAGCGGCTGTGCCACCGGCATTGCCATGTTCGATCACGACCGATAACGCGTAGCGCGGCTGATCATAGGGCGCGTATGCAACAAACAGCGCGTGCGGGCGAAATTCCCAGGGCAGATTCTTACTGTCGAAGTTGCCACTCTCGCGTTGCTTGCGTGACACCCGCCGGACCTGGGATGAACCAGTTTTTCCGGCCAGCTGGAAAGGCCCATCAAGTCGAGCCCTGGGGGCCGTCCCTCCAGGTTCGTTCACCACTGCGAACATCCCGGACCGCACGGCATCCAGCATCGGCTCAGCAACCTCGAGGCCCGGCCAGTCTTCGGGTTGCGAGCCCGGCTGCATCACGCCGGCGATGCGGCGCGTGAAGTGCGGTTGCACAGCCCGACCGGTCGCCACCCGCGCGGCGTAGGTTGCCAGTTGCAATGGAGAAACGACAATGTAGCCCTGGCCAATACCGCTTACAACCGTGTCGCCCAGCTCCCAGGGATGACCCTGGCTGACTCGCCATTCCCGGGTCGGCATCAGGCCGACACGCTGACCCGGGATGTCGATATCGAGCTCAGTTCCGAGTCCAAGCCGCTGTGACATGGCCGAAATCCGGTCGATGCCGGTCCGCAAGGCGACCTGGTAGAAGTACACATCACAACTGTACTTCAGCGCCTGGTGCAGATCGAGCGGCCCATGACCTCTTTTGTTCCAGCAATGGAACCTGCTGCCTCCCAGATCAAGATGTCCTGGGCAGTTCAGCCGGTCGTGCATGCTGATCGCCCTGGCCTCCAGGCCGGCCAGCGCGACCGCCATCTTGAATGTCGATCCGGGCGCGTAAAGCCCTGAGGTCGCTTTATTGATCAACGGGGTTCGCCGATCTTTCGTCCAATCTGTCCATTGCGCCTGCGAAATGCCGGTGGCGAACAAGGTCGGATCGAATGACGGGTTGGAAACCATCGCCATGATCTCGCCATTGCGGCAGTCCAGCACGACGGCGCTCGCTGCCTCATCGCCAAGCAGCTTTTGCACGGCAAGCTGCAGGTTCACATCGAACGACAGGCCGATCGCTTCGCCATTCACGCCGTCGGTCCGATCCAGCTCGCGGATTACCCGGCCGACCGCATTGACCTCCAGATGGGCGACGCCCGGGTGACCGCGCAGTGCCAGGTCATGAAATTTCTCGACGCCGGCTCGCCCAACTTTTACCCCGGGCAGGGACAGCAGTGGGTCACCGTTCATATCGGAATCGTTGGGTGGCGCCACATACCCCAGGACATGGGCCAGTTCATAAGGGTAATTGTAACTGCGACTGGCGCCGGCATCGACCAGGATACCGGGGAGATCGGTCGCGTTGACCTCGATCATCGTCATCGCATCCCGGCTGAGAAATTCCTTGATCAGGACGGGAATGAAGCTCTTGCTGTGGTGGACGTCCCGGTCGATCCGCACCCGCTCGGCATCGCTCAGCGGAACGATTGCGGAGAACTTGTCGAGGGTCTGGCCGACGTCCGTGGTTTGTTCGGCGATCAGCAAGGCATGCCAATTAATCAAATTCCCCGCTAACTGGGCGCCAAACCGGTCGAGTATGCGGCCGCGCTGCGGCGCGATCAGCCGCGCCGCGATACTGTTTTCCTCGGCCATTGTGGCGTAGCGCCTGCCTTGATCGACCTGCACCTGTCGCAGGCGGGCGGCCAGGCCGGCCAGCATCAGCGTTTGCGCCCCGCCGATCAACAAAGCACGTCGCGTGAAAACAGTGCGGTGCCTTATGTCACGACGTATCATGCCTGATCCGGATCAGCGATGGATCGATGTGCGAGGGTCAAAGGCACCGCCACGGCAGGATACATGGCGGCCGCCAGACCAACCTGGAACAGGACCGGACCGGGGGGAAGCAAACTGAATGTCAGCAGTGAGACCAAAGTCCAGTTCATCGCAGCAATTCCGCATGCGACGGCGGTAAAAATCAGCCAGATCACGATAAACCGCTGACGGGAAAGAAATCGTCGTAGTCGTTGCGCAATTCCGAACGTTGTCAGCATCGTCAACGCGCCAACACCAGGCGGCAGGAAGCCAAGCAGGTCGAGCAACACGCCGATCAAAAACACGATCGGAGGCGACATCGCCGCCGGTCGGAACAACGACCAGAACCATACGCAGGTGAGTGCCACCGTCGGCAGGAGCGCCGCCTGTCCCCACAACCCAAAGGGCGCCAGCGAAAGCAACATCAGCAGGAAACTCGTGGTTCCGGGAAACGCATGCCGCCACACGATATCCAGTCGGCGGCCAACGGTCAGGCGAGGCCGGACACCGGGAACCCGCTCGCTCAATGCCATCAGTGGCGGCCTGCCGCAACGCGTGCGGTGACCTCCGGCGCCGTGAGGCCATTCAGGCCGTAATCAAAGACCCGAACGATATCCAGAGCGTTCAGGTTGGCATCGGGTTCGACTTCCGGCACGCCACTCGCATTGTACCTGACTGTTCCAACCGGCAGATTGGCCGGAAATGCATTGGCTTCGGCACTGGTAACGACCCGTTCTCCGTCCTTTGGCACGGTGCCGTCCGACCAATAGAGCAAGAGTGGCAACGGACCATTCGTGCCGGCGAGGATCGCACGGGAACGGCTGCTCTCCAATATCACCGGCACTCGGCTGTTCATGTCGGTGATCAGAAGAACCCGCGCCGTGCGGCTGCCGACTTCGGTGATGCGGCCCACCAGGCCTCGTTCATCGAGCGCAATCTGGCCCTTGTGCAGCGCATGATTGGGGCCAACCGAAAGCAGGACAGCTTTCGCGTAGACCCCACCGGCATCGGCCACGACCCTGCCGGTGACGTATGAGGCTTCCGGATCCGGGATCCAGTGCATGGCAGCCATTAATTGCTGGTTTTCCGCATCCAGAGTCAAAGCCACCGATTGCCAGCGCCTAAGACGTTCGTTCTCGTCCCGCAAACGCGCGTTTTCCTCGCGGAGTTCCCACAGACCAGCGACTTCCGCAATTGCGCCGTGCAACTGACCAATGGGTTCGGCAAGAGCTGCATAGATTGGGGCGCTTGCATCGTAAACCGCGATGCGGGCTCGTTCCACCAGCACGGTATCGACCTTACCGACCAGCATCAAACCAAATGACGCGACCACCATTGCTGGCAAAGTCAGCCGGGCCAATGCATGGCGCGTCTGAACCGAGGGACGGATCATGGTCCGAAGTCAGGCAACGGGGAACGTCGACGCCATGATGACTCCAACCCGGCGCGGGACACGCCGAGATCAATACATACTGGTCAACACATTGCCGAGTCGCTTGTGTTCTTCAAGAGCCCTCCCGGTGCCGAGCGCCACACATTGCAGTGGATTTTCCGCAACGACCACCGAAAGACCTGTCGCATCCCGCAGGACCTGGTCAAGACCATGCAACAACGCCCCGCCGCCTGTCATAACAATGCCACGATCGACGATGTCGGCAGCGAGTTCGGGCGGCGTGTTTTCCAGGGCTACCTTGACTGCCTCAACGATCGCCGCCACGGGTTCGCTGAGGCTGTCGGCAATTTGCGCCTGACTGACAATGACCTCGCGCGGCACACCGTTGATGAGATCGCGGCCTCTCACTTCGCGATAGGGTCCGTCTTCGTGGTTGGCGGGAATGCGGGCGGCGCCGACATCCATCTTGATCCGCTCGGCGGAGGATTCGCCGATCAACAGGTTATGGGCGCGACGAATGTAAGAGATGATCGCCTCATCCATTTTGTCGCCGCCGACCCGTACGCTTCGGGAAAATACGATGCCACCCAAGGAGATCACAGCGACTTCGGTGGTGCCGCCGCCGATGTCGACAATCATGGAGCCCGATGGTTCGGTAACCGGTAATCCGGCGCCAATTGCCGCAGCCATTGGCTCTTCGATCAATTGGACTTTGCGGGCACCGGCGCTTTCGGCACTCTCCTGGATTGCCCGCCGTTCGACGGCCGTGGAGCCCGAGGGCACGCAAACGATGATCAGCGGCGAAGCCCAACTGCGGCGCCCATGTACCTTGCGGATGAAATGCTTGATCATTTCCTCGGCGACTTCAAAGTCGGCGATGACGCCATCGCGCAGCGGACGGCTCGCGGTGATGAACCCAGGGGTGCGGCCGAGCATCTGCTTGGCTTCCTCGCCCACCGCTACAACCTGTTTCTTGCCGCGTGATTCAGCGATCGCCACCACACTGGGTTCGTTCAGAACGATGCCTCGGCCCTTCACATACACAAGAGTGTTGGCGGTGCCGAGATCGATCGCCATGTCTGCCGACATGAAGCCGAGCAGCCGAGAGAACATACCTGAAACCTTTGACAATGGCTGACGTTTGGCGGGGGGACGCCGGGGCTTAGACCGGGGAAGGGCGGTCCACAAGAGGGCGGCGCCGGCATAGCCCGGTCGCGGCGTGGCCAGTCCGTCGCGGGCGAACATCCCCTGGATTTCTGCGGTCCCGCCTGATTCCGCCAAAGGCCCCTGTCAATTATGCCCACTCCGCGGTCGTCACAATCGGCTAACGGCCGGCGCGCGGCAAACCGGGTCAGGTTCCGGTGGGTCAGAGGCGCTGCCGCCCGGAGCATCAGGTTGCCTTGGAAGGGAGCCGGACCCGCCCGGTCGGACAGGCCAGGAAAGTCCGGCGCCGGCACTCGGGTCGCAGTCAGCCGCGTCCGATAAACGGCATCTTGGTCGCCATGATGGTGACAAACTGGACGTTCGATTCGAGCGGCAGATTGGCCATGAACGCCACTTGCTGGCCGACATGGTTGACGTCCATGCGGGCCTCGACCGCCATTTGGCCGTACGGCTGCATTTGCCCGTTGGTCGAACGTGCGGTCATCGGGGTGGCTGCGTTGCCGATGTCGATTTGCCCGGAGCAGATGTCGTACTGCCTGCCGTCGAGAGCGATCGATTTGGTCAACCCGGTAACACCGTGTTTGGTCGAAGTATAAGCCACCGATCCAGGTCGCGGTACGTGCGCCGAAATCGAGCCGTTGTTGATGATTCTCCCGCCGCGCGGCGTCTGATCCCGCATCATGCGGAATGCCTGATTGGCGCACATGAACATCGCATCGAGATTGACGGCGACGACCCGCCGCCACATCTCCCAGGTGAAATCGCCGAAGTTCGTCGATGGCACATTGCCGCCGGCGTTATTGAACAGCATGTCAACCCGGCCGAAGGTCTCCTTGACCGCGGCAAACGCCGCGATCACCTGATCCGGGTCCGTCACATCGGTTGGAAGCGGGAAGGTTTTGCCGCCTGCGGCGAGGCCAGCCGTTTCTTCCAGCGCATCCTTGCGCCGGCCCAGAAGTGCGACCGCCCAACCGTCCTTGCAAAGTGCGAGAGCGGAAGCCCGGCCAATGCCGCTGCCTGCCCCGGTAATGACTGCGACCCGATCTGCCATGGTGTTTTCTCCCTCTCCAGTGGGTATCCGCGCTATTGTGGACCTTGGTTGCGAGAGGTGGAAGATGGTGCGAGCCTGATGGTCCGAGAGGACACATCATGGCCCGCTTTGCTGCGATCGGATTGGACCACCGGCATGTCTATGACATGACCGAGGGATTGCTGAACGCTGGCGCCGTGTGTGCCGGGTACAATTCGGAGACCACGGATCTGCGCGTACTGGCCGGGTTCCGCAAGCGCTTTCCGCAGGTTCCCGAGGCATCGCGGGAACGTTTGCTCGACGATCCATCAATCGACTTCATCGTCCTTTCGGCGGTCCCATGCGACCGCGCCGCACTGGCGATCGAAGCGATGCGGCGTGGCAAGGATGTCGTATCGGACAAACCTGGCGTGACGACCTTGAGCAACTGGACGCGGTCCGTCGGGTAGTTCGCGAAACCGGGCGGCTGTGGTCGATTTGCGTCGGCCGTGTGGCGTCGCCGGCGATCCAGGAAGCCCTGCGCGCCGTGCGTTCAGGGGAACTCGGGCGATTGGTCCAGGTGGTGAGCCTGGCGCCACACCGGCTCAATCGCGCGCTGCGCCCGTCCTGGTTCTTTGACCGGCCAGCCTATGGCGGGATTATCAACGATATCGGCGTGCATTCGATTGATCAGTTCCTGGCGCTCGCGGAGGTGGCGGAGGCGGAGATCGAATCTGCCACCATTGGCGCGTTTGGTACTGAACCTGACGGATTTGAGGATTTCGCTGAGATCACGTTGCGTACACCGTCGGTTCGCGGCTATTGCCGCGTGGATTGGTTTACGCCGGATGGGCTGCCGACCTGGGGCGACGGACGGTTGTTTCTGGTCGGCACCGATGGCACGCTTGAATTGCGGAAGAACCTCGACCTCGAAGGCCGGCCCGGCTCGAACCATATGTTCGTTGCGGGAAAACATCGCACACGCTACCAGGACTGTAGTTCGCTTCCCGTCACCTATTATCGCGACGTTATCGACGCTGTTCGTACGCGGGATTTTGCTGCCTTGCCGCAGGAGCAGGTGTTTACCGTCTGCCGAATGGCACTGCAGGCGCAAGCGAATGCGCAACGCTATGTCGCGGAACGCCGCGTGTGATTGGTGTCGCAATCATCGGTCTCGGCAATGCGCTGGCACCGCATGCCAGAGCCGTGCAGGAACTGGCCGACCGGGTCCGCGTGGTGCGTGCGGTTGCCAGGAACGCTGCGCAACGGCGGCAGGTGGCGGAGCTTTATGGCTTTGCCACCAGCGATGATACGGCAGCGGCAATTGCCGACCCACGCGTTGATGCCGTGATGATCCTGACGCCCACCAATTCTCATCTGGAAATCGCGCAGGCCGCCTTCCTGGCCGGCAAGCACGTGTTGTGCGAAAAGCCGCTGGAAACCACTGTTACGCGTGCAGAAGGTCTGGTGGCGTGCGGCCGCCGCGCCGATCGACGGCTCGCGGTGATGTTGCAACTCAGATTTCGCGCCGCAAGTCGCCGGTTGAAATCCCTGCTTGAGGCCAATGAACTTGGTGAGGTCCAAGCCGCCACGATGACGGTGCCGTGGTGGCGTCCGCAGTCTTATTATGACGAACCTGGCCGCGGTATGAAATCGCGCGATGGCGGTGGCGTGCTGATGATCCAGGCCATCCACACGTTGGATTTGTTTCGTTGGTGCGTGGGTATCAGCGCTATCGAAGCGGCCATCGTTCATACGACGTCGTTGCACCGGATGGAAACCGAGGATTATGCCGCCGCTCTGGTCCGGCTTGGCAACGGTGCGCCGGGTTCGATCGTTGCGACCGTTGCCGCTTTCCCTGGCGGTCCGGAACAAATCATGGTGATCGGTTCCAGGGGCACCGCCAGGATGGACGGAAGCAACCTGACTGTGTCGTTCCTGGACGGAACCGAAGACGCGGTTCAGGATGGCGGAGGGTCGGGCAGCGGCTCCAGCATTATGGCTTTCTCGCATGAGCCGCACAAAGCCGTGATCAGTGATTTTCTCGAGGCGATCGAACAGGGGCGCGATCCGGCCATTCCGGGGGAGGAAGCCCTCGCAACACAACGTGTCATCGACACCATCATCAACCAAGGAGTGTGAACGATGCAAACTCTGCTGCCGTTGGCCGAACTACTCGGCGTTCGTCTGAAGGCGCGTGGCGAAACGATTGCGATCGCTGAGTCCTCAACCGGTGGCTTGATCTCGGCAGCATTGTTGTCGGTTGCCGGCGCGTCGGTGTATTTCCGCGGCGGCAGCGTCATTTACACTGCCTACGCGCGGTCGGGGTTTCTCGACATCCCGAATCCGTTGCCACCGCCGATCGAACGGGCTTCCACGGAACCCTATGCCCTGTTGCTCGCCAACACGGTGCGCGAGCGCCTTAGTGCAACGTGGGGCCTGGGTGAGACGGGTGCGACCGGGCCCACTGGCAACCGATATGGCGATAAGGCAGGTCACACCTGCATCGCGGTGACCGGCCCGGGGGTATCGCGGGCCATAACGGTGGAAACCGGGCATGGCGACCGGGTGGCGAACATGCGCGAATTCTCCGATCGAGCCCTGAAACTTCTCGCCGAAGTACTGGGCTGACACCAGCGACGGAACGGCGGACATTCGCCGTTCCCAACCTTCGGGGCTCGGTTTGTCCACATGGGCACAAGGTTGTGGTTTGGTCGGGGCGGGAATTGCCCCGCGCCGCCTTGTTCGGGCTGGCCGCGACCACCTTAGCCGTGTGAAGACCTGCTCGATCCAAGGCAGTGTGTGCGTCCACAAATGCTCGGACCGACCAAGTGGTTTGTCGCCGCGCGTGCACCGCAGGCTGTGACGGCAATGGCGGCCATCCCTGGATCGGCGGTTGTGCCACGCGTCAATCGTCTGGCCTTTTTGATATTACATACCCAACGCACGACGGTAGACGTCCAGCAGTGTTTCCAGTTCCTCGACTTCGGCGGCTTCCTGTTTGCGAATACGAATGAGTTGGCGCAGCGCCTTCACGTCGAAGCCAGCCGATTTGGCTTCGGAGTAAATGTCCTTGATGTCGGCGCCAAGAGCTTTGCGCTCTTCCTCGAGCCGTTCAATCCGCTCCACGATGCTGCGCAATCGATCGGCGGCCACGCCGCCGGTCTTCAGTTCATCACGGTCAACCGGTTTCGCTGCCACCCCACCCCCCCTGCCTGTTCTGGAAAGCGGGCGGGGATAGCGGGCCGTTTGTATCGGGTCAATGACCGGGATGGGACTTGGACAGAGCAGCCTTCTGCTCCGGCGTTGCCTCTTGCTGGTATTTGGCCTGCCATTCCTTGTAGGGCATGCCATAGACGATTTCCCGGGCTTCCGGATCGGTCAGGCCCAGGCCTTTCGACTCGGCAGCCTCTCGGTACCAGCGGCTGAGGCAATTCCGGCAAAATCCGGCAAGGTTCATCAGGTCGATGTTCTGCACGTCAGTCCGTTCGCGCAAATGCTGGACCAGGCGGCGGAACGCGGCGGCTTCCAACTCAGTGTTGGTGGTGGCGTCAGTTTCGGGTGCGGGCATGGTATTACTCCTGTCGTCACGGCTAAATTGGTGTCGACGATCACGATCCGCCATAGTTTCGCCGCGTCCAGAGGGAGATAGCAAGCCATGACCTGGGACGACGCGCAAGCTCGTGCGGCTTTGCGCCGCTTGTTTGACGCAGCCGTGGCTGCTTCCGACCCGCGTCGCGTACTGGCGGCGCATTTGCCTCAAAAGCCGATCGGCGGGCGTTGCATCGTGGTCGGTGGCGGCAAGTCGGCTGCCGTCATGGCCGCGGCCCTGGAAGCGGCCTGGCCGGACGTCGCATTGGAAGGTACCGTGGTGACCCGGTACGGCCATGCCGTTCCGACCCGTCGCATCGAAGTGATCGAGGCATCCCATCCAGTGCCCGATGCCAACAGCGAGCGCGGGGCACGGCGTCTTCTGGAACTCGTACGGGGTCTGACTGCACAGGATCTTGTCATCGCATTGATGTCCGGCGGCGCATCGGCGCTGCTTGCTGCTCCGGCGCCCGGACTGACATTGGACGACAAGCAGGCAATCAATCGCGCTCTGTTGGCATGCGGGGCCAACATCGGCGAAATGAACACGGTCCGGAAGCATCTTTCGGCGATCAAAGGAGGTCGGCTTGCTGCCGCGGCCGGTCCGGCCCGGGTGGTGACCTTGGCGATCAGCGACGTGCCGGGCGACGAGCCGGCTGTGATTGGATCAGGCCCAACCGTGCCGGACCCAACAACATTCGCCGACGCGCGAGCCCTGATCGAGCGCTACGGGATTACAGCATCTCCGGCGGTTGTTGCACGATTGTGGCAGGACACAGACGAAACCCCAAAACCGGGCAGTTTACCAAATACCGACTTCCGCCTGGTCGCGACACCGATGATGGCATTGCGGGCGGCAGCGGCGCTGGCGCGGGACATCGGCCTGACACCGGTCATTTTGGGCGATGCGCTCGAAGGCGAGGCGCACGAGGTTGGCATTGTGCATGCTGGCATCGCCCGCTCGATCCAGGCCCATGGTGAACCCGTCGTGCCACCGGCGATCCTGCTGTCAGGCGGCGAGACGACTGTTACCATCGGATCCAAGGTATCCGGTTGCGGCGGCCGCAACACGACGTTCCTACTGGGTCTCGCGCTCGCGCTGGACGGACGCGCCGGCATTTGGGGCATCGCCGGCGACACCGATGGGATCGACGGCATGGACGACGTCGCCGGAGCTACGTTGGCGCCGGATTCGCTGGCCAGAGTCCGGGCGAAGGGTCTGGACCCACGCGGCATGCTCGCAGTGCATGACAGTCACGGGTTCTTCGACGCTGTTGGCGACGCGATTCGGATTGGTCCAACGCTGACAAACGTCAACGATTTCCGCGCCATTTTGATCGCCTGAAGGAGATTCCATGGCCGCACGCCCTAAGCTGCGCCGACGGCGCCGCACGAAAATCATCGCCACCCTTGGGCCAGCCAGTTCCTCCCCCGAGGTGCTGGCACGGTTGTTTCAGGCTGGCGCTGACGTGTTCCGTCTGAATTTCTCGCACGGCACCCATGAAGACCACGCCGCACGTTTTGCGATGATCCGCGAGCTCGAGGAAAGATTTGATCGTCCGATTGGGATTTTGGCTGACGTTCAGGGCCCTAAACTGCGGGTTGGCCGATTCTCCGCCGGACGGGCGCATTTGCAGACCGGCCGGCCATTTCGGTTGGATCTGAACGCCACTCCGGGCGATTCAAACCGCGTCAACCTGCCCCATCCCGAAATCATCGAGGCTGCGACCATCGGGGCCATGTTGCTGATCGATGATGGCAAACTACGGCTCAGGGTTGTGCATAAGCGCGCCGACGCCCTGGAAACCGAAATTGTGGTTGGCGGTCCTATTTCTGACAATAAAGGCGTCAATGTTCCCGACGTCGTCTTGCCAATTCCCGCGCTGACCGAGAAGGATCGCATCGACCTGGAATTCGCGGTCAGTCATGGCGCCAACTACATCGGCCTGTCCTTCGTGCAACGTGCACAGGACGTGGCGGAAGCAAAGGAACTGATCGACGGCCGCGCCTGGACCATGGTGAAGCTCGAGAAACCGCAGGCGCTGGACAACCTTGATGCAATTCTCGCGCTGACCGACGCCGTGATGGTCGCGCGTGGCGATCTCGGCGTCGAATTGCCGCCTGAGGAAGTTCCGCTCGCACAAAAGCGGATCGTCCGATTGGCCCGTCAGCTTGGCAAGCCGGTCGTGGTGGCAACCCAAATGCTGGAAAGCATGATAACGGCGCCCGCGCCCACAAGGGCGGAAGCATCGGATGTGGCGACCGCGGTTTTCGACGGGGCCGATGCGGTCATGCTGTCGGGGGAGACGGCCGCCGGACAGTATCCCTACGAGGCGGTCAACATGATGGATCGTATTGTTGCGCGCGTGGAACAGGACGCCGGCTGGCGATCGATGATCGACTCCTCGAGACCTGCCCCGGAACATTCCGCGGCAGGTGCGATCGCATCTGCGGCCGGCCACGTGGTGCATACGATCGGCGCACGCGCCATCGTGGCTTTTACCGCTTCCGGCAGCACCGCGTTGCGCGTGGCGCGTGAGCGTCCCGACTCGCCGGTCATCGGGTTGACACCCTTGCTCGACACTGCGCGGAGGATGGCCGTGGTCTGGGGGGTGCACGCGGTTGTTGTTCCGGAAGTTCATTCCATGAGTGAGGCGGTCAACCGTGCGGCGCGGGTCGCCCTGACGGAAGGGTTCGCCGCCCATGGCGAAGAGATCGTGGTCACCGCCGGTGTGCCTTTCGGCCAGCCGGGAACGACCAATGCGCTGCGGGTCACGACCGTGAAATAAACCGGCGCGTCAAGACAGACGCAGTCCGCTGCCCGCATCGAACACATGAATGTCCTCTGCAGGAAATTCAATGCGGAGCATGTCGCTTTCCGGCGCCCTACCGGCGAGCCGCATCACCAAGGCAGCTTCCCCCGGCGCTGCCAGACGCCCATGAACCAGTGTTTCCGAACCAAGCGGCTCGACGAGGTCAATTCTCAGCGGGATGCCCGCAGGATTGGTTTGGATATGTTCCGGCCGAATGCCGACTATGAGGGCCGTTCCGTCGGACGCCTTCCGCTGTCCGTCCGCAAACTGCAACAGCGGCCCAGCCTCCAGTTTCGCAGCGGTTCCCGTGTCGGTCAGGGTCGCCGGCAGAAAGTTCATCGCGGGGGCACCGATGAATCCTGCAACGTAGGTATCTGCCGGACGCTCGAAGACCTCCATCGGTGTCGCCAATTGAGCGGGCCGGCCCTGGTGCAGGACCAACAATCGATCGCCGAGAGTCATTGCTTCAACCTGATCATGCGTCACGTAGAGGCTCGTGATTCCAAGCCGTCGTTGCAGGCGGCGAATTTCCGCGCGTGTCCGCACGCGCAGGGTTGCGTCGAGATTGGATAACGGTTCATCGAACAGGAACAACTTGGGCTCACGCACGATGGCACGGCCCATGGCAACACGTTGACGTTGCCCACCCGAAAGTTGCCGCGGCTTCCGGCCCAAGAGTTCCGACAAGCCAAGCAGGGAGGCGGCGACGTCGACCCGATGAGCGATATCTTCGCGCGACAAACCTCGGATGCGCAGCCCGTACGCCATGTTGTCGAATACCGTCATGTGCGGGTAGAGCGCGTAATTTTGAAACACCATCGCAATATCGCGTGCCGACGGATCGATCGAGGTGATATCACGCCCTTCCAACAAAATTCGTCCGGCGGACGGCGTTTCCAGACCCGCAACTATCCGCAACAAGGTCGACTTGCCGCAGCCCGAGGCGCCAACGATAACCAGCATTTCTCCGCTTGCGAGCGACAGATCGATTTGACGCAATACCTCCGTCTCACCGAAGCTTTTACGTAGTCCGGCCAACTCCAACATGGCCATCTATTTCTCGCCCTCCGTCAATCCGGAGACAAACCAGCGCTGCATCACCACCACAACCACGACAGGCGGTAACAAAGCCAGCATCGCCGTGGCCATGACTGCACTCCAGTCGGTTTGCGTCTCGACCGCTATCATTTTGACGATACCAATGACGATCGTGTCTAGATTTGGATTGGTCGCGACCAGCAATGGCCAGAGATATTGATTCCAGCCATAAATGAAAAGAATGACGAACAGGGCAGCAATATTGGCCCCGGAGACAGGGATCACGATGTCCCAGAGGAAGCGTAGGGGACCGGCTCCATCCATCCGCGCGGCTTCTACCAACTCGTCCGGGATGGCCACGAATATCTGTCGAAACAACAATGTGGCCGTTGCCGAGGCAATGAGTGGCAACCATAGGCCGGTGAACGTATTGATCAGTCCCAGATCGGACATAACCGAATAGGTTGGGATGATGCGCACTTCGACCGGCAGCATCAAGGTAATGAAGATCAACCAGAAAGCGACATGGCGGCCCGGAAAACGGAAGAACACAACAGCAAAAGCCGACAAAATTGAAATGACGATCTTACCGATCGCAATTGCCAGCGCCATACCCAGGGATATCAGAAGCATGCGTGGTACTGGACCGGCCAGAACCCCGGCGTAGACACCGAAACCTTCGTTGCCGGGCAAAACGGAGAGGTCTCCTCTGGCGATCGCCGCAGAATCTTGCGTTGAGCCGACGAAAACCAGCCACAGGGGTGCGACGAACAGGATTGCGCCGAGCACCAAAACGACATGGGCGACAGGATCACGGTGGTCGTTCACGTCAGTTGCCGCCGCCCGAGAAAGCGGAACTGCAATGCGGTCAGGCCAATCACACCAATCATCAACACCACCGATTGGGCCGAGGATGATCCGATATCCAGGTTCACCACCCCATCGCGATAAACTTTTACCACAAGCGTCTCAGTCGCTTTTCCCGGCCCGCCTTGGGTCAATGCCTGGATGGTCCCGAACGTGTCAAACGCGGCGTAAACCAAATTCACCACGAGCAGAAAAAAGGATGTTGGTGCGAGCAGAGGAAACGTGATCGTACGGAATCTGTGCCAACCACGGGCACCATCCATCCGCGCAGCTTCCAGGACCGTTCGTGGGATCGACTGCAAGCCGGCGAGAAAGAAAATGAAATTGTAGCTGACCTGCTTCCATGCACAGGCCAGCACGATCATCAGCATCGCCTGCGTGTCGTTGAGGTGATAGTCCCAGGCAATGCCGTGCCGGCTGAGCCAGGCGGCCAGTATGCCGACCTGAGGCTGGAGCAAAACGATCCACAAGACAGCGGCCATTGCGGGTGCGATGGCATAGGGCCAGATGAGCAACGTTCGATAAATCGTCCGCCCACGAATTTCTCGATCCGCAAACACGGCCAGCAGCAATGCCAAACTCATCGACAGTGCACTGACCGCGGCCATGAAGAATACCGTACGGCCAATGGAGGCACGGTAGAGCGGATCGGTAAAAAGCTCGACAAAGTTATCAAGGCCCGCAAACTGACTGTGCAGTCCAAACGGATCCTGTCGTGTCATGCTTGACCATATCGCCTGGCACGCCGGCCAAAGAAAGAAAATCAGGGTCAGCAGAAATTGCGGCGCCACCAAAATCACGGGCAACAAACGTTGCCCGAAGATTGTACGTCGCTCCATCAGCCGCCGACGGATTTCTGGAATTCACGCAGCACCCGATCACCCCGGGTAACGCCGTTGTCCAACGCCTGCTTGCCGGATTGCTGACCTTGCAAGGCCTTTTCGGTTTCCTCGTAGAGGATGTTCCTTATTTCCGCGAGCCGACCCAGTCGCAGACCACGTGAGTTCGCTGTTACCTTGCCGCGCGCCAGCTGCTTGATCGGAACATCGGCTCCTGGTTGTTTTTCGTAGTAGCCATCAGCCTTCGATTTTTCATAACCGGCAAATGTCACCGGCACATACCCAGTGGTCTGATGGAAGTGGGCATCTTGCTCCGGAGTTGCAATAAACTTCAGGAACTGGGCCACCGCCTTATATTCTGCCGCCGTTCGTTGCTTTGTGGTCATCGTCCACAGACTGGCACCACCTATGATGGAATTGATTGGGTGCGCATTCACCTCAGGATCGATCGGCAAGAGTGCCTCGGCCCATTTGAATCTCGCGTTACGAACGATATCCCCGCGCCCTGCGGATGAGCCAAATCCGATGGCGGCCTGGCCGGAATAAAACAGTGCGTCAGGCACGGTGTCGCGGCCGCCATATTCGTAAAGCCCCTCCTTCGCCATACCCAACAGCCGATCCCACTGCTTCACCTGAGCGGGACCGTTGAATTTCAGTTCGGCATCCAGACCTTCGAATCCGTTCGCCTTGGTTGCATAAGGTAGGTCATGGATTGCGCTGTATTGCTCCAGCTGCACCCAGATCATCCAGGAACTGGTCACGGGAGATTTCACCGCGCCCATCGCGGGCGTACCGATTTTGGCTTTGATCGCTCGCGCCGCAACGATCACCTCGGGCCAGGTCGAAGGCGCCTTCTCCGGATCCAGGCCTGCTGCGGCGAACGCATCCTTATTGTACCACATCACCGCCGTTGAGGAATTGAATGGCCTCGACGCCAGACGCCCGTCCGTAAGACTGTAGTAGCCGCGCACACCAGGGATATAGATGGCGGGATCAAGGTCCACGCCGGTTTCCTTCGCCAGTTGCCATACCTGCTTTGTCGCGGGCCCGGCGGCGAGCATTGACCCGGTGCCAACTTCGAAGATTTGCACAAGGTGCGGTGCCTGGTCGGCCCGCCACGCCGCGATCGCCGCGGTGAGCGTGTCCGCGTAACCACCCTTGAAAACAGGCTGAACCTCCGCCTCGGACTGACTTTCGTTAAACGCCCGCGCCAGACGATTGGTCTCGTCGGCATTGGCGCCGGTCATCGCGTGCCAAAACACAACCGGGATCTTGCCAGGCTGACCGGAGGCATGGTCGACCGCAGCAAATGGAGCGGCGACCGTGGCGGCGAGAAGAGTGCGGCGCTTCATGAGCGGTTCCCTCGGTTGGTTCATTGATCTGGCGTAGCTGGCCACGGTTACCGTTCATTTACAATAAGATGACCAGTCAATGAAGCCCGCCCCGCTGTCCTGCTCAGTCCGTTCCGTGCAATGCCGCCACGATTATTGCGACTCCCTGTGCGTGCCAACGTTGCACGGCTTTATGATCCGCGCCCAGAGCAGCACCCAGGCGCCGCCAGGAGTACAGGTGCCGGTCCGTAACCGGATGGACCAAACTGCGTGCGCCTACGACCCGTCGCAGGACATAACGGCTGTCCTGGATATAAGTGATCCAGGCCATTGCTTCATCCATCCGGTCAATTTTGTCCGCCGACGGCACTGCAGGCCGGATTCTCGCAGCGCCCCACCCGTACGCTTCCAGCGCAGTCCGAACGATCTCGATGGAGGAACTCCGTACCCGCGTCGACCACCCGGTGCCTGGAAGCGCCAGCAGCGTGGCACCCGCCTCCTCCAGTCGATAGATCACGTAATCAGCATCAACCGGACCATTGAAATCGACCGAACTGGACCGTGGCCGCACAAAATTCGGCCCTCGCCCCACCCGCGACAATTTGCCATCCGGGTTCTGTTTGCCGATGGAATTTTTGCTCACGGCGGCGCCTGGAGGGGTCCGCGGATCGGGATCATCGAATTGGAGCCGGTATCGGGTATGGCATTCCCTCCAGCGATATTCCTTTGTTTATAATCCCCCAGGTTTCCGGATGGCCGGGCGGCAGCGCGGGACGGTCGGGATCTCCCAATCGCGGCTCAAAATTGGGCGGCGGAAGACGAGCACCCAGGCGTCGCCCCCGCTCGATGACGGTCCAACGGGTCACCCCGACGGCGACGGCGATACTGTCCCACGATGCACTCTCCGCGCGCATCCGCTTGATCTTCAAATCCTGGGCGGCCGTCCATTCGATCCTTTTCGGCATGTTGGCATCCTCAGTCAGGAACATATTGGGAACGCGAGGAGAGTTATTATAAATGCCATCATATGTCAATTATAATAACATATCGGGTTGCATTGCTCCCCCGCATTGTCCCGAGCAGGCCGGTGGATTTCGATAGGAACGATGATAAAGAACTGGATCAGTTAGTTGAGTTGAGCTACACTAACATCATGAGCAATCCCACCGAGATGGGCATCCGAATCCGTGATGTCCGACGTGAGCGAGGCTGGACTCAGGATCAACTCGCAAATGCCGTTGGCGTGTCACGAAGCGCCGTCGCCCAATGGGAGACCGGACGCGCCGGGCAGGTCACAACCAACCTGACCCGTATCGCCGAGGTTCTGGAGGTCGGGGTCGAGTACCTTATGTACGGGCATGACAAACGCGCTCCCGCAGAGGCACGACAAGGGGACGAACTGGCGCTGTTGCGACTGTATCGGGAGTGTTCGGCGGAAGATCGGCAACTTCTGCTGCGGACCGCGCGCCGACTGGTTGCCGGTTCAAGGCGAGAGGCTGAAGTAACAGCAACTTAGTCGCGTCCCGGCACCCAGGTAGCCGATCAATGAAATGGAATTAATCCAGAAATGTGATTCGTGGACTCGGTTGAGACTCAGTGCGGGCTATATTATAAGTCGGAAACCTTCCCGGCACCTGGGAGGCGGTTTGGCGGCCACCGTAAGCGCCCGGGACAGAGGAAAACAATTATGTGGCGCACGCGCTTGACGGTCGGTGTAACAGCGGCTTTGGCCTTGAGCGCCTGCGCAGTGGCGCCTCCTTCCGGACCTCGGGTCATGGCGCTTCCCGGCGCGGGTAAGGATTTCGCCACCTTCCAACAGGAAGACATGATTTGCCGGCAATTTGCCTCCAGCCAATCCGGTGGTGCCGCTGGAGCACAAGCCGCCACGAACAACGCGGTTGGCACTGCGGTCGTGGGAACCGCGGTTGGGGCGGGCCTCGGAGCCGCACTCGGATCGCTCGCTGGCCAGGTGGGCACCGGTGCAGTGGTTGGCGGCGCAGCCGGGGCGCTGGTGGGCGGGTCAGCCGGGGCGAACAGTGCGCAGTATTCCGCTGCCGACCTCCAGCAACGGTACGACACGAGTTACACACAATGCATGTACGCACATGGTGACACGGTGCAAAGTCCTCCCGGAGGGTATTACGCGGGTGGCCCAGGACCCTATCCGTATCCCTATTACGGATCCGCCTATGTTGGAGGACCCGCCGTTGTCGTTGGCGGTGGTTGGGGATGGGGATGGCACCACGGCTACTGGCACCATTGGTAGGATCGCCACATAAATAGTTTCGTCAGCGACGGCGCACCCGGCGGGAACCGTTTTGCGGAACCGCGACAGCCTTCCTGATCGTTAGCAGTTACGACCGCATTCGCAAGGGCTTGCGTTTAGTTGTTGCTGACGCTGTTGCCAACGCTTTGGAATTGCTGCGAGAGATCGCCGGCCAACAGCGTGAATCCGAACATGATGGTGGCGACTATGACGCCAGCGATCAAGCCATACTCAAGGGCAGTGACTCCATGACGATCTGCCGCCAGCGTCAACCAGATTTTCGCATACTGAATCACGGCCCCAAACTCCGAATCGTATGATGCGAAGTATGCTATGGGGGCGATTTCAGGACAGCTTCATTACTGGTTCGATTATAGCGGTTTGCGTATGCTGCACTGCTACTCGCCGAAACGCGCACGCGAGGAGATCGTCGCGGGCGGCTTACACCGCCCGCCTCAGTCATCGCAAATCAGCTGTTTGGGCCACGTTCCATCGAAACGGGTTGCCAACGGCGTAGAGTCGAACTCATCAACACCGCCGGGTTCACACAACTCATTGGCCATCTGCCACTGAGCACCACCGCCAGTTCGCGCCCAACGTGCCGCTTGCGTGCCGGGTCAAAACGAGCAGATGCCGAAGCAGTATGCGCACTGAGCGTGACGTTCGGCATGCCCAGGATTGGATTATTGTTGCCCGGCGGCTCGATTTCCAGCACGTCCAGGCCGGCATGGGCAATCCATCCCTCCTGCAGCGCCTTGATCAGGCCAGACTCCTGAACCGTCGGGCCGCGTCCGGTGTTGATGAATATGGCCGTCTTCTTCATCAGGCGAAAATGCTTTTCCATCAGCATGCCCTCAGCCTCGGGGGTTGCCGGAGCATGCATCGAAACAAAGTCGGATTGTGACAACACCTCCTCCAGAGTGGCTGGTATCACCCCGTGCTCGATCATCACGAGTTCTTCGATATACGGGTCATACGCCATGACTCGCAGGCCAAACGCCTTGGCCCGTTTGTTGACAGCGCGCGCCACGTGCCCGAATGCGATCAGGCCAAGGGTCTGACCCATCAAACGGGGAATCTTCAGCAGCGCCGGGCGGCCTTCGCGCCACTTGCCTTCGCGCACCATCCGGTCCTGCTCAATGGTGCGGCGGAAGCTTGCCAGCAACAACATCATCGCGTGGTCTGCGACTTCCTCAATGAACGTATCGGGGCAGTTCGTGACGGGTATGCCGCGAGCGGTCGCCGCAAGGACATCGACGCTGTCAACGCCGACCGACCCCAGGACAATAGCGCGACATTTTGCCGGCAACCCGTCAATGATCTTCTTGGTGATCCGTATCCCTTTCGCATAAATCGCGTCGGCATCCTGAGCGAATTTTATGAAGCCATCTTCGTCGGTCGGTCCCTCGACTATCTCGGCGTCCATGCCGTCAAGCGCTTCCATCTCGTAATCATAACCACCGCCCTCGACGGTGAAACTTGCCCCTGCCGGGGTCGCGATTTTGAACTTTGCCACAAGTGTTCTCCTCTAGTGTTTCGGCGGGCGCGCCCGGACCGCTTTCTCATTCACGTCGATGCCCCATCCTGGGCCTTTGGGCAGGACGAAGTCCCCGTTTTCGATCGTTGGTACCACCGTGTAGAACTCATCACGCCAGGGCGCGCCGTCGATGTCTATTTCCATCACGCGGAAGTTCGGCACTACCGCACTGAACGTTGCGCTGATCGCACTACAGAGGTGCCCGTAGAAATTATGCGGTGCCACGTTGATTTCGTAGACGTCGGCCATGGCCGCGATCTTGAGTGATTCGTTCAGGCCATTCCAGATGACATCGATGATGGCGACGTCGGTCGCGTAATTGTCGAAGAATGGCTTGAACTCGCGTCGGCCGTGCAATGTTTCACAGGAAGCAACAGGACAAGGCGCGCCACGCTTGATCTCTGCCAGAGCTGGCGCGTCATGTGTGTCAACCTCCAGCCAGGTCAGGTTCGCCGGCGACACGGCATCGGCGATACGCTTAAATCCTTCGGTCTTGAAGTTAAAATTGATATCGAGATGAATTCCCATGTCAGGGCCGACAGCGTGTCGAATAGCCATAAGTTGTTCTGTCACGCCTCGCGTGAGCCGGTTATCCCAGTTCAGTTCCGGCCATCCTGGCGTGCGGCCGAAACCCGGGACATATGACGTCAAGGCGTCCCCCACCGCTGGCATGATATTGGTTTTCAGGGCACGAAAACCGAGCTTTTTCACCTCTTCTGCGTGTCGAGCCAGATCATCATAATTTGACAGTGCAGGGACGCCCATAAGCGCCGCACTGCGCACCCGATAGGTGCCGAAATGCGACCAGTACACCGGAATACGATCCCGAATTGGCCCCCCGAACAGCGCGTAGACCGGCACTCCATAGGCCTTGCCGGTCACATCAAGCAGCGCATTTTCGATCGCAGCAATGGCCTGCTGATTGAGACCCCCACGTGACTGGCGGGTCAGCACGTGAAGATGCTGACTCACTTGTTCATACATCCGAGGATCCCGACCGATCAGAATCGGTGAGAGACCGCGGATCACGTCGGACAGACCTGTAGAGCCGAAACTTTCATTGAACTCAGACCAGCCGACAATCCCGTCGTCAGTCGTGACCTTCAGGAACGAAAACATACGCCAGCCGGCGTCCGCCTGAAGGGTCTCGATCTGTGTGATTTTCACCCATTTCCTCCTGGGCTGGCGTTGCTGTTGCCAGATACCTCGCACAAAGACCCGGCGCACGGCAAGGCACACCCACTCCCTACGGCCTTATGCGCAGCGCAGACGGCAATTTCGCTATGCGACGTGGCCACCTGCGAGCTCTGATCTCTGTCCCCGTGCGCGAGATGCCGACGCGCGGCGGATGCCTAGGCCCCAGTCAGCGCCATCAACTCGCGCAAATTGCCCAGGGTATCAAAACTGCTGATCCTGGAGATCAAAGCCCGGCAACGTTGCAAGCCGAGGACGGGTTCGACGAGACCGATGAACTTTTCCTCGAGGCGGCGACCCTGATCCGCCGTGTCGGTCGCAGCGATGCCCGAGTCATGCCTCGCGCGAAGACGAGTGCCGTCGGTGAGTAGAAGCTCTACCTCGGCGAAAGTGTTGCGAATGCCAACACGGAAGTCCAGGTTTACCTTATCCCGCAATCTAACCAGCTCCGGATCCGCCGCCACAGCCTCGGAATATGTCGATAAACGCCCGGTATCGATGCCGGCAAGGCCCATTGCCGTCGCCAGCCGAAGCGAGAATTTCGCTTCCAGGCCAGTTCTCGGTGCTGGAATATTGCAAATTCTGTCGCAGGATTCTTCAAGTTCCACGTTGACGTATTGCACACGATCGGGAGTCACACCGAATTGCTCGCGCAATTTCCGTGTTGCCTCGATTGAGGAATGGACCATGTAACAGGCCGCGTGGTACTTAAACAGGTTGCTCCGAATGTACCAACCGTGCGCGGGCGCTTCCGCTGCTCGCTCCGGATGGAAGTCCGGACTGTGGGTACTGGCGAAACCCTGTTGGCACTCGATGACGTCCGACCGGCTGGTAAACCCTCGCATCGCCAGCTTCGCCCCGAGCAGCCCATGATAAGACGCTTTGCCCGCGTGCAGCGGTTTGCACATGGTTCCGAACATGGATTTCAAACCGGCCGCCTGGGTGCCCGCGATCCCAATGGCGGTTCCAAATTGTTTCGAGTCCAACCGCAACAGATGCGCACATGCGGCAGCTGCGCCAAAGCTGCCGATTGTCGCGGTGGCATGGAAACCGAGCAGGTCGTAGTGGCCTGGCGCCACGACCCTGCCAACACGACACTGCAGCTCATAGCCCGCAACGAACGCGGTCAGGACATCTTGTCCCGACGAGCCGCGTTCTTCCGCCAAGGCGAGCAGAGCCGGAAGGATGGCGACCGACGGATGGCCTGGCATTGCCAAATTCACGTCATCAAAATCAAGCGCATGTGACGCAGCGCCATTGATCAGCGCGGCTGAGGCGGCCGGCAGCCGAGCAGTCTGACCAAATACAGTGGCACTTTCCCGACCACCCTGCTCGCTGAGTTCCGCAACCAGAATCCCGGTCAATTCATCGGATGCCCCCGCCACACCGCAAGCGATATAATCCAGTACACATTGTCGCGCCCACGCGCGGGTCTCTTCTGGAATATCGGCAAATGTCAGGGTCCGGGCCTGTTCGGCGAGAACCCTGGTCAGCCCGTTGGCCTGAACGTCAATGATCGCGTCCATTGGTTGTTTCCTCCAGGTCCCTCATTTTCCCTTGTAGATTGGCTTCCGTTTTTCGTTGAAAGCACGAATGCCTTCTCGCCGGTCTTCGGTCGAGACCATGCGGTTATAAGCCTCGATCTCGAACATCATTCCGCTGCGCAAGTCCATGTTCAATCCCATGTTCACGGATTGCTTGAGCTGACGAGTTGATATCGGTGCGTTGCCGGCGATGACAGAGGCAGTCTGCAATGCATCCGGCAACAGAGAGTCCGATGCGCAGAGCCGATTGACCATGCCCCATTCCAGGGCCTCTTGCGCAGAGAACGGTTTCCCAGTCAGCATTATTTCCTTCGCCCGTCGTGCACCCACGGCTCTTGGCAGATTTTGTGTGCCACCGGCGCCTGGCATGATGCCCAAGGTCACTTCGGTCAAAGCAAATCGGGCATGGTCGGTAGCGTAGATGAAATCAGCACACAACGCGATTTCCAGTCCACCCGCATAGGCCGCGCCATTGACGGCGGCAATCATTGGAACCGGACAATCGATCATGGCGCGTATCGCACGCTCGAAGATCAAGTGCTGGTCCTGCCACTGCTCATCAGTCATACCGTTGCGCTGCTTCAGATCACCGCCCGCGCAAAACGCCTTTGGCCCAGACCCGGTAATGATGATACATCGCTGCTGATTGGGCGCCGCACAGAAGCCATCAAATGTTGCCAGCAGATCAAGACCCATCTGGGTGTTCATCGCATTGGCTACCTCAGGCCGATTCAGCGCAACGATTACAATGTGTTCCTGAGGCGATTCTATCTTGAGTGTTTCCAGTGTTCTCATCCCATGGCCTGCATGATCAGTCTTATGAAGGTATCGGTCGCCCTTGGATCGAGCCAACGCATCACGGCAACCAGATCGTGCGCCGGATCGATCCAGGTGAGATTGCCACCCGCGCCCGAGGCGAAGAAACTACTGGCAGGCGCACTTGCATAACGACCGTGCGCGGTATTGAGCCACCATAAAAGGCCGTAAGTAGGTTTCAGAGGACACGGTTGCAGTGACTCTGCGATCCAGCTTGCCGGCAATATCTGCTTCCCGTTCCATTCGCCACGCCGCAACATCAACAGGCCCAGTCGCGCCTGATCCTCGGCGTGGATGAGCATTCCACCGCCCCAGTGCGTGCCACCGGATACCGACTCAATCCACTTACCACCAACCTCCACGCTGGAGGTTCGATAGCCATGCCAGGACCAATCCGACGATGCGCCAATAGGGTGCATAATGCGCTCAGCGAACACCTCGGGAAGCGGACGACCGAACCGGCGAAGCAGCGCCAGGCTCAGGCGATTCACCCGAACGTCGTTATATTCCCAGAATTCGCCGGGTCGCTGCAGCGGCCTCGGATCGCCTTTGCGTCCCTTGCCCTCGACCGCGAGGTTTCGGTTGCGGTCGATCACGTCCGACTTGCCGAACAGCGTTCCTTCCCACTCCGAAGTGTTCTGCAGCAGGTGCCGCCAGGTCACCGCGCCGTTATGCGGACCCTCAAAGCCTCCGTCATGAACGGTGCGTCCCACTGGCTCATCAAGGTCACGGATCAATGCGTCCATGACCGCAATCCCGGCCAGCATGCTCAAATAGCTCTTTGCCGCGGAGAACGTGAAGTCAACTTGCCTGGTATCCCCCCAGCTTACGACCTTGGATCCTGACCGCAGCACAAGCCCGTTGGGTTCTCCTCGCGGGCGAATGGGACCAAGGATTTCGTTGAACGGCGCCGGCTCGAAAAACCCGCTTTCCAGATGGCGTTGCAAATCATATGGCCACGGCGTTTCATTTTCGGTGGCGAAGCGGGCAGCTTCCTCCAGCCACATCCAGTTCATCCCGGCCTGATCCGCCATGAGCTCGGGCCATTCCGCATCATGTGGCGGCGGCAGGACGGCGGGCAAGGTCATACAGTTCTCCTGGTGACGGACCGTGAGACTATGACCGACCGTCCGATGGGCGCATAGTGGTTGCCCGAACGGCAACCCGGGGGGCGAGGTCCGATGCGGCAAACCGACCAGGATTCAAGACGTCGTCTGCTGCTTTCCAGCCCGCTATTCGACGCCCTGCCTCGTGAGGCCCTGGATGATATCTTGCTGCAGGCAACCGAGAAATCCGTGCGTCGCGGACAAACCGTGTTCCAAAAGGGTGATGAAGGTTCCTATATGGTGGCAGTACTGAGCGGCCGCATCCGTATCAGCGCAACCTCACCCGAAGGGCGGGAAGTTACCCTCAATATGATTGATGCCGGAGAAGTGTTTGGCGATATGGCGCTGCTCGACGGCAATCCGCGTAGCGCTGACGCCACTGCCCTGGAAGACAGCACTCTAATGGTCGTTGAGCGCCGGCATTTCCTGCCTTACCTGACATCCAGCAACGAGTTGGCATTGCGTATGATCGACGTGCTTTGCAAACGTCTGCGCGACACCAGCGAAACCCTCGGCAATTTCGCGATGCTCGACCTCCCGGGCAGACTGGCTCGGAAGCTCCTCAGCCTTGCCGGAGAATACGGAAAATCGGCGAACGGTCGGATCCGTCTCGAGATCCGCCTCTCCCATACCGATCTCGGACGTTTCGTCGGCAGTTCACGAGAGTCGGTCAACAAGCAAATGCGCGCCTGGGAGGAAGCAGGTATCGTGGCCCGTGAGGGAGGGCGGATCGCAGTTTGCAAGCCCGCAGTCCTGCGGCAAATTGCTGGTCAGGACTAATCGGTCGTCACCAATTTGCCACAAACCATGCAGGTGACAAATCAGCAAAGGGCACGGTAACAAGCCCGGCCGCAGCCTGATCAGAGACGCATGAACACTACAGACCAGCCACCGTTTGCCGCCATTCGGCGGCTTCCCAACCTTTGGGATGTGATCGCCATTCTGTGCGTGTTCGCGACACTGATTTCTGTCGCGCATGTCGCCCGTGGAACGTTGGTCCGGATAGACACGCCAGGTGCCACTGAAATCAGCCTCGATCCGTGGCGACTTCCGGAATATGCGGTACGAACGACACTCCGCATGTTTGCGGCACTGGCCGCCTCTTTGGTGTTCACTTTCACCTATGGAACGGCTGCCGCCAAAAGTCAGCGCGCCAGCGTTATCCTCGTTCCGTTGCTGGACATCCTGCAATCGGTGCCAATCCTGGGCTTCTTAACCTTCACAGTCGTGTTCTTCATGAATCTGTTCCCCGGGCAGGTCCTCGGCCTTGAACTGGCCTCGATTTTCGCAATCTTTACGAGCCAGGCCTGGAACATGGCGTTCAGCATGTACCAATCGCTGCGCACCGTTCCGGCTGACCTACTCGAGGCTTCAATCAGTTTTCGCCTTACCCCCTGGCAAAAGTTCTGGCGTCTGGAGGTTCCGTTCGCAGTCCCTGGACTGGTTTGGAACACGATGATGTCCATGTCCGGCGGCTGGTTCTTCGTCGTTGCCTCGGAGGCGATCTCGGTTGGGGACAACACCTGGAAACTTCCAGGCATTGGCTCCTACATTGCACAGGCCCAGGCGGAGCAAGATCTTGGAGCGATCGCGTGGGCGATCGTCACTATGCTTGTGGTTATCCTGGCATACGACCAGTTGTTATTCCGCCCGCTGGTCGCCTGGTCAGCAAAGTTTCGCTTTGAAACCACCGCGGGTGCGACTGCCACTGATCCTTGGATGCTACGCCTGATCCGCCGCACGCGGCTGTTGAGCTTCCTTGGCGATGCCGTCGGCCAGGCCGCATCGACAGTGGGAGGACTGCGTCTGTCCTTTGGTGGCAATCCATGGCGACAACCTGAACGCCAATCTCTGGCAATCAGCGTTGTCTGGGGGGTATTGGTCTGCGGATTGGTGGCATGGGCCTGTTGGCGCGCTTTCACATTCGCCGCCGCCGAACTGGCATGGTCCGATGTGGGCCAGGCCGTCTTGCTTGGCAGCATTACGATGTCGCGCGTGATTGTCCTAATGATATTGGCCAGTCTGATCTGGGTGCCGATCGGAGTCTGGCTTGGCCTGCGCCCGGCCTGGGCCAGACGAGCACAGCCTTTGGCACAATTTCTTGCCGCATTCCCCGCAAATCTTTTCTTCCCGGTGTTCGTGATCGTCATTGTCCATTACCAACTGAACCGCGATATCTGGCTCACGCCACTGATGATTCTGGGGACTCAGTGGTACATTTTGTTCAATGTCGTGGCGGGTGCTGCGGCATTTCCAGGAGACCTGCGTGAAGTTGCCAGTAACTTTCGAGTGAATGGCTTCCTGTGGTGGCGCAAGGTAATCGTTCCGGGGATATTTTCGTATTACATAACCGGAGCGATCACTGCCTCCGGTGGCTGTTGGAACGCGGCGATTGTTGCCGAGGTCGTTACCTGGGGCAATACGAAGCTCGTCGCACATGGTCTCGGCGCGTATATTGCGGAGGCGACCGAGCGAGGGGACATGGCGCGCGTGGTACTCGGCGTTGCCGTCATGTCGGCATTCGTCCTCGCATTCAACAGGCTGCTGTGGCATCCGCTTTATGGCTATGCGCGCCGCAGACTAACCTTGGGATAGGTTACCACCATGGACGCTCCATTGCTCGAAGTTCTTGGCTGCCGCCAGGCATATCACAAGGAGGCCAGCACCGACCTGGTCGTTCTCGAGGACGTCAATCTCGTCTTGCGAGAAGGCGAGATTGTCGCCCTTCTGGGCAGGTCAGGTTCAGGAAAATCGACCTTGCTCCGAATTGTTTCGGGGCTGTTGCGTCCGTCGGCGGGACAGGTATCCTGGCGAGGGACGCCGGTCGCCGGCCCCCCCGAGGGCATTGCGATGGTTTTCCAGAGCTTCGCCCTGTTCCCGTGGCTGACCGTTCAGGAAAATGTCGAACTTGGGTTGGAGGCTCGCGGTGTCTCTCGCGTGGTGCGAGAGAAGCGCGCGGATGAGGCACTTGACCTGATTGGTCTTGGCGGGTTCGCGTCGGCCTATCCGAAGGAGCTTTCAGGCGGGATGCGACAGCGCGTTGGGCTGGCGCGCGCTTTGGTTGTTCATCCAGATTTGCTGTTGATGGATGAACCATTCAGTGCGCTTGATGTGCTCACGGCGGAGACGCTTCGCACCGATCTCATCGACCTCTGGACGGAAGGCAAGCTGCCGGTAAAGTCAGTGTTGATGGTCACCCACAACATTGAAGAAGCCGTGTTGATGTGTGACCGCATTCTGGTGTTCTCCTCGAATCCCGGCCGAGTGGCGAGCGAACTGACGGTGCCCTTTCCCCACCCTCGCAATCGTCTCGACCCCGACTTTCGGCAGATGGTCGACGACATCTACGCTTTGATGACCCGACGTGCCCCGGTTGAGCGCAAGGCTGCGACCGCCCCACCCCACCCACTCGCAATGCCCTTACAACGGGTCGGCATCAATCTGATGGCCGGCCTGATGGAGACCCTGGCCGCGCCCCCCTATGACGGGCGCGCGGATTTACCGGCGCTCGCGGCCACCCTTCATTACGAGGTCGACGATCTGCTGCCATTGGGAGAAACGCTGCAATTGTTTCGATTTGCGGTACTGGAGGAAGGCGATATCTATCTGACCGAAAAGGGCCGCGCGTTCGTTCAGGCCGACGTCGATGGCCGCAGGGCGCTGTTCACCGAAGCACTGCGCGCTCACGTCCCGCTGGCGAACATGATCCGGCAGGTTCTCGACGAACGGTGGAACCACCGGGCGTCTGCCGTTCGTTTCCGTGACGAGCTGGAGGATCATATGTCGCCGGACTATGCCGAAGATACGTTGCGGACGGTCATCGGATGGGGGCGTTACGCGGAACTGTTCAGCTATGACGAAGAGGCCGAACAGTTCAGTCTGGACGATCTGGACTGAGCCTGGCCATGCCGAATGAGGCAACCACGCAATCCACCGACCGAAGGGTGAGCCGCATGAAGCCGCGCATTGTTCTCGCATGCCTGATGCCGCTTGACGTTAATATCCGCGCGCGTGAGGAATTTGATGCCGTTATTGTGAGCGGCAATAGCGATATGACCGGCGATGAGGTCGCGGACGCCGCAAATCGGCATCGCGCCGACGCGATCATGTTCACAAACACATTGAATTTGCACGCAGACCTTATCGCGCGATTGCCAAATTCGGTCAGCGTCGGGGCAACCAGCAGCGTCGGCTTCGATCACATTGATGTCACCGCGGCAAGACAACGTAATCTGATCGTAACGAACACCCCCGGCGTGCTGACGGAATGCACGGCCGATCATGCGTTCATGATGCTGCTTGCCGCTGCGCGGCGTGCCTTTGAGTACGATCGGATCATGCGCCAGGGCTGGCGTTATCGTATCGGTCAAGGCGACCTGTTGGGCGTACGCGTCACCGGAAAGACGCTCGGTATCCTTGGTATGGGGCGAATTGGTCGGGCTATGGCGCAAAGAGCACGCGGCTTTGACATACAAATCCTCTACCATGCACGGCATCGCCTTCCTCCGGAGTTGGAACGCGGCGCGACATTCTTTGCCGATTTTCACGCGATGCTGCCACATTGTCATTTTCTTTCGGTGCATGCGCCGGCTGGGCCGGCCACCGACAAGATGGTTGACGCAAAAGCATTCTCGCTTCTCCCCGCGGGGGCGGTGTTTGTAAACGTCTCGCGTGGCGGCCTGGTTGACGAGGAGGCCCTGCTCAATGCCCTGACATCCGGAAAGCTATTTGCCGCCGGTCTGGATGTCTTTCGCTCAGAACCCGACTTCGAGTCACGTTTCGCCAATCTGGACAATGTCATTCTGTCGCCGCATGTCGGCAGTGCCTCGCGAGAGACCAGAAACGCCATGGGATTTCGTGCTCTCGACAATATCGCCGCGGTACTAAGCGGCAGAGGTCCCATTGACCCACTATGGAGTTGAGTCCATGCGGATAGCAATTGGCGGCTTCTTACACGAGAGCCATTCTTTCGCTGCAAATCCGACGACTTATCGAGACTTCCTCGAGCCCGGGGGTTTCCCGCCCCTTTGTCATGGCGCGGCATTGCTCGATTCGTTGCGTAATACGTCGGTACCGACCGCGGGAGCGATATCCGTCATTGAATCTGAAGGAGCAACGATCGTCCCATTGGCCTGGGGGTTCGCCAATCCCGCCGGTCCCGTCCAGGACGAGGCATTCGAACGTATCACCGCACTGAATTGCGCCCTGCTGTCAACGGCGCTGGATGATGGTCCGCTCGACGGCGTGTATCTCGATTTGCACGGCGCGGCGATGGTTGACAGTTTCCCGGATGCGGAAGGGGAACTGCTTCGACGCGTTCGCGCGATCGTCGGTCCGACATTGCCACTCACGATCAGCCTGGATCCGCACGCCAATTTGACCGACGCCATGGTCAGTTTGACGGATGTGGTTGTACCGTTTCGGACCTATCCTCATGTCGACATGAAAGCAGCCGGTGCACGTGCGGCCAGTCTGCTGTTCGAGCGAATTCGCCGACGCGTACCATGGGAAAGAACGTTCCGTCGACTTGACTTCTGGATTCCGCTTGGCGCCCAGTGCACCCTCATTCCGCCCATGAGTCAGGTGATGGTGGAACGTGCGGTGATCGCTGGCCGCCCCGGCATCGCCGAATTGGCATTTTGCTTTGGATTTCCATATGCGGACTTCTGCGGTTGTGGGCCAGCACTCGCCGCCTACGCGGATACCAAAATTGCAGCGGACGAAATCGCAGATCAATTCCTCAGCATTGTGGCGATGCGAGAAGCTGAGTTCACCCAGGAGCTGCTTCCATCAACTGCGGCCGTGACGGAGGCAAAGCGTCGCATCGCGAATACCTTAGGACCCATCATCATCGCGGACACGCAGGACAACCCCGGTGGCGGCGGTCACGGAGACACAACCGAGCTGCTCTCGGAGTTGGTTCGACAGGAAGCAAGGGGCGCATTGGTTTGTCTGATCAACGATCGGCAAAGCGCCGCGGCGTGTCATGCCGCTGGTGAAGGCGCGACGGTTTCACTGTCGCTTGGCGGCAAATCAGACCGCTTGCCGTATCAATGCTCCGCGCGGGTGCAACGCCTGACTGACGGGCGCTTTACGCTGACCGGGCCGATGGGCGCCGGCAATCCCGCCAACCTGGGGCCTACCGCATTGATCGACATCGATGGAGTTAAAGTCATCGTTGTAACACGCAAAATGCAGGCACTCGACCAGGCAATCATCCGCCACGTTGGAATTGAGCCGTCCACCTGTCCGATCCTTGTTTTGAAATCATCCGTGCATTTTCGCGCGGATTTCGGGCCAATTGCCGGACACGTGATCGTGGCCGTTGCGCCGGGACCGGTGGTCGCCGACCCGGCAACACTGAATTTCCGCCACGTGCCGGCGGGCATCCGGCGGCGACCCTCCGTCAGCTCAACTGACCAGTAGAAACCTCAAGCTGCCCGGAGCACCAAGGTAGGGTCGTGGCTTTGGCGGTCCCGACAGCCTATGGGGCATTATCTTCCTGTTCACTTCTCGACCTTACGTTCCCGGGATGCCCAGTCGTCCGCCATCTCATGCCATGGCCCAGGTGGCCACATTCGCATTTGCAGGGATCGATGCGATACCGGTGGAAGTTCAGGTGCAGCTTTCCAGCGGTGCGCCAAATTTCCTTATCGTTGGCCTTGCAGACAAGGCGGTGGCAGAGGCACGGGAACGCGTCAGAGCGGCGTTCCACGCCATGGGTCTATCCCTGCCGCCTCGGCGTATATTGATTAATTTAAGGCCCGCGGACCTGATCAAGGAGGGCAGCCATTTTGACCTCCCGCTCGCCCTCGGCGTTCTCGCAGCAATGGATATCGTGCCCCGAGATCTTCTTTCAGAATACGCCGCTCTCGGGGAATTATCACTTGACGGATCTCTGAATAAAGTGGCGGGCGTGCTCCCGGCAGCGATTGCCGCATCGGCACGCGACCTGGGCCTTATTTGCCCGGAGGCACAAGGTGGTGAAGCTGCCTGGGCGGGTCACATCAACATACTGGCACCTCCGGACTTGACTGCGCTGATCAGTCATTTTCATGGCACCCGGACTCTCGTGCCACCGGCTGCCGGAGGTATTGTTGACGTTGGACGCGGTCCGGATCTGCGTGACGTCAAAGGGATGGAAACCGCCCGGCGCGCCATCGAAATAGCGGCAGCTGGCAGTCACAATATCCTGTTGATTGGCCCCCCAGGGTCGGGCAAGTCCATGCTCGCCGCTCGGCTACCCGGGCTGCTTCCAGACCTTGAACCCAGAGCGGCGCTCGAAGTCGGCATGATTCATAGCGTTGCCGGCCTTTTGGAGAACGGCTGCCTGATCCTGCGGCCGCCCTTTCGTGAACCTCACCACTCCGCGTCGCAAGCAGCAATGACCGGCGGCGGGCTACGTGCGAAGCCCGGGGAGGTGTCCCTCGCACATCGAGGTGTGCTGTTTCTGGACGAGTTGCCGGAATTCCCACGCCAAACGTTGGAGTCGTTGCGTCAGCCGATGGAATCCGGACGCACCACCGTCTCGAGAGCATCAGCCCACATAACCTACCCGGCACGATTTCAACTCGTGGCAGCAATGAATCCGTGCCGGTGCGGGTATCTCGGCGATGGCGGAAGGGAATGTGGCCATGCTCCCCGTTGCGGTGAGGACTACCGCAACCGAATCAGCGGTCCCGTCCTAGACCGGATCGACCTCGCGGTCGAAGTGCAACCCGCGACCGCTGCCGAACTCACTCGTGCGCCGCGGGGTGAACCAAGCGCGGTCATCGCGGAACGGGTCAAACGTGCCCGACTGGCGGTACGCGACCGCCACGGAGCAGACGGTCCAGCCAGCAATGCGGAGGTGGAGAGCGACTCCGTGCTGCTCACGCCGGATGCGTCCAAGCTGGTCGAAGATGCGATGAATCAACTGGGCTTGTCTGGTCGCGGCCGAACTCGCGTTCTACGGGTTGCGCGTACGATTGCCGATCTCGCCGGCGCCGATACCGTTGGCCGTCTGCATATCGCTGAAGCAATCTCGTACCGACATCGAAACCAGACCCGAATTCGCTAGGGTCGGCGATTCAACCATTGCCCCGAAAAGCGTCGGCGATACGCCGTACAACACCAGCAGAGTCGACCAATAACAAATCGAACCGAACCCCCTGGGCGCCCCAGTCAGGGTTGTTTGCAAGGATGATTTCGGTAGCCGAGACCAGGCGCGCCTGCTGTCGATCCGACAGCGAGGCAGCCGCATCGGCCAGGCGGGGGCGGGCCTTGACCTCCACGATCGCCAGAAGACCATCTTTCTCCGCCACCATATCGATCTCGCCTGCCGAAGTTCGAAGCCGGCGCGCAAGAATACGCCAACCATCACGTTCCAGCGCCAATTGGGCGACATCTTCAGCGATACGCCCTCGCCGATCAGCTTCCTGCCCTCGACGAGAACGATCTGACATGGCGATGACGGATGGCAAGTTCGCTACTATCCCGTGAATTGGTGAAGCCGTGCAGATCCTCGACAGGCTCACCGGTCACCGAGAGCTATTTGCTCGATGCCACCTGCGGTGCACGCCCACGCCTTGACTGACTATTTAGAATCGGAGGTGTTCGCCTTACCGATCTTCTGACTTCCGGCTGCAGTGGTTCAGCTGGCGAGCCTCTCGGATCGTCATCGACGTGCGTCCCCCGTTACGAAGCTGCCAGGACTGGCTCCGCCAATGAGGCGACGAGCGTGACGCCCGCTCGATCCATGAGATCAAGGTATGGTGAGAGGACGATCAGGAATAACGTTAGCTCAACTACCAGGTTCGTGACCCTGATCGGGAGAGCCACGATGGTTTCCACCTCAAGTTGCGGCTGATGATCAGGTAGAAGCCGTGCGTTCCAGGCGGGTGGAAGCACACTCAGTACACTCCGCAACATGGCAAAACACCCGAGACGTGTAGCAGGATCGGACGCGCTACTCGGAATTCGCCCCAGGCTTGACCGAATATGCAGACGTCCATCGTGGCCGACGCATTGCTCAAGTCGGGCATGGACGATCCGCCCGCGCCAATGGACACTGAATCCCGGCGAAACGCCCGGGCGCGCCGGAGACAAACGCCCTTCGGCATCGACCGAAAACGGCCCTAGTGTAAAGGGTTCCTTGAACGGCATACCAACCACTCCTAGTCGGACTGAGGGTATGTTGCTCGCGAAAGGTGAACCATTCATAAACAAACTCGCGGACGAGCCGCACGGAAATGTCATTGGCGATAGATTTACGAACTATCTTTCCCCCACCGCATCCGGCCGGGAGACCGTTCATTCTCGGTTGCCTGGCGGTTATGGTGATCGGCCTTTTCATGAGCCGTTGGCTGACGCTCATTGGCCTCGCTGGTGGGCTGTTTTGCCTCTATTTCTTCCGCGACCCTGCGCGTGTACCGCCCATGCGGACCGGTGCCATTTTGGCTCCCGCGGATGGGCGCGTCGTATCGGTCGCGCCAGGCGTCCCACCAGCCGAGCTTGGGCTTGGACCAGCAACCAGGTGGCGCATTTCGATCTTTCTTTCCGTTCTGAATGTCCATGTAAATCGCATACCGATCGATAGTACGGTTACGCGGATTGCGTATCGGCATGGCGCCTTTCTCAACGCGAGCCTGGACAAGGCCAGCGACGCAAACGAACGAAATGCGATCGCATTTCGATTATCCGACGGCAGGGAACTGGTCGTTGTGCAAATTGCCGGTTTGATCGCTCGCCGCATTCTGTGCTCGCTTCGGGAGGGTGACGCCGTTCATGGCGGCGATCGCCTGGGCATCATACGATTTGGCAGCCGGACGGATTTGTATTTGCCGGAAGGCATCCAACCTTTGGTTTGCGAAGGTCAGACCATGATCGGAGGAGAAACCGTGATCGCGGAGGTCAGCCCATGAGTGAACCTGTCCGTCGTTTTCCGATCCGCCGCTCCAGACGACTTCGTCCCCGGGCTCGGCCGCGATACCGAGGTCCATCGTTTAACCGCATCGTTCCGAATCTTATGACGATGGTTGGACTTTGCGCGGGTCTGACAGCCATGAGATTCGCTATGGAAGGCCGCTTCGAGTCGGCCGCGGTCGCGATAACCATCGCCGGTGTGATAGATGGGCTGGACGGGCGGCTGGCGCGGCTTCTGAAGGGAACCTCGCGTTTTGGCGCCGAATTCGATAGCTTGTCAGACTTCGCGTGCTTCGGCGTGGCCCCTGGATTGACCCTTTACGAATGGTCGCTTCAGCGTCTGGGCGGCATTGGCTATGCGTTATGTATATTATTCGCGGTCTGCATGGCACTCCGTCTGGCACGCTTTAATGCCATGGCAGACGATCGGCCGCGCCCTGCGTACGCATACAATTTCTTCACCGGAGTTCCCGCTCCCGCAGGCGCTGGACTGGCGCTATTTCCGGTCTTTCTGGGATTGGAAGCAGATTCGGTGGGATGGGAGGCACTGAACACGGTGACCCATCATCCGTTGTTTTGTGGTCCGATCCTGGTCGGAACCGCCACTCTGCTGATCTCGTCCCTACCGGTTTGGAGCTTCAAGAACTTCAAGGTTCCAGCTGAATATGTTCTGCCGCTTCTGCTTGGCACCGGGTTGTTTGTCGCGCTCCTGTTTGCCGATCCCTGGGCTGCCTTGGCCGCCGGCGGGCTGATTTACCTGATGATGTTGCCTTTCAGTGTGCGGAGTTTCCGACGCTTGCGACGTGAAGCAGAGGCCCTCAGAGTGGACGAAGAGACGCCCGCCAAGGCTTATTGAGACGCCTCTGTCGAGGCTGGCCCGGCAAATCCGGATGGTTCTTCAGCGTATGGCATCTTGCCACCGGCGACCCGCCGCCGTTCACTGGCGGAGCCCCACTCTTCCGAGGTATGATGTCGACTGTCCGTACCGCTGCCCGCCTCGCCGTCGATATTGGCGGAACCTTCACGGATGTCGCTCTGGAGCATCGGGGGGTTCGTACCACAATAAAGGTACTCACGACGCCAGCTGCGCCAGAGGTTGGGGTTTTGACAGGCGTTCGGACGATCCTGGATACGTCTGGGGTCGCGGCGGCGGACATTGATCTGATCATTCATGGAACAACCCTGGCGACCAACGCGCTGATCGAGCGCAAAGGGGCTCGCACCGCTCTGCTGACCACCAAGGGATTTCGCGACGTCATCGCGATGGGCAATGAAAGTCGCTATGACCAGTACGATCTCAACATCACGTTACCCGAGCCGCTGGTCCCACGCAGCCTCCGTCTTCCGATCGCCGAAAGGTTGGACAACACGGGCCGCGTTCTGGACGCTCTCGATGAGAACGACGTGCGTGCGCTTGTACCAAGATTGCGGAGCGAACAGGTCGCCAGTGTCGCCGTAGGGTTTCTGCATGCATTCGTAAATGGCGTACATGAACAGCTGGTCCGGACAATTCTGAACGAGGAGCTCCCGGAAATTCCGGTGTCGTTGTCGTCCGAAGTGTCGCCGGAGATGCGGGAATGGGAACGATTTTCCACCACGGTCGCCAACGCCTATGTCCAGCCGATGATGGCTCGGTACCTCCGCCAATTAGAGGCCGATCTTCGGGAAGCCGGCTTCACTGCACCGTTGTTCTTGATGATGTCCGGAGGCGGTTTGACCACGATCGACACGGCATGCCGTTTTCCTATTCGTTTGGTTGAAAGCGGACCGGCCGGCGGAGCGATTTTTTCGGCTCATATTGCCCGAGAATGCGGGCTCGACCACGTCCTCTCCTTTGACATGGGCGGCACGACCGCAAAGATTTGCCTGATTGACGACTTCCGCCCGCAAACAGCCCGCGCCTTTGAGGTCGCGCGGGTTGGCCGGTTCCGCAAAGGGTCCGGGTTGCCGTTGCGCATTCCGGTCATCGAGATGGTAGAGATTGGCGCAGGCGGCGGCTCGATCGCTCATGTTGATACAATGGCTCGAATCGAGGTTGGCCCCGAGAGCGCGGGGGCGGACCCTGGACCGGCCTGCTACGGGCAAGGCGGGACGAAACCGACGGTAACAGACGCAAATTTGTCGCTCGGTCGTTACGACGCTGCTCACTTCGCGGGGGGCACAATACAACTCAACCCCGCGGCAGCGCGCGACGCTCTTTTGACCGCGGTTGGGGCGCCATTGGGACTTGCTCCCGAAATAGCAGCTTTGGGTGTGATCGAGATCGTTGACGAGAACATGGCTAACGCTGCCAGGGTGCATGCCATCGAGTCCGGGAAAACCTATGAGGGCCGCACGTTGATCGCTTTTGGCGGTGGTGGCCCGGTACATGCCTGCCGTCTGGCGGAGAAGGTTGGGATAAGCCATGTCCTGGTGCCATCCGGTGCCGGCGTCGGGAGTGCGATTGGTTTCCTCCGCGCACCTGTTGGCTACGAGGTCGTTCGGAGCCTGTACCAGCGGCTTTCGACATTTGATATCGACGCTGTCAACTCGTTGCTAACCTCGATGTTTGACGAAGCGCGTGCGGTGGTTGAGCAAGGGCGATTGGGCGCCTCGATGACCGAAACTCGGATCGCATTCATGCGATATGTCGGGCAAGGACATGAAATTCCAGCCTTCCTGCCAACTCGAATATTGTCTGCCGCTGATGTGCCGGCTATTCGCGCAGCTTACGAACATGAATACGCAAGATTTTTCGATCGGCCCGTACCAGGGTCAGACGTGGAGGTGATGAGTTTCGCGGTCGTCCTGACAACAGCGATCCCGCCGGTCGCAACCGTCCTGCCGATTACCGACTTCACCCAGCCCCGATCAACCCGATCGCAACTCGTTCGCGACACGTCATCTGGAGCAACCGCCCCTTGGGCTGTTTATGACCGCACTGCACTGACACCAGGCGCCCGGATCCTGGGACCGGCAATTATCTCAGAGGACGAAACCTCGACGCTCGTTGGGCCGGGATGGCAGGCTTTCGTGAACAACCTTCGATACCTGGAAATTGTACGGGGGACTGACTGATGGCACTTGAAACCAACCCTCTGGTGCAAATTCATCGCCAGATCATGTGGAATCGTCTCATTGCGGTCGTCGAGGAACAGGCAAGAATTATGATTCGCACTGCGTTCTCTACGACAGTGCGCGAGGCAGGCGACCTGTCTGCCGGGGTGTTCGATCTGCATGGCCGCATGATCGCTCAGGCGGTGACCGGAACCCCGGGACATGTGAATTCGATGGCAGAAAGTGTCGGGCATTTTCTGAAGAAGTTTCCGATTGAGTCCATGCATCCCGGCGATCATTACATCACCAACGACCCGTGGCTGGGGACCGGCCATCTGCACGACCTCACGGTCGTGAGCCCGGCGTACTACCAGGGAAAAATCGTCGGGCTGTTCGCGAACACAGCACATGTCATCGACATCGGCGGTCTTGGAATGGGACCGGAAGGACGCTCGGTTTTTGAGGAGGGAATGTATATTCCCATCGTCCGATGCTTTGATCGCGGCAAACCAAATGATACATTCTTCGATTTTATCCGCGCCGGTTCACGTCTGCCCGTGGAGTTAGAGGGGGATATTTATTCACTGTGCGCCTGCAACGACGCTGGTGCCCGCCGTCTGGTCGAAATGATGGACGAGTTCGAATTGGACGGTCTTGATGAACTCGCCCAATTTATCTTTGATAATTCACTTCGCGCGACCCGCGCCGAAATAGCGCGCCTGCCGGAGGGCACGTTCTCAAGCGAGATATGGTCGGATGGCTACGAGGAACCGGTGCGCCTGGCGGCTCGCATGCAGATTCTTCGCGATAGCATCGAGGTCGATTTTGCTGGCACGTCGGGCCTTTCGTCCCGTGGGATCAATGTTCCACCAGCGTATTGCCGAGCTTATGCCAGTTTCGGAATCAAGTGCGTGGTCGCGCCGGATATCCCCAATAATTGGGCATCACTCACGCCGTTTCGGATGATCATTCCGGATGGTTGCATCCTGAACGCACCGCACCCTTATCCGGTCTCGGTCCGCCACGTGATCGGCCACCTGTTACCTGACCTGATGATGGGGTGTCTGCACCAGGCAGTTCCTGATCGGGTCACGGCAGAAGGTGCGTCTGCTTTGTGGAATCCACCCTTGCGAGGCGGTTCGGCAGTCTCCGGTCAGGCGCGTGGCAATAAACCCGTCATTGGGGATTTCGAGATCATCACATTCAACTCTGGCGGAACCGGTGCCCGTCCGACACAGGATGGGTTGAACGCTACAGCATTTCCCTCTGGGGTCCGAACCATGCCGGTCGAAGCAACGGAAAACGTGGCCCCAATCATCATCTGGCGGAAGGAACTTAAGCCCGATTCTGGCGGGGCTGGCAGAACCCGCGGCGGCACCGGCCAAATCATGGAAATTGGTACCAAGGGCGACCTGGAATTCTCGGTCAATGCCAGCTTCGATCGCATAGCACATGCCCCAAAGGGCCGTGACGGGGGCCGCGACGGTGCCCCAGGTGTTGTGAAGCATAAGTCTGGAGTAACGCTCCGGACCAAGGGATACCAGGTTATCCCGGATGGAGATCGTTTGATTCTGGAACTCCCCGGGGGCGCAGGTATGGGAAATCCCAGCACCCGGGATCCCGAGTTGGTGGCACGTGATGTTCGGGATGGATTGGTTTCGACCGAAAACGCTCGGTCGATCTACCGGGTGGCGCTTGATCAGGATAGGATGCCCGATTGGGCGGCCACAAACACCCTCCGCACATGATATTTCGCCGTCCTTGGTTCGCCCCACGTCATGCCTGGGTTTTCCGACGGGCGATATTCTGACATCCTCACTTGCATCAACCGCGCGGGAGGTCGCCATGGCGCTGCGTTGTGACATGATCATACGTGATGCAACGGTGTTTGACGGTACCGGCGCGCCTCGCTTCAAGGCTGATGTCGCGGTAACCGGTGACCGCATTACCGCGGTTGGAGAGCTTGGCACTCTCTCCGCCACGCGAGAAGTGATCGCAACCGGTACGGCAGTCGCGCCCGGCTTCATTGATGCACACACGCATGACGATCGCGCTGTGCTGTGCGGCCCCGCCTGTATGCTGTGTAAGATGTCGCAGGGTGTAACCACCGTCGTGGTCGGCAACTGCGGCATTTCACTATCGCCGGTTCGGATGACGTCTCGGCCGCCGCCGCCGCTGGATCTTCTGGGTGGCGAAGCGTTCTGGACGTTTGATAGCTTCGCCGCGTACGCTGAGCAGTTGGAGCGCGATCCTTCGCCGGTCAATACCTATGCGCTGATTGGTCATATGTCGCTGCGCGTGGGTGCAATGAACGGCGATACCGCCCGTTCGGCGTCGGACAAAGAAGCGCAGCACATGCGCGATCAGTTGGTGGAGGCATTGGCCCAGGGAGCGTCGGGGTTTTCGACCGGGTTATATTACCCACCCAATATGCACGCTCCAACCGATGAGGTCATAGCCGTTGCCGAGGCATTGCGCGCCGCCGGCGGTATATACGTCACCCATATGCGCAACGAAGCCGATGACGTGTTGCTGTCGATTGAAGAATCTCTCAAGATTGGCTGGGCTGTAGACGCGCCAGTTGTGATCAGTCATCACAAATGCACAATGCCGGAGAACTTTGGGCGTTCGATCGAAAGCCTGCCGGCGATTGACCGCGGTGCCATAGATCAGCAGGTGGCGTTCGACGTTTACCCGTATGTTGCCGGCTCCACGGTCCTCATCCCAGAGCGGTTGCGACAGGACGTGCCGGTTCAGATAACGTGGTCGATGCCGCATCCTGAGATGTCCGGCAGGATGCTGGATTCGATCGCAGCCGAGTGGGGTATCAGCGACGGCGAGGCGGCAGAGCGTCTGCTACCGGCTGGTGGCATCTTCTTCCAAATGGACGAGGCGGACGTCCGACGCATCATGACGCATCACCTCGCAATGATCGGCAGTGACGGTTTGCCGCATGATACATTCCCGCACCCGCGGTTATGGGGCACGTTCCCGCGCGTCCTCGGCCATTACGCCCGCGACCTGAGCTTGTTCAGCATGGAAGCGGCGGTGCACAAAATGACCGGCCATACGGCATCAGTCTTCGGCATGATCGACCGCGGCGTCATCCGAGCTGGCGCCTACGCGGACCTTGTTCTGTTCGATCCGCTCACGGTGCGAGACGCGGCGACATTTGAAACACCTACGTTGCCCGCGGAGGGCATCGCCGAGACGTGGGTAAACGGCCATTCGACATACGTTCAAGGAACAGGCGCAACCGACGCGCGGGGTGGGCGCCTCATTTCTCGCAATCGAACGTCCTGACCAAACGAGCATGAGCATGAAAATCACCAAAATAGATGCATTCCAGATCAGCTGGGCGTCGGACGATTCCCCAACACAACGCAGTGCGTTCGTGCGCATCAGTACCGATGCAGGATTGACCGGGATTGGTGAAGCATCACCGATGCAAGGAGGGCTCGCATCTCTTGGTATTATACGCCGCGACCTGACACCAATGTTGCTTGGTCAGGATCCGTTGGATCATGCGGTGATCCTCGACAGGGCGATGCATGCACTCATTAAGCTTGGCCCGGAAGGTGCTCTCACTGGTGCCCTGGCCGCGTTGGATATTGCAATGTGGGATCTGAAAGGCAAGGCAACCGGCCTACCGATTTACAAGTTGATTGGAGGAGCCTGGAAGACGGCTCTGCCATTTTATGCGTCGATTGGCGGAAATGGCGAACGTTCGCGGGACGAGGTCGTTCGGATTGTCGAGCAGCGCTTGAAGGATCAACCGGCCGCGATAAAAATCCGCTTCGATAACCAGCGAACAGCTCTGGATACAGACATTCCCGGTGACATCGCCAAGGCGCGCGCGGTTCGAGACCTTGTTGGTGACGGGTTTCCTCTCGCCTTCGACGCCAACAATTGCTACACGGTCGGAGGTGCGATCCGCGTTGGTCGGGCCCTGGAAGAGTTGGGATACTGGTGGTTTGAAGAGCCCGTCCAGCACTACCACGTTCGAGCGATGGGCGAGGTCGCCCGGGTGCTGGATATTACCGTGTCGGCAGGCGAGCAAACCTATACGCTGCCCGCCCTCAACGACCTGATCAGCGCAGGCGTACGCATGGTGCAGCCGGATATCGTCAAGATGGGCGGGATTACCGGCCTGTTGCGCTGTGCCGCCCTGGCACATGCGCACGGGGTCGAATTGGTACCTCACCAAACCCAGCCGACGGTCGGGCACACCGCAAACCTACAGGTCCTTGCTTCGCTGTTGCAAAGCTCCAAGCCGGCGGAGTGGAACGACCCTTCATCCCGGACGCATCCCTTATTCGAGAACCCGCCAGTTCCCATTGCGGGTGTGTTCCACCTGCCGGAAGGCCCGGGGCTCGGCCTGAGAGTTAACGAAGCGGAACTGGAAAAGCGCCGGCGCTGATCGGCCAGTGGAATTCGCGGCACCGGACTCAGTTCACAGGGATCGCCGCGCTTGTCGTCCAACCGGTCGAGGCCCGCCAGTTTGCCGGTTCTCTTGCCTACCATTTCTCCAATCACTCGCTTGGAGTTCCACAGGGTGATCGCATTTGGAACTTTGTTCGTGTTGCCGACCCAATCAGGACAACCGGCTTGCATGAATATCCATTGCAATGGATGGCGCTCGCGGTTTCACCCGCACAGTCCATCCGGCCTTATCCCTTCTTATCCGCGTTCATCCCCTTTGATAATTTCTGACTTGCCGCAACACCGCATCGTGTCAGTGAGCGTACCGTCTTGCCGATGGGAACATAAGATTTTCAGACGCAGATGCACGCCGATAGGAAGGGATCAAAACGGATGCACGGTGCGGTGTCGGGGCAAGAGGGCCGATTGGGGGCGCCCGGCCCTTCGAGATGGAGTTGCTCCGCCGGTCGGGCCTCGGGCCGGCGATGGGTTCCAAATGCGATTGGCCTGCGGAGATCCCCGAGGGCATTGGCTGATTTTGGCACTGCATTGGACCCTGGAACCCAACCATGCTACGCCGCCGCCATGCCAGACACCGATTCCCGCCCGTTGGTCGTGCCACTGATCGATCCGAGCACCATGTCCCGCTTGCGTATGCCGCGCCTGTTCGAAGGTGCAGCTGCGCATCGTTTCGCCCGATCTTGCAACGAATTGGGCCTGATTTTCGGCTGCCGTGCAGCGTTTGACGAGGCCGGGTTGCCATCGTTGACGGAGATCAATCGAGGACTGCTCGATGATTGTACGATCGATCTACCGGGCGCCGGGCCGGCGCCCGATTCGCGGTTGACCGAGATGCACGGATCTCTGACGTCCTCAGTCGCCTCGGACCCGGTCTCCAGGCCAATGCGTCGGATTGCATGATCGGCATGCTTTGCGGATCTCGAGGTTGCGGCGATTCCGAGGTGCCAGACCCGATTGCAGAACTTCTGGAGAAAGCTACGTGACCAGAATTCCGACCGATCCCGACCAAATTCGCCAGCTTGCGGCTGTGATGGCCGAAAGTGGGCTGACCGAGATCGAACTTGCAGACAAGGATACCAGGATCCGAGTTGTCCGGGGCGCGATATCTGCCGGCGCCGCGGCGCAGGCTTCTGTGCCGGCACCGAATGCGGTAGCGGACTCCGCCATACGCCATGCTGCGATGACAGGAACCGACGATACGGTGAATCATCCCGGTTCGATTACCAGCCCAATGGTAGGCGTCGTATTTCTGGCTCCCGAGCCCGGTGCCCCCAATTTTGTATCCACTGGGCAGGAAGTCTCCGTTGGGCAAACTCTGTTGCTCATTGAAGCGATGAAGACATTCAACCCGATCAAAGCGACCAGGGCCGGCACCGTGACGAAAATCGTCGTTCAGAACAGTACTCCCGTGGAGTTCGGTGAACTTCTGATGATCGTGGAATAAGGCATCAATTTGTTCCAGAAGATTCTGATCGCGAACCGCGGCGAGATCGCGTTACGAATTCAACGTGCATGCCGTGAGCTTGGGATTCCAACGGTCGCAGTGCATTCCACGGCCGACGCCGACGCGATGCATGTCCGCCTTGCCGATGAAAGCGTTTGTATCGGCCCTCCCGCGGCAAGGGATTCCTATTTGAACGTTGCCGCGATTCTTTCCGCTGCCTCAATCACCGGCGCGGACGCAATCCATCCCGGCTATGGCTTCCTTTCGGAAAATGCCGGCTTCGCCGAGATGGTGGAGGCACACGGTCTCACATTCATCGGTCCTTCGCCGACTCATATCCGAATGATGGGTGATAAGATTGCGGCGAAGGTCGCGATGGCGTCGCTTGGCGTTCCATTAGTACCAGGCTCTGAGGGCTCGGTGCCGGATCTGGAGACCGCACAAGCGATCGCGGGTCGTATCGGCTACCCTGTGATGGTCAAGTCTGCCGCAGGCGGCGGCGGGCGGGGCATGAAAGTGGCGCCTGGCCCAGGCAATCTGGAAGAAGCGTTCCGTGTGGCGCGTGCGGAGGCGCAGTCAGCATTCGGGAGCAACGCCGTTTATATCGAAAAATACCTGGATCGCCCACGCCATATCGAGATTCAGGTTCTGGCAGACTCGCACGGGTCTGTCGTGCACTTCGGAGAGCGCGATTGTAGCCTGCAACGGCGCCATCAAAAGCTTCTGGAGGAAGCTGGTTCACCGGCGATCTCCCCTGAACAGCGCGATGCTCTGGGCAAGGTCGCGACCGGTGCGTTGCAGCAACTTGGCTACCGGAACGTGGGAACTTTGGAGTTCCTCTTTCAGGATGGCAAGTTTTCATTCATAGAAATGAATACTCGGCTGCAGGTTGAACATCCGGTTACCGAGATGATCTGCGGTGTCGACCTGGTGAGGGAACAGATCCGCATCGCCGCGGGGGCCACACTCGGCTACCGTCAGTCAGAGATTACGTTTTCCGGACACGCAATAGAATGCCGAGTGACGGCAGAAGACCCTGAGACGTTCATGCCAACACCCGGAAGGGTCTCAATCTTCCACGCACCCGGTGGATTGGGAGTGCGGGTCGATTCCGCTTTGTACGCGGATTATTTTGTACCACCTTTTTACGACAGCCTGGTCGCAAAGCTGATCGTGCATGCTCCAACCCGAACCGACGCAATCAATCGACTGAGAAGAGCCCTGGATGAATTTGCGATCGTGGGCATCAAGACGACAATTCCATTGCATCGCCGAATCGTTGACGACAAGGATTTCCAGGCAGGTGACTACACGATCCATTGGCTGGAGCGCTTCGTCGCCAGGTGAGATTGTGAACGGGGGTGCTACCGTATTTTATGGCAACGAGCAGAAATTTCACTGCGCAGCGACCTGCAATCCCGTGCCGCACCTCTACGCCCGGCCAAAACAACGTGGTTTGTCCTATGGCACTGGCGCGTTCCCGGAAACTGGAGGCCCGCAAGGATAACTCACCCCGCACTGAACGAGGGCTCCAGATGCAGCAGGAAAATTGCGGAAGAAATACCTTGCCCAGGAACCCCAACCTGAGGTAGTCTGATTGGTACGCTGCGGTTGATTCCCGGACATGACGCAGCATCGATCACGATTTTTAAAGCGTTACAAAAGGACTGCAGAATTGTCGCGGGTTTGTGCCGATTGGTACCGCATTCGATCGGTCTGCGATCAGAGCGACGATCCATCAACGCATCCTACAACTTTAGGCATTAGCAGGATCGGATACCGCCCGATAACCGGTGCCACATCACGAGACCCAAACCCATCGCGGTTGGATGACACCGAGCTTGCTCACCAATTTCTTGAGGTTATACGACGAGTCGGTTGCAAGGGAGCGGATTCGAACGGATCTGATCGACTGGGCCACAGATGTTATGACGCCTTTGGGACTTACTCCAGCGGCGCATCATCGGTTTTTACTGGAGAATCTTAATCAAGTAAGCGATGGCAAGGTTAAGCGCCTTCTTGTTCTGATGCCACCCGGCAGCGCCAAGTCCACCTATACCTCGATCATATTTCCGGTCTGGTGGTTCATGCAACATCCGCGATCTTCGGTTATCTCAGCATCCCACACAGCCGCTTTGGTCGAGCATTTCAGTCACCGAATCCAGGCGTTGATTGATGAACATCGTCAAAGGATCGGCTTTGATCTGCTGACTGACGATCGTACGGCGGCGCATTGGCAAACCAGCGCTGGCGGAGAGTACTTCGCGGTCGGGGTGCGGGGGGCCATCACCGGACGCCGTGCCGACCTTGCGATTATTGATGATCCAATCAAATCAATGGGAGAAGCCGATAGCCCGAAGCATCGCCAGCACGTTTGGGATTGGTATACTGCGGAGTTGATGACGCGACTCAAACCCGACGCGCGTGTTGTGATTGTGATGACAAGATGGCATGAGCAGGATCTTGGGGGCCAACTGATCGCCCGTAGCAGCGAGGATTGGCGCGTTCTTCGACTGCCCGCGATAGCCGAGGACCAAGATCCCATCGGACGGCCTTCCGGAGCTCCATTATGGCCTGAGTGGGAGACTCTTGACGCACTCCATAAGAAACAGACGGTGGTTGGAAGCCGCATCTGGTCGGCGCTGTTTCAACAATCTCCGCATCCCTCCACCGGGCGGCTTTTCAAGGTGGGCGAACTCCGGTCAGTGCTCGAGCAACCATCACCCCGGCCGTCATCAGAAAGGGGTGTTCGGGCCTGGGACCTCGCCGCGACACCCGATTCTGCTCATCACGATCCAGATTGGACCGTCGGACTGAAATTGGTGGTCGACGAAGAAGGCCGGTATCTGGTGGACCATGTCGTACGAATCAGGGGAAATTATCGAGCAGTCCAGGATGTGGTCGTGAGCACTGCGCGCTCGGATGGCTATTCCGTTGTGATTAGCCTGCCAATCGATCCTGGTCAGGCTGGTAAAAGCCAGATTGCACAATTGTCTTCGTTGCTCGCAGGTCACCGGATTTACACGTCACGAGAACAAGGGTCGAAATTATCCAGAGCATTACCGGTCGCCGCACAGATCGAAGCCGGCAACGTCGCAATTCGTATCGGTCCCTGGAATCAGGCCTTCATTGATGAGCTTATTACATTTCCACAAGGTACAAAGGACGACCAGGTCGATGCGTTATCGCGCGCGTTCATGACACTGTTGGACTTCCCAGGCGGTAGCCGTCGGCTGTTCGTACCATTCAATATTCGTTGAAATCAGTACTGGTTCCAGGACGAATACATGTTCGATACCATATGCGATCTGATCTCGCGCGATCCTGATTATCCAACTCGTACATCGATTCTTGACACATTAACCCGGGTCCTGAATGGCCATCTATACGACGTGTTGCCTTACGACTTTCACGATGAACGCAGCGCCGCCGGAGAGTACATTCCACTTAGAAAACGTAGACCATCCGTTCGCTACCCCCTGTGTCGTGTCGTGGTCGAGGATAGTGTCTCGCTGCTGTTCAGCGAAGGTCACTTCCCGACAATCGACTGCCCTGATCGGGTGATGCAGAGCTCACTTGCAAGTATCGTACGGGACTCGCACCTCAATCTGGTAATGACCGAGGCTGCAATTCGAGGATCGGTCGGGTCGGTTGCGATCCTGATGCGAGTGCTCGATGGCCGGATCTTCTTTCAGGTGCTGGACTCGATATATCTCACGCCGGCATGGAATCCGAAGGAACCTGACACTCTATTGACGGTCACTGAACGCTACAAAGTGTCGGGGGTTCAACTATCGAGCAATGGATATGACATAACTGACCCCACCATCGATTATTGGTTCCAACGGTCATGGGATAGTTCCGCAGAGACCTGGTACAATCCATCACCCATAAGTGACGGCCCGCCTCCGGCGGTTGATACCAGACGGACCGTTCGCCATGGACTCGGTTTCGTACCGGTCGTCTGGATTCGGAATCTACCGGGCTTTTCGTCGACTGGAGACCCAAATGACGGAACCTGCACATTCCGGGCTGCTGTCGAAACTCAGATCGAAATCGATTACCAGTTGAGCCAGGCTGGTCGCGGACTGAAGTATAGCAGCGACCCGACGTTGTTATTGAAGGAGCCAGTTGGCTCCGATACTGACATCATTAAAGGTGCTGGAAATGCCCTGGTTGTCGGTGAGAAGGGAGATGCCCGGCTCCTGGAAATTGGTGGAACCGCCGCAGCGGCGGTGATTGACTACGTTCGTACGCTCCGCGAGTTCGCTCTTGAAAGCATTCACGGCAATCGCGCGAGCCCTGACCGCCTCACCACCGCTCAGTCCGGCCGTGCTTTGGAACTGATGAACCAGGGGCTGCTTTGGCTCGCAGACAATCTCCGCATTACTTATGGGGAAGTGGCTTTACTTTCTTTGGCACGGATGATTGTCCGGGCATCCCTGCGGTACTCTTTGCGCACGGCAGGAGAAGATTTGCCACAAATGGATCCGACCTCTGAGTTGTCACTGAAGTGGCCCCGATGGTACCCCACCTCAGCAGCAGATCGTCAACTTGATGCAACAACGCTGGAAACCTTGATGAAGTCCGGTTTGATCAGCCGTGCGAGTGCCATAAGGGCGATCGCAGGTACCTACGACATTGATAATGTTGCCGCCGAGTTGAAACAGAGTGCCGCCGATCAAGATGAAAGACAACCAATTGACTGACGTACCGATCGACACTGATGTACAGGAGAATGCCGATGCTGACCTCCGGGCCCGACTTGAGAAACTGGAGCGCGACAGCCAGGAAAACCACCGCCTGAATGAAAAACGGGTAGTCCTCGCTGAGCTGAAGATCGAGGCAATGCGGGCGAACATGATTGACCTGGATGGCCTGCAATTCCTGGACATGAGCCAGGTCCGTTTGAGCGAAGACGGTAGCGTCGACGATGGTGCAGAGTTAATCGCCCGCCTGAAGCGCACCAAGCCTTGGCTGTTCGCTACGCCGTCGTCCTCCAGTATTGCCAAGGTCCCACCATCGGGTCCCACTCGACAAAAGTTGGCGAAAGACATGTCCGATGACGAGTATCGGATCGCGCGCGCCAATATTATCAAACGTTCCAGGCTTTGAATCAGAAATCGCACTCATTATGACTCACCAAACCTTTTCCCCGACCAAAGGCTAAGCTTTCATGGGCATCCAAAATTTTCCTGCCGCTCTCCAGCCAATCATTCAGCAAGGCTTCCTGGAACGCGAGTTTGAGCAGGCTCTCGTGTCACGTCTTGGCTATCGGGCCTGCGCAGATCGTGAAGACATCGCCGTTGGAATTGGTGAGACGCTGACCAAGACCCGCGCGGGCCTGAAGCCGACTGTCACTGTCCCGCTTGCCCCGTCTACAAATACAAACTTTGATAACGGACTTACACCGGGAAACTGGGGGGTGGAACAGTATACCATCACGATCAACCACTACGCGGCGACCATGGATCTCAATATGGTTACCTCCCGGGTAGGCATCGCGTCGCAGTTTCTGCAGAATGCCTACACCAATGGCGAACAAGCCGCACGCAGCCTCGACGAACTGGCTCGGAACGCGCTGTTTGCTTGTTATTTTGGCGGCAATACGAGAGTCCGGGTAACCTTGGGGAGTCCTGGTACTTCGGTTGCGGTGGACGATATTCGTGGATTCCAAACCGCGTTTGTCAATGGCGTTCAGCAGACCGTGAGTGCTTCCAATCCACTGACAGTGACAATTGGCTCGAATGTCTATACCGCCGTGGGCGTCGCCGCTGATGCAACGAACGTTTCGACGGCTTCTGGGGGAATCTCCGGAGTGTTGACGCTTTCTGGCAATGTGTCTGCCTCGGATGGCACCGCCGGCAACACTGTCACCGCTGCGACGGCATCGTCGATCATGCGCCCGTCGGGTCGCGGAAATACGTCACTCATTCTTGCAACCGATACCCTGAGCATGTCGTGCCTGCTGGATTCGGTTGCGCGTCTTCGCGTCAATGCCGTCCCTGAGATCGACGGAGCCTACAACTGCTATCTGGATCCCGTCTCCGCCCGTCAATTATTTGCTGATCCGGACTTCAAGCAGTTATTTCAGGGTGCGACGTCCGTGAACCAGGTGTTTCGCAAGGGCATGACCAACGACTTCCTCGGCCTTCGGTTCATGCCAACGACCGAAGTGTACATCCAGCCGCATCCCACCCTGCCAAACGTGATGATCCGGCGCCCAATCATCTGTGGTGCAGGAGCGCTGATCGAGGGCGACTTCGCGGGAATGGCAGCGGAGGATGTGGCGCCGGCAGACTCGATTGTTACAATGGTAAATGGTGTGGCCATGGTGACTCGCGAGCCGATTGATCGCCTGCAGCAGATTATCGCGCAATCCTGGTATTGGATGGGTGGGTTTTGTGCCCCGTCCGATACGACAACGAATTCGACAACCGTCCCGACCGCAACGAACTCGTCTTACAAGCGTGCAGTCATCGTTGAACACGCCGGCTAAACTGAAAGGCACGGAACTTTGTCACTTGGATCAGCCAATCCATTTCAGCCCGCGGCAACGATTGTCGTGGCATCCAGCACCGTTTCGGCCAACACCCAGTTTGCGGGTTGTGGCGACTCAGTGCTCATCACCAACCCGAATTCATCGTTGGCATATGTCAGATTTGGCTCCGATCCGACGGTGCAGGCGACCACGGGGGATACGCCGATCCTGCCGAACAGCAGGATCCTACTCCGGTGTGGTCCGCTGGTGTCATATTTCGCGACCATTCTTGCCTCGGGTAGCGGGTCGGTGATGTTCACCCGAGGCGATGGATCCAGTATTTGAACCCTCTGACGGACGCCGAGAAAATCGATGCGCGACGACATTGTGGTTATCCTGCTTACGGCGGGACGGCATCGGGCTTCTCGTCCTGGCGCTTCTTTCAGGTTTATGGGTTGCTGGAGTATCGACTCACTAATTTAGCAGACGGTGAACTCGTCGTGGTCAGGCGCTACCTGACAACGCTGGCTGGTCTCGAGGCCGCTATCCCCGGCGCTTCGGACAATCTCGATACGGACCAGGCTGCCGTATGGTCCAGGAACCCCAACGAGTGCCGGGATCGCGAGCAACTGTTCGATGGTTGGCGGACCCGTCTTTGCGCGTTCCTTGGCATTCCTCCTGGGCCGGGTATCCGTTCCAGTTCTCCCAATTTGATTGTGTGACATGGACGTCGACCACTTACAGGATCGCCTGTACTGGGGATTGAACCGCGTGGCGAATAAAATCGGGCGGATCACTGACGCCTATCGATCCAAAGGGGACTCGAACCCACTTGATCGATCGAACAGGTTTCTTCAATTGCATGCAGCCTTCAGTCGGGCCGATGGAAACTTCACTCAGCCTGTCGGTTACGAGGCTGCTCTATGGCGTGGCTACTTCGATGCCTCCTATACGCGCGTTGGCGACTATCTTGTTCACCAGCACGAGGTTTGGTTCATCGCCGCACAGCACAGCCTGTTGCCGATCCTATGCGTCAGAACGAATCGGGTCATATCAGTAACACGCCAGATAATCCCGACGACCAGCACTTCAAGCAGCACTTCGCCCACGGTGACCTCGATCAAGGTCATCTCACGGTGGCCGGTCAGCATGCTTGGAACAGGAACCGAGGGAAGGCCCATAACTGAGCTTCCTGGAGATACCAGGATACCCACTAGCATTGCGCTTTTGCCAGCCATCCACCGGCAAGTCTTGCAGCCAGCAGACGTCATTACCGACGAACTTGGTACAACTGGCATAGTCGTCGCCGCCGAACTCAGTGATCTTGGCTGGCGTCTCAACGTGCGGGCTGTCACAACCTGATGGCTGACTTATCAGACGTCGAAAATGCATTGGTTGTCCAGGTTACAGATGCATTATATCCGCAAGGTGTCTCTCAGGTCAGTATTGTCGGGACCACATGCCGGATATATCGCGGTTGGCCGCTAACCGCATCCCTGAACTCGGATCTCGCTGCGGGCATCGTTAATGTGGCCATCTTCACCGCACCCAAGCGGGATGAAGTGCCCGACCCCTATTTTGACCGATTGTATACCGCCATTTCCCCTACCAGCCTCACGGCATCTGTCTCTGGGCAATGCGTGACATTCGCCGGGCTCGTGGCAGGCAATCAGGTCGTTGGCCTGTTGGTCGACGGGGTACCATTTTCCTATCAGGTCAATGCCAATGACACCAACGAAAGCATCGCGGCGAACCTCACCGTCCTGATAAGCGCCGCGCGCCTCGCCACGGTCTCCGGCTCAACGGTCACGATACCTGGCGTCAGAACGATGATCGGACGAGCGGTCACGAATGGGACCGTTTCGAAGGGATTGCGACGCCAACGCCGGGAAATTCAGGTTAGCTTCTGGTGTCCCTCGGCTGCACTCCGCGATGCTGTTTGTCCGACTGTGGACATTGCGCTGACATCGTCGCCATTTATTGCGCTGACTGATGAGACGATGGCGCACGTTCGCTATGTGTCAACGCAGGTTTACGATCAATCACAGAATGCACTGCTTTACCGGCGCGACCTCTGCTACCTCTGCGAATACACCATCATAAGTGGAACAGTTGCGCCGGTCATGCTGTTTGGTGATCTGTTTCGCAATGGAAATACGTCATTCGTGTGATTTACAGATTGAAACGCAGCAAAATACGATACGCCCCCTGTGCTGGTAAGCAGTACCAAGGCCAGTCGCAACAGGGTCACAGGCAGGGCGGTTCAGCTGACCAGACGCTGTCCATTCTCATGGTGAGCGCAAGATCAGCGGTCCCGAGGTTACACAAAGCGAGGAACTTGGCGGCTCTCTCGGCATAGGCACGATTTTGGCGTCGCTGGCTCGCAAAGTTGTTCCCTGACTGTCGCCCTTTCGACCGAGAGACAACGGGTTTAGCTGCCAATGCCCGGCGGATCGTGGGAGGTAAGTCATTGTCTCATCGTTGAAGATATAGAGCATCGGCAGGCGCTCCACTTCGCCGGAAGTCCGGGTTGTTTTAGCGCAAGGCTGGCTCACTGCCACCGACGACAACATGTGCATTACGCCCGGCCAGGTCTTCCGTGATCTTTGAATCACTTGCGTACCGACAAATCACCATCGTCGTAGCACAACCCGAATCATCGAGGTTCAATACCAAATGCCAATCGTTCAGGCAGGGGCAATCAATAATACGGCACTGATTGTGCCGGACTTGTATGTCGAGATTGTACCGCCTCAGAATTTGATCCTGAATGGTGTCCCAACAAATATTCTCGGAATAGTTGGGACGTCTCCATGGGGCCCGGTCGGAACTCCGGTAATCGTGGGATCCATGCTGGACTATTATGCGAACTTCGGACCCATCATGCCCCGTAAATACGATATGGGTACGCAAGTAGCCACCGCCGTACAACAGGGAGCCCAGGACTTTCGAGGGGTCAGGGTCACCGATGGAACCGACACTTTCGCTTCGGCCGCGGTGCCTGGCACTGCCTTGACAATCACAGCACTTTATACCGGCTCGTTCGGAAACCAGATAGCGGTCACGCTGCAACCCGGCTCGCAGCAGTCGAGTTGGCGGCTAACTGCGAGCCTTCCTGGCGTCCAGCCTGAGGTATTCGATAACATCACCGGAAGCAGCGCCACGTTTTGGTTATCACTCGCAAGTGCGGTCAACGCGGGTGCTGGCGTGCAGCGTTCCGCATCCCGCCTGATTACCATTCAGCCGAATGGAAATACGAGCACGCCAACGAGCTTTTCATTAACCCTTGGTAGTGCCACTGCTGGGTCAGATGGCGCTGCCGGCGTAACCCCAACGCAGCTTGTCGGCCAGGACACCGCATTTCGTACAGGAATGTACGCCCTCAGAGGGCAGGGGTGCGGCCTGGCGCTGCTTGCCGACGCCGACGATTCCAGCACCTGGACCGACCAGGCCGGATTTGGTCTTAGCGAAGGGGTATATGTCATCCTCACCGGACCAGCCGGCGACGTGATTTCGGATGCGGTGGCGGTCAAGCAATCCGTTGGCCTTGATTGTTATTCCACAAAGCTAATGTTCGGCGACTGGCTTTGGTGGTCGGATCAGGCAAATGGCTTGATCCGCCTGGTTTCTCCGCAAGGTTTCGCCGCGGGCCGGCTGGCGAACCTGTCACCCGAACAATCAAGTCTGAACAAGCCGCTTTACGGCGTGATCGGCAGTCAGGTATCGGGTCAACCGCAATCCGGAGAGACGTTAACCTATTCTTCCGCCAACCTTGCTACTCTTTTTAGTGCAGGAATCGACGTCATCTCAAATCCCCAACCGGGTGGCTCGTATTGGGGCGTTCGAGGTGGCCTGAATTCATCGTCGAATGTAACGATAAATGGCGACAATTACCCCAGGCTAACCAACTACATCTCACAGACGCTCTCCGCCGGGATGGGTCAATATATTGGCCAGGTGATAACAGCCAGCCTGTTTCAGAATATTCGCGGAACACTTCTGTCATTCCTACAGAACATGTTGGGTCAGGGTCTGTTGGGCAGCACAAACGGTACGCTGCCATATAGTGTTATCTGCGATACCTCCAATAATCCACCGAGTAGGACCGGGCTCGGATATGTGCAAGCAAACGTTCAGATTCAATACCAGTCCATAAATGATGTGTTCATAATCAGTCTGGAAGGCGGGCAAACGGTGCAAGTCGCAATCCAGACGCTGCCAGCCGGCCAACCGGGACAATAGGAGTAGTACTATGGCTATTTCAGTGTTTTCGGTTGGACGGGATACTCAACTCGTTGTCGTTGGACCTTCGGGGACCATCGATCTCGCTCACGTAACATCATTTGAAAGTCGTCAGGTTACGCAGTCAGTTCGAGTGAATCGATTGGACGGCAGCCAGATGGGCATGGAGCTGCCGAAGGGTTGGGAAGGCAGCTTCGAGCTTGAACGAGGTGATTCGGTTGTCGAAGACTTCATTGCAGGCACCGAGCAAAGTTACTACGATGGTTCAATAAGTGCGACCAGCACAATGTACCAATATGTGTCAGAGGTAGATGGATCGACGTCAACCTATCAATACGATTCGGTTGTCTTCCGCCTGACCAATGCCGGGTTATGGAAGGGTGATGCAGCAGTCAAGCAAAAACTTGAATTCTTCGGGTCTCGGAGGCGACGTATTTGATAACACCAACAGATCTCATTATTGCCAATGCCAATAAGACGCTTGAAATCATCGACGATCTGGGGCGACGGCTCACTGTTCGACGTATCAATGCGTTGGATCGTCTTCGACTGCTAAAGGCAGCCGGCCCAGTACTTTCACAAAATGATGCGTGGCTGAACATGGCAGCTCTGGCGGTCTCTGCCGTCGAGATAAATGGAATTCCTCGCCCGACGCCGATAAATGAGCGTCAGATCGAAGCGGCAGTTACCGAACTGGGTGATAGCGGTCTCCACGCGATCGCGGAAGCACTATCCGCTGACAATGAGCCTTCGTTATTGTTTGATGGTCCACCCGAGGGAAACGCCGAGGGCACGCCGATCTGACTGAATGTCTTTACCTCATTCGGAATGGCGTGCCATTCGATGTCGCATTCTCGCTTTCTGATCGGGATCGATGGGAATTTTGCCATGTTTTGCAAAACCCTTAGCTACGCTCCCGGTATCGTTAACTATCGAATCTCTGCATGACAAGCCGGGATTTATCCTGTGATGGCACGGTTAGTCTCTGGCATTGTGAATCGCACTGCGGATTGTCGAAAGTGGCTACTGTAATGCCCGTGCGGGCTACTCGGCAAACCCCACCGAACCTTCCCCGTCGGCAAAAGTATCAAAAGCCCGAGCAGCCGGGATTTTACCGAACGGCTATCACGACTCCAGTGCCACCGACCTGCAGTGCGTTGATAACAATTCAGACCGAGAGCAGGTCGAGTGACCTGTTCATCTTCCATTCTTCCAGCCGTCGCGCCGGAGTCAACTGGAGCCAAATATCGTGTCGAATTCGTTGCTGACACTGGGACCTTTTTCCTTCGAGGGTCTCGAGTCACCTGGGCAAATCCACCTAAAGACGAAACAGCGCCTTGCGGTACACCATCTTGGTTCCGGATTTTCAACAATTGACTATCTCGGCGACGATTACGAGACCATTAGTTTTCGAGGAATTTTCTCTGGAATCAACGCGGCAAATCGAATCCGCTCAATTGACTATCTTCGGGTCCTGGGAGCGCCCTTGGTGCTGTCCTGGAGCTCCAGGACATTATCTGTCATAATAAGGCAATTCGAACTCGACTACTCGTCCGACCGATGGATACCCTACAGGCTTTCCTGTTATGTCATTCGATCAGTTAACGCCGGCACGGATGATCCAACCGATGTATTGTCAGTATCCCCAGGTGCACAAGCGAGCGATGTGCTGAGTTTACTGGGTGGCACGGACATAAATCCGACGTCGGATCAAATCGACGCCCTTCTCACATTGGCTGCGCCTAATCTCGGTATGCCTCCGTCGGAGGCACTCGGGCAGGTTCAGGATCTGGTTAAGTCAATAGATGATCAGCTCACGACGCTCAATGACGAGCCACAAAATGACGAATTTGCCGGTCAAGGATCACCTATCGAATACGCTGCCTATTTGGCTGCGCTCGTTGCTGATTGCGGCCAGCAAGTCGCTCTCACCCTTGGACGCAATCGCGTGATAAGTATAATCACATATGCGGAAGATACCAGTCAACAGTGACGCAGTCAATCTTTGTACAGCCTGGCACCACGTTATTTCAGGTAGCAGCAAAGTACTTCGGCGATGCCACACAGTGGTTCCGAATTGCACAAATCAATAAGCTGCGAGATCCATTTACCTTCGGTGCTCCCATGACTTTGATCCTTCCGCCTGACTTCTCAGGACAAAGGTAGGATTGTGCCCGGCAATACCTCAGGAGCCCCCAGGGTTTGGGCCCAGATCAATGGTGCAGACGTTGATTCAGTCATGCACGCGAATATATCGAACAACGGATCCTGCAAGAGCTCTCGATTCGAACTAACAGTAAGCACGAGCGGCAACACACAAGCAGACCAGTGGCTGCCGCTGATAGCCGGAAAGGTCACCGTGGCTATATATATGCGCTCCCGGCGAGGCGAGAACGGTTCCACCATGTTCGAAGGGTTGGCTGATAACATCGCAATCGACCCCATAAACAGCACCGCTCGAATAACCGGGAGAGACTATTCATCGGTTCTAATCAGCTCAACCTACCAGGATTCCTTTTTTAATCAAACTGCCAGCGAGATAGCAAACTCCATTGCCGCCAGGCATGGGTTCGTTCAAAATATATCGCCCACTTCAACGATGGTCGGCAGCTATCAGTGCGATGGTTATAACCAGGTCCTGTTAAACGCTCACTCCCATATCACGAGTGAGTGGGACCTCCTCAAGTCTCTTGCCAAAACCGAGAGATTTCAACTATTTGTCTCTGGCGTTACGCTCAATTTTGCCCCCGCAGAGGCGTTATCGAGAAACGCCAGGTCGATTGGCGCAGATAACGTAATAGCGCTGACCTTCCACAAGATATGCCCCACATCGGATCAGATGGCATTAACGGCAAAGAGTTGGAATTCATGGCTGAGTCAGGCATTGACTTACAGCGATGATCAATCAGCTGACCAATCCGCTTTCGCTCTTCCTACCCTGAATGCTGACCCAGCCGCGGAAGTTGCCCTGGTCAGACCCAATCTGACATCGCAGGACGCCGAGCGGTTGGTCAACCAGCGTCTTGACGCACTGAATGAACAATCAATGACGGTACAGATCGTCATGCCCGGCGAAATGTCGTTGATGCCCGGCGATATCCTGTTCGTCAATAGCGGCAATAGTATTGCGGATGGCAATTATATCGTCAGGTCGATACGACGCCAATTCTCGACCACCGCAGGGTTTATCCAATATATTCAGGGCTCCGCAATGACGGCTAACTCATCGGTTTCCCTCGGAGACCGGATTTTGCCAAGTGGATAATTTCTTTGAAGTCGTGGCTGCGAACCGGGGCGCGGCACAAGGGGGCGTCGCACAGCCCAGAATGGGCACCGTGACGTCCTCGAATTCGCAGACCGCTATGGCAAAAGTCCTGCTGCAGCCCGAAGGGGTGTTGACCGGATGGCTGCCAGTTCTAACCCAATGGGTCGGTTCGGGCTGGGGCATGACGTGTCCTCCCAGCCCAGGCGATCAGGTACTGGTCATTCCACAGGAAGGCGATGCGCAACATGGCTTGATCGTAGGCCGTCTTTACTCGAATCTGGTGCGCCCGCCTCCGGCGGAACCGGGTGAAATTAATCTGACCCATCAATCCGGTTGCTCGATTCGGCTGCTCAATTCGGGTATTGTCGCCATTGAGGGTGATCTTCATGTTTCAGGTGACGTTTACGACTCCTACGGCGCCCTCAGCAAACTTCGGAATGATTACAATGCCCACATTCATCATGCAAGCAATGGTCTGGTTACTTCAGGCCCGCTGCCACTGGACTAGGTCGGCATGATCACAATCGTCTGCGACTGGGGGGCGGACCTTTCTGTTGGTCCCAGCGGTGACATCAACGTGACAATCGTCCAGGCCAACGTTCAACAACGGGTGGTGCGACGATTATTAACAAACCCGGGCGATTATATTTGGCATACCAATTATGGAGCCGGTTTGGGCGGCTATGTTGGCAAACCATACTCACCGGGCAATATTGACGGAGCAATATTGAACCAGCTTCAACTTGAGCCGCTTGTTGCAGCGACACCAGCACCTACGGTGCAAATCAACCAGTCCACAACTGGTCCGTCCGCGACGATCTCGGTAACCGTGCAATATCAGGTCGCCGGCACATTTGCGGAGAATTCCGTCGTTCTGGGACTTGGTACATAGTGGAATGAACCTTCCAACCCGTAACTTCACCGACATCGTCCGCGATATGTCTGCTGCGATCACTGCCTCCGCTGGCCGGCTGATCGATATTTCGATCGGTTCGGTACTCCGTGCCATAGTTGAGGCCAATGCCGCCATCGTCCTGTGGGTCCAATGGCTCGTACTACTAACCTTGCAAACGACCCGTGCGGCCACTAGTAGCGGCACTGACCTCGATAGTTGGATGGCCGACTTTTCGCTCTCGCGCCTGCCGGCTGTAACCTCGTCGGGCATCGCAACATTTTCCAGGTTCTCCGGGACCGCCACCGTATTTGTCGCAGTGGGAACCGTAGTCAAAACCCAGGATGGTTCAGTCAGTTTCGCGGTTACCGTTGATCTGTCTAATCCAGCATGGCAGCCTTCTCTGAGCGCGTATTCTTTGTCACCTGGCGTCATGTCACTCGACTTGCCGATAGCCGCATTGATCTCCGGGCAGGCCGGGGACGTGCTCGCCAATACCATAACGGTTCTTGCGTCGCCGGTATCGGGAATAGATACCATCAATAATGCCGCCCCAACGACCGGGGGAGAGGACCCGGAAAGCGATGCGGCATTCAGAATTCGCTTCGCAAATTTCTTTGCGGCGCGCTCACGGGCCACATTGGATGCAGTTGGCTATGCGATTTCGCTCGTTGGAACAAATTTGAGCTACGTCATTCTGGAGAACACAGATGCGGCCGGCAGTTTCTATCTGGGAAATATGCTGATTATTGTCGATGACGGCAGTGGATCGTTATCTGATAGCTTGTTCAACTCGCTCTCCCTTGCGATACAAGCGGTACGGCCGCTCGGAACGACTTTTTCGATCCAACCACCACAAATCGTTCAGGTTCAGGTAAGCCTTTCGGTGCAACTTCCCACATCGTTATCGGCGACAACCACTCAGAGCTTGTTGCAAGCCACCATAGAGACTTATATAATTAACTTGCCAATTGGCAGCGCGCTGTCGCTAACACGAATCAGTCTGCTGGCATATCAGACAGAATCCCAAATCATCAACGTGTCGAATGTTACCTTGAATGGCCAGGCGGCGGACCTGATTGCGTCGGCTACAACTTCGTTCATGCCACAAAGCGTAAGTTTCACCTGAGATGCTTTTTGATCAACAGAACATCCTCAAAAGAATCAAAGCTACCCTACCTGTCGGCTGGTTTGGCGAAAACACGCCTATACTCGATACGGTTCTGAATTCTCTTGCCGCCGGCTGGGTGGGCTTGCTTGGCCTTCTGGACTACGTGACGATGCAGACTCGAATAGGCACCGCCACTGACGGTTGGCTCGATCTTGCGGCAACAGATTACTTCGGGTCCAGACTGCAACGGCGTTTGCAAGAAACGGACTCGTCGTTCCGTCAGAGGATCTGCATGGAGCTGCTCAGAGACCGGTGTACTCGCGCCGCGATTTACGACACCCTGCTGGAATTGACTGGCAGGCCACCGGTTATTTTCGAACCGACAAATCCGCAGGATACTGGATGCTATAGCACATCGGTTACAACGGAAATCGGATGCGTCGGGTACGGCATTTCAGGTGGGTGGGGAAATCTCAATTCACCCTTTCAGGCATTTGTTACCGCCTACCGGCCAGTAGGTACCGGGATCGCGATGATCAATGGATGGGACGGAAGCATTGGAGGATACGGTGTTGGGCTTAGCTCGTACACTAGCTTGAACACAAATTCTGCATGGGCGGACGATCCGGAAATTTACGAAACTATCGCTCGGACAGCTGCCGTAGGAAGTATCATCTGGACATCAGTCCAACCATGACGCTCACGTAAGACCTGGCCATGTTCCATCAGTCGATACGTTTCTTTCGACCCGGTAGGCCCGCGATCATTCGAAACTCGACTGGTGAATGGGCAAATCAATGGCGGATGGATCGTCGGCCATCCGGCATTCCACCGGACAGCGTCAGCAGGACCGTCACTGACCAGGAGAGTTTTTCAATCGGCCGAATTGCGCAGTCTGACATTGCGGTACGGGAGCACGGCGTAAGAAGCGACTCGGCATTCAAGAACACACCCGAGGCCGGTCACAACGTAGTCCGCGGGGCCGATCCAACGGGCCGCGCACCACATTCGACCGCGTCTTCGGGCATCGCCAACAAGGGCCAACCCTTGGCGTTGCTGCCGTCCTTTCACGAAAGTGTCCGGGTGAAGGCTAACGATCCGACAAGGCACAGCGATCCGGTCGTTGGCACACACCACAAACGTGATACAAAGAGGCCGATCGAGACGCAGAAGAAGCCAAATGCAAGCAATCTGTTAGCTTCCAGTATACCGCAGCCTGGGTTAGACTCGGGCTTCCATGTTTCCGTTGCAACCACAGCTTTGCCAACATCGGTGGAGACCACTCCCGCGCGGTCAACCGGCAAAGTCGCCGCGCGTCGGGATTGGTCACCAGACCATGCTTCCGTGCCATTTAATAGTGACCACGCCGGACGCGATGATGCGGTTGTCCCAAAGACCACGAAGACGTTCGGCGTCAGTGTAGCGGTGGCAACGAGAAATATTGCAACAACGCGGGACGATCCGCGTCCACCCATCTCCAACGAAACTGCAGCGGTCCCCCGCCACGGCGGAACAGACAGCGTGGCTCCTGGGCCGGAAGACTCCGATCTCGGTGAGCGTGGTTCGGCGCGCCCGCCTGCAAAGTCAACCTCGACCGACCAATCGTCGAACCTGGTTGGCGAGTTGTGGCTGGACAGTTTGTCTCTTCGAGAATGGCTGCAGGCGTATTTGACCCGAGAAATGGGGCATGCCCTGCAGGCTACCAATCGATTCGGGAATTCCTTTGAGTGACATCCCGGCGCACCAACCAACTCATATACCAGACGTTAGACTCCCATGGGGCCATGGCCATGTACCGTCTTCATCGGGATCTTCGTCTCATCGCTCGCGGTGACAATCGATTAGGACATGCATTATCGCGATGCGTTTAACCGGCGGCCCTGACCGCTTCGCCTTTCGAAGAATTGGTATTCACCATCTTATTAATCTTCTTCTGAGAGTTAGTGCAGCCCATGGATCGAAACATAGTCTACCCTGGTGCCATCCCACTTGATACCGACCTATTGTCGATCAATCGTAACACGATGATAGCTCTTGGCTTTCTCATGCGAGCTACGCTGGGTACTGGAATCGTGGTGGACGGGCTTGCGTGCACCCCAACCATTCCCACGTCGATGTCCGTTCAGGTTATGCCGGGCAGTCTGATCCAGATGTCTGTCGTTGATGCAACGTCATACGGTTCGCTCAGCGCAGATACCACGGATCCTCTCATCAAAATGGGGATCAATCTTACACCGCAATATTTCGAATTACAGGCACCGGTCAATTCCGGATATGCCGTCGATTATGTCATCCAGGCTTGCCTGCAGGAATCTGATCAGGATTTGATCGTATTACCGTATTATAATGCAGCCAATCCGTCACAACCATATAGCGGCCCTGCAAATTCCGGATTACCTCAGGCTACATTGCGAAGTCAGTCTGTGCAAATCCTATTGAAGAGCGGTGTACCATCATCGGCGGGTACGCAGCTCACGCCTGCAGCCGACCAAGGATGGGTCGGGCTTTACATGATAACCGCGTCCTATGGTCAGACCACGATTGTATCGGGCAACATTACCACGCTGCCGACGGCGCCGTTCATAACCTGGAAGCTTCCGGATCTTCATCCTGGATTCGGTTCGGGCGTGCAGAGTTTTCAGAGTAGTGACACCTTTATTGTTCCGCTCGGTGTATCCCAGATTGAAGTTGAGCTTTGGGGAGGAGGTTCCGGCAGCTATGCCTCAATTTCGACAAGCCCGAGCGGTGGAGGATCTGGAGGGGGTTACGCGCGCAAGCTGATCCAGGGCGTTCTGCCTGGACAAATCATAAGTGTCGCTGTCGGAAATGGCGGCGTCGCGGGGACCACCGGAGGTATTCCTGCCGGGCCTGGTGGCACAACAAGTTTCGGACAGTATGTTAGCGCCACCGGTGGTAGTCTTAACTATCTGGCGTCCGCAGGTTCTCCTATGTATGGAGCAACACCGTCGGGAACAGGAATTAATGGCGATGTCAATCTGTCTGGGTCAGCAGGTCAGGATGGAATACCAAATCAAGGCGGGATGGGAGGCGGTGCGCCGATGAGCGGCAGCCAGAACAGCGGCACCACCGGCGTTGCCGGGACCACCCCTGGCGGCGGGGCGGCCGGCGCGGGTACCGGAGCAAATAGCAGTACTCCATACAACGGTGCACCGGGTGGTGGCGGTCTCGTGATCGTTCGATGGTAACCAGCGCCCGCGGAAAGCCCATCAGAGCCCACCTCGAAGCTGATGTCCCGTTAGCAAATGGAATGCTTGCTGCCCGAGCAGGCGACCTGTCCCTTAGTCAGACAATGCCGGCCCGATACCGGAACCGCGGATCGTTTCGTCACGAACTGAGAACGCACCGATGATTCCTACCAGAACCGGTATAATCGATGGTTTCGGTATCGGACGTTCTTCATGATCATCGCAATCTGCACAGACTGATCATCGGCGATCCTAACATCGCGCTTATTGGAAACAGGATAATGACTTCATGGTGACCCTGGTCTCGCATATCTGGAAGCCCAGTAGAAGCAGAACCATAACGATCGACAGCTTTGTTCCCGTGCCGCGGGGAACCACGGCGACTGCCCCGACGATGTTGAGTTGGCCCTCCAAAGACCCCGGAGACATCCTGGATTATCAGTTGGACATCGAGCCCGCACTTGTAGGAAACGAGGGAGACACGATAGAGAGCGTCGACGTAGAGGTCGATCCAAGTCAACCTGGCGACCTGGCCCTGGATAATGTCGCCGCAGACGGATACAGGGTGGTTGTTTGGTTATCCAGCGGCCAGGTAGGGGTGACCTACAATGTCACGGTCAAAACCACGCTCGCCAGTGGCAGAACACTTCAGCGAACTGTACTGCTGCCGGTCCTGGCGTTGTCAACGCCATCGGTCCCGGAGAATGCGATTGAGACAACAACAATGGATCCGATCACCGATGAGAATGGCAACCCCATCGTCAATTGTTGAACCTGGAATTTTTCTCGCGGCAAATGATTGAGTGCCAAAGAATCACACGGAATGGAGGCTTCATGGTGTTCTTGTGAGGCCTGCGGGATGCCTGCTCGATTGTACCCCACCTCATAGGCCGCCAGGACTATTTATGCCGCCCGGGAACCAGGCCCTCAGTTGGGCGTTCGACCAGGCCGCGAACTCGAGCCGGTGTGACAAAGCGCACTGGCCCGCGTCGACTGCCTTTGACCGATTATCCGCGCCAGCGGATTCCATGCGTGATCATCGTGCGCCGACCCGGGCGGCTGTCCAGGCGAGGGATCATGGGCCGCCACCGAGCATCCCGCAGTTCAATCCGACCAACGTCCAACACTCCGTACTGGAAACGCCGTCGGATCCGCATCCAATGCATATCGGCAAGGATCCGTTGACAGGTGTGTAACTCGCAGTATCGCCGTGTCCATCTCGATCTCAGGCTCGCTTGGTGCAAACCCCAAGGATGGCGGCGCTTTGTGGGATAATGTCCCGGCGCTTGAACGGGCTGGCAAGTTTATCAAGCCATGACAAGGTTCACCACAATGCCTCCATCATGGAGCGATACCGCAACGAACGTTCAAATGGCCTTTCCTCAGCCTGAATACCTTGAGAGGTCTCAATAGAAATGCCGACAATAGACCAATTAGCCCCGGCAACGGCGGCTGCTGATAGCGACGAGTTGCTGGTCAGCCAAAACCTCATAACTCGGAAAGTGACCCGAGCACAGGTTTTGGCGGGCGTTCAGGCTCAACTCAATATCCCCGCCGGAACAATCCTCGGCCGTACCACAGCTGGATTAGGTTCACCTGAAACAATCGCAATTGGTAGTTATCTGAATCTGGCAGCGGGGACTCTCTCTGCCTTGGCCGCACCATATTCCGTGGCGTTGTTGCCAGGTGGCCTGGTACCGTCGCCTGGCGACCTTGTGCCTCTTGGCCAGAGCGGAATGAACGTCGCGGTCAGCTACAGTGTATTTTTCCAGGGACTGTCGGCAATCGCCACCGTGAACGGTTCGCAATTGCAAGTGACGCCCACCGGCAGTACCACGAGCCTTCGACTTGCAGACCTCGCGTCATCCGTGGCTATGAAGAGCGGTGCGACTTTGTCGGGCCCGCTGACCCTGGCTTCAGACCCAACGGCCGCTCTGCAAGCGACGACGAAACAATATGTTGATGTAAAAGTAAATCGCGGCGGCGATACCCTAACCGGTCCGTTACAGTTAGCCGCTGATCCAGTTGCCCCCCTGCAGGCTGCAACCAAAAATTACGTCGATAGCAGTGCAGGTTTGCTCCATCTTGGGTTCACGTTGACCGGCGCAATTGTTCTTGCCGGCGACCCAACCGTACCGCTGAACCCCGCCACAAAACAGTACACCGATACCAGATTATTCAGGAGCGGCGATACCATGACCGGGCCGCTGGGACTTTTAGCCGCCCCGGTCTCGACATCGCAAGCTGCGACCAAAGGTTACGTGGACACCCAGGTCGCCACGTCGCTCCCATTGAGTGGTGGCATCCTGAGTGGACCTCTCACTCTGGCTGCAGATCCAACCAGTGCACTGCAGGCGACGACCAAACAATACGCTGACACGAAGCTCGCTCGGGCCGGTGATACGTTGGCGGGCCCGTTGACTTTGTCCGGCACACCGGTGAACCCTTATCATGCAGCGCCAAAGACTTACGTTGACACTCAAATTTTAACGGTTTTGCCAAAAGCCGGCGGCACGATGACCGGCCCTCTAATTCTCAGCGGCACTCCGACAGCTACCTCGCAGGCTGCTACCAAGAGTTACGTCGACACTGGGCTGGCTGCCGCGTTGCCGGTAGCGGGAGGTACGGTGACCGGACCAATTACATTGACAGTGGCCCCTGCAATACCTACAAGCGTCACCAACAAACAATATGTCGACACGCAGATATCCGGCGTTCTGCCAATATCGGGTGGTTCACTATCAGGCCTTCTTACCCTTGCATCCGCACCAACGGCACCGCTCCATGCTGCCACCAAGCAATACGTTGATGCCAACCCTGGTCCGAACGGGGTAATAAACGTCAAGCTGGCGCCCTGTAACGCAGCATTTAACGGCGTGACTGACGACACATCGGCCTTTATCTCTGCCTACCAGCTTGCTCCCCCCGGGGGAACGATATATGTTCCAAATGGTACGACCTTCATCCAGGCGGCGCCGAACTGGGGCATCCCGACAACAAAGCCCGTGAAGTGGATCATCGACGGTACCACGCTGGCAAATGGGTCTCCGCTTGGTGACTCGATTCCTACAGGTCAGAACGCGAGCGGGGTCATTCTACCGGCAACCGTCACCGGCCTTGGCACGTCGGGCGCGATATTATCTCAGGGCAATTCTCAACCGACGGATTTTGCTGTTCTGCACGCATCCTATGTCGTAAGTCACACGGGAGGCAGCGTACAGTCGGTAATCGCAAATTCGCGTACTGACACAATCATCAGTCAAAGCCCACTCAACAACGTTTGGGCAGGCTATGATCGCCTCATATGGAGCGGATCACAAACTCCGTCTTCCACCAGCCCGTCAAGGCATGTTGGTCGGTTCGTTCAGGCCATCAGAGAAACCGTCGGAACAAATTCAGCTGGGGCGCCACTTCCACAACCCCTAATGTGGTCTGCTTACGTTCAATACGTGGATACCACGGGCAATCCCTCCAGTTGGACCAATGCATCGGTTACAACCGAAATGGATTGGATTGGTAACGGAGTGGACGACGCCAATCAACGTCAGATCCTCTCGCTTGTACTGGGTCAAAACAATACGGCAGGTGCAGCGGCCGAACTGTCCACCGCTGTCGGCGTCTCAATTGCGAGTGGCTCTACTGGTAGAGTCTACCGCGTTTTCAATGTCAATGTTCCGTACTCGGTTTCCGTCCTCGATACAACTGGTGCCACTCAGCTGGCCGGTGCGGCGGCAATCCGTCTGGCCGCTGGCCAGTCCATTGCTTTTGAGCCAACCAACTCGGTAAACCTCGCCTATTCCAGCGTCTTGAGCTCAATCATCGCGAAATATGGTGCCACAATCTGCGCGATCGGCAGAGGTATCGCGGTTTCATTCGGCATCGTATTCAGCGCAAATGCAACGCTATCGGCCAGTTCATCTGGCTGTATTGTATTTCTCCTCGGAGCGGGTTCGTACACCATAACTCTGCCACCGGCGAGTACCGTCATGGCGGGCACCGGTTTCACTTTCTCTGCCTTAGGAGCGGGTACCGTATCGATCGTCGCAGCCGGCTCAGATGCAATGGATCTGGCTCCCATCACGCTGCGACAGAATGATCGATATCATATCATTTCGGACGGCTCAGCTCTGTGGCGTGAGATATTCCGGACCAACTCTGTCTCGCCACACTTTGCCAGCCCGCCTGTGCTGCCTTCTTATCTGGTCAGCGGGCTACCCGCGGCTCCGGGAGCCGGCGCCCAGGCATTTGCGACAAACGGGAGGAAGCCAAATGAGGCTGCCGGGGCAGGCACCGGTGTCACGGTGTTTTACGATGGCACCAAATGGATTGCCGATTGTAGTGGGTTGCAGATTACCGCCTAGGCTCGACGTTCCTCTCTCGCTGCGCATTTCGAGGTTTCATGCCCACAATTTCTCAACTCCCCGCGGCAGATACGGTTTCCTCGTCAGATCTGGTTCCCATCAGTCAAGGCGGCTCGGTTCACGCGGTTTCCGTGGGAGCCCTGTTAGCCCAGACGCAACCTGCGATCATGGTTGCACCGCCGTCTATCCTGGGTCGCTTTAGCCTCGGAACCGGAGGCCCAGATACGATCGCCGTTGGTGCTGGCCTGACGCTCAATAACGGTACGCTAAGTTCCAGCAGCTTTGACCTGACGTCCCTTCCGCTCCAGACATGTTTGGACCCGGACGATCAGATCATCGTGACCAACGCCGGCGCGTCACAGTTGCTGGAACTCACCCAAATTCGCGAGCTGTTCACAGCGGGACCGAATATCACGATCGACGCGAACGGGGTCATTTCGTCGTCAACCCTCAACGGCGTCACGACATACAGTTTAAGCTCGCTTGCTTCCGTTGCTACAATCGCGTCGACAGACCTGGTTGGCATAAGCCAGGGCGGTCAGGATCATACTATTTCGTATGCAAATTTTCTTGATGGATTGACCATAGACGAGGCTTCACCGGCGGCAGCCGCGTCGGACAGCGACACATTTTGGGTAGCCCAGCCCAACAATGTCATGCTTCGGCAGACCTTGAGCGCACTTTGGCCGTGGGTTTCCGGGAAATTGCCATCCTGGACGCGACCAGTCATCGAGCTAAGCGTCAACACGACGCTCAGCGCAGCCACACATAATAGCGCGATCCTTATCTGCAGTAGCCCCATTTCGATTTCGGCTTCGACAATCAATTTGGCGTCAGGTTTCTCCTGCGAACTGATAAACGTCAGCTCGGGTCAGGTTGCATTTTCGTCGAACGTTCTTACATCGAATGGATCGAGCGAACTGTCGCCGTGTCAGTGCGGCGTGCTTCATTGCATTGCATATTCCGCCGGCACCATGATCTATGTCTCAATCAGTGCCGGGAGCCTTGCCACGGTCGCCCCTGGGCAGGCGTCCGTTCTGGTAGCATCTTCCATTACCTCGACGAGCATCACAGTGTCCTGGTCTGCACCAACGTCCGGAGGCGCCGTCACCAGTTACTCGCTCCAATATCGGGTCACTGGAACGACACCGTGGCTGCTCGCGAGCCAGACCAATGGCGGCCTGAACCTCTCCGTTAGCGGGCTGCAGGCATCAACTAGTTATGATTTCACGGTCGGCACCGTGAACAATATCGGGGCCGGTCCAATCTCGTCGACATTAACGGTCAGCACCGTTGGAAGCGGTACTGACCCGAGTGCCCCGACTGCGGTCACCGTTACAAATATTACCTCGAGCGGCATGACCTGTTCGTGGACGGCACCCGCAAACGCCCCAAGCGGCACTGTCTACGCAGTCCAGTACAGAATAACCGGACAGAGCACCTGGATTACTGCCGCCAACAACCTGTCCGCCACGACCGTGAACATTGGCTCCCTCTCGCCAGCGACGTCTTACGACATTCAGGTAACTGCCTCGGGAAGCAATGGATCCGGGCCTCCCTCATCCATTGTTACGGCCGTAACAGCCCAGTCCTCTGGGCTGGTAACCAGCATCACCTGGAATATGGTACCATCCGGAAGCTACGTACACGGCTCCGGAGTGATCGGCGTTAACGCGCATGTGAACCCGGCGACTGAGACAATTCAGTTCGGCTTCTCGACGTCTCCGACCACGCCGCCAACATCCTGGCTGACTGCAACGTACGTGAATTCTGATCTTTGGGGTCAATATATGCCAACTCCGTCGACCACCGGCACGTGGTATGCCTGGGCGGAAGGAACAGACGGCAGCGCCGCAAGTATATATTCGACGCCGTTCACTGTTACCTGATGCCCTGCCCCATGCTGGCGAGCGATCAAGACACAAAAACCTCGTAATCTACAGTTCAGCCAGCCCGCCGCTCCTCGAACTCGTCAGCCACCGCCACGACTTCGCGAGTCCGTGTCACGCGGCCCAGCCAGCAACGATCGAACTCCGCGATCAGGTCCTTGATCGCAGGGCCAGCCATGACCGCATCAAGCTGCTCCAGCGACTCGAACCGATAATACGCGCAATGAATGGATGGGTCGGTCGAACTCCAGCCCCGCCATGCAGCATTTGCCGAAAATGCCTTTACGGCATCCGGCAAATGCTCCTGGCGGTACCACGTATCGAAGGCTGCGCGGTCATCAGGATCAGCAACCGCCGCGCGCACCACGAGCCAGGCCCCAAGCATGGTCAGCCGGTCTTCGCGTATTTTCCCGAAACCTGCGGGGTTGGTCCTTCCAATCCCTTCTGCTGACGATCAAGGCGGGTCTCACGCAGCCATGTGCGTTTCAGTTCGTCCCTCACGTTGAAGCGGAGCCGGCCCAGACCCTGGGTCTCCAATTCGACAACGTCACCATCCATGAAGCTGGACAGACCACGGTGATTGGTCCCTGTCGCCAGTATGTCGCCCGGCTCAAGCGTGTGGATCGAACTCGCCCATTCGATGCACCGAGCGATATTGTGGGCCATGTCATCGGTATTGAAATCTTGTTTCAACTCGCCGTTGACCCAAAGCTTGATCGGCAGCTTTTGTGGGTCGGCGATTTCATCTTTGGTAACCAGATACGGCCCAATCGGGGCAAATGTATCGCGCGACTTCATCTGGAAGAATACGTTCCCCGGCGGCGGCAGGCCACGGGCCGATCCGTCGATGAAGTTGATATAGCCAAATATATGGTCCATCGCCCGAGACGCCGGAACGTTCGTGGCTCGCTTGCCGATGACCAGCGCCATTTCCGCCTCACCCTCAAAAATCGTGGCGGGGACATCGGGCAAAACCATGGTATCGGTCGGACCGATGATCGATGTGGGCGCTTTGTGGAAAGCGTTAATCGGCGCTGGCTTCGCCAACGTCCCGTTCTCCATATAGTTCACCGCCATGCAAACGATATTGCCTGGCTTCGGCAGTGGTGGGCGCAGGCGCACTCCCGAAACCGCGACCCCGGGTCCTGCTGAAGCCGCCTCAAGCTTAGCCCGATAAGCGTCAAATCGGGCAATCAGGCCGCTGATGAGGTCTCCAGGACCGGAATACGGGATATCCTGGACGACGGTCGACACATCGACGATCGAATCCCCTTTGACGACACCGAGTTTGAAATCGTCGAAAAACGCCAGTTTCATCGGTTTCCTCCCGACATGGGTTGTATGGTCCCTACCCTAACCCGCTCTCAGGCCACGCAGCAACGGGAGGGCTCCCGTCACGACCCGCTTGATCTGCCACCGCCGATTCTCATTGAGACCGAGCGGGAATGCAGCAAGTGCGGCAGCATGAGATCCGCCGCGTGAAACACAAATGACCGATGCAGAATGGTTGAAGGTTCCTGCTCGCGTCCCTCGCGGCAGGTGCAATCGCTTCCGGGGCGGTGACGCACAAGGCCGGCGTGATTACCTATGCCGAATACCCGTCATCCAGCCCCCAATCCACCGAACGGCGACTTCCTTGCGTCTGGCGAGCCAGATTGGGGAGCCCCGGGCTCCCACTGGCGGATCCATCGGCACGGTCTCGGACGATCCGGAACGTCGCATTGTTGGGCATGAGGAACCAGCTTTCCCGGCGCGCGAAGCATACAACGTATCGACAGACCATAAACGATGGTCTCACGAAATGGGCGGCTCTAACCGATATTATCATCAAAATGGTTGAAAGGTAGTTTGATGCCAGTCACGCTAACGTTCACGACACCACTTTCCACTGAAGAAAAATTGATACTCGCCGCCATTGCGACTGCGGAAGAAGATTCGGCCGTTACGGCGCCAACCGTTCCGTTAGTGAACAACTTTCCGCTTACGGCAGGCGGATTGCCCGACATTGTTAATGCCACGAAGCCAAGCCCGGAAAACTCTGAAATTCTCATTCTGAACGGCAAGGTCACTGGCGCGCCATATCTGGTCGATAATACCGGCGGGGTGTGGACATTAACCATCAATGCCGCTGGTCTCGGCGTGGCATTCATTGATAGCACGCAGATCGGTGGGGGCGGATCAGGGCAAGGGATTGACCAGCTTATCGTGCGAACCGGCCTGGTATTCTGCATCCTCGTCGGTGGACAAGTGCAATTGTGGAACCCATCGGAAGGGTCGCTCTATGGCGCGACGCTCCCCGCGGCATTCACCACGGCGGCGACTGCCACCACGCCAGCGTTACCGGCCCTGCCGCCCCTGCCAGCGGCACCGGCAGTCATGGGCGGCACGAGTGGCAAAGTAATTAACTGTGGTACTGGGCAAACTCTCGCGACTATTACTGCAGGTATAAATGCTTCAGCAGGTGGTGATATGGTGCTGGTGGCCAAAGACACATACAATGAAGCGTTGCCTGAATTGTGCGTTCCGATCATGCTCGACCTTGGTGGTTCAACATTGAGCGGCACCGGACTGACAGCAGACCTGGCAGGTGGAGGGCTTGGGCTTATCGTCCCGAATGCACCTGGCTGCATTGTGCAGAACGGCACAATAACCGGCGTCGCCATGGATCAGACATACGGCCAGATGACCGCAGCAGTTCGTCCGAACGAGGGATGCAGTTATCTTGAAACAAATAATCTAACCTGCATCACAAACCAGACTGGCTTCGCGTCCGGCGGATACCCAATCGTTTGGGTCGACAACGGGTCGACGCTGCACAATAACGGTCTTGGTGACGCGGCAGGCTCAACTCACAATGCTTACTTCTCTTCCGCGCCGGGAGCTCAGACCACACTCAACAATACCACATCAACCATTGATCCGACAGCATCCGGCCCGCTTGGCCCACTCCAAGGCCATGCGATTAAATGTCGCCAGGAACACGGTATTATTGTAAACGGGGGCACCTTCGCGGCGCCGCAAGCAACTATATTTGATATCCCAGACGGATCGACAACGCCGGTGCGACTGAACGGCGCAACCTTAAACAAGACCGCGGCCGATGGCAACCATGCCATACTCGGTTATGCCATGGAAAGTCAGACGAATGGACTTGACGGCGTAATAATCAACGGCGGCACAGTCAACGCGCTTTGCAACTCGCCACTTTGGCAGGGGACCGGCGGGACAATCACGATTGACGCCGACGTCGTGCTTACCGGGAACACAATTAGCACCGTCGGCGTTACGGTGGCATCCTAAAGTTTGGCCCTCCACATCATGCGCACCATGCTGTTCCATTGGCATCATGATGCACGCATTACGCCACGTCACAATCCCGGCCTCGACATCGCTGTCTGAGGGGTCTGGCTGGCGTTGCGTCCGACAACGTGGCGATAAAAGAGGAAGTGAGAGAAAGTTCCGGCGAGCAAAACCATCCGTTGGAGGACCAGGTGCCCGACCTGATCAAGACCTTTGAAGACGGCATTGCCAGGCTGCCTTTGAATCGACCCGAGCAGCTGAAGGCGCCTTTCATCGACATCTGCTGAATCCGCTTTGTGGACACTGAATTTTAATTGGCGAAAAGCGGCAGTTTTAGCGGTTTCCTCCCAACATGGCTGCATGAGCGCTATCCTACCCCGGTCGCAGGTCTGTCAGCAACGGGAGGGCACAGGTTGCGAACCACTCGATCTGTCGGTGCCGCTCCTCATAAGGCCCGAGCAGGTCAAGCACCACATGCCGAACGCCAGCGGCATGAAATTCGCGGATACGCTCCACGACCTGCTCGGGCGTTCCCAGTGCGCAATATCTCGCGGCAGCTTTGCGAAAATCCATCGCGTAACGAACACTTAGCGTTTCCGTAGCACGATCCAGCGCCGTTTCGTATGTGTGATCAAGCCGCGTGAACAGCAAATGTCCGGTGCCGAATGGTTCCGGGTCCCGGTTTGCCTCGCTTGCGGCAGAGGCAATGGTTTCCAGAGCGGCAGCATACATGGATGGCGTAATCACATACGCCAGAAACCCGTCACCCAATCGCCCAATCCGTCGAAGCGCTGCTTCCTTGCGTCCCGCGAACCAGATTGGTGGTCCGCCTGACTGCCGCGGTGGGGGACGCATCGGCACATCCTCAAACGGTCCGTAAAACCGCCCCTGGTGGCTGACAGGCTCACCGCTGAAAAATTTCCGTAGTACCTGAACGCCTTCGGCCAGACGTGCGCCTCGTTCGTTGCGCGGCACATCGCAGGCAGCATATTCTTTTGGAAACTCGCCGCCCACGCCAACGCCCAGGATCAGGCGGCCTTCAGTGAGGTGGTCGAGCGTCGTCACCTGTTTCGCGACCGGTGTCGGATGCCGCAACGGAAGCAACAGCACTCCCGTTCCCAGGGTCAGCCGGCGGCTGACAACCGCCGCCTGAGCCAGTTGCAGCATTGGATCGAAGATCGGAACCGGAAAGGAGATGTGGTCGCCAACCCACAGTGAATCGTACCCGCATCGATCAACCAACTCCACGAACGTCGCCAGATCGTCGATCATTGGCAACCAGTGTCCGGTCGCTGGTTCGGTACGCCTATGAATGGTCTGGATGCCGATCCGCAGCCGATCGTCCAACTTCAGTTGCATCGTCATACTCCTTGAGCAGGCGCCGCACCAGTGTTGCAGCCAAAGCCCGGCAACGCCAAGATCGGCAAACCACGCCGTTGGAGGAACCTGTGCCCGACCTGATCGAGACCGTTGAGAACGGCATTGCCACGCTGACATTGAACCGCCCTGAGAGACTGAATGCGCTGTCCATGGACATTCGCACAGGCCTTCTCGAAGCGCTCGAACGACTGGGTCACGACAATACCGTGGGTTGTATCGTGCTGACCGGTGCTGGCCGCGCTTTCTGCGCTGGAGGCGACGTCAAATCGATGGGCGAGCGCGCGGCCGCAGGTTTCGAACCACGCGCCGCAGGAATCCAATTCTCCAACCGTATCCCGCGCCTGATGCGGGCGATCCCGAAAACCGTCATCGCCATGGTGAACGGAGTTGCAGTCGGCGCCGGTCTCAGTATGGCACTTGCCTGCGACCTTCGTGTCGCGGCTCGTTCGGCACGTTTCGGGACCGGCTTTCTGAAGATTGGTTTGTCAGGAGATTGGGGCGGCACCTGGACCCTGACCCGGGTGGTCGGCACGGCAAAGGCACGCGAACTCTATTTGCTCGGCGACATGGTCAGCGCGGATGAGGCTTTGGCCCACGGTATGGTGAACCGCGTCACCGATGACGCCGAGCTACTGACTACAACAATGGCGATCGCACGCCGCATCGCGGACCTGCCACAGATTGCGGTCGGCTACGCCAAGCGCAACCTGCATGCGGCCGAAACCGGAGATTTCCAAACGGTCCTGGACATGGAAGCGTTCAACCAGGCGCGCTGCTCGCAAACCGAGGATCACCGCGAGGCGGTCAACGCCTTCACTGAGAAGCGCAAACCTGTCTTCCGCGGCCGCTGACCGGGAACCCGATCAGGAGGCCAGGGAAACCGCCGCAGTGAGTCCTCAGACTGAGCGTTTCCAGCCCAACCAATCGATCACACCCTGGCCCATGACCAACTCCAGATCGTGGCCCTTCAGCCACGGCATTTCCTCAATGAACATCGTCACGCACTGGCTATAACTGCAGGGCATCCGCGTGATGTCGGTTCCCCAGAAGAACCGCTCGGGTCCGAACGCGTCGTAGATCCGATGCAGGCCGTCATGGATGTTCCTATAAGGATACGGCGCCGAGGAGTGGCTCGGCGCACCGGTCGCCTTGACCGCGACATTTGGATACTTCGCCAACGCCACCAGCGGCGCCAAATTCACAAACGCAGCATCGTCCTTAGCTGATCGGATCACGCCCAGGTGATCGATGATGAGTTTCAGCTGCGGATGCCGCTCGGCGATCTGGCCGAAGAACGGCAGGAACCGCCATGCCATTGTCGCGATCGGCGTGCCGGCTTTCTCCGCAGCCGGCCAAAGCCAGTCCATCGTACCGTCCTCGTGCCAGGAACCCTGACCTTCCCGCGTCAAAGACCAACGTAAGCCCAGCATGCCGGGCTGTTGCTTCCAGGTCTCGATCCGCTTGCGCTGCGAGGGATCGTCGAGCGCAAACCAACCAAGACTGCAGAACTTGTCGGGATATTCCTTGGCAGCCTCGATCGCCATTTCGTTGGAGCCGGCGTCCCAACTTGGCGGATGCAGCACCGCGCCGTCCACGCCGGCCTCGTCCATCTCCTTGATCAGTTCCTCCGCCGTGAAGACGGATGTCTGCCGGTGATGAGCACTAGGCTTGCCGCTGCCCCAGATGTGAACCTGTGCGTCGATGATCACCATGGCTGGCATCTCCTTTCGTTGCCGCCAATGCTGAGCCGCCGCCACATTATGCGCAACCCGCATTCAGCCCTGGACGCGGCAAACGGCGGCAGGCAAACAGCATCAACTTATACGATGCTGGAGATCTGCTGTGCTCGACCGCATAATCCTGACCAACGACGACGGCATCGACGCCCCGGGCATGGCGGTGCTGGAGGAAATCGCAGCCCAGATCGCCAGGGAAGTATGGGTCGTCGCGCCCGAGCACGACCAAAGCGGTCAATCCCACGCGATCAGCTTGCATCACGCGATCCGCGTCTCTAAGCGCGGGGTCCGTCGCTTTGGGGTCACCGGCACGCCAGGCGATTGCGCGGCGATGGGCCTCTGCCATCTGATGAAGGATGCGCCGCCGCAACTGATGTTGTCCGGGGTGAACCGCGGCGTAAACCTTGGCATCGAGACCGTGTTCTCCGGCACCGTTGGCGGTGCCATGACCGCCATGATGCTGGGTGTGCCGGCAATCGCACTAAGCCAGGCGTTTACCGATCGCCGGAACGTGCCATGGGATACCGCACGCACGCTCGGGCCTCGGACGATCCAACAGCTGGTCGAAACCGGTTGGGCCAAAGGCGCCTGCCTCAATGTGAATTTTCCACCCATCCCGGCTGACGAGGTCGGCCCGATTGCTCTTGCGAAACAAGGCGAAGGCCTGATCGCCGGTATGATCGTGGAAACCAGGGTCGATCCTCGCGGGCTGTCATACCACTGGCTGAACTTCCAGCGGAGCGACCGCCAGCAAAGTCCAGGAACCGACTACAGCGCGATGCGAGCCGGACGAATCGTCGTCACGCCATTGCGCTACGACCGCACCGATGAGGATGCGTTCAACGAACTCGCCCTTAAACTGCCAAGGTTCGAAGGCTGACGACTAACGGGCAAGCGAGGATGAGGCGCGTGCCCGAAGCGCAGCGGGTTTGGCGCACCGCGCCTGATCGGTTGGAATCATAACCTCGCCTGAAGCCATTCCTGGCTTGTGGGCTGACGACTGACGGGCAAGCGAACACCTCGGCTGTGTCCTCACGAACAGCCAGGGTTCATGCTGCGACAGGTGGCTTCAAACCCGTCCGAAATAAACGGCGGACGTTTGTAGAGCCCCTTCATCCAGGCGGCCAACATGCACAGCTCCTCCAGCTGAACCACTTCATCCAGAGTACTCGGTGGAAAGCCCAGGCTGAAGCTCTGCGCTACGATAGCGAGTATCGCCTCAAGTTGTTCGATCACCAAACCGCAATCCGTGTCCAACTTGGCGGTTCGCGTCAGGATTGTCTCGTCGATCTCATATTCGTCGCGGATCATCTTCACGATCCAACGAAACATGTTCATCCAGTTCTTGACGTCGTCAGTCGGTGGAGGCATCGGCGCGCTCACGCCCAAAGGTTCTGGCGTTGCCTTATCGCCGAAAGATAATGAAACGGTTAACGCCCGGTCATAAGCCGCCGGTTACGTCGATCGTCAGACCCGTCACGAAATCGGCCTCGCTCGAGGCCAGGAAACAGATGACCTTGGCCTGATCCTGGGCTTCAGCCACGCGCTTCAACGGCGTCCGCTCAATCTCAGCCGATTGCGCCTCGGGCGAGCGCTGGTTCCAATGCGGACGGATACGCTCGGTCAACGTGAGGCTGGGTGCGATGGCGTTCACATTGATATTGAACTCGCCCAGTTCGAGGGACAGTTTGCGAGTCAACGCAATGATGCCACCCTTGGCTGCGCAATAGGCAATCGAAGACGACGAACTCAAACCCCGCCCGGCAATCGAGGCGAGATTGACGATTTTGCCGCTCTTCTGCGCCTTCATGACCGGCACGACCGCATGCAGGAATAAGAAAGTTCCGTTCAGGTTGAAGTTGATCAGGCGCTGCCACTCGTCCAGCGTCAGTTCGTCAACTTTCGCCGCGGGGCGGGGAATGATCGTGCTGCCGCCAACCGCGTTCACCAGAACGTCGATCTGGCCGAACTCTTTTGCCACACCGGCCACCACGGCATCGACCTGCGATTGATCGAGCGCATCGCATAGTCGGCCATGCGCTTGCCCGCCGGTTTTGGTCATGGCGTCGACTGCTGCGTCCAGCCGTTCCTGATGATTGTCGACCGCAACGACGATGCCGCCCTCGCGCGCGATGATGTCGCAGGTTGCACGGCCGATACCGTTCGCCGCCGCGGTAATCAGCGCGACCTTATCTTTATATCGCATCGTTTGTACCCTCGTTCAGTTCAGCCGCGCTGCCTCGGCCATCACCTCGATCGCCTCGGGTTGGCGGGAGCGGACGGTCACACCGGTGGCGCCACTGTCTTCCCACGCGCGGAAACGCTCCTTGATTCGAGCCGGCGGCCCCACCAGTGATTTCAAATCCACCCATTCGTCGGGCACGGCAGCGGTCGCCTCTTCCTTGCGGTGCGCGAGAAAGAGTTCCTGGATCCGATTTGCGGCATCGCCAAATCCGTAACGAACCATGATGTCCTTATGGAAATTCTTGTCGCGATGACCCATTCCGCCAACGTAAAGCGCAACTTCGGGCTTGAGTTTCGCCAGTGCGCCCTCGACGTCATCGTTGACCTCGACATGCACCGAGGCCTGGATTTCCAGATTCTTCAGGGTTTTGCCGTTGCCTGCGCGGCGGAAGCCTTCATCCAGCCACGGCCGGTAAACCTCCATCGAGCCGGGGAAAAACCCCATCGGCAACCAGCCATCGGCGATCTCGGCGGTTAGTTTCACCGTCGATTCGTTGCCAGTCGCCAGATAAATCGGAATGTGCGGATTCATGTGCAAAATGGATTTCAGCGGCTTGCCGACCCGCATCGCACCCTCGCCTTTATAAGGCAGACTGATCTCTCGTCCATCATGCGTGACCGGTTCTTCCCGAGAGAAGATTTTCCGCATGATCGCGACATAATCCCGGATCCGGTAGTATGGTCGGCCCCAAGGTTCACCGTACCAACCTTCAACGATCTGCGGGCCGGACACGCCCAGGCCGGCGATGAAACGACCACCGCCAGCGAGGGCGTCAACGGTGCCGGCACACATTGCTGCGTTGGCCGGCGTCCGGGCGGCAAGCTGCATGATCCCGGTACCGAGCCGAATTCGTTTCGTAAAAGCGGCGAGATAAGCGAGAGGCGTTACGGCATCGGAACCGTACGCCTCCGCGCTCCAGACCGAATCGTAGCCAAGTTCCTCGGCCCGTTGCACCAGCGCCACCGGCAGGTCGAGGTGCGCCTTGGAATATCCGATTGACAGGCCAAGTTTCATGACACGCCTATTTCAAGCCGGAATAATCGGTGGGGATCAGCATTACGTTGTTCATTTCGACAACTGCGCCACTGTTCTTCTCCAGGAAGGCCAGCCATTCCGGGTCCTTGAACAAGGCGCTTCGAGCCGCCGTGCGTTCGTTGGTGTCCTGATAATTCCACATGTGCCAGACTTCATTCGGTTGCGGTGCCTCGCCGGTCCAAATCCCGATATTTCGAGAATATTTTTCCCGCACAGGCATGATGTCGCGGAATGCGGCAGCCCAGCCGGCGGCTCGGCCGGGATTGGTGCGATACATGCGCAGTTCGTAGAAGCCACCTTCCTTCGCCGGCGGATTGACCCCGTTCACCGGGTTAACGAAGCGAATATCCTGGCGCGCGATCAGCGGCCGCACATTGGCCGAGTATTCCTTCGTCCAGCGCTCGTTCTTTGCCAGTTCGCCCTGCAACCGCTTGCGCTCGTCAAGCGAGGGATAACTCCAAAGATGCCAGATCTGGTTCAGCGAGCCGAACTCTGACGTCCAATAGCCGTGATTGGTGCCGTAGTTTTGTCCCCGCACCGGACGCCCGACGTTACGGGCGAGCTCGAGGTAGGCCGGCAGCTTGCCCATATGGAACGTGTAGGTTCGCATTTCGTAGATCATGATTGCTTGCTCCGTTCAGCCGCCGACCCGCGGGATCGGCAGGCCAAGGTTCTCGCGCAGCGTCGCGCCTTTGTAGTCCTTATGGTACAAGCCACGCCGTTGCAGCTCCGGCACGACGTATTTCACGAACTCGATGTAAGTGCCCGGCGAATGCGTCGCCGCCACTACGAAGCCGTCGCAAATACCGGTGGAGAACCATTCCTCCAGCCCGTCTGCGATCTCCTTCGGACCGCCGACGAACGGCTTGTTCGGACGAGCGCGGCTACTGAATTTGACGAAGTCGCGCGGTGTCGGGTTCTTGATCCCGGAGGCCACCAGCACCCGGTCGCGCATCGACTGCGTGCCGGAGATATTGTCCAGTTCGTCATCGGTGAAGGGCTCGTCGATCCCCTTCGACGCAAAGTCGAAATTCATCGCTTCTGACAACAGCGATAACGCGTCAATGTCCGGCGTTAGCCGCTCGGTCAACGCCAGCTTGTCTTCCGCTTCCATCTTCGACTCGCCGCAAATGATATAGGCGGACGGTGCGATGATGACATGGTTTGGATCGCGGCCATTGGCGGCGACAGCCTCCTTGATCTGCTTGTAGTTCCGGCGGCCGATATCGAGCGTGGCCGGGCTGCCGACGAACAGCAGCTCTCCCCATTTCGCTGCGAACTTCTTGCCTCGGGCGCTCTGGCCCGCCTGGATCACCACCGGGTGGCCCTGCTCCGACCGAGGCACCGTGAACGGGCCGCGCGAGTTGAAATACTTCCCCCGATAATCGATGCGGCGCACTTTGTCGCCATGCGCAAACAACCCGGTTTGCTTGTCCTGCACGATCGCATCGTCGTCCCAGGACCTCCAGTGTCCCATGACGATTTCCATGAACTCCTCGGCCTGATCGTAGCGGCCGTCGTGTTCCGGGTGCAATTCCTTGCCCATATTCAGGGCCTCTCCGTCGTTCATCGACGTGACGACATTCCAGGCCGCTCGGCCGTGCGTCATCAAATCGATCGTGGCGAAGGACCTGGCGACGTCGAACGGCTCGTAATAGGTCGTGGTGCGCGTCGCCCCAAGGCCCAGACGCTTCGTCGCGGCCGCCATAACCATGAGGACTACGATCGGATCCATCTTCACGCAACGAATGCCGTTCTCGACCGTGTGCTTATGGTCATTGCCATAGCGGTCCGGCATCGCCAGCCGGTCGTCGAAGAAGGCGACCTGGAACTTGCCTTCTTCTAGCACACGGCCAAGGTCGGCATAATATTCTGGGCTCCAAGTGTCGGTACGGGATTCCGGATGCCGCCATGAACTCACCAGATTTGTGCAGTTCTGCGCCTGCAGAAATCCTACCATCACCATTTGTCGCATCGAACGTCTCCTGTGCGGCTTATTCGCCGGCCGCGGCGGCCAATTTCTCTTTCTCTGCCATACGCTGGCGCAATTGTTCCGGCGTCAGGCGGACAATGTCCTCATTCTGATGCGAGTACAGGTCGTATTGCTCGGTATCCAGATCCTGCAGCACGATCTTGCGGCTGAGCACATCCTGTTTCCATTGCTCCTGCGCCGGCTGGCGTGCGTGGAATTCCGGCATCACTTCCTTCGCGAACAACTTCAGGCTGTCGCAAATGTCCTGATGCGACGTTTTGCCAGCCTGATTGAGCAAAATCACCTGATCGACGTGGGCTTCCTCAAACAAACGCAGGCGCTTCCGAATGGTATCCGGCGAGCCGATCAATCCATTGCGCAGCGCGCTCTGAGCCTTGTCCGAATTGCGCCAGTCCTGGTATTCACGCCAAAGATCGCCCTTACCAGGCGCATCGATCCCCTTCCGGCCGTAATACGACAAAGCGAAAATAAAGAACGTCCAACCCGCGGCCTTCTCCAGCGCTTCTTCATCGGTCGGTGCGCACATGAACCCGTTCACGATCGCGACATTCGGGTTATCCTGGTAATTGGTCAGTCGCCGCGGCTGATCCAGCAGCATGTTATAGTATTTATGGACCCACGCGCGCGCCGCATCCGGCGAAACGAAACTGAACCCCAGCGCGCCCATACCCCACTGGCCCGCCTCGCCGATGGTGCGAATGTTGGAGCAGGCAACCCATAACGGCGGATGCGGCTTCTGAAACGGCTTCGGAATGACATTGCGCGCGGGGAAGTCGTAGTATTGGCCGTGGAACTCCCAACTCTCCTCAGTGAACATCGGGACGATCGCTTTGACCGCCTCTTCCCAGCGATCGCGCTTGTCGCGGACGCGGATGCCGAACGGATGCAATTCCGCGGGGCCGGCCCCCTCGCCCATGCCCAGTTCAACGCGGCCGCCGGAGATTTGATCGAGCGTCGACACGCGTTCGGCCACCCGATGCGGCTGATTGGTGGTGATCTGAACAATCCCATGCCCCAGCCGGATTCGTTTCGTGCGTTGGCTGGCGGCAGCGAGAAACACCTCGGGCGCGGACGAGTGCGAATATTCCTCAAGAAAATGGTGCTCGACCTCCCACATGTAATCAAAGCCCAGTCGATCGGCGAGTTCGACCTGAGCGAGCGAGTTCTGGAACAGTTCATATTCGCTGTTCGCATTCCAGGGGCGCGGCAACTGGTGCTCATAAAAAACGCCGAATTTCATGGCCGTTCCTTCTATCTTAGTGGGCCACCTCGATGTGGCTGGTCGACAGGACGGTCGCAGGACCGTCCCGGAGCGTCAAGCACGCCGCATGGGTGCCATCCTGGCGCTTCGGTTGTCATCCAACCGCGGGAATGACAGAACGCGCACAAAGGCCGGAACCAATAAATGCCTGATACGTTTGAGGAAGCCGTTAAACGACCAGAAATCAACGTCGTCCCCACGGACCGGACTAGGCGCCGCGGACGGTCATTGATCCTTGCGGCCTGCCTCATGGCGACCTTCGTGACGGCGACCGAAAGTACCATCGTCGCAACCGCAATGCCCACCATTGTCGGCGACCTTGGCGGCTTCGACCTGTTCAGCTGGGTGTTCACCATCTTCCTGCTGGCGCAGGCGGTCAGTATCCCAATCTACGGGCGCCTCGCCGACATGTTCGGTCGGAAGAAAGTGTTCTTCATTGGCATCGGCCTGTTCCTGACCGGCTCCATCCTTTGTGGTTTCGCCTGGTCGATGGTGCCGTTGATTTGTTTCCGCGCCATTCAAGGCCTCGGCGCCGGCGCCATCCAGCCAATCACCGCCACGATACTTGGCGACATCTACACACCATCCGAGCGAGCCCATGTCCAGGGCCTGATCTCCAGCGTATTCGGCGTTTCTGCGGTTGCTGGTCCCTCTCTCGGTGCATTCCTGATTGCGCAGGTCTCCTGGTCATCGGTGTTTTGGGTTGGGGTACCCATTGCCGCGATTTCGGTGACGATGATCGCCGTGTTCCTGCACGAAACCGGCGAACCACGGCAGCGCTCGATCGATTGGCCTGGCGCACTCCTGATGTGGCTTACCGTCGGCAGCCTGACGCTGGCGCTGGTGCAGGGCGGTCGTCTGACGTGGGCCCTGTTCGATTTAGTGCTGATCGTCGGCATCATATCAGCCGTACTGCTCGTGTTGCACGAACGGTCCATCCGTGAACCGATGCTGCCTCTGGAGCTCTGGCGAAACAGTCGCGTCGTCGTGGTCAGTTCTCTGGGCAGCTTTGCCGCCGGCGCCATGATGACCGGGATTACCTCATTTCTTCCCGCCTATGTGCAGGCCGGCATGGGGCTGACCCCGATGACCGGCGGCATTATTCTGGGCGCGATGTCAGTCAGTTGGTCATTTGCGAGCCTGATCGGCGGGCGCATCATGGTCCGCACGAGCTACCGGCTGGTGGCGGTGCTCGGATCGATCGCCCTCATTTCCGGCTGTGCACTTCTGGTTGCCGTGCCGGCATCCGCCGGACCGAAATTCACCCTGCTTGCTTCGTTCATCGTCGGCATCGGTCTCGGGTTTTGCATGAGCGTGTTCATTGTCTCGATCCAGGCCGCCGTACCGTGGCACCAGCGAGGCGCCGCGACCTCGTCCAACATGTTCATGCGCTTCATGGGCCAGGTGATGGGGGTCAGCGGCTGCGGCGCGGTGCTGAACGCGACGATCCTACGGCTCGATCCTGGCGCTGGCCAGGCGATGGACCAGATGTTGAACCCGCTCAGCCGGGCCGCGTTGCCGCCGGCAGAGGTCGCGCACCTGACCGAAATCGTCACCAGCGGCCTGCACAACGCCTGGCTGCTGTCCGGCCTGTTTGCTCTGATGGCGTTGTTGGTCTCGTGTCTGATGCCGGCCCGTCTCAGCCCGCGGTCACCAGCCGCCGCGAACTGAGCGTCGTTTCACGCGGATCCGGTCAGTTCCCGCCGCACAATCGCGGCACCGGCAGCAAGCGCCCGTAATTTCCCGAACGCCACCTCGCGCGGCAGGTACTTCATTCCACAATCCGGTGCCGGGATCAGGTTCTCCGGCGCTACATATTTAAGTGCCGCGCGAATGCGGCCGGCGATCGTTTCCGCTGATTCCACCGCCGGATCGCCCAGATCGATCACTCCCAGCATGATTTTCTTGCCGACGAGGTCGCGCAGCACGCCGAGGTCCAATTTCGGCTGTGCCGCCTCAATTGAGATCTGACCCGCGATCGTGTCGGCCAGTTGCGGCAGGAAGCTGTAGCCAGACGGCTTATTGGCCACCACGGCGGCGTAGCCGAAACAAAGATGCACGACCGTGGGACCGGCAATTCCCTCCAGCGCCCGGTTGATGGCGGCCAGGCCGTAACGGACTGCTTTTTCCGGCGCAGTCCGCACCCAGGGTTCGTCAAGCTGCACCACGTCGACCCCAGAGGCCTTCAGCGCGCGCAACTCCTCGTTAACGGCAACCGCATAATCCATCGCCAGCTCGGCCTCGTCCTGGTAGAATTCGTTGCGCGCCTGTTGCGCCAAAGTAAATGGGCCGGGCAGCGTGATCTTGGTGGCGTGCGTGGCGTTCTGCAGCAGAAATTCGGTGTCGCGCAGCTCCACCGGACCGCTCCGCCTGATCTTCCCCACCACTCTGGGCACCGGAGTTGCACGGCCAGCCTGTGAGCGAACCTCACCCGGATGGTCGGCGTCGATCCCCTCAAGCGCCAGAGCGAAACGATTGGAGTAACTCTCGCGGCGGATTTCGCCATCCGTCACGATATCGATGCCGGCCCGTTCCATCTCGCGGATCGCCAGAATGGTCCCGTCATCCTGAGCTTGCTCCAACAGGGCTTCCGGCACGCGCCAAATCCAATGCGCGTGCACCCGGGGCACGCCAACCTGTTTCAATGCCGTGCCGTCGACCAACCAGGCCGGCTGCGGGTAGCTGCCAACCACGGTCGTGGGCAGCAAATGCGTGGGATAGGGCATGGGTTTCCTCCTGGCCTGGGTGGTCAGCCGATCGGCACAACAATGACCTGAGATGGGGGAGACGCAAGCGGTCGCGGTTGGTGTTATGGATGGCGCGCAACCGTCCACGCCAGTTCCACCGATCGGGAGAGACGCCCCATGTGGCCCATCCGTTCTGCGTTATTCGTGCCCGCGCATCGCCGCGACTGGGTTGGCAAGGCCATCCGGGTTTCACCCGGTGCCGCCGTGCTCGACATTGAAGATTCGGTCCCACCCGAGTCCAAGGCCCAGGCGATGGAGAACTTAAAGGGTGAGATTGCGGAACTGAAGGCAGCGAAGGTTGGCGCCTTTGTGCGGATCAATCCGCTGCACGAACGAACCGGCGAGGAAATCGATGCGGCGATGACTGCGGGCCTGACCGCGATTGTGCTGCCTAAAGCCCAAACGGTGAGCGACATTCGTCGCCTGCACGACCTGTTGAGCTATCACGAGGGCAGCGCCGGCCTGCCGCATGGCACGGTCGGTATCCTGCCGCTGCCGGAAACCGCTGAGGGAATGCACGACGCTCGCGCGCTGGCGGCGGCGAGCGATCGGGTGCGTGGCATTCACGGTGCTTTAAGCGGCCCGGTCTCGGGAGACTTCGCGCGGGCATTCGGTTTTCGTGCCACCTCCGATGGGATCGAGCAGCTTTATCTGGCGTCCAAGCTCATCCTCGACAGCCGGGCGGCCGGAGCGATGTATCCGATCGCCGGGATTTTCGGCACGCCGATGGACGACCTCGCTGCCACTGAGCGACTGATCAGGCGGGCTCGCGACATCGGCTACACCGGGGTGGCAGTGATGCACCCGTCACATGTTGCGATTGCCAATGCCGTATTTCGGCCGACCGCCGAAGAAGTCGCGTATTTCCAGGGCCTGATAAAGGTGTTTGAAGATGCGGAGAAAGCCGGCCTGGGAGCAGTCAAATATCAGGGGGCGATGGTCGACTATGCGATGCTGCCACTCGCGCGCGAAGTACTGGCCGAGGCGAGCCGTTACACTGGTTCAACGTAGCACAGTTACAACGCATGCGAGCAGTCTTGCGCGGTTATCGCGCTTATCCGCCATGTCGGGCTTCATACCAACGGACCGCTATCCTGACTCATGACGTATCCGTCATGGCCGGGGCGGCGGTGATAGCTCGGATCTTAAGTCAGCCGATATCAGGCCGTGCCGTAATACCGCCGGGGCCGGTCAATCCGGGACGCTGCCCTTCAGCATGACCCGATATAAATAACGCACCTCGTTCATATCGTAGTCGCCGTTGGCTTTATGTAATACGCACCGGTTGTCCCACATGACGAGATCGCCCGGCTCCCATTTGTGCCGATACTCAAAGCGTGGCGCCGTCGCGAACGCGAGCAGTTCGTCCAGCAACGGCAATGCCTCTTTGTGATCGAGGCCGAGGATGCCCTCGATCCGGATCGGATTGATATAAATCGAGCGGCGGCCGGACTGCGTATGGGTACGCACGATCGGATGCAGGACGGCGTTTGGCACGCGCTCCTTCGCGCTGTCCGGCAGTGCCATCAATTGCCTCGCGCTATGACTGCTTTGATAAACGTGGATGGCCGTCAGGCCTTGCAGACGCTCGCTAAGCACGGCAGGCAGCGCATCGTATGCGGCAGCCATGTTGGCAAACTGAGTGTCGCCTCCGCTTGTTGGTAATGTGACCGCGTGCAAAACCGTCGCTTTCGGGGGCCGGACGTCATTGGAATGATCGGTATGCCAACCCTCACCTGGGATATAGCGGCGGCCATCGGGGAACTTTTCCTGGTTCGAGATAAAATGAATTTCCGGGCAGTCCGGCAGGGCAAAACGCGTGTTGTGTTGCGGAAATACATCACCAAATAATTGCACGGCATCCAGCAGTTGATGCGGCGAGAGGGTCTGACCGCGTATCACAAGCACACTCCGATCGACGAAGGCCTGATTGAGTCGCGCGCGTGTTTCCGGGTCGACCCCGGAGGTGAGATCGATGCCATGTACTACGGCGCCCGTGTGTTCCGTGAGCTGCGTGATGGCAACGTCCATGACCGGTCTCCTCCAACCTTCCTGCGCTCGCAGTTTGGACGTGGATCATAGCATGAGATGCCCCGGAGGCGATGCCCCGACGGTCAGGTGTGACGCTTTTGGAGACATGCTGAGGACGGGAAAAATCTTATCAACCACGGTTGATATGTAAATTGAGTTCAATTATCATGGTCATGCCTAAAATCTTGTGCAACTGACCTCGAACCCACCTGACCTCGAACACACCGCCTGAATTCGGTATTTAGGGAATGGAAGCGGGTTTCAAAAAGAAGGAGTAACGACTTTGGCTCGGACAAAAAGTTTAAGTAAGCAAATCCGCCAGGCGCGGGAAGGCAAAGGTTTCACGGTCGCTGAACTCGCGGATCGTTTGGGTGTCTCACAGGTGTCGATATATTATTGGGAAAGCGGTCGGGTCCGTCCGCGCGATACGAATCTCGCAGCGTTATGCAAGGCTCTAAAAATGCCGGTCCGGGAGACGATGGCACTCACTGGTCGGTAAGCAGGACGTCGATACAACGTCCGGTTACGTGAATTTGAGCGAAAAGTTTCCGATGCAACCGCCGAGTGCGCGGGTGATGCCTTACCAACGCGAAGCTGCGGCGTCATCGGCGTCGCGGGCTTCGACCCACGCGCCTTCGCCATCCTGAAACTCCTCTCGTTTCCAGAATGGCGCCTTGGTCTTGAGCCAATCGATCAGAAACGCGGTCGCATCCAGCGCCGCCTGACGATGTGCAGCTGCACCCAGCACGAGGACAATGTTTTCCCCTGGACGCATCCGGCCGACCCGGTGGATGACCGTGCATCCCAGCAGGTCCCAACGCCGTTCGGCCTCGTCGGTGATGCGGCCAATGGCACGCACGGTCATCGCCGGATAATGCTCGAGCGTCAGCGCCTGCAGCGCGCGTTCCGAGGAACCCGGCACTTTGTCCTCGCGCACGACGCCGATGAAACACCCTAGTCCGCCGATGTCGGTACGGCCTTGGGTCAGCCGGGCGATTTCAACGGCGACATCGAAATCTTCGGTCTGAACAGAAATTCTGGCCATTGCGATTGGGTACCCTTCGCGGTTGCTCGTCCGGACCTTGCGACCTCAACAGAGCGGACGGGTCAACGTTCCAGCCCGCAGCTTCTGGCCACTAACCGCCAGTGACCGGCGGAAAGAACGCCACCTCGTCACCAGGCCGCAAGATCGTCGCCGGGTCGGCGAACTCCTGGTTTACCGCGCACCGGACCGTCTTGCGATCCCTGAACGCCGCAGCGTGACGTTGGTCGAGGTTCGCGAGATACACCACCAAATCGGCGACGGTTGTCACAGACTGCGGCGGAGAGATGGTTTCCTCCGATACCCCAACGCGCTCCCTCAGCCAGGCAAAATACAGGATGGACAGCGGTGCAGGCATGGGAAATCGCCCCTCCGTCACTTCGGTGTCGGGATGGTTTCGATGCGCCCGTCGGGATAAATGACAGTACTGGTACCGTTGCCATTTGGCACAATAATACGCTGGTCCGGCGGCTGACCTGGGCCAGTGGCATTACCCGCCGAGGTGCCACCTTGCGGCGCACCCGGTGTGCCATTGGGCAGCGGCGCCGTCAGCGAGGAGCCCGACCGACTCAGCGGCGAACCTTTGACAGGGGCTTCCACGCCCGTCTGTGACTCTTTTTCCAAATCCTGCAGGGTCGTCGGTGGTGGCAGCGGGCCCGGCCAGATATCGCCTGGCTGGGTCGTCAGCGGGGTGACCGCCACGTCATGGCCTTTGACCCGGCTCATGTTCACGCTGGTGGTAACCGGCGTATTCGGGCTGTAGCCAGTGGAGAACGGTGGGTTCCACCAGGTGTGGTAGCCGCAGCCACTGAGCATCGTCAGGCTAACCAGGGCGATACGCCGCATCAGAACAGGCTCCAAAAAACACAGGCGGGAAACGCGAGGGCGGGCGGGACTTTGCCTTCTGTTCAACGTCTTCTCAAGAACCTGGCGCAATATCGGTAACGACATGGGTTCGTATCCAGGTAGCGATCGTGTCCGGCTGGTTCAAAGGTAGCAGAGTTCGTTTCCCTATATCAGGGGTAGAATCACTTGCCACCGCCACTACCTCGGGTTCGTGATCCCACAGCGATGGCTTACCCAATATGGGACGAAAGACCTCCAGTTTGGGGTAGGGATGCGATTTGAA
>JBEKQQ010000002.1:0-132864 GCA_049519555.1 Acetobacteraceae bacterium
GCCCACACTTTTGCTCATGTTACATGCCCGTTCACGAATCCCTGCTATGCGATGAATAAGATGGGCTAAACGCGGCGACCAACAGTGTGTGACCATGCCCGCGCTCCCGACATTGAGTGCAGCGGAAATCGCTCGGCGGCTCGAGACGCCGGCCGCAGTCAGTGACAAGCCGGCCGCAGTCAGTGACAAATAGCGGTGCGCGGAAGTCAGTTGCCGGAGTTGCGGCGACAGGAAGCGGACGGCCGCACCGTGTGATCTTGTTGATCTGGTGCTCCTCTGGGTCTGGGCGCAATTCGCATCGCGTTCCGGAGTGCTCTGGCCAGGGCGATCACGGCGGGAACCGGGGTTCTGTTTGGTACGATCGTATGATCGCCTCAGTCACGAGCCATGCGATCGGCACTGACCGGGCTGGGTAGTTTCCGAGCCTGCCATGGCGGCCTCGCCTCGTTTATTTTACAGGATGGAGCCCAGCATGCAGGGGACGCGTTGGTCCGGCCGCCGACGGTCGTTCTGGGATTTGGGGATCTGTGTATGCCGACGGACAAGGGTGGTGATGCGGGTGGCGAGCCGGTGCCGAAAGTCGCCGGATCTCCTGGGGTCGCGAAGCCCGCCAGCGTCGCCGACACGCCGGGCGCTACTGAACTTCCCCCCTCGGAACTTCCCCCTTCCGGGCTTCCAGCTGTCGTACCGCCGTCCGCCCTGGTGGCACCTTCCGCGGGTCCGCCGCCCGCGGCCGCGGCGCAACCTTCGTGGCGCCGATGGATCAGGCCCGGCCTGTTGCTGCTCGTGCTGCTGTTGGCCGCTGTGGGCGGCGGCTATTGGTGGCTGCACCCGCGTGCAGGTCTGCCGCCTGGCATCGCCTCAGGCAACGGCCGCCTCGAAGCAGACGAGATCGATATCGACACGAAATTCGCGGGCCGTATCGCGACGCTGTTCGCCGATGAGGGTGATTTGACCAAGGCTGGCGAGGTCCTCGCGAAGATGGACACGCAGGATCTCCAGGCATCGCTGCAGCAGGACCAGGCACTGACTTTGCAGGCCGGCCAGACGCTCGAAGCCGCCAAACAAACGCTGGAGCAACAAAAGAGCCAGGTGGTCTACGCGAAGCAGGAAATCGCCCGCACGCAGTCGCTGGTGGGGCAAGGTTTCGCGACCCACGAGGAACTCGATCAGCGCACGCAGGCTCTGGCCAGCGCCGTGGCGGGCGAGCACGCCGCCGCGGACGCAATCGCCGGGGCGCAGAACGCACTTGATGCCGCCAAACATGCCGCTGAGGTCTTCCAGGTCAATATCGCCGATGACTCGCTGGTGTCGCCGCGCGACGGCCGGATCGAATATCGCGTCGCCAACGTGGGTGAGGTCCTGCCGGCCGGCGGCAAGGTCTTCACCATGCTGGACACGGGCTATATCTACATGGACATCTACCTGCCCACGCTGGAGGCCGGCCGGGTGAAGCTCGGGTCGGACGCACGCATCGTGCTGGATGCCTATCCGGCGCATCCCTTCCCAGCCAAGGTCGTGTTCCTCGCCGCGCAGGCGCAGTTCACGCCGAAGACCGTGGAAACCAAGGACGAGCGCGACGTGCTCATGTTCCGGGTCCGGGTGCGGATCGACCCCGAACAGCTTGCCGCGCACGCGGCCGCCGTGCGCAGTGGATTGCCTGGTATGGCGTATGTGGAAACGGCGTCCAACGTCGTCTGGCCCGCCAACCTACAGGGTGCACGACCGAAATGATCGCCGGCGGCGGCGTGGCCGCGCGTTTGAATGGGGTCTCGCACCACTATGGCAAAGTGGTTGCCCTGGATGACGTCACGCTGGACTTTCCGCCCGGACGCATGGTGGGGCTCATCGGACCAGACGGCGTGGGAAAGTCGTCGGTGCTGAGCCTGATCGCCGGCGCGACGCAGATCCAGGCCGGCACCGTTGAGGTGCTTGGCGGCAACATGGCGAATGCATCGAACCGCTCCATGTTGTGCCCGCGCATCGCCTACATGCCGCAAGGTTTGGGCCGCAACCTGTATCCCGATCTCAGCGTGCGGGAGAACATCGAGTTTTTCAGCCGGTTGTTCGGCCAATCCCATGCCGAACGGACGCAGCGCATCATTGAGTTGCTCAGTGCCACCGAACTCGCCGCGTTCGCCGACCGGCCCGCGAAAAAGCTGTCGGGCGGTATGCGGCAGAAGCTTGGCCTGTGCTGTTCGCTGATCCACGATCCCGATCTGCTGATCCTCGACGAGCCAACGACCGGCGTGGACCCGTTGTCGCGTCGCCAGTTCTGGAAATTGATCGATCTCATGCGGTCGCGCAGCCAGGGGATGAGCGTGGTGGTAGCGACCGCGTACATGGAAGAGGCCGAGCAGTTCGACTGGCTCATCGCGATGAACGCGGGCAAGGTGCTGGCGAGCGGATCGCCGGCCGACCTGAAGCAGGCGCACCATACGGCCACGGTGGAGGAGGCCTTCATCGCGGTACTGCCCGAGGCGCAGCGTCGCGGCCACAAGGTATTGGAGATTCCGCCACGCCGGGTGCTGGACGCGAAACCGGTGATCGTCGCGCACGATCTGACCTGCCGGTTCGGCAATTTTACCGCGGTGGACAAGGTCAATTTCACCATCGAACGCGGCGAGATTTTCGGATTTCTCGGTTCGAACGGCTGCGGCAAGACCACGACGATGAAGATGCTGACTGGCTTGCTGCCCACCACGGAGGGCCACGCGCTGCTGTTCGGCCGTCCCATCAATGCCGGCGACGTCGCGATGCGCCGGCTGACCGGCTATATGTCGCAATCGTTCTCGCTGTATACCGAACTCACGGTCCGGCGGAATCTCGATTTGCATGCGCATCTTTTTCATCTGCCGGCGGCCAAGGCGAAAGCCCGAATCGCCAGCCTGGTCGAGCGCTTTGGCCTCGGACCGTATCTCGACCAGCGTACGCTGGATCTGCCGCTTGGCATCCGTCAGCGGCTTTCGCTGGCGGTCGCGATCGTTCATGAGCCGGAAATCCTGATTCTGGACGAGCCCACCTCGGGCGTCGATCCATTGGAGCGCGATCGGTTCTGGGAACTGCTGATCGACCTGTCGCGCAACCAAGGCGTGACCATATTCGTTTCGACCCATTTCATGAACGAGGCCGCACGCTGCGATCGGATCTCGCTGATGGATGCCGGACGCGTATTGGCGACCGACACACCGGCCGGATTGATCAAAGCCCGTGGCGTCGCCACGCTCGAGGACGCATTCATCTCCTACCTCGAAGAGACGCGAGCGGCAGGCCCGGCGCCAAAGGCGCAGTTCGGGTCCATCGCGTCGAGCCACGCTCCTGCGAGCCATGCAACCGAAAACCATGCCGTGGCGGGCGGGCTTCTCGGATTCAGCCCGCAACGGTTGCTGGCCTATTCGATCCGCGAAAGCCTGGAGTTGCTGCGCGATCCGGTCCGGTTGGCGTTCGGACTGTTCGGTACCGCCCTGCTGATGCTGGTGTTCGGCTTCGGCGTCTCGACCGACGTCAACAACCTCACCTTCGCGGTGCTCGACCGCGACCAGAGTACCGAGAGCCGGGCTTATCTCGAAGAACTGCGTGGCTCGGCCTACTTCATCGAAAAGCCCCCGATCGTCGACTATAACGATCTCGAGGAGCGGCTGCGCAGCGGCGACGTGCAGGCCGGCATCGAAATCCCGCCAGGCTTCGGCCGGGATATCAAGCGTGGCCGGCCGGTGTGGGTTTTGGCTACGGTGGACGGGGCGATGCCGTTCCGGGCACAGACCATTCGCGGCTATCTGCAGGCGATGCACCAACTTTATCTCACCGATCCCGCGGTCACCACGACGGTGCCGTCGTCCGCGCCGCCCGCCGATATCGAAATCCGCTATAAATACAACCAGGACTTCGACAGTATTTACGCGATGGTGCCCGCCAACCTGTCGCTGATGCTCGCGCTGTTCCCGGCGATCCTGATGGCGCTCGCCATCGTGCGGGAAAAGGAGTTGGGCTCGATTACAAATCTTTACGTCACCCCGGTGACACGCCTCGAATTCCTGATCGGCAAGCAGCTGCCCTACATTGCGATCGCCATGATTAATTTCGCGCTGATGTTCCTGATGGCGCTGTTCATCTTCCAGGTGCCGCTGAAAGGAAGTTTCCCGACACTGCTGCTGGGCGTGCTGATCTACGTCACGACGACGACCGCCTATGGGATGCTGATTTCGGCGTTCACCAGCACGCAGATCGCGGCGTTGTTCGGCACCGCCATCCTGACCGTGCTGCCGGCGACCCAGTTCGCCGGCATGATGACGCCGGTCTCCTCGCTGACCGGCGCGGCCCACATCATGGGCCTGGCATTCCCGATGACTTACTTCGTGCCGATCAGCGCCGGCACGTTCACCAAGGGCCTCGGCTTTCATGATCTCGGCGGCGACATCGCCAGCCTCGCGATCTTCGTACCGGCGCTGCTCCTGCTGAACCTGTTGCTGCTGCGCAAGCAAGCACGCTGATGGGATCCGCGACGATGCGCAGCCTCTCCAATATCTTTTGGCTCGGAACCAAGGAACTGCTGAGCTTCCTGCACGACTATGTGCTGATCGGGCTGGTCATCTACGCGTTTTCCTTCGCCGTGATCATGTCGGCGCGGAGCAATTCGCAAGAGCTGCATAATGCCTCGATCGCCATCGCCGACGAGGACCATTCGGACCTGTCACGCCGCATCACGCGTGCGTTCCTGCCGCCGCTGTTTCAGCCGGCGCAAACCATCGCTGCGCGGGACATCGTGCCTTTGATGAATGCCGATAAATTTACCTTCGTGGTCGACATTCCGGCGAATTTCGAGCGGGACGTGCTCGGTGGACGCCATCCCGGGATTCAGGTGGATGTCGACGCGACCGCCATGGTGCAGGCCGGTCTCGGGTCGGGCGACGCGGAGCAGATTATCACGACTGAAATCGCCGACTTCCTTTCCAACACCGAAGGGGTTCCACTGTCGACGGTTAACCTGGTAGTGCACATCGCTTTCAACCCCAATGTGACGACCGCTTGGTTCACCAGCGTGATGGGGATCATCAACAACGTCACCATGCTCGCCATCATCATGTCGGGCGCGGCGATCATCCGTGAGCGCGAGCACGGTACGATGGACCATTTGCTCGCCATGCCGCTGACACCGTTCGAGATCGCCATGTCCAAGGTGTGGGCGAACGGCCTGGTGATCACCGTGGCGGTCGGCCTGTCACTTTACGTTGTCGTTCGCACCGTGCTTGGCATTCCGATCGCCGGCTCGATCCCCTTGTTCATGGTCGGCGTGGTGATCTATCTGTTCTTTGCGACAGCCATCGGCATATTTTTGGGCACCGTGACGCGCTCGATGCCGCAGCTTGGGCTGCTGTTCATGTTGGTCTACCTGCCCATGAACATGCTTTCCGGCGCCAATACGCCGCTTGAGAGCATGCCGGCCTGGCTGGCGACCATCATGCAGGCCTCGCCGTCAACGCATTTTGTTTCGTTTGCGCAGTCTATCCTCTATCGCGGCGCCGGCATCAGCGTTGTTTGGCCACAGTTCCTGACGGTGGCACTTATTGGTGGACTTTTCTTCGGCCTCGCCATCTGGCGTTTCCGCACCGTAGCTGCCCAGACGACCTGACATCACCGACAGCAGCCGGAGGCGGCTCAACCAGGTCGTGCCGTAGGTAGTTTCCGAGACTATCGTTCAGCACCGGGCCCGGTCACCCTGACTGCCAGCCCAGGTCATCCCATCGGCCGAGGCCATCCGAACAGGGCGTCCATGGCCGCGTCAGACGCATCGTTTCGTGTCATCCACCGACCGTCCTGTCCAGGCGCCTTTTAAGGAGAAGTCTCATGCAACACCTTCAAACAAACCCAGCAGGTCACGACCACCTAAGGATTGTCTTCAATGACCGGGTGATGTTTCTGACGCCTGGAAACCACGCGACGATTGGAGATGTTGCTCAGTCGTTACGAGACTTCGTGCCGTGCCGCTATGGCATTCCGGTCGCGATCGACGTGATGTTTGACGTTTCGTCAGAGCTGTCCCGATCTTCCGCTGTCAAACCGGTGGGTTTGAAGTATAAAGGCGATCCCGCCGCGGAGTTCGATTGCACCGTACCGCGGGAAGCGATCTTCACGGCTCCGAACCACGTGGCCCAAAGCAACACATGACCGGTAGGAGTACCATCATGACCGGTCAGGCCATCAACCGCGCCACGGCCAAGGTCTGGCTGGTCGGCGGAGGCGTCGCTTCGCCCCGTGTCCTGTTCAAGGAGTCCTGTTCAAGGCGTTCGTGGCGTTGCACGGCCTCGGCGTGTGATGGCTGACGTCGAAGCAAAACCGGGCCGTGACGGCCTGACCAGTCAGGAAGCCCAGAGCAGACTGGCAAAGTCCGGCCCAAACACCATGCCGGATGCCAGTGTTCATCCGTTGCGTATGGCACTGGAGAAATTCTGGACGCCGGTGGCGTGGATGCTCGAAGCGGCGGTGGTGCTGCAAATCGTCATGGGCGCTTATATCGAGGCTGGGATCATCGCCTTGCTCCTGGTGTTCAACGCGGCTCTGGGCTTGTTTCAGGAGGGACGCGCCCAGGCGACGCTGACCGCGCTGAAGTCGCGGTTGGCGCTGACGGCGACTGTCCGGCGGGACGGCAACTGGAAATCGCTGCCGGCCGCGGAGCTGGTGAGCGGCGATGTGATCAAACTGTCCCTCGGCGGAGTGGTCGCAGCGGATGTGACACTCGTGGACGGAGAAATTCTCCTCGACCAATCGATGCTCACCGGCGAATCGGTTCCGATCGAAGCCGGAGCCGGCGTGAAGACATTTGCCGGAGCGCTGGTGCGTCGCGGCGAGGCAATGGCGGAAGTCACCGCAACCGGCGCACGCACCAAATTCGGCCGCACCGCGGAACTGGTTCGCACCGCCCATGTCGTCAGTGCGCAGCAGAAGGCGGTTCTGCGCGTGGTGCGAAATCTCGCTATTTGCAACGGATTGGTCATCGTTCTGCTGGTCGTTTATGCGGTGCATCGAGGCATGGGTCTCAAAGAAATCATTCCGCTCGTGCTGACTGCGGTTCTCGCCTCGATTCCGGTCGCATTGCCTGCAACGTTCACCCTCGCCGCGGCGCTCGGTGCCCGAGCCCTCGCCGTACTGGGCGTGCTTCCGACCCGTCTTTCGGCGGTGGATGAGGCAGCATCGATGGACGTGCTGTGCGCCGATAAAACCGGCACTTTGACGATGAACGCGCTGACGGTCACCGAGGTTCGCGCGATGCCTGGCTTTGACGCGGCGCATGTTCTGACCTTGGCCGCATTGGCCAGTTCTGATGGCGGCGAAGACCCGGTCGATAGCGCCATTCGCGCGGCTGCGAAAGGGAAAGCCTTGGTTGATGCGCCGAGCCTGGTGAAGTTTTTGCCGTTCGATCCCGCGAAGAAGATGGCCGCAGCGACGGTGACGGCGTCAGGCGGCGGCACGCATCGTGTGGTGAAGGGCGCTTTCGCCGTGGTCTCGGCCCTGGCCGCGAACGCCCCAACTGCCGCAGCCGAAGCGACCAGGCTGGAGGGCAGCGGTTTCCGCGTTCTCGCGGTGGCGGCAGGCCCAGAGCGGGCGATGCAGCTGATTGGATTGATCGCGCTCAGCGACCCGCCGCGCACTGATTCCGCAGCGTTGGTCGCGGAATTGCACGGATTGGGCGTCCGGACCGTCATGGCAACCGGCGACGCGCCGGCGACAGCAGCCATTGTGGCCCATGCAGTGGGGCTGGACGGCGCCATCTGTCCGCCGGGGCCAATCCCCGAAGCCGTCAGTCCCGAGGCATTCGCGGTTTTCGCGGGCGTCCTGCCGGAGGACAAATTCAACCTCGTCAAGGCATTCCAAAAGGGCGGCCACACGGTCGGCATGTGCGGCGATGGCGCCAACGACGCTCCGGCGTTGCGTCAGGCGCAGATCGGCATCGCGGTATCGACGGCGACCGATGTCGCCAAATCGGCCGCCGGCATGGTGCTGACCGAACCCGGCCTCGCCGGCATCGTCGCTGCCGTCAAGGAAGGCCGTATCACGTTCCAGCGCATTCTGACCTACACGTTGAATTCCATTACCAAGAAGATCGTTCAGGTGCTGTTTCTGGCAGTGGGCCTCCTGATAACCGGACATGCGATTCTGACGCCGTTACTGATGGTCCTGATCATGATCGCCGGCGACTTTCTGGGCATGTCGACAACGACGGACAACGTACGGGCGTCACCGATGCCAAATGCCTGGCGCATCGGCAATTTGACCGTCGCGGGCGTCATCATGGGCAGCGGCGAACTGGCTTTCTGCACAACCGTCCTGGTTTTCGGCATCTGGCGGCTGGGCCATGGCATCGACACGCTTCGGACTCTGGCCTTCCTCGTCATCGTGTTCGCCAACCAGGCCACCACCTACAACAACCGGGAACGCCGGCGGCTGTGGTCGTCTCGCCCGAGCAACTGGCTGATCGCTTCATCGGTCGCGGATATCTCGATCGCCGCAATACTGGCCATTACCGGAATTGCCATGGCACCGCTGTCGGTGGAGGTTGTGGCCGGCACGCTTGGCGCCGCCGCGGTTTTCGCGTTTCTCATGGATTTCGTGAAATTTCCGGTCTTTAGGCGCCTGGGTATCGGCTGAGGCTTGCGGCCGGTCGATGATGTCCGGCCCGGGTGGATTGCGGAAAGCGCGCGCCGCCATCACGCGATCCCCGGATCGAACGCAAAGATCAGCGTCGCGAGCGGCGGCAACAGCAGCCGTAGTGACCAGCCGAAGCCGTGCATCGGTGGCGCCTCCGCATACGTTACGCCAGCGTTGCCAAGACCGCTGCCCCCATAGTCGCGCGCGTCGCTGTTGAAACGCTCAAGGTAACGCCCTGGGCGGGGCACACCGATCCGGTAGTCGTGCCGCGGCACCGGCGTGAAGTTGCATACGACCACCACGATCTGGTGCGGATCACGGCCGAGGCGCAGAAAAGACAGCACGCTGTTCTCGGAATCGTTGGCATCGATCCAATGGAACCCCTCAGGATCGGTATCGAGGACGTGCAGCGCCGGCAGCTCGCGGTAAAGACGATTGAGATCACGGATCGTGCGCTGCACTCCGGCATGATCAGCATTCGCGAGTAGATGCCAATCGAGCGAGTGATCATGATTCCATTCCCGCTCCTGCGCGAACTCGCCGCCCATGAACAGCAGCTTCTTGCCGGGATGCGTCCACATGAAGCCGTAATAGGCACGGAGATTGGCGAACCGCTGCCAGCGGTCGCCGGGCATCCTGGCAATCAGCGCACCCTTACCGTGCACCACCTCGTCATGCGACAGCGGCAAAATGAAGTTCTCGTGGAAGCCGTAGAGCAGCCCGAATGTCAGCTCGTTGTGGTGGTACTTACGGAAGATCGGGTCGTTCGCCATGTAGTGCAGGGTGTCGTGCATCCACCCCATATTCCATTTGAACCCGAACCCGAGGCCGCCGACATAAGTTGGGCGTGACACCATTGGCCAGGCCGTCGACTCTTCGGCGATGGTGGTGGCACCGGAATCAAGACCGAACACGAGGTCGTTGGTGCGGCGCAGGAAGTCGATCGCCTCGAGGTTCTCGCGTCCGCCGAACTTATTCGGGACCCATTCGCCGTTGGGCCGGCTGTAATCGAGGTAGAGCATCGACGCCACGGCATCGACGCGCAAGCCGTCGATGTGGAACTCCTCAATCCAGTACCGCGCATTCGCCATCAGGAAATTGGCGACCTCGCGCCGGCCCAGATTGAAAACATAGGTGTTCCAATCGGGCTGAAAGCCTTGGCGGCGATCGGCGTGCTCATAAATTGCGGTGCCGTCGAAGCGCGCGAGCCCATGGGCATCCGTCGGAAACTGGCTCGGCACCCAGTCGAGCAGCAGCCCGATGCCGGCCGCGTGGCAGGCGTCGATGAAGAGGCGGAAATCGTCGGGCGTGCCGAACCGGCTGGTCGGCGCGAACATACCAACGGATTGATAACCCCACGAGCCGTCGAACGGGAACTCGGCCACCGGCAGCACTTCCAGATGGGTGAAGCCCATTTCGACGACATAAGGCACCAGTTCGGTCGCCAGTTCGCGCCAGGTGAGAAACCGGTCGCCCTCCTCGGGCTTGCGACGCCACGAGCCGAGATGCGCCTCGTAGATCGCGATCGGCGCACTGCGGTCGTTACTGCGCCAACGCTGCTCAAGCCAGGCATTGTCGCTCCAGGCGTGACGCGACGGCGCGACGATGCGTGAGGCGGTGCCCGGCGACCGCTCGCACGCCGCGGCATAAGGGTCGGCTTTGCGAGGCAACAACGCGCCGTCGGGTCCGACGATCTCGTATTTGTAGAGCTGTCCATCGCCAAGGCCCGGCACGAAGATCTCCCACACACCAGAGCCCAGACGCAACCGCATCGGACAGCGCCGCCCGTCCCAGTCATTGAAATTGCCAACCACGCTGACCCGCCGCGCGTTGGGGGCCCACACCGCGAGATCGACGCCGTCCACGCCGTCGATCTCGCGGCAATGCGCGCCCATTACCTTGTAGGCCTCAAGATGGCGGCCCTCGGCGAGCAGATGGATGTCGAGCTCGCCAAGTATTGGCGGGAAGGCATAGATGTCGTCGAACTCCACAGAACCGCGATCGGTCTCGGCGCGCAGGCGGTAGGGGAAACGTGGCGGGCCGGCGACCGTGCCCGAGAACAGCCCGTCAGGGTGGACAAGCGGCAGTTCCCCGGCGACCACGCCATTGTCGCGCCGCAACACAAAGAGGCGCTGCGCCCATGGCAGAAGGGCACGCACGTACACTCTGCCGCCCGCCTGATGCATGCCGAGATACCCGAACGGGTCGCCATGGCGCGCCTCGAGGATCGCGCGGGCCGGCGCGCTAAGCGGCGGCATGGACCGGGTCGGCTGTATCCTGCGAAAACACCACGACCGTATATGGCCCGATACTGATTTTGCCGGAGCACGGCAGTCCATCGACCGCTGTCTCCTGGGCTTTCACATCAGGCGTAGGATGATTGGCGAAATTCGGTCCGTAGCTATATGAGTCGCTGTTAAATCGCGTCTTCCATAGTCCGCCCTGTGGAAAACCGATGACATAGTCGTCATGGTTCTGATTTTGCATATTCACCACCACGACGACGCTATCGGTTGGTCCTGATTTGTCCCAGCGGTGGAAAGCGAGGACTTTGGAGCCCTCGTCGAAGTGATAGACCTGGAGGTTTTGACCGCACAACCCTCGTGTTACACCCGACAGATTGCGCCGTAGGGCGATCAGATCCTGGTACATCCTGAGAATCCCGTGCTCGTCCTCAGCCCGCGACCAATCGATCGGGACTTTGTCCTGGAACCAGCGATCTTCCAGCAACTCCTGCCCTTCAAAAATCATTGGGATACCAGGCGAAGTGAGCACGAGAGCCCCGCCCAGCGTTGAGCGTTTCTTGGAAAACCAGCTATCCACCTTGCCTGGCCAGATCTCCTCCGGCACGCGGGCCCGGCCGTTGGCCACTTCGTCGTGCGATTCGGTAAAAATGACCCGCCGAAAAACATCCAAATCGTAGCGATACTCAATCGCTTTACTGACCGCCTCCAGATCGCGAGAGTTATCATCAAGGGCAATGACGGCCTGACGAATGGGATTTACAAATTCGCTGTCCCATTGCGCGTTGAAGCCTGCGCCACCTGCCCCCACGTCTTTGATAAGCCACGAGTTATTGTGCATCCCTTCGGCGATACTGATTTTGCCGGGGAATTTTTGTTTGATTTCGTCATTGACCCATTGCATCAGGCTCCAGCCCTCAGGAATGTCGGTGTCCGGATCCCCGTCCTTACCTTCAATATTCCGAATATAGGGTACCATGTCCCAGCGTAAGCCGTCGGCGTGGTACTCCTCGAACCACATCAGTGCGTTATCGCGTATGTATTGACGCACTTCTCCCCGGCCGTAATCAGGGCGTGTCTCGCCCCATGGCGTGTTCGATCGGCGATCATTGAAGAAGTAGATGCCGCCTTTATCATTTTCGCTCCAACCATCAAATTGCCACATATCAAGATCAGAGGGACCGAAGTGGTTGTAAACGACATCCATGATGACGGCGATACCATGCTCATGGGCTGCTTTAACAAACTGCTTAAGCCCGTCCGGCCCACCGTAAATTCCGGTAATTGCAAACGGGTGCGAGGGATTGTACCCCCAGGAAAAGTCACCTGGAAACTCAGCGACCGGCATCACTTCAACGGCATTGATCCCCAGTTTCTGAAGATAGGGGAATTTCTCTATCGCACTATCGAATGTGCCAGGATGCCCCTCCTCCGTGACGTTGAATGTACCAATATGCATTTCATAAATGACCAGTTCATTCCCGGTGGCCATTTGAAAGTTATCAGCGCCCCAGTCGAAAGCCCTGGGATCATAGATAACGCCATTGCCGGCCGAATTGGTTACCTTTCTGGCATAAGGGTCGATGCGAGAGAGCGGGCCATTTGGACAGTGAAAGAGGTACCGGTATTCATCCCCGACTTTTGCCTTTGAGACGTCAGTCGACCAGTAGCCATTCTCTTCTTTGGCCAAAGGCGTCGCGGTCTCGTTCCAGTCGTTGAAGCTTCCGGTCAGGTAAACCTTTTCGGCATGGGGCACCCATACGCGAAACGTTGCACCACTTGCACCCGGTATGGCCCCCATACCCGGATGTTCCGCCATAGTATTGGTTTTGTCCGACATCCGCTTCCTGCATCTTTCGCCCTACGAAGCGCGCCGCGCAGAGGGTTGACCCTGCGAGACAGGCACTTGTTATATGGTCGCCCCATCCGCTTCGTCAGACACTTCCCAGATGGGCGGCCGATTCGCCGTTACGCCGAGCAAGAATAGCCCAATCAGCGGCTTCCGAGTAGCGGATTTGCGCTCCTGTTCACGTGCCCGCTCAAAATTAGCATGACAAGGCTGACCTATCCCATCACGCGCGATGCGCGCCGGCATGGTCACTGTCCGAGCGGAACCGACTGCGCAACCGGTGCCTGCGTTGTTGGTGGCGACGCGAATGTCCCGACCACAATCGAAAGTCCCATGATGACGCAAAATGCCGCCATGGGTACCCACGCTGGAATCTTCAGCTCATTGAGCACCCGACTCGCAGTTTGCCCAGTCGTTCCGGTCTGCTGGGGCAACAGCAAGACGAGCCGTTTTGCTGTCGCACTCGCTTCGGCAAGCGCGCGCGGGCACAGCGGCATCTGAACGATACTATGGGTCAGGCCTGCAACGATGGTGGCAGGCGGCAACCTGGCCCACTCCGCCGCCTGAGCCCAAGGATCTCTGCCGAGCCGCGCAAGAGTCGAGAGGACCGTGAGCGAGGAGCCGTTCTGCTCGGTTCCAACCTCGGCGAAAAGAAACGTATCGAGGCCGGAATTCTTCAAGGCGAACGCGTCGCCTGGGGATGTGATGGCCATTACGCGGCTTCCCTGACGGCGGGCGCTACCTTCGTATGAGCCGCGAGGCCTGCGAGTACCAGATCTGAAGCCGGATTCATGGTATCGACCATCGCAGTCGGGATCAAAATCGTGGCACCCCGTTCTTTGGTCGTTTCGTAAATGATGTTCATCGCCCGTAACTGCAAGGCGATCGGATAGGCGGCATAGGTTTTCGCCGCCTCGACAAAGCGGCTGGCCACCTCGGCCTCGGCCGAGCCGAGGATAATGCGCGCCTGTTTCTCCCGCTCCGCCTGCGCCTGACGAGACATCGCATCCTGCAATGCTTCCGGGATCGCGACATCGCGCACTTCAACGGAGCCAACGGAAATACCCCATGGCGCCGTCTTGGCACCGATCTCCGCCCGAAGCTGTTCGTCGGCCGCCTGGCGGTCGGACAATAAGGCTGAAAGCATCGACGATCCGATCATTTCCCGCAGCGATGTCTGCGCAACGCGGTCGATGGCCTCGCGATAGTTGGTGATTTTCAGAGCAGCCGCTTCTGCATCATGGACGTGCCAAAAGATGATGGCGTCCACATTGACCGGGACGGTGTCCTTGGTGAGCGCCTGTTCGGCATTGAATGCTGTTGTCTGGATGCGTTCATCGATAACGGCGGCTACCTGGTCGATAATGGGGATCATCAGGAACATGCCCGGCCCTTTGACGCTTTGCAGTTTTCCCGCTCGCAGAATGACGAATTTTTGCCAAACGTTGGCCATCTTCAGCGAAAGACCGACGACCAGCGCGGCGGCGAAAAACGGCAGTGCATACAGCGGATGGACGGCGCCGCCAGGTATCAGCGAGAAGCTCGCGGCGGCAAAGCCGCAAAGACCAAGTAAAAGTACCAATACGGATGTGATCGGATTCATTGTCCTGATTCCCTGTTGTTAAGGATTAAGCGGCGGCAGCCAATCCCAGTCTTCGTACCGCCTCAATCGTTTTCACCAACACCACCTGGGTGGCGCCATGAACCATGCCGCAATTGTCACCGTAGAACAGCGCATTGACGATGCCGGCATAATCCTCATCGCACCTGGCCAGGTAAACCTTGTTTGCGATGTCGGCATTGAGGACTGGCATACCAAAGATCGGCGAGAATTTGTCCGCGTGCGCCGCCGGATTGACAACATCATTTGCCCCCAGCGCGAAATCGGTGTTGGTGAAATCTCACCGAATGTTGATATTCAGGCCAAAGGGAAGGCCGTAGACGACCGGCGGTGCCGCATAGTAAGGCGTGCCGTAGACCACGGGCGGAGGGGCATAATATCCACCGCCCCGGCCGCCACCGCGACGCCCTCCACCGCCACGATGGTCGCCGCCACCGCGATGCCCGCCGCCGCCCCTGTGATCAGCGGCGACGGCGGAATCCGGAACCGCCACCACGGCGCAGGTCGCGGCGAAAATAACCCCAACCGCCAGAGCCGCTGACCAACGGCGTTTCGATTTGGTATTAACCCAGGCCATCACAATCTCCTCTCATCAGCGCAGCCGCACAGCCAGATCAAGCCTGCGGCTCAGCTATGCGCCGCGGCGGCTTGATGGGCGGACTGAAACACTTTGTCGGCGATCTTCTTCTGCGCATCGGGCATCGCCGAGTACAGCGCCGAGAACGACACAATCAGGTTCTTCAGCCCATCGACATGCGTCTGGGCGAATTTCTGATACATCAGCAAATCTTCCACCGCGGTCATGTTTTGCGGGGGCGTTGTCCGGTTCTCCGCGACCAGCTTATCCATCGCCGCGGCGTTTTCTCGCATCGCCTTGGCCACATCGTTCCATTTCGTCTCCTCGTCAGGCGTGATTTTCAGCGCCGCGTGCAGGCTGGCGATGCGCTGCTCAACGGTTTCCCCTTTCGACGCGGTGGCGCCAGCGCCGGCCGTGCCCTGCGGTGCGGTGGACTGCGCCAACTGGAATGTCGCATTGCCGACGGTATCAGCGCGCGCCGCGGTCAACGAAGAGGCGAACATCGTGGCGCCCAACAACGCCGCGATCGCAAGTGGGCGACGGAAGGGCGCCGACAAGGTGATCGGATGGAAGAGGGATGTCATGGAAGTATCCTTTACCAGGTTCGGGCGATCTCGCCGCTTTGCCGATTGTCAACTGTGCAAACGGAAGCCGCGGAAGTGTACACTGCATCCGAACGTCCGGATTGTCAGCCATCGGAAAATACTCACCGCGGCAGCCGTGCCTGGCTACACCCGATCCAAAAGTGAGTGGAACGATCCCTATCCGAGACCGGCGGTGTTCAAGGGCAGTAAGTCACCGGACCGGGCAGGCGAGTTCCACACGGAACCACTGGCGTCGCCGCCCCCTGCCGCAAGGTCGAGTTCCGCGAGTCTGGCATCGATCGTCGCAATCACTTTGCGCGCGAACGGCCCGAGGTGCAGATAGAACGCCATCAGCATCACGATGTAGCGCAACGCCGCCGGGTTCGACTTGCTGCACGTGACGAACGTCTGCCAAAATGGCTGACGCGCCTCTGGCAACCGGCTGATGATCTCGTGCACCATTCCGAGCGACGCCTTCAGCCGCTTGTCACCCTCGGGGAGATCGCGCTTCAGGCCTGAGCGGTCGAGCATGCCGGCGAGCCGCTCCAAACGGCCAGCGAATGCCGATGGTTCGTAGACCCGCTCCAGAACGCGCCGATAGTCCAGGAGGATTTCGCGCAGCGGGCGAAGCGTGTCGAAGTTAAGGGTCGCGGTACATTGGTCGCTTAATTCCGGCGACGCCACGTCATGGCCGGGGTGCAGCCTGCCGGCGGCCTCGAGGCGCCGCGTGAGTTGGGTGTTGGGCAGGGCATAGAGCAGCCCAACCATGCAGACGGGAATCGCGGATTCCTCGATGAAGTCCGCCATCGCGTCGGCCATTGAAACCACTTCGCTGTCAAAGCCAACAATAAAGCCCGCAGTCACGAACATGCCGGCGCGATAAATCTTATGGACGCTGCCGGCCAGGCTGCGCCTGGTGTTTTGCTTCTTCTTGGTATGCACGAGGGTCGCCGGATCGGGGCTTTCTATGCCGACGAAAATCGTGAAGAAATTCGCCTCCCGCATCAACTTCAGCAGTTCGTCGTCGTCCGCCATGTTGATCGAGGCCTCGGTCGAGAACTCGAATGGATAGTCGCGCGCCCTGAGCCACGCCGCGAGTTCCGGCAGGAAGGTCTTAAGCGCCTTCTTGTTGCCGATCAGATTGTCATCGACGAAATCAACATGGCCGCGATAGCCAAGTTGATAAAGCGCCTCCAGTTCGGCGAGCATTTGCGGTGTGGTCTTGGCGCGCGGCACTCGGCCATATAGTTCGATGATATCGCAAAATTCGCAGGTGAACGGACAGCCGCGCGAATACTGCACGCCGACATACAGATATTGCTCGAACTTCAGCAAATCGAAGCGCGGAATTGGCGACAGGGTCACGTCGATGGTGAATTTCGGCGCGATGAAGCAGCCCGACCGCTCGCCGGCCTCCCAGGCGGCGATGAATTCGCTGACGATCCCTTCGACTTCGCCGAGCACCCGGAAATCCGCCGCGGCGTAAATCTCCGGGCTCGATGTTGGGTCAGGGCCGCCGACAGCCACCGGTTTGCCATACACGTGGCAGAGTGCGATCAACTCCAGCGTGTCGACCTGCTGCGCCAGCATGCCGCCGGTCATGACGAGGTCAGCCCAGTTGAGGTCTGCCGCCGCCAGTTCCTCGGTGTTGCGGTTGACCAGCCTGATGTCCCAGTGCCGCGGCAACGTGGCGGCGAGCGTGATCAGGCCGAGCGGCGCCGCCGGGTAGCGGGCGCCAACCAGTTCGCACGCGACCGTGAAATTCCAGAACGTCGCCGCACTGAAACGCGGATAGACGAGCAGGACACGACAGGCCTCAGAAGGATCGGGATGCGCCATTGGCTCCTCGGTGCCAGCCGTTGGGCGGACCGTGGCACGGAAGGGATGTGTCGGCAACCCAACGCACGCAACAACCCACAGCGACCAGCGATCGATTTTGGAATCCGGTTGATTGCGCCACCCCGCATGCTGATCTCAATCGGGTCAGAACAGAAGTGGCGACCCTGATCGGTCTGGTGGCAGGGTTGCACCCGGTAAGCCGGAAACCGCTTGTAGTACATGGCTCAGCACCATCCTTCAGAGCTGAGCCGCGGAACCCGGAGCAGGATCTTCGTCATACCAAAGAACGGCAGCACCTTGTATATTCGCGCCACGATCACATCGCCGGAGCGGAGTTCCGCGGTGACGCTGTAGGTGTCGCCATCGTCGGGATTATAGAACCAGCCATCATCCCACCGGCGCGGACCCGCCGCCCGCAGCCCCCAGAGGATAGTCATCCCGCATGCCAGGCGCGGTCGCTCCGCCGGATTCGGATTCTTGTTGTCGCGCTGAATCTGCCCCGTGCGATCATGCGAGTGCCGCAACCAGACGACCTGCCCGCAAAGCAGAATTCCGCGGCGGTGCGCCAAAAGCGCGATGCCTGGAACCGGTCTGCCCCCGGCGGGATGTTCGCGGCATCAGGGAGGAGTAACCGGTTCGCCACCAAGTACCCCTGGCCGAGCCGAATGATCAGCGAAATAGCAGCACGAGCAAGATGATCACAACGATCAAGCTGACGCCGCCGCCGCAATAGCCGATATGGTACGGCACATAGCCCGTGTAGCCGCCGAAGAACGACAACAACAATCAGAAGCAGGCGAATCATGGACTTATCTCCATCGAACAACGAGCCTGGGGCGTGATTCTATTGGCCGAACACGCCGTGTTGGTGATGGTCTCCCTGGGAATCGCCATGGTGATCGCGATCTTCGTGGGAATCGTTGTGATCACCGGCGCCCCAGCCATGGCCGCCGTAACCGGGACCCGGTCCGACAATGCAACCGGTGACCGCGAGTGAAAACAGCAGCAAAATAACCGATAGAGTTTTCAATTCATTCTCCATTACCAGAGTACCAAATCGGCGTTCGTCATGTGAGCTGGATGCAAAACCCGCCGACCGGTGGGGACCGAGTCATCGCAGCTCACAGGAACGCCCTGTCCGCCCGGTTGCCAGCCGTCAGGGTGTGTGTTTGTCGGTGGTTTTCTCGATGGCTTTGCCAGTGGCGGAAATGTCCTGTTCGGCCCCGGCGGTGGCGTGACAGGCGCTTAGCGGCGGCGCAGCAGCCACCAGCGAGAGCAACGTCAAAGCGGTAATCAGTTTCTTGTACATCGCGGCATCCTTTTGTGCTGTCGCGTTGCCCAGTCGTTATTGTGTCGTCAGGGATATTCGGGCTCGTAAAGCACGAGGACGACGCCATTGTGTGTCCGAGACGAATAGCGCCAACCCAGTAATGACAATTTAGCCAGCGTGGTGTTCGAATCCATTGATGTGGATCAGGCGGTAACAAAATTATTCCGTTTGAACCAATCGAGAGACCAGCGGGATGCATGCCCAGGTGCGAGACTTATGCACAAGAATCCGCCACACGGTCGGGCAGGTGAAATGCCTGGCTTGCAAACGCAGCCGCGGGGCATTTTAACGCAGTTAACGTCCGGCGCCTGGTATCGTTCCGGTCATGGCTTCCGCGGTGCACTGTCAACTTCGGGTTGCGGCAAATCGGACGCCGGGCTCAGGCCACGATGGCAAAAGCGCAGGGATCAACGTTGAAGCGTGCTGGTTTAACCTGTCCCATCCGGCATTGCGTGGCGAACTGCGTGCCCTGTCGCCGGATCGCAGTGTGCCGCATCGACCGACGACGTCGATACCGAACTCCAGAATATCAGTTGCTGGATTCTGCCGGGGTCACGGCCATTGAAGATCGATCTTCGAGCGATGGCTCGCCGGTGACTTGCCAGCCGACGGGAAACGCGGCACGTGACATGAGTTGAATGTTTGATCCATCGCTGCCGTTCCAGGCGGCGGCGATCGCCAACCGGGCCAATGCGGGAATCGACTTCGCGCCAGTCTTATGCATGATCGAAGCGCGATGATTCTCGACCGTGCGTTGGCTGATGCCGAGTTCCCAGGCGATAATTTTATTGGGACGGCCGGCCAGAACCAGTTCCAGGACCTCGTGCTCTCGCGGCGTCAGCGTCGCGACACGACATGCCGCGGCTTCGCGCGTGGCGAACAGCGCACGCACGACGCCTGCCGTGGCCGGTTGCATCTTGTCACTTCGCTGACGACGTAAAGCCTGGACTTTCGCGAGAACCTCACGCAGTTGTGTTTCTTGTCTCGCCAGTTCGCGGTCATTGCACGCGTCCGCATGCCACTCCTGGAGCACGAAGGTCAGGATATTGGAAGGCGAGGCAGCGTTGCGCGCCAGTTGCCGGGTCATCATGTCGTCAGCCTTTCTTACTCGGGACAGCCGGAGCAAGCGCAACCTTCCCGAGGTTCAACCGGCCCGCATTGACTTAGGTCAACTATGTCTGGTATCCGACTCAGAGATCACGTGGGTCTGACTCGTCCCACCGCTGCGTTGTTATTGAGACGAAATTTGCCCGTACGGCGCCTGCCTGCGCTTGCTTCCCTCCCTGGGAGAACCGGCGATGCTTGAAGAGCCTTGTATCATCCAAATGAACATCGATCGTTATCGTGCGATGCTGCGCGGTCAGCTGGCCGCTAGGCAGCGCGCACGCATCGAGCAATTGCTCGCTGAAGCGAACAGCCAGCTCGCTGAAGCGATCCGTCAGTTGGCGCGAGCAGTGGAGCCAGACCAGCAGGAACCCGCCACCGGCCAGGCTCTGTCGTAAGAGGTGCCACGCGCGGTCGCGGCCCAGAGCAGCAACTCAAGAAAGTGCGAAGTTCGTGTGGCAATCGTGCTACGCTGCGACTGTGTTCAGAGGGAGCAGCAAAGTGGCCGCCAGATCGAAGACCGCGGAGCCGCATGCCAACCGATTGCTCGGTTTACTGACGCGAGAGGACTACGAACGGCTGCGTCCACACCTGCAATCCGTTCCATTGGAATACCGGAAGTCGCTCTATCGTGCGGATGCAAGGATCGAATCTGTCTGGTTCATCGAGACCGGCGTGGGCTCTCTGGTAAACACCATGGAAAATGGCGATGCCGCCGAGGTCGGCACGATCGGCAACGAGGGAATCGTCGGCCTGCCGCTGCTTCTGGGCGATCACCGGGCACCGACCAGCGTTTATGTTCAGGTGCCCGGTGTCGGCCTCAGAATGACGGCAACTCTGTTCGCCCGTGAGCTGGCGCAGAGTGCCTCGATGCGAAAAGTGATGCTGGAGTATGCGCACGCCTTCTTTAATCAGGTCGCGCAGTCCGCCGCGTGCAATCAGTTTCATTCCTTGCGGCAGCGGTGTTGCCGATGGTTGCTGATGACGCATGACCGGATGCACTCGGATAAGTTTCTGCTCACGCAGGAGTTCCTGGCGATGATGCTGGGCGTGCAGCGGACCGGCGTAACCGCCGCAGCAGGCGCACTGCAACGTACTGGGCTGATCCGCTATACCCGCGGCAATGTCACGATCCTGGATCGTGCCGGCCTGGAACACGAGGCATGCGAGTGTTACGGCATTTCCAAACGGGAATTCGATCGGCTGCTTCGCGTCCGATCAATCCGCGCAACTCGCATGGGCGCAGTTTAGTCAGCCGGCGTCATGGGTCCCGCGAGGGCGGCACTTGCGCATTGCCAGCGCGTTCCCGGCGCGGCAGATTCGGCTGACGGAAATGGAACCAATCCGGCATGAACGATGCTTTTGTTGGCGTGCCTGCCACGACCGTGACGACCGGCGAGCCCAGTACTGAAGACATCTGGCGGGCGCCGTTGGACCGGTTGCTGGCGCAACTCGCGACGACGCCTGCCGGACTGACAACCGCGGAGACGCGGTCGCGGCTGGCGGCGTATGGCGCCAACGATGCTTCGACGGTCAAACGTGTGCCGCTCTGGCTGCAGTTCCTCGCGCGGTTCCGTAACCCGCTGGTCATCATCCTGGTCGTCGCGAGCGCGCTATCCGCCGCGACCGGCGATGTCGCAAGCTTTGTCATCATCATTAGCATTGTCATGCTCAGCATCGCCTTTGATTTCGTGCAGGAGGTGCGGGCACAGAACGCGGTCGAGGCATTGCGCCGTTCAGTGGCTGTCCAGGCGACCGTGCGCCGTGATGGGGCAACAATTTCCGTTCTGACCGAGCAACTGGTCCCCGGCGACATCGTCGAACTGATTGCCGGCGATCTGGTCCCTGCTGATGCTCGGCTGCTGGAAAGCCGCGACCTGTACGTCAACCAGGCGCTGCTGACCGGGGAGCCCTATCCGGCCGAGAAACAGGCCAGCGACGCGGCGTTGGGGGCGGAAAATCCGGCCGGCGCCTCCAACGCTGTGTTCGCCGGCACCTCGGTGATCAGCGGCACCGCGACGATCCTGATCTGTCGAACCGGGAGCCGAACGGCACTTGGCCATCTCGCGACCAGCCTGGCGGAGAAACCGCCGGCCACCGCATTTGCCGTCGGCATTCGCCGGTTCGGCATGCTGATCATGCGATTCACCGTGTTCATGGTGCTGTTCGTTCTCGTCGTGAACATTTGGTTCCATCGGCCAGTGTTGGAGTCGCTGCTGTTCGCGGTGGCGCTCGCCGTTGGGCTGACGCCTGAATTGCTGCCGATGATCGTTACGGTCACGTTGGCCAGATCGGCGATGCAGATGGCGAAGCAGAAGGTCATCGTGAAGCGGCTGTCCGCAATTCACGATGTGGGTGCCATGGACGTGCTGTGCACCGACAAAACCGGCACGTTGACGGAAGCCACGATCAAGCTGGTGCGTGTGATCGACGGCAATGGTGTGGAAACCGCAACGGCATTTGCCTATGCCTTCATCAACAGCCAGTTCGAAAGCGGCATGAAAAGCCCGCTCGACGCGGCGATCCTGGAGGCCCATCCGTTCGACATGAGCGGTTGGAAAAAGCTCGATGAAGTGCCGTTCGATTTCGAACGGCGGCGGGTCTCGGTCCTGTGCGAACACGAGGCCAAACGCCGGCTGATCGTTAAGGGCGCGCCGGAGGATTTGCTGCGGCTGTCGAACGCCTACGTCGCGGCAGACGGCGTGGAACGGCCGCTCGACGCGGCGACGCGTCGGACGTTCGAGGCCACGCTCGAAGGTCTCGGCGCGCAGGGGTTCCGTGCTCTGGGGATCGCCACGCGATCAGCTGACGCCAGCCACGCGACCGCGGCAATCACCGATGAGACCGAACTTGTGTTCGCTGGCTTTGCCGTGTTCCTGGATCCGCCGAAGGCAAGCGCCGGAGCCACGATCCGGGCGCTGGCCGAAGCCGGCGTCTCGGTAAAAGTGCTGACCGGTGATAACGAAAGCGTGACCCGCCACGTCTTCAAGGAAATCGGCGTGCCGGTTACCGGCGTGCTGACCGGTGCCGCGCTGGATCAGCTCACCGACGAGGCGCTGCTCGGGCAATTGCCCAGGGTGAACTTGTTGTGCCGGATCAATCCACAACAGAAACTTCGGGTGCTGCTGGCGTTGAAACGGCTTGACCATGTGGTTGGCTTCATGGGTGACGGCATCAACGATGCGCCGGCATTGCATGCCGCCGATGTCGGGATCTCGGTCGATGGCGCGGCTGATGTCGCCCGAGCGGCCGCCGATCTGATCTTGCTGGAGCACGATCTTTCGGTGGTGCTGGACGCCGTTGCGGCGGGACGCGGAGCAGTGCAGAACGTTTCAAAATACGTGCTGATGGGCGCCAGTTCGAACTTCGGCAACATGTTCAGTATGGCAGGTGCCGCGTTGATACTGCCCTTCTTGCCCATGCTGCCAATTCAGATCTTGCTGAACAATCTGATTTACAACGTCTCGGAGATCGCAATTCCGTTCGATCGTGTCGATCCGGAGGCGGTTGCCGGACCGGTGCAATGGGACATTAAACTGATCGAACGCTTCATGCTGATATTCGGCCCGGTCAGTTCGATTTTCGATTTCATTACCTTCTACGCCCTGCTCGCCCTGTTTCATGCGAGCGAGCCGCTGTTCCAGACGGGCTGGTTCATCGAGTCGATGACAACCCAGGTGCTGGTGGTTTTCTGCATCCGAACCCGCCGTCGGTTCTATCGAAGCCGGCCTCGCGAGTTCCTGGTCGCCATGACCGCTGGGGCCGTCGCCGTCGCGATCGCGCTTCCGCTGGTTCCGGTGATCGGCGTGTGGTTTGGCTTCGTGCCGCCGCCGCCGTTATTTTTCGGCTTTGTGATCGCCGCGACATTGGCTTATCTCGCGCTCGTTGAAGTCGCCAAGGTGGGGTTTTACCGCGTCATGGCGAGGGGCTGAGCGGCCTGCTCACTCGGTCACAGAAAGCACGACTTTCGCTTGCACAACCTGGCCGGCAGGCTGAAGGTATTATTATTGCTCGGCTCATACGACGGTGCCGAACAATGCCCCGACGCCGGCGGTGATCGCCATCGCCAATGCGCCCCAAAAGGTGACTCGTGTCGTGCCTGGCCCTATGGCCGCGCCGCCCACGCGCGCCGCGAACGCCCCCAAAAGCGCCAGAAAAATCAGCGACGTCGCCGCCACCGCAACGAGCAGGCCGGCCTCGGGCGCGAATGCGGTAACCAGGAGCGGCACGATCGCTCCCACGCCGAAGCTGGCGGCCGACGCAAGGGCTGCCTGGATCGGACGGGCTTTCAATGTCTCGGAAATGCCGAGTTCGTCGCGGGCATGCGCGCCAAGGGCGTCATGCGCCATGAGTTGGTCCGCAACCTGCTTCGCGAGCGATGGATCGAGGCCACGAGCCACATAAATCGCCGCGAGTTCCGTGTGCTCTCCCTGGTCGTTGGTGCGAAGTTCAGCACGTTCCTTATCAAGATCGGCCTGCTCGGTGTCAGCCTGCGAGTGCACCGACACATACTCGCCCGCTGCCATCGACATGGAACCGGCGACCAGGCCGGCGATTCCCGCGATCAGCACGCTGCTGCGGCTGCCATGCGCGGCGGCGACACCCAGCACCAGGCTGGCGGTCGACAGGATGCCGTCATTGGCGCCCAGTACGGTGGCGCGCAGCCATCCGCTTTGTTCTGTGCGATGGCGTTCCCGATGGCGTTCCCGATGGCGTATCGGCATGCCTGCTGCCTCCATTGTGCGCGTTGACGACCAGCGTGATCGATCACCCAATCGATCACCCGACCGTTGGCCGGGCATTTGATCTGCCCACTTCGCCGGGTTCTCACAAGGCGCGGTCTGAGTTACGCGTGACCTTGCGATATCCCGATTCAGGAGTTTGCCGTTGATCGCGCTGCGGATCCTTCACAAGACAACCTACCGCTATCACCGTCCGGTCAGCCTCGGACCGCACCGATTGATGCTTCGCCCGCGCGAGAGCCGCGATCTTCGTCTGATCTCGAGCAATGTGACGGTAACGCCCGCCGCAGCGGTAACCTGGGCACAGGACGTCTTCGGCAACGCCGTCGCGACCGCTGCGTTTCAGACGATGACCGACAGTCTGGTGATCGACAGCGTCGCGGAACTTGAACTGAACGCTGTCGCCTGGCCTGTGTTCGACGTGGCCGCTTCGGCCATTTCCTGGCCGTTCCAATACTCCGGCGACGAATGGATCGATCTCGGTGCACTAACGATCCAGCAATACCCGGATGCTGATGGACGATTGCGGGACTGGACACGCGGGTTCATTCGCAGCAACCCGACGGACACGCTTTCCTTGCTGAAAGACCTCAGCGCGGGCGTGGCGGGAAGCATCAGCTATCAGAGTCGCGATGATGAAGGCACCCAATCACCAGTCCAAACTCTGGATCGCGGCTGGGGATCCTGCCGAGACTTCGCGGTGCTGTTTGTCGAAGCCGCACGCGGTCTGGGTTTCGGAGCGAGGATCGTCTCCGGCTATCTCTATCATCCGGACCCATCCACGGTGGCGCCCGGAGACGCAGGGTCAACTCATGCCTGGGCGGAAATCTTTGTGCCCGGTGCCGGATGGATCACCTTCGATCCGACAAACCGCGGCGTCGGCGGTTCCAATCTTATCCCGGTAGCCGTCGCCCGCGATATCAGGCAGGCCGTTCCGGTCGCCGGCAGTTTCGTGGGAGCGTCCGACGCTTTTGCGGGGATGTCAGTGGAGGTCCTGGTCAGGTCGTAGAAGGAGAAATAGCAGTCAGCCTCTCCTCTGGCGGCGGCAGGACCGTGCTGTCCCGCGACAAATCGTTGCCATGGACGCCGTGGGGGAAGATCGGCTGCCTTATGGACAATCCCGGATTTCCCGGTAAATTCCAAGAGCTTGCCGGTTGAACTGGGGTGATGGGGTGCCATGCTTACACGCCGAGTCGCCATGATCACGCTCGGAGCGAGTGTGGCTTGGATTTCCGCAGGGCGCTTCCGTCACGCTTTCGCGCAGGCGGGCGAGCAGGCAGTCACTTTCGTCAAGAGTACGAGCGAACGGCTGGTGGCGATCACCAATGGCGCGGCTTCACCGCAGGAAAGGCGCGCCCAGTTGGAGCAGGTGGTCGATGCGACTGTTGACGTCGACGACATCGCGCATTTCTGTCTCGGCCGCTTCTGGCGGCTCGCCGCACCCGAGCAACAGAAGCAATACATGGTACTGTTTCACGATCTTCTGGTGACCGAGATTGCCGGTCATCTTGGCGAGTACCGTGGGGTACGGGTCACCATGGGACTGGCGCGAGCGACTGCGGATACCGAGATCGTCATCACCACCGTCGAGCGGCCGCAATTCCCAACGATGCAGGTGGATTGGGTGGTCAGTATCGCAAGCGGACATCCGAAAATCGTCGACCTGCTCGCGGGAGGCACCAGCATGCGGCTGACCCAAAGCAGTGACTTTACCTCCTACCTGTCACACCACCAATACAACATTGACGCGTTCCTCGACGGACTGCGGCAGATGGTGGCGCGCAGTAGACAGTGAAGCACGCGGTCCGGGTCCCCCGAATTCTACCAGAAACGGGTGATCCACTCCGCGCCGAGAACGGTCGCCCAGACCGCGGCCAACGCCAGCGCCGAAACGACAAGTCCACAAAGGATGGCGATGGCGAGCAGCAGCCCGTCCTCCTCCAGCCAGGCCAACGAGATCAGGACGATCGCCAGAGCGGGGACGATGTTGCTCGTGGGGATTGGAATGAAAACCAGGGCGGCGCTCAATACCAGGACGACCACACCCATCAGGCGGCCGGCCGCGTCGAGTGCCATGTGCCAGCGTGGATGGATCGCCTTTTCAAGATATCGCAACACCGGGACGGCGCGCTGTACCAATGCTGCAAAATGTCGCGTCGGAATTGGATGGGCGGCGATACGGCGCGGAAAGGCCGGGGTGGTGTGGCCCAGAATGAGTTGGCAGGCGGGGATCATGAGCAGCAGCCCGGCACCGACCGAGACACCCGGCACAGTTGCGGCCAAGCCGAGCAACAGCATGATGATGCCGAACGAGCGCTTGCGCAGGCTGCCCATGAGCCAGCCCAGGGTGAAGTGATCCTCCGGCACCTCGTCGTGCAGCCGTTGCAGGACAATGGAGATTGGGACGGACATTCTACCATCGGAGGATGATGCCGCTTTCAGTTCATGCCTCCCGCTTTTTGGCCTCTACCCGCGAAGCATGGGCATCAACGGGAACGATCAGCCACATCGAAGGCATCGAACGCCAAGCGATAGGATAACGCCAGGCGTCGCCAATTTGTTACGCGTTGTCGCTGCCCGGGACATTGGCACGGCATGTTAGCGCTTCTGATGGAAGCCCGCGCCGATCAATACGACACCAAGGACCAATGCGCCGCCGGCCACGAAAGGTGGGATGACGTAGGACTTGCTTGCCGTCGTCTGCAGCTTGAGGTCCCCAATGCGAGCGACATCCGTGGTTTGGTGAGTCGTGAAAACCGGGATGGCGAATGCAAGCAACCCGAGAAGCACAAAAACCGCCCCGCCGATCATCAGCCCACTCATGGATCGACCCATTAAAACCTCCATCCCTCAATCACCCGCATGATCATGTCTGTCATCATGCGGCGATCAAGGCAAAGTCACGGTCAGCGGTACATCCCCACGCCGCCGAGCAGCCATACGATGAGGAGGATAACCAGCACGAGGCCGAGAACCCCGCCCAGCCCGGCGCCGCCATAGCGGCTGTGGGCGTAGTACCCTCCACCGCCACCAAACACCAGAATTATCACGACTATCAACAGAATTAGACCCATGACCAATATTCCCAGTAGCTATCGCTCGCTCCGGTGGAGCGGACGTTGGCGATTACTTCTTCAGTGCATCCCGCACAGCGTCGTTCAGGCCGCCGATCGCGTTCTGAACCTTACCTTCGACTTTGTCAGCCTTGCCGTCGGCCTGCAACTTCGCGTCGCCTGTCGCCTTGCCGATCGCCTGCTTCACGGCCCCCTTGGCTTCTTTCGCGATGCCAATAACCCGGTTTTTGTCCATGCAATTCTCTCCTATGGGCAACCGATGACACGCGCGGATTTTCGCTCGTGCTCGTTCAACGTTACCAACATAGCAACCAGATCGTTGCTACGGGAGGATCGGAATATACCTGGTGCGTTGTGCCGCCGGATGGCCGAATAAAGCGCGTGATCAGAGCGGCCGAGGCGGCTGGCAAAATTGCTATGCTGTTCCCCGCCAAGCGCGGGTAAGCCACCCAGACGCCGCCTATGCAAGGTGATTCGGTGACCGCAGACGGTGTGGCGCCCGCGACGACGTGGGTGTCGTGCATCGCCGGCCGAGGTCCATTGGACGAGCAGGCCTTCACGATGCTCGCGCAATGGCTTGAGAGAAAAGCGCTGGCGTCAGGCATCGTGCCGCATGCCGTAACCGGCCGCGGCGCGAACCGCACGTTGGACGTGAGCGGCGTGGCGATGGTGCGCACCTTCGACGTGGCGATGACTTGCAATCCGTCCGGTCTGCGGTTCCTGATGCGGCAGCTGCGCGGGCGCCTGCCGCGGGATGTGCCGGCGCTGGTCGGATTTTGACCGGCCGAGGATGAGATTTTGCACGACGAACCGCTACGTGCGCCGGTGCGCCAATTACTACACGAGCTCCCCGCATGAAGCCGTGGAGCAATGCCTGAAAGTCCTGCAAGGGGTGACCACCGGAAAGAAACCTGCACCGATGGCAGCGACGTAGCGACTTCGGATGAACCGCGCAACGATCGCGCGGTTCCATGTTATGTCCATATTGAAATCATCATTCGGCACCGGGTAACTGGTGGCCGCAAAGTCCGGCGGCGATCTTCGGTCGACCTCGTCGCGATCTCACGCGGACGAAGCACAACTGCCTGGCAGTGCGGCCGGCATCTCAGCCGGCCATAGCCTGGTTGCCATCGTCCCGGTGACAGTTTGCCCTTGCGAGGCAGCCGGCTATTCGCATGGTGGACTCGCGCCATTCGAGCAAACCACGGTCGAACCTGGCGGCACCACGATCGTGGTGTTGTTCGAGGGTGGCCGCGGACTGCTGCTGCTTAAGCTGAGGCAGCCACCAAGAGCGAGCGGCATCAGCATGAAGATCAGGCGGCTAACACGCATGGGTTCTATCCTTAACATGACAACAAATTCTCGATCGTTCGGTTCATCAAGGCCAGGATCGGAAAATACTCAGGCGACCACGGCGCTACATTTCAAGAACATAAGAACCAGGTGCGTCGCAAATCGGCAGAAATCCCGGTGCGCCCATCGGCGGCCGACCACCAGACGTCCCTGATGAGTGCTCATCAAGCCATCGGCTCCAGGCGTGCCACCACGATCCCTCCCGCGGGGTCGTTTCGCGCTCCCACTCATCTGGAGTAAGAGTTCTGGTACCGGGCTTCCGGACCCGGATGCGGTAGTGCCGGTTCTCGTGCCCAGGCTCGCTGACGATACCGGCGTTGTGGCCGCCGGAGGTCAGGACGAATGTAAGCTCACCGTCGTTCAACAGATGCAACTTAAACACTGAACGCCATCGCGCGACCTGATCGCGTTCAGTACCCACGACGAACATCGGGAGTCTCATGTCATTCAGCGTCACCCGTCGGCCGGCGACATGAAAGCGGCCCTCCGCCAGGTCGTTGTGCAGGAAGAGGCAGCGCAGATACTCGATGTGCATGCGTGGTGGGAGACGGGTGCCGTCAGCGTTCCAGGCCAGAAGATCGCGCGGCGCGTCATGCTCGCCAAGCAGGTAATCCCGGATCGCGCCGTCCCAGACCAGGTCGTTTGGGCCTGACATTTGATACGTGCCGATCATTTGCGCGCTTTCCAGATAACCCTGGGCTTGCGTGATGTCGCTCAGGACATCGAGCTGATCTTCCGTGATGAACAGCTGCAGCTCACCCACCTCACTGAAATCGGTCTGCGCCGCGAACAGCGACAGGCTGGCGAGCCGGTCATCGCCGTCGCGCGCCATCGTGGCGGCGGCGATGCTTAGCAGAGTGCCGCCAAGGCAATAGCCGGTGGCGTGGATCTTCGCATCGCCACAGATGGCCCGCACAGCATCGATGGCGGCCATAATGCCAAGGACGCGGTAATCATCAAGCGATGCATCGTGAAGCTCCACGCCGGGATTGCACCACGATATCACGAACACGGTGTGGCCTTGGTTTACCAGCCAGAGAATTAACGAATTCGCGGATGAGAGGTCCAGGATGTAATATTTTGTGACCCACGCCGGCACGATCAGTACCGGTTCGGCGCTGAGTGTGGCCGTAGCCGGAGCGTATTGGATCAACTCCATCAGCGCGTCGCGAAATACGACCTTGCCGGGCGTCGCCGCGAGGTTGCCGCCAACCGTAAAGCCCGCGGGCCCAGGATCGCCACGGGTGGCCGACAGGTCACGCGAAAGCGTCCTCATATTTTCCTCGAAATGCCAGAGTTTTCCATTTACGCTCTCTCAGGTCACGGATCAGCGACAGGCCAGACCTCAGCCACGGGTTGCGTATTCAGACACAATCGAATCGGTTTTGACTTATTACAGGATTGTAGGTCGGGAACGGCAGGCTCGGAAAATACTCAACCGCTACGGAGCATCAATAATTTTATCTTGATGCTCGTCCCAACAGCAGCGTGTTCGGGTTTCGCACCAGTTCATGGCTGAACTCGCGCAGCGAGCTCGCACTGGCGGCTAGGTCTCGAATCGCTGCTTCGAGGTCGCTACGCATCGGCGCACGCGGTGCAGTCAGATCGTTCAGCGAGCCGATCACCGTCTCCGCCTTGGCCATGGTCCGGTTCACCCCGGCCAGGGCAACGTCGATCTGCTTTCCCGTTGTCCCGACCTGGCCCTGCGTGGCGACGGCAAGGTGGTCGATGTCACCCAGCGTCTGCGATGCATCGAGCTGCAATTGCCTGACCGAAGCCGTCGTCGTTTCCAGTGTGGTTCGCGCTATATCGGAGGTTTCCCGCAGGCTGTCCGCCATGGGGCCAAGCTTCCCGCCGAGTTCGCCAACCAGTCGATTGATGCCGGCGAGAGCGACACGCGCCTGCTCGGCGAGTTCGGGCAATTTCAGGTCGGCGATCTGATTCTTGATATTTTGCAGGTCGGACGGCATCGACGGAATCTCGGGCACATCCTCGCCGGTTCCGACCAGCTTCGCAGGGGTATTCGGGTAGAAGTCGAGGTTGATACTGAGCTGTCCGGTGACGAGACTCTGCGGCGACAATTGTGCCCGCAACCCGGCGGCGACCGCGCGTTCGACATCGGCTTTGCCTGCCCTGAGCGTGCCTTTGGTCCAGGACACCATACCGGGCTCGATGTCCAGATAAACCGGAATGACCGGAACCAGCTCGGGCAATTTAAGGTAGACCTTCATGCTGCTGACGGTTCCGACCTTCACGCCGCGCAGGGTTACCGGCGCGCCGACTTCAAGGCCAGCAACCGAGTCCTGAAAGAAAACCACCACGCGCAGGTTGGTGGTCAACAATCTTGTCCCGCCAAACAGGAGAATCCCGACAACGCCCAAAGCGATGGCGCCGATGACGAAGCCGCCAACTGCGGCTGACTTATTGAGCGCCATCCGTCTCCCCCATGGGCTGCTGTTCGCCGGCCGGACGCTCGCGGTTCATGAACGCGTGGACTGTCGGATGCTCACAGGTGTCACGCAATTCCCGGGGAGATCCGTGCGCGATCGCGGTCCTGGATTCGGTATCCAGGAAGATGCCATCGTCGCAGATGCCAAGCAGGCTCGGCAGTTCGTGACTGACCATGATCACGGTGACCCCGAACCCATCCCGCAATTCCACGATCAGGTCATCGAGCCGTTTCGCCGAAATCGGATCCAGGCCCGCTGATGGCTCATCGAGGAACAGCACGTCCGGATCGAGCGACAACGCGCGGGCGATGCCGACGCGCCGCCGCATTCCCCCACTGAGTTCGCCGGGCATGACGGAACCCACGGTATCAAGGCCGACCAGCGATAGTTTCAGCCGCGCCAGAGCGGTGATCGCCGCTTTGTCCAGCTGGGTGAACATACGCAGCGGGAGTGCGACATTGTCCTCGGCGGTCATCGAACTCCAGAGCGCGCCGCTTTGAAATACGACGCCAAAGCGGCGGCCCATTGCGGTGCGGCGCGCCTCGGTCGCACCCCAGTAATCTTCATCGCCTACGCGGATCGTTCCCGCAGTTGGCTTTAACAGGCCGATCATCGTTTTCATCAGCGTGCTCTTGCCGCAGCCGCTACCGCCCATGATGGCGAAGATCGATTTGTCACCGACATCGAATGAAACATCGTGCTGGACGATGGAGGTACCGTAGCCAAACGCGAGGCCCTCGATCCGCAGCTTCGGTTTGGCGCCTTCGGTTGCCATCCGGTCAAAAGTCCAGCGCATGAGCGCAGATCGCGAACACCGCATCCAGCGCGATCACGCCGACGATACTGACTACTACCGCGTCCGTCGTGGCGTGGCCGACATCCGACGCGCCACGTCCGGATTTAAGGCCGCACCGGCAACCTACGATGGCAATCAGCGCACCGAATGCGATGCTCTTGGTCAGGCCAAACAGAATCTGGCCGTCGGTCAACGACAGGCGGGTCTGCTCGATAAATGCCTGGGACGAAACGTTCAACATGGAGACTGCGACGACGAAACCGCCAAATATGCCAACCGCGCATCCGTACAGATATAACAGCGGCATCATCAAGGTCAGCGCCAGCACTTTCGGCAGAATAAGGTAGTCGTACACCGGGATGCCGATCGCTCGCAGCGCGTCGATCTCTTCATTGCCGGTCATCGTGGCGATCTGCGCGGCATAGGCGCCGCCGGTGCGTCCGGACATCACGATGGCCGTCATCAATGCCGCCATTTCGCGGGTCATCGCGACGCCGACCAACGCCGCGATGTAGATGTCGGCGCCAAATTTGCGCAGTTGCACGGCGCCGACGAATGCCAGGATCCCGCCAACGAGGACGTTGACGACCGTAACGATTGGCAGCGCGGCGATCCCCGCGTCGTAGGTGCATGTCAGCAGATCGACGCCGCGCATCCGGACGCGGCCTCGTATCGCCGCACCACCGCGCAGAACTGTGTCGCCGACGATCGCCAGCACGGCCAGCGCCTCACGCCATGCGTCGATGACCGCGTTTCCGACCTGGTTGATCAGGGGAGGCCTGCCAGGTAACGGCACCGGTTCCGTCCGCTACCATCGAATGAAATCGCGCGTTGCCGGGAACCCTGACGTAGTGCTGAGAGGAAAACCAGCAAACCACTGTCCCAGTGCTGCAACTGGAGCGTATCGAACACAAGACCGCGGTTGGCGGCGCCGTCGAGGATGCGATGCACTGCATCCGGTTCGGCGCCGGTCGCCTCGCGTGCAACCCAGTCGCCGGTCAACGCAACGATTGTGCCGGCAGCGCCGGTTCGTGTGCTCCAGCCGCGGCCAGTCAACGTGTCCGGCAAAGGTCGCCTCGCTCGCTTGTCGACAGTGCCGTGCCGGGTCAGCTGTTCAGGAGAGTGTCGATGATTTGGACGGCCTGCGCGCGATCGCCGCGGCCCAGGGCATGAAGCGCCTCTCTGATCTCGGTGACGTTCGGGTTTTCGCTCGGCAGTTTGGCCTGGTCGGGTGCGATTGACCCGCCAAGTACCCGGGTCTCCGCCATTTCCAGCGATTGCTGCGCCTGACCTGTGTGGCCCGCGGCGAGCGACGCGCGGGCGGTGCGCAGATAGTCACGCGACGGCGCATCCAGACTAAGCCCTGGTGACGGCAACGTCGGCGCGCTGGTCCCGCGGGTATCGGCGGAGACGATGTTGCTTGCCTTGTTCGATCGCGGCAGCGAGTCGCGGTCGCCATGGTTCAGGCCCGCCTGGAAACCGGCCGACGAATCCACGGACGGCACCTGAGCCAGAGCCGATACGGCGACCATGCCAAGCAAGCCGGCCGTTGCGAGTTTCATGATGATCATTCGAACGGGTTCCTTCAATCGTTACGGACTTTCGGCTTCGTCGCTTTCCGCGGTTATCACCGCTGCCATTGGCCATCGGCGTTCTGTTGATGGTTCAGGTTCTCACGGTGCGTGTCTTTCGGCGTTGCTGGTCTGCAAAATGCCGAACCAGGAAGCTGAAGAGCAGACTCGGAATCTACCTAAGTCCACATGGCTATCGGACAGACCCGATGCAGACGCGGTGAATGACGTTTCGGTGCCGTGACCCTCTTCTCAATTCGCGGTTGAAAGAAAGCCCCGGCGGTTAGGCCAGGGCATAAAGTCAGGGGGGAATTCGCCCCGCGAGGGGCGGCCACAAAACGCTTCTTATGCCGGGGCAGACCGGCGAAACTTGTGACACCATCACTGTAGTCGATTTGTATTCACCCAGAACAGCTGCGGAATCTACCTATGCTCTGGCGGCCACGGCGCCGCGAATGCCACGTCGACACCGATGAGAAATCATGTTATGTTAAGAATTCGGCGAGGAGCCAATGCTCCTGAGGTCGATGTCAAAATGCCAAAAACTCAATTACCTTCGACCAAAACGGCACGACGCGCGGAACCTTCGCGTGGCCCTGAAGAGCTGCCGGTAGGCTTCCCAATCGTTGGCATCGGTGCATCGGCGGGCGGCCTCGATGCCTGCAAGAAACTCGTTAGCGCGCTACCGGCGAAAACCGGCATGGCGTTCATCCTGATCCAGCATCTCGATCCAACGCACGAAAGCATGATGGTCGATCTGCTGGCCGCTCACACACCGATGACGGTACTACAGGCAGCCGATGGCATGGCAATCGAGCGCGAGCACCTCTATGTCATTCCTCCCGGCACCTATTTGTCGGCGGCAAACGGCATGCTGCGTGTGTCAACACCCCAGGCACGCCACGGCGCTCGCCTGCCTTTCGACTTTCTGCTGCACTCCCTGGCCGCCGATCGGGGTGCCTCCGCCATCTGCGTAGTGCTTTCCGGGTCCGGTGCGGACGGCAGTCTGGGACTGAAATCAATCAAGCAACGCCACGGGCTGGTGATCGCACAGGATCCCGAAGAGGCCGGCTTCGACGGCATGCCGCGCAGCGCAATCATGACCGGCGCGGTGGATTTTGTCCTGCCGATCGAGAAGATGCCCGAGGCGCTTGGCAAATATGGGCGCCGGATCGCCTTGACGCAGACGCGGAACGGCACACGTCCGGCGGAAACCACGCAAGACTGGTTGCCCGAGATTATCGAGCTGCTGCGTGTAAAGACCGACCATGATTTCACACTTTACAAGCAAGGCACGCTGCGCCGCCGGATCGAGCGGAGGATGGCGATGGCGGCAATGGACAGCGACGATATGTATCGCTATCTGGATGTGCTGCGCGGCGATCCGAACGAGTTGGACCTGCTCGCCCGGGATTTGCTTATCAACGTCACCAGCTTCTTTCGCGATCCCAAAGTCTTCGAGCAGATCGCTAAAACGATTGTTCCTGAACTGCTCAAGGGCCGCCCGCCCGACCAGGCGATCCGCATCTGGGTCGCGGGTTGTAGTACCGGCGAGGAAGCGTATTCCCTGGCCATGATCTTCCAGGAGCAAATCACGGCGGCACGGAGCGACGTTAAGCTGCAGGTGTTTGCTTCCGACGTAGACGCGGATGCCATCGCCCAGGCAAGGGAAGGCCTGTACTCGAAAGCGATTGAAGGCGACATGTCGCTCGAGCGCCTCGCCCGCTTCTTCACCAAAGACAAACACGGCTACAAGATCGTGTCGGAACTGCGCGCTTTGGTCATTTTCACCGTGCAGGACGTGTTGACCGATCCGCCGTTCTCTCGCATCGACCTGATTTCCTGCCGCAATCTGCTGATCTATTTACGGCCCGACGCGCAGGCGAGGGTCATCTCGTTGTTCCATTTCGCGCTGCGAGAGAGCGGCATTCTGCTGCTTGGCAGTTCGGAAACGGCCGGTGAAATCGACGGAGGATTTGAGGTGATCGCAAAACCGGAGCGAATTTACCGGCAGATCGGACGATCCCGTTCAGGTGAACCCGGTCGTGCGCCCGATTCCAGCCGGACCACCGCGGGGTCTGGGCTCGATCATGCGCCATCGCGGCAAACGGTGCTGGCGGAGTTATGCCGGCGACTGGTGCTGGACACCCATGCGCCGGCCGCCGTCCTGGTCAATCGCAAGCTGGAATGTCTGTTTTCGCTGGGACCGGCCGACCGCTATCTGCGCGTCGCTCCAGGCGGCGCCACCCATGACTTGCTGGCGATGGCGCACGAGGATATCCGGACCAGGCTCAGGTCCGCCATCCAGCAGGCCATCAAAGCGAATGCGCGCACCGTGGTGACCGGAGGCCGAACCAGCCACGATGGCCGGCCGATCGCGTTCAGCATCGACATCCAGCCGGTTACCAGCGAAGGCGAGGCGCTGCTGCTGATTTGCTTCGTCAACGAGACGGTACCGGAGCCGGCGAAGGGGCGTCCCGCCAGAACCGGGGAACCGCCGGAGGTCGCCACGCTCGAACAGGAACTCGAAGCCACGCGAGCCGAGCTTCAGGGCGCCATCCGAGCGCTGGAAATATCGAGCGATGAGCAGCGCGCAATCAACGAAGAAGCGTTATCCGTGCAGGAGGAGTTCCAGTCGACCAACGAAGAGCTGCTAACATCGAAAGAGGAGTTGCAGTCGCTGAATGAGGAGCTGACCGCACTCAACAGCCAGCTCCAGGAAACGCTGGAGAAGCAGCGGACGACCGCCAACGATCTGCAAAATGTGCTTTACAGTACCGATGTCGCGACAATCTTTCTCGATGCGCACCTTAATATCCGCTTCTTCACGCCAGCCACGCGGGCGTTGTTCAATGTCATTCCCGGCGACGTCGGGCGGCCGCTCGCGGATCTCAGGTCGCTGGCCGCCGATGACGCATTGCTGGAGGATGCGAGAACGGTCCTGCAAACTCTGGCGCCGATCGAACGCGAGATCGAAGCGCGGACCGGGTCCTGGTATGTCCGCCGCATCCTGCCGTACAAAACTCAGGACAATCGGGTCGAAGGCGTCGTCATCACGTTCTCCGACATTACATTGCGGGCCCAGGCGGCGGACGCCATGGGCGTGGCGCAACGCCAGGCGGAGCAGGCCAATGTCGCGAAATCGCGCTTCCTCGCAGCGGCCAGCCATGATCTCCGCCAGCCACTGCAGACCCTTGTCCTGCTGCAAGGGTCATTGACGAAAGTCATCGAGGGCGAGGCTGCCCGCAAGCTGCTCACCCGGCTGGACCAGGCACTGAGCGCAATGTCGGGTATGCTGAATGCGTTGCTGGATATCAACCAGATCGAGGCCGGCACGGTGCGCGCCGAAATGATTGACTTTCCGATCAACGATCTGTTCGACCGGATGAAGGATGAGTTCGGCTATCACGCAAGGGCAAAGGGCATCGACCTGCACGTGGTCCGGTGTGGCGTCAGGGTGCACAGCGACATCCGTCTGCTGGAACAGATGCTGCGCAACCTGCTTTCGAACGCGGTGAAATACACCAGGCAGGGCAAGGTGCTGCTCGGCTGCCGCCGGCACGCGGGGATGCTGAGCATCGAGATCTGGGACACCGGGATCGGCATTCCCGATGACGAGTTTCAGGCGATATTTGAAGAATACCACCAGCTCAACAATGCCGCGCGCGAACGCAGCCACGGGCTTGGCCTCGGGCTGTCCATCGTGCAGCGGCTCGGAAAGTTGATGGGCCATCGCGTACGAGTTGGTTCGCGTTTGGGCAAGGGTTCCGTGTTCGCCATCGAAATCGTGCGCGAGCCGGTTGAAGTTGAAGCGATATTCGAACACCAGAAGCGGGCCGCGCATGATCAGCCGGGAGTCGACGCCACACTCGCCGCCGAAATCCTGGTCATCGAGGACGATCCGCAGATGTCCGATCTTCTGGCAGTCGTGCTCGCCGAGGAGGGCTATCGGACATCGACGGCGCCGGACGGCGTCACCGCGCTGGACCTGGTCGCGCGTGGCGTGGTTCACCCGGATCTCGTCCTGGCGGACTTCAACCTGCCGAACGGGATGAATGGCATTCAGGCCACGGCGAAGGTCCGTGAAGCGCTGCGCCGCGAGATTCCGGTCGTCATCCTGACCGGTGACATATCCACCAACACCCTGCGCGATGTCGCGTCGCAGAATTATGTTCAGCTCAACAAACCGGTGAAGCCTCAGGCGCTGCTGCACGCGATCAAGGACCTGCTGCCGATATCGCGGCCCGTGCCTCGGCTGGCGGCCACCAACCCGGGATCGCCGATCGTCTACATCGTTGATGACGACGGCAACCTGCGCGAGGGGATTCGCGATCTGCTGGAGGAAGCCGGCCACGCCGTCGAAGATTACGCGTCGTGCGAGGCGTTCCTTGAGGCCTGGCACCCTGGGCGCGACTGCTGCCTGATCGTCGATGCTTACTTGCCCGGGATGAGCGGGCTCGACTTGCTAAAGCAGTTAAAGGACGCGGGGCACCTGCCGCCGGCCATCATGATCACGGGCGATGGCGACGTCCCCATCGCGGTTCAGGCGATGAAGGCGGGGGCTTCGGATTTCATCGAGAAGCCGGTCGGACACGAGGAACTGGCCGCCAGTGTCGCGCGCGCGCTGGAACAGGGGCGCGATGCCGGCAGAAGAACCGCCTGGCAAGCAGACGCCGCAGGTCACGTCGCGGGTCTTACCACGCGGCAGCATCAGATCATGGACCTGGTTCTCGCCGGACATCCCAGCAAGAATATTGCCGCCGATCTTGGCATCAGTCAGCGAACTGTCGAAAATCATCGTGCATCGATCATGAAAAAGACCGGATCGAAGTCACTGCCGGCGTTGGCGCGGCTGGCGGTCGCGGCCGAGGAGCTCGCGAAAAATTAGCGCGAGACACGCGAGCCGAAGCTCCAGATCGTCTTTGTGCCTGAAGTGCGCCTGACGGGATAAGGTGTTTCCGGCGGGAGGCCAAATCTTGTCTGGTAAATACAACGGCGATGCGGCCGTCGGATCTGAAGTGCCGCGTCTGAAGCATTCCACGGCGAATCCACGACAATCAAGCTGCCACTCTATCGCATGGTCATTGGGGTCGTGAGTCAGTCGGCAAGCACCTGTCCCGGCGGACATATATCCCGGCTTTCGATACGGGCCCCATCACGGCCCGGCCTCCGCGAAGGCCCCGTGGCGTCGTTATCGGCCGCGACGGGGATTGCGCCTGGGGACCAATCTATTGCCTGATTCGCGAGATCTTCGTCCCTTCGATGCTGATACCGGCCATCAGCCCTTGCTGATCGAAAATGAAGGCATAGGCATCATCCTTCAGCGTCGAGGTGGTCAGGTTCCGGGCAATGCCCTCGTTGACGATGACGACTGTCGGCCCAGTACCGATCTCCAGTCCTTGCGACCGGTGGATATAACTGATCGCCCGGTTGCTCATCAGGAAGACGGCATAGCTATAGGATTGTGCACCCGCCTGCAGTCCCCATGAGCCGGTGAACGAATTATAATAACCGTCGATCTTTGATCCTTGCCTCAATTCGCCTTCGCCATACGCACCACCGAACACGAAGCCAGCTTTGACGATGTTCGGGAAAATAAGTATGGCTTTGGCCGATTTAGCGATGGCCGCAGCGGCGGGATTGGTTCGGTAAAGCAATTGCAGGGCCTGATCGGAGTCACGATTGAGCTCGTCGATTGTCGCCGCCGCCGCATGCGCGCGATCAGGTATCGTCACCGGTGCCAAGGTGGCCGCGGCGAGCGCGGTTGCCAGGAAAAGGCTTCGGGTCTTTATCATTGTTCTGGTCCTGTTTCGAGAGTTGTACGGGTCGCGTCGCCGAGAGGTGTGAACTGTTTCGAGTCTACGGCCCGATGAACCCGGCGCCAGGGTCGGAAAATACCTGGTCGCCGGCGGATCTGGTGGGCGGACAGCGTCGTTCCGCGAGCCGCCGTGCCGGCACCAGGTAGATTCCGAGGCTGCGGCTGCCGGTCGCCTCAGGCGATATTGCGTGGAGGGCCCGACCCCTCGCCCCTGTCAATGGAAAGCCATGCAAATGTCAGATGATACGCTGATCGCCGTTTTCGCCAATCATGAGCAGGCGGAACGGGCGATAAAAGATCTCGCCGACGGCAAATTCGATATGAAGCACCTTAGCATCGTCGGCCAGGGGTACCACACCGAGGAGAAAGTCATCGGCTTCTACAACACCGGGGACCGGATCAAATTCTGGGGCAAGCGCGGCGCTTTCTGGGGCGGCCTCTGGGGGTTGTTCTTCGGCGGTGTGTTCCTGATGGTGCCCGTCGTTGGCCAGGTGATGGTCCTTGGCTATCTGGCAACCGCGGTTGCCTCAGCCATCGAGGGCGCGATCGTCGTCGGTGGCCTGAGTGTGCTCGGCGCCGCACTTGCCAGCATCGGCGTGCCAAAGGACAGCGTCCTCCAGTACGAGACCGCTCTGAAGGCGGATGAATTTCTGGTCACCGCGCATGGCTCGGATGCGGAACTGGCCCGCGCCCGGACAATTCTCGCCGCCGCGGGTCCGGTCAGCCTTGCCGTGCATCGCGCCTCGACGCCCGCTCTCGCCACTTTAAGTTGATTGCAGAAACCACCGGTTCGGTTGAGTCGTTGCCGAGCCGGCCATCAGTACATCGCAAGTGCTCACTTGAATACAGCGGACTGCGAGGGGTGGTCGATCGTGCTCAAATTCCCGGGAGAGCCCAAAAAGATCAAAACCGAACTCGCGGCGATGACGGCCATGGCAGTGAAATCAGCCGAGCCTGACCAGGACATGATGGGTGACGCCGTCATCCGATAATTTCAGGCGCAACGGCCGCTCCACGATTACCCTTCCGTCTGACTCGGCCGACGCGATGCCTTGGCTGACCCCTTCCGGATTCTCGACCATAACCTCGTAGTGCGCCGAGCGGTAGCGGAGAGTCATCTCGAAGCGCGGCCATGTCTTTGGAATGCACGGGTCCAGCGCCAGGATATCCCCGAGCAAGCGTGCACCGAGAATGCTCTCGATGCCAGCACGCTGCATCCAGCCACCCGAGCCGGTATACCAGGTCCAGCCTCCTCGGCCGACATGGGGCGGGGCGGCATAGACGTCAGCCGCGACGACATAAGGTTCTACCTTATAGCGATGGACATCGGACCGCGTGCGGGCATGATTGATCGGATTGAGCAACGAGAACAGCTTGGCGGCCTTGTCACCTTCGCCCAGAGCTGCGAATGCCATGACCGACCATATGGCTGCATGCGTATACTGGCCGCCATTTTCGCGGATACCTGGCGGGTAACCCTTGATGTAGCCAGGATCGTGCGGTGTCTTATCGAATGGCGGTGTGAACAGCAGCGCCAGTTGATCGTCCGGCCTGATCAGGTCGCGCTCGACCGCCGCCATGGCATGCGCTGCACGCTTGCGGTCTCCCGCCCCGGACAGCAAAGCCCATGATTGCGAGATCGAATCGATACGGCATTCAGCGTCCATCGCCGACCCGAGAGGCGTGCCGTCGTCGAACCAGGCACGCCGGTACCAATCGCCATCCCACGCCTCGCGTTCGAGCGAGGTTCGCAGTACCTCGGCATGCGTTCGCCACGTCGCGGCGCGGGACGTCTCCTGACGCAGGTCAGCGAGTGGCGCGAATGCATTGAGCGCCTTGTAAAGCAGCCAGCCGAGCCAAACGCTTTCGCCCCGGCCAAGTTCGCCGACGCGGTTCATGCCGTCGTTCCAGTCGCCGGCGCCAATCAGCGGCAGTCCATGAACACCGACACCGAGACTGGCATCGAGGGCGCGCGCGCAGTGCTCGAACACGGTGCCGACCTCGTCGGAGACCGTTGGCTGAAAGAAGCTGTCCTGCTCTCCAGTCGCCAGCAGTTGCCCTTCGAGGAACGGGACCACCTCGTCCAGCACCGCGCAATCTCCCGTAGCGCCGACATAATGAGCGACGGCATAAGCGAGCCACGCCCGATCGTCGGAAATTCGCGTGCGCACGCCCTGACCCGAGTGCGGCAACCACCAATGCTGGACGTCACCTTCGACGAATTGCCGCGCCGCCGCTCGCGGCAGATGCTCGCGCGTCATCGCCGGCAGCGCGGCGGCAAGCGCCATGCCGTCCTGTAACTGGTCGCGAAAGCCATAGGCGCCGCTCGTCTGGTAGAACCCCGAGCGAGCCCAGACACGGCAGGCAAGCGTCTGATACAGCAGCCAGCCGTTCAGCATGATATCCATCGCCCGATCGGGAGTTTTCACCTGAACCGCCCCGACGAGAGTGTCCCAATAGCGGCCGACATCCTGCAGAACGGCGTCGAGATCGGCAGAGCGGTAGCGTGCAATCAGGCTGCGCGCGTCGATCGCCCGCGCAGCATCGCCCAGGAAAAAGACAATTTCGACAACCCCGCCCGGAGGCAGCACGAGTGTTGTCCGTAGTGCGCCGCAGGGGTCGAGACCGGCACCCACGGCGTTGGAGAGTGGTGCTCCGCTGAGCGCCCTTGGGCTTCGCAGCCCTCCGTCGCGGCCGATGAACTCGCGGCGATCACCCGTCCAGTCCGTCTGACGGCCCGCGAGATCGGCGAAAGCAACCCGCGATGCGAAGGCAGCGTGCCACGGATTGCGCGCGAACATCGCACCCGTCTCGGGGTCGATCTCGGTCGACACGAAGGCCGCGGATGTGGTCCGTGATGGACCGAGCACCCATTCCACGTAGGCTGTCACCGAAAGACGTCGGGTGCGGCCCGACACATTCATCAGCGTCAGGCGAGATATCTTGATCGGATCGCCAATTGGCACGTACTGCAGCAGATCGGTCGCGATGCCGTGTGCGTCATGCTCGAACCGGCTGTAGCCCCAACCATGCCGGGCCACATAGGTCGCGCTGTCGCGGCGGATCGGTTGGGCGGTTGGGCACCACAGTTCCCCACTCTCCTCGTCGCGCACATAAAACGCCTCTCCCGGGCGATCGGTGACCGGGTCGTTGGACCACGGTGTGAGCTGGTGCTCGCGGCTGTTGACCGACCAGGTATAGCCGCTGCCCTCGGCCGCCACCTGAAACCCGAAAGCCGGGTTGGCGATGACATTGATCCAGGGCGCCGGCGTGGACTGGCCGGGACCGAGGGTCGTTACATATTCCCGCCCGTTCTCGGCGAAGCCGCCGAGCCCATTGAAGAACTCGGGTGCCGGCTGTGAGGATTCCGCAGCGAACGTGGGGGACGCAGGTTCTGCTTCGAGACCAGTCGTCACGCCCTTTCGATCAGTCCGGACAAGTTCTTTGGGTTCCGGCACACGGTCGAGTTGATCGGCGAGAGACCCACGCTGTCCCACCAGAACGACCCGTGCCACCGACGCAAGCAACGCTCGAGCTTCCCCCGAAATCAGATCGGCGCGCAGCAAGAGGATGCGGCCCTGCTGTCGACCCATATCAGACGGCGGCGACGACTTACCCGTTCGGACCAGCGTCTCCAGCGCGATCTGTAAATCCTGAACGTAGGAGGACGCACGCTCGTTCAGGATTACCAGATCCACCGCGAGTTGCTTCATTCGCCAGTATTCATGTGCCTGAATCAGTTGGCGAGCGAGATCGAGATGTTCGACGTCAGCGATGCGCAGCAGGACAACCGGCAGGTCGCCGGAAATACTCATGGGCCAGAGACCCGGCTGCTCGCCAGCGCCGCGCAGGATAGTGTCGGAGGACGGTCGCATGGCCGGCCCGGCATGCAGCAGGTGCCCGGCGAGCCGTTGGAACAAGCTGGCTTCGCCTGCGTCGACGCCCAGATGGTGAAGCTGCACCTGCGCCTGGGTCCATGCCAGCGTGGCCGCTCGCTCGAACGCGAAGCTGTCGCGATGCTTGTCGACGAGGTCAAGGACCGCTTCTCGTGTCGCGGCGACCACGGTCCAGAACGCGATCCGCGCGATCCCGCCAGGCGCGATCCGGACACGGCGGCGCAGGGCGAAGATCGGATCGAGTACGGTGCCAGTGGTGTTGGACAAATTCCGGCTATCGAGCACGGAGATCGGAGTATGGACACCATGGCCACGGCCAAGGAACCGGGCCCGGTCGGTTTCCACCTCCGGCTTCCCGACAAGCTCGCCATCGACGATCGCCAGATGCGCGGCCCAGATTTCCTGGTCCGTGGGTGATCGGCGCCGCCTGGTCGCCAGGACGACACCCGGATCGGCGAGATATTCGGTGGCGACAAACAACTTCATGAACGCCGGATGCGCGACGTCGTCAGCCTGCAAGCCAAGCACCAGTTCGGCGTAGGACGTCACGTCGATTTCGCGGACGCGGTCGCCATCATTCGCGATCGAAACCCGCCTGACCTCGGCGTCGTCCTCGGCCGAGACGAGCACGTCCATCGTTGTCGTGAGAGTTCGGTCGCGCCGCGAGTACTCGGCGCGGTCCTCGTTGAACGCGACTTCATAGTGATCGGGCTCGACACCGCTTGGCTGGAAGCCGGCAGACCAAACATCGCCGCTGTGCACGTCCCTGAGGAAGACAAATGAACCCCAGTCGTCGCAGGTGGGATCCTCACGCCAACGGGTCACCGCGAGACCCCGCCAACGGCTGTAACCGGAGCCAGCGGCTGTTAGCATTACGGCGTATCTTCCGTTGGACAGCAGGTGAGTGGTCGGCGCCGCAGTGTGCGCGGTGGTCAGCCGCCTGCCGCCTTGCGGCCCCATCTCCCTCACCCGTGCGTCCGACTTCGCGTCTGCTGCCCAGGGACGCACCACGGCGACGTCTCTGGGCGTGCGCTCCTGCAGCAGCAATTCGGTTGCCTTGACCATGGGTTCGGCATGGAAACGCGCCCGCATCGCGCCATCCTGCAAAGCATCGGCGATGGCCACGATGGTCATGCCCTGATGATGCGCCATGTAGGCGCGGACGATTGCGACGCTCTCGCCTTCCGGCAGCCGGCTGGGCGTGTAATCCAGCGCCTCGTAAAAACCGTAGCGACCGCGCGCTCCAATGCCCTCGAGACGTGCGAAGTTGCGTGTCGCGGCCCGTGGATCGACCATCGTCGCGAGCGCGGTCGCGTAGGGTGCTACGACGGCATTCTCGCCCAGACCGCGCTTCAACCCGAGGCCCGGGACACCGAAGTTCGAGTATTGGTAGGTGAACTCCAGGTCGCGGGCGTTGTACGCGGACTCTGACACGCCCCAGGGCAAACCCAGAGCCCCGCCATAGGCGATCTGCCGCCGCACGACGAGGTGGTTGGTTTGTTCGATCAGGCTTCCCGCCGGCGCGCGCATGATCAGCGAGGGCATGAGATATTCGAACATCGATCCTGACCAGGAGATCAGTGCGGCACCGCGCGCGATTGGGGTCACCGCCCGGCCGAGGTGGAACCAATGGCGGGCCGGAACATCGCCCTTGGCGATGGCGATGAAGCTCGCCAGTCGGGCCTCGGAGGCGAGGAGATCGTAGCAACTTGGGTCTAGCGTGCCCTCCTGCACCCGATAGCCGATCGACAGCAGCTTGCGAACGGGGTCGAGCAGAAAGCCGTAGCCCATCTCGAGCGCCGTGGTCCGCGCAGTCATTTCGAGGGATGCGATGCGTGCCGCCAAGGTTGTGGCGGCGTCCGGCGACTGCGTGAGGTCACGCCGGTGACTCTCGATTGAACGACGCGTTGCCCCGATCCAGAACAGCATGTCGGCGCCCGCGTCGTCACCCCGTTCGGCGGCGACGGCGGCCGCAATGTCGGCCATGGTCTCGGCCCGCGAGGCGAGATCCGCGAGAAGCTGAGAGATAGTCTGCTCGTTCGCGTCGGCCTGACAGATGCCGGCCGCGAGTCCGGAAAAGCTTTCGTCGAACTGGTGCCAGGTCACGATCTGAGTCCGCCGCCCGTCGCGTAGCTGCTGGGTCGCCTCACGCGCGAGATCCAGGGCATCCGCGATCCCGGCCAGGCGCTGAGTCGCGACCGGTGCATGGACGTTCCACTCCCGGCAGGCATTGGCGAGAGTGAGCAGGTGTCCGGCGAGGTTCCCGCTGTCGACGGTGGAAACGTAGGGCGGATCGAGCGGGCGCAAATCGCGCGTGTCGTACCAGTTGAAGCAATGCCCGCGAAACCGGGCGAGTCGGCCCATGGTTGCGAACGTCGCCTCCAGCCGTTCGACCGCTTCGTTGGTGCCCAACCACGCGAAATCGCGGGCGGTCGCCACTGACAGGAGATACAGGCCCAGATTGGTCGGGGAGGTCCGGTGGGCCAGGGCCGGAACCGGGTCCTCCTGGAAATTGTCCGGTGGCAACATGTTGTCGGCGGCGGTGACGAAGGTCTCGAAAAACCGCCAGGTACGGCGAGCGATCAGCCGCAACGTTTGGGCTTCGGCGCTCGATACGGGCCGCCGCCCAGAGGCCTGAGGCGATCGGCTGGCCCAACGCGCGAGTGCGGGTGACGCAATCCACAGGCACGCGAGCGGCATAGCCAAGGGCCATGAACCATGCCCGGAAACCAATGCAACCGGCATCGCCAGGGCGCCGAGAACGACTCCTCCGGCCATTGCACGATAAATGCCGACGAGGTCGAGTCGCGGACCGATTGTTGCCTGGGCCGCCGTCACCCATTCCAGCAGATGTCGGTGCGTGACGAACACCCGTGCCAGAGTACGCGAGATCGCGTCGATCATCAGCCACGCCTGATGCGCCAGGAACGCGCCAGTGAGCGCCGACTGTGCAAGCGCGGTCCGTAAATCGGAGCCAAGCGCGCCAAGATGGCTGAGCGGCATGATCCCCGCGCGGCGCGGCACGACCGCGCTGATGACTGGAATGAGAGACGGTACCAAGATCGTCAGCAGGATGAAGCCGGTCCACACCGCCGAGGCGGCGAATGGCAAGGCGAAACCCGCCAACAGGGACAGCATACAAGCCGGCGCCGACAGTGTGCGCCGCAGATTGTCGAGCATCTTCCAACGGCCGATCGCTGGCACGCCGCCGCGCACCTGATCCGTGTCGCCGAACGTCCCCCGGCCGAACAACCACGGCAGCAATTGCCAGTCGCCGCGGGCCCAGCGATGGTGGCGCAACGCGTCGACATCGTAACGGGTTGGAAAGTCTTCGACGACCTCGACATCCGACGCGAGCCCGGCGCGCGCGAAGCTGCCCTCGAACAAATCGTGGCTGAGCATGGTCGAGTCAGGTACCCGGCCAGCGAGCGCGGCCTCAAACGCATCGACATCGTAGATGCCCTTGCCCGCGTAAGAGCCTTCGCCGAACAAATCCTGGTAAACGTCGGAGACTGCGGCGGCATAAGGGTCGATGCCGTTCATGCTGGAAAATACGCGCTGGAACAGGGAACCCTCGCGGCGAACCGGCAATGAAGGAGTGACCCGCGGTTGCATCACGCCGTGGCCCGCCACGACCCGGCCCACGGTCGCATCATAGCGCGGACGATTGAGCGGATGAGCCATTTTGCCGATCAGGCGGAGGACCGTGTCGCGCGGTAACCTGGTGTCGGCATCGAGCGTAATGACGTAACGAACTCCCGCGGGCACCTTTGGGGGTTGCCCACCAGAATGCTTCGATGAGGGATCCAGGAAATTCGTGTCGGTCGCGCCACGCAGCAGCCGGTTCAGTTCGTGCAGTTTGCCGCGCTTGCGTTCCCAGCCGATCCAACGGGCCTCACTGTCGTTCCAGACCCGCTTACGGTGGAGCAGCACGAAACGGTCGCCGCCAGGCCCTGGGCCGTGCCGGCGGTTGAGCCGGGCGATGCCGGAAACCGCCGCGTCCAGCAACACCGCATCGCCGTCGATTTGCTCAGTCGCGGCATCCAACCAGTCGGAGAGCAGCGCGAAATGCAGATCGCCGCCTGAACTCGCCAGATAATGGACCTCCAGACGCTCGATCTGTTCGGCAATTGCCTCTGGCGTCGTGAGCATCATCGGCACCGCGACGATCGTCCGCAGGTGCTTGGGCACGCCACCGCGGAGCTCCATGGTCGGCAGCAGCGTCGCACCGAAACACCACGTTATTCCGCGATTGACCAGAGCGACCGCCACGTCGATCGCGGGGATCGCTCCCAAGATGCCAAGCAGGCACAGTATAACCGGGTCGAGCCCGTGCGTGTGCAGGATGCTCAGAGGTATGGCGAGAAGGACCGCCGCGATCGCAATCCCGCCACCGACATATCCGCCAATGCCGAACCTCTGAATGAGCCGTGCCGCCAGAGTGCTCAGCGGTGGCCGGAAGCCAATCTCCGCTTCAAATTTTGGGCGTCCGCCGGCGAGAAGGTGATAGCCGGAATCACCCCGACGTGCGTCCTCCACCGTGTCTTGTGTGCGAGGCGCCTGGTTCGCCGCCTGTGCCACGGCGCGCGCAACGTCGAGCTCGGTGCGATTCGCGCCGCGCGCCAGTTTCTCGATGGCGCCGCGGTAGAGATTGCGGGTTGGGAAATCCATGTCGCGAAACGAACCGGCGTTGGCGAGCACGCGGTCAACGAGGCTGACGCGTTCGACCAATTCCGGCCAATCAACGTCGGAGATCAGGCGCATACTGGTGATGATGTTGCGCACCGTGACGGTCGCGGAGCCCTGCCGCTGGTGTTCGTCGCGCACGACCGCGTCCGCCGTCGATCCTTGTGTCGAAAGCTGCTCGTCGAGCCACGTCAGCGCCGGGTTGATCCTGGAGTCCTGGTCACGCAGCCGGTGCACCAGTTGGACGGCGAACGCATCCGGGATTGCCTTGCCTCCACGTTCCGCGAGCACAGCCGAGACCGGCTCCGCGGCGCGTCCACCGGAACCCAACAACCGGTCGGCCAGACCATCGGCCTCCAGCCGCGCGGCACTGCTGTGCATGATCCGTTCGGCGAGGCGCCGGAGATTTTCGGTCAGCACGATCCGGAGGGTGATGGCGACGGCCCAGAGTTCGCCGATCGTGAGCGGCTGCACCTCCTGATAGGCACTCACGAAGCGGCACAGCAAATCAGCGTCGAAATGGCTATCGGTGTGGGCGACGAAAGCCCAGGCGAGGCTAAACACGCGTGGATATCCCATGAAGGGACCATCCGCCAGCTTCGGCAGTTGTCGATAATACCCTGGCGGCAGAGCCGAGCGGATTTCTCGGATCTGCCGTTCGACCAGATGGTAGTTGTCGACCAGCCATTCGGCCGCCGGCGTAATCGCACGACGTTCGTCGATGGCTTTGACGACCGCGCGGTAGGCGCCGAGCAGGATGGCTCCATTGTCGGCGAGGCGGCCGGCCAGCGGATAAACCCTGGCTGGCTTTGGTGTCACGGGCTGAGCGGCTGCCAGGCTTCGCGCGTGCTCCTCCAGGCGCTCGGCACTGAACAGCTCCTCACGAACGGGTTGGTCGCTGTGCCAAGGAGAGGGCGACGAAAATGTCGACGGCCCGCGCTGTGGGACGCGGTGTGTGAAGAATGTCAATTCGACCTTTCTGAGGGGCGGTAGCGCGTGTTGAGCACATGAGCCCAGTTGGCGCGGGAAACTCGCACGCCTCGGCGGCTTTCATGGCTAGCACGGAACCATGGCGTGGCCAAGAATGGTCCATAATTACAACGGCGACCGGCGATATTATAACGGCGACCGGCGATTCGAATCCCGGACGGCCGGCACGCATGCCGGAATCAATCTTTTGAAATTCCGGGACAATCAGGCCGCCAACAGACCGGACGTGGCGGGAACCCGCTGTCCTCTGCGCGTCCAATCCAAGGCCGGAGCGGCTTGCGTGTCCGTGCTGACACTGTGATGGGCCAAAACGACAGAATCGAACGTGGTCCGGAGTCTGACTCCAAGACTGGTCCGCGACATCTGCTTGTGGCTGGACGAAACCAATTGGAGGCCGGTGATTTTGTCGGCGCGCGCGGTGCCGGTCATCGCGAAGCTGAAGCTGCAATTGCGTATTTTCTGAATCAACGAAGCCGTCGAGCCCGGAGAACATCTCAGCCTTTGCCCTCCACCGCACGCGATAGGCGCTGATCGGCCCGTTCAAGTGCTGCTGGGCCATCTGCACCGTCGCCGGGCCTTCGGTCTCGCACTCGATGAACAGCTTGTTGGGCGGCACGTCGAAAGCGCGCGCCTGCGCCCGGCCAGTTCGTCGGGCGTCTGGGAGGTGCCGGCCAATCAGCTGCAGGCCGACGCTGAAGACAGCCGAATCTTGCCGTGTAACCGGGCTTCTGCTTCAACTGAGCCTGACCTGCCACCCAAAGGCCGGTGCGGGGGATCGCCTTTCCCCGCCAAAACGGGAGAAAGCGCTTCATGTCGATCATTAGTCGTCGGACGTTGCTTGCCGGAACCGGCTCGATCCTCGCCTCCGTAGGCGCGACGCGTGCTGAGACGGTCAAACCGAAAGTCACGGTGATCTCGCAATGGAGTGCCGGCAGCGACGGACTGGCCATCAGCACACTCGGCAAGCGTTTCGAGGCCGAAGGGGGCATCTGGGAACACAACCCCGTGCCGGGTTTCACGACCGACATGATGAACAAATTGCGCGCGCAAATCATTGCCGGCGATCCGCCGGCGGCGTCACAGCTCAAGGGTCCGGAAATTGCCGCATGGTCGAAAATCGGCGCCGTGGTCGATCTGGACGATCAGGTCAAAGAGGCCGGTTACGAGGCCGTGGTGCCTGCCGAACTGGCGCGGTTGAGCAAACCATACGGCCATTGGATCGCGCTGCCGATCCAGGCGTACCGCATCAACACCCTGTTCATCTCCAAACCGGCCGCCGATCGCGTCGGCGTCACCAAACTCCCCGCCACATGGGCTGAGTTCAACGCCATTGCCGAAAAGATGAAAGCCGCGGGTATCACTCCGGTGGCGAATGGCGGCCTGAAGTGGGACGACGGCATGAAGTGGGAGATTGCGCTTTGCGGTATCAGCCCCGGCGCTTATCGAAAGGCGGTGATGGAACTCGACGACAAGACGTTGCAAGGGCCCGAGGCACTGGCGGCGTTCCGCCAGCTCCGCAAGCTCGGAGACTGGTCCGACCCGGGCGCAGCGGGTCAGCACTACAGCACTTTCATGGCCCGTTTCATGAAAGGCGACATGGGCATGTTGCTGATGGGCGGTTGGGCGCAGGGTGTGTTCAAGAACGCCGGCTTCAAGTTCTCCGACTATCTGATCGGTCCGGCGCCGCAGGATGACGGGCGGATCGCATTCGATCTGAATTCTGACGAATTTATCTTCTGGGAGAAAAAGCAGCCGGAATATCAGGCAGGCCAGAAGCTGCTCGCGCAGATTGTCATGTCCAAGGATTTCGGGCCGATGTATTCGCAAATTACCGGGTCGATCCCGGTGCGCACCGATACCGACCTCGCCGCTCCTGGGTTCAGCGACGGTCAGCGCGAGGCGGCGCATGCCATGGCCGAGGCGGTGAAGTCCGACCGGGTCGTACTTAGTCTCGCGCACAACATGGCGCAGACCAATCAGATTACCGCGGCAATGATCGACGTGCTGACGGAATACGTGCACGACAGCCGCATCAGCCCCGAGGAGGGCCAGAAGCGACTGGTGGCCGCGGTCGACAATGTCCGCTGAATTGCGCGCCGCATGACGTTGCGGGAACGCTGGGGGCGCGTTCTGCCGCATTTGGTGATCTGGCCGCCGATTGTCATCAGTTGCGCTTATGTGCTGGTGTTCAGCGCCTGGACGGTGTGGGTCTCGTTCACTCGGTCCACGCTGTTGCCGGAATATAGTTGGGCGGGCTGGCGCAACTATTCGACGATGCTGGCAACGCGTAACTGGCAGATCGCTTATACCAACCTGTTCATTTACGGCGTTTGCTTTGTGGTGTTCACGATGGCGGTGGGCCTGCTGCTGGCTGTGCTGATCGATCAGCGCGTCCGAGCGGAGAATGTGTATCGGGCGATCTTTCTCTATCCGCTTGCGGTTTCCTTCGTGGTGACCGGGACGGTGTGGGGCTGGCTGCTGAACCCGACGATCGGTGTGCAGAGTTTGGTGCGAGGTCTGGGCTGGACCAGCTTTCGGTTTGACTGGCTGATCGATCGGGACATGGCGATCTATACCATCGTGATTGCCGGCGTGTGGCAGGCCTCAGGCTTTGCTATGGCTCTGCTGCTTGCGGGTCTGCGATCGGTAGACGCCGATTTACTCAAATCGGCGCAGATCGACGGCGCAGGACCGGTTCGCATGTATCTGCGCGTGGTGTTTCCCACCATTGGTCCGATCTTCATCGCCGTGCTGGTGATGTTGCTGCAATTCGCCATCAAGACATACGATCTGGTGGTGGCGCTGACCGCGGGCGGCCCAGGACTTGCGTCGACGTTACCGTCGGTGGTGGTTTACGATTTCATGTTTCAGCGTGGGGAACTGGCCGAGGGATCAGCGGCAGCGGTCATGTTGCTGGCATCGCTCGCCATCGTGCTGGTGCCGTACGGGTTGTACCGGCGATGGCAGCAGCGGCGGGCCGGTTCGCATGCCTGACCGTACTGGGCTGGCACGGCTGGCGATCCATACCACGTTGATCCTGCTCGCCGGATTCTTTCTGGTGCCGCTGCTGGTCGTTGTGTTGAATGCGCTGCGCAGCAACTCGGACATCGCGCATACGGGTGTCATCGGACTGCCGCGCGAACTGACCTGGAGTAACTTCAGCCGGACCTGGAGCAGTTACTGCATCTCGGAACATTGTGACGGGGTCCAGCCGTATTTTTGGAATTCGGTGCGGATGGCGGTTCCGGCCACTGCCATTTCCACCATGCTTGGCGCGCTGAACGGTTATTCCCTGGCGCTGTGGCGTTTCCGCGGTGATACGATCGTGTTCGGCATCATGACGCTAGGCGTGTTTCTGCCGGAACAAATGCGGCTGGTGCCATGGGTCATCGTGCTGCGTGACCTTGGACTGTTCAACACGATCAGCGGTCTGGTTTTGATCCATACCGTGCAGGGGATCAGCTTCACGACCTTGTTTTGCCGCAATTACTACACCTCAATCCCCGCCGATCTGTTAAAGGCGGCACGTATCGACGGCGCCGGATTTTTCCGCATTTTCGGGCGCATCGTGCTGCCGCTTTCGCCGCCGATCCTGATCGTGACGGTCATCTGGCAATTCACCGGCATCTGGAACGAATATCTGTATGGCGTCACTTTTTCCGCGGGGGAGCAGCAGCCGATTACCGCCGCTCTGATCGCTCTGAGTGCCCGCCTGAGCGAGGCACCGCAATACGGCGAGCAAAGTGCCGCGGTGTTGCTGGCTGCAGCTCCGACCCTGGTGGTGTATCTGTTCGGCGGCCGCTATTTCTTGCGCGGGCTGACCGCGGGTGCGGTGAAGTAGATGTCGGCACTGACAATTCGCGATGTCTGGAAGCGCTACGGCTCGGCACCGGTGCTGAAGGGCGTCGATCTGGATATCGAGAGCGGTGAGTTCGCGATCCTCGTCGGACCGTCGGGCTGCGGTAAGTCCACACTCCTGAACATCATTGCCGGCCTCGACACTGCCAATCAGGGTAGTATCGAAATTGGCGGCCGGCGGATGGATGGCGTTGCGGCGAAGGATCGCGACATCGCCATGGTGTTCCAGTCTTACGCGTTGTATCCATCGATGACAGTGCGCGGAAATATGACGTTCGGCATGGAATGCCGTGGTGTACCGAAACGCCAACGCATCGAAGCGGTAGACCGGGTCGCAAGGTTGTTGCAGATCGAGGCATTGCTTGATCGCAAACCGTCGCAACTCTCAGGCGGACAGCGCCAGCGCGTGGCGATGGGCCGCGCCTTGGTGCGCGATCCGCTGCTGTTCCTGTTCGACGAACCACTATCAAACCTGGACGCCAAACTGCGCGTCGAGATGCGCATGGAGATCAAGCGGCTGCACCAGCGTATTGGCTCGACAATCGTTTACGTTACGCACGATCAAATCGAGGCCATGACACTGGCGACCCGCATCGCCGTAATGAACCACGGCGAAATCCAGCAATTCGCCGATCCGGACACGGTGTACAACCGTCCGGCGAATTTGTTCGTGGCACGGTTCATGGGCGCGCCGCCGATGAACACGTTACCGGTCCGGGTCACGGAGGAGCGCGGTCAGCTGCACGCAAGCCTTCAGGATGGTGCGACCTGTCTGAAGCTGCCCCTGATGGAGAACGCCGCAACGTATGTCGGGCGTGATGTCGTGTTGGGCATACGGCCGGAGTGTATCGTTGAACATGACCGGCGGTTCGACGGCGGCACGATCCAGGTGGAGGCTCTGGTGGAGATGACCGAACCAACCGGAGCGGAAACCATTGTCGTCATACGCCTCGGCGGGCACGAAGTACTGGCCCGGGTCGCGCCGGACGTTAAATTGAAACCGGGTGAACATGCACGGTTTGCCGTGGACACGCGTAAGATTTGTCTGTTCGATCCGGCGACCGAGCAGCTTATTGGGTGAGGGTAATCGTGCTCAGGTCAGGGCGGCCCCAGAACGACAGGGCTGCGGTGAAGCTGTGTTTCACTGCTGCGGCCCAAACGGCCGAGATTGGCCGGAAGCGAAACATCTGTTCTCGGATGAAAATCGCGAGAAGTTGACTTTCATTCAGGCGTCTGTTGACCGCGGAGACCTCCTCACCAGTCTGAACGATCCGCCACTGTATCATTTGGCGATAGGTGCCGTCCTGACCGGGCGGTGCCTCGGAACATCGCGCCGCACGGGTTTCACGGCGAGTGGAACTAATCCATCTCGCCAAGACCACCATGATGAAGCGTTAGATTATCAACAAGTCATTAGATTGTCACCGTGGCTATCGGTAAAGCGCGCCTGGATCGGTTCGCCAGGTAGTACGTAATTCCCACCGCCGGTGAATTCCACTACGTAATAGACGGTATCCGCACTGCCATTCCCAATGTCCAGGTCGATGGTTAGCGAGGTAGCTGCAGTAGTGCCAATCGCTCCGGTCGCACCCGTGGCACCGAGCATTGCTCCGCTATAGTTTGCGACGCCTGTAGCCGACATTGGCACGCGCGCTGAATCGACGAGGCTGCCAACCTTGAGCGCCCATGCGCGGCCGAGGGCGTCGGCTCCCACCAGCCCGCTGGCCACCGCGATCTTTGAACGGGCTGCCGCGGCCAACCGTGCAACCAGCGCCTCACCCTCGTCTCCGGCACCCTCGTCTCCGGCACCCGCGTAACAACTCCACAGCCGCAACCCGCCGCTGTCGCCCAGCGCCTCGCAACTCGTGGCAAACCTTAACCCTGTCGGAGGACCGGCCGTCCGAGAACTCCCGGCGCGCCACGACCCGGCCTCCGTCCGACTCGGCATCGCAGCCGGACTTCCGGGCTATCGCCTGGGCCAACAGAACGCCGGGATTTCGCTCATCGCGCCAACCGGGAGGCGCAAGCTGTCCTGCTCTGATGCAAGGGCAATAACCCCGCTCCTGCCGGGACCGTGCGCAAGGCAAAAATCGGTCATTTCGGTTCCGGCCGGCCAGGCGCCGCCGATAACCTCGACCCGGCATGACCGGAACCGGTTCACCTGGAACCCCTGGACGGATCGCAACGGGAATGGCCTGGCCCGTGTCCAGGCAGCCCGCCCCGTACGTCCACGGGCGGCACCCTCGTGCCGCCTCACCACCTCCGCCGACCCCGGCCGCCGACGTGGGCCTTTCCATCGCATTCCAATGGTGCAATGATATCGGCGTCACCGCCACGCCTGGTCCTCCCATGAGCGCTCCCGCGACCCTGTGTCTTAGCATGATCGTCAGGAACGAGTTGGCGAACCTCGAGCGCTGTCTGGCCTCCGTCGCCAACCACATCAGCTGTTGGGTGATCGGCGACTGCGGCTCCACCGACGGAACACCGGAATTCATACGGGCGTTTTTCGCCAAACGCGAGCTGCCCGGCGAATTGTTCAGCGTGCCGGTCGGCGACCTCGACAAGGCCCGTGCCGCGGCGCTGGAGCGGGCGTGCTCCTCCCGGCTGCCGTTCGACTATGCGCTGCTGGGCGATGCCGAGATGGAACTGGTGGTCGAAGACCCCGACTTTCGCACACGGCTCGAAGCACCGTGTTACGACCTCGCGCAACGGTCCGGTGTCAGCTATGGCAATGCGCGACTGCTGCGCCGCGATGCGGCCACCCGCAATTATGCCGCGTATTCGCTGGCACCCGGCGACGCTCCGCTGTTGCTCGGCGTGAAGTGTGTGGATCTCGCCACCGGGGCCAACCGGGCTCGCAAACAGGCGCAGGACATCCGGCTCCTGCTACGCAAGCTCGAGCAGGAGCCAAACAACGGCCATCATCTGTTTTGCCTCGGGCAGACGCTGCAGGACTCCGGGCATCTCGCAGAAGCCGCGAAGGTCTACGCAAAACGGGCCGGGATGGCCAGCTGGGATGAGGAGGCATGGTATGCCCGTGTCCAGGAAGCCCGCTGCCTGCTGGCGTTGAACGACGAAATTGGCTTCCAGCGGACGGCGCTGGCCGCGTTCGATCAGCGGCCGCAGCGCGCCGAGCCGCTGTACGATCTTGCGCGGTTCCATCGCGAGCGCGGCATGACCAATGCGAGCGTGCTGTATGCGGAGGCCGGCCTTGCACTGGATCGCCCGGAACGCAACGCCCGGTTTGTCGAGGACTTTGTTTATACTACGGGATTGCGCGAGGAATACTCGATCGTAGCGTTTTATTCGCCCGACCCGCAGCGCAAGGAGCGTGGCCATGTGGCCGCCGACTGGCTGACGTTGAGCCGGGCTGCGACGCCGGCGGCGCGTGAGCTGGCACGGTCCAACGTCAACTTTTACTGCGAGCCGGCCAAGACGCTGATGCCGTCGTTTCGCGCCCGTCCGGTCGGCTTCACTCCGCCGGAGGGGTGGCAGGCAACAAATCCCTCGATCGCCCGGCGCGGCGATCAGGTCGTGATGGTGCAACGTTGCGTGAATTACACGTTGACCGAGACCGGCGAATATCGCACCGCAGATGGCGAGCCGATCGCCACCCGCAATTTCCTGCTGCGATTGAATGCGGATCTGCGGGTCGGCTCGGCCGTGGAGATCATGCCGCCGCTCGACCTGCCGCAACCCGCATTCGATCTGGTACTGGGATTTGAGGAGGTGCGGCCGTTCCTCTGGCGTGGCGAACTCTGGTGTTGTGCCGCCTTGCGCGAACTTACGCCGGACGGCTGGTGTGAGCAGGTATTGGCCCGCATCGATTGCGCGCCGTCGGGTCCTGCCAGGCTGGCTGACTGGTGTGTGTTACGGCCCGAAGGATCGCACCGCCATGAGCTGAACTGGATGCCGTTGATCTCCGGTGACGAGCTGCGGTTTATCGCCGCCTGCGACCCGGTACGCGTGGTGAACGAGCAGGCGCGAACGGTCACGGAACGGACGCCGTCGATTGCCGCCGAGCTGTTCCGTGGCGGCTCCCAGGCCATCGCGTTTGACCGTGGTTGGCTGGCGTTGATCTATGAGGTGAGCTGGCAAGGCGGCACGCGTTCGCACCTGCATCGCTTTGTCTGGCTCGACGCCGAGTTCGCGTTGCGCGGGGTGAGCCGGCGGTTCTGCCTGCAGCAACCAGGAGTCGAGCTTGCCTCCGGTCTCGCGTGGCATCCAGACGGTGATTGCCTGCTGATCAGCTTCGGGATCAAGGACCGCGAGGCCTGGCTTGCGACGGTCAAGGCCGAGGATGTGCGGGCGATCCTGTCCGACACCGATGGGTTGTTGGCGACCGGTCCCGCGGAGGCAACGTCGTGGCGGATGCTGCCGCCGATCGAGCCGGCATCGTCTGAGGTGCGTCGCGAGAGCGTGGTTCCGGTCTGGGAGACCGCGGCGTGAGTGTCGCAGGCGACACATTTCACTCTCGTTCGCGTGTCCCGCGTGCGGCCATTCTGTGCGGTCGCGAACCGAACCTGTATTGGCGGCAATGCCGCCCAATCCGCATGATCCAGCGATGAGCGCCAATCGAATTTGCCGCAACATGATCGTCAAGAACGAGATGGCGAACCTGGAGCGCTGCCTGGGTGCCGTCGCGGACCACATCGATTGTTGGGTGATTGGCGATACCGGCTCGATCGACGGGACGCCGGATTTCATTCGGTCGTTCTTTGCCCAACGTGGCGTGCCGGGCGAATTGCACATCTTCCCATTCGTCAGCCCGGCGACACGCCGCCGGCGATCTGGAAGTCAGCGCGGTGTTCACCTACGCCCCAGCATATGCCGCCCGTCCACCTGCGGCCGGGAGGAAGTTCGGGCGGCTAAAACCAATGTCATACCGGCACGGTCCGGAACCGGATCGGCCACGTACTTCAATCGGCTTCGGCTTCCTGGACGCCATGCCGGTCGATCGGGAGCGGATGAAACTCGGCATATCGCGACAGGAAGGACAGGATCGCGGCAACGCCAAGATACCCCACCGCAACCGTCGGCGAAGAGCCCCAACCGATCGCCTCGCCATGGATGAAGCCGAAGAACGTGAATATCGTGCCGGCCAACGCAAACCTCGCAGCCTTATCGAACTCGCGGTCGATAGACCGTGATGGCGCCCAGGATAATGCCGGCAAGCGTCGCTCCGCCGGCCAGTACTTCGAGCCCTTGGTAACGCACGCCAACCTGCTCCAATTTCGCGAAACCGACCGCTCCGGCATTGGTGCCAGCAGCGCCCAGAGCATTGTCGATCTGCAACTTACCCCACGCCGCGAGCTGCGGCAGCAACGCCAGAATGATCGCAGGTGCATGGCGGTGCGGTGACTCCTGGAACGCCTGCGAACCGATCAGCATGCCGATGTAAAGCAGGATCGACAGGGTCGCGACGACCGGGATCAGAGCCGTCATGATGGAGATGATGTCGAACCACGTCAGCACCAGGATGATAATACCGGTCATCGCCGAGTAGCCGATGCGGCCGCCCATCGCCTTCCATCCGGGATGCCCGATTTACACTGCGTTGATGAACGGATTGCCCAGAAGGCAACCGATCAGACTGATGACGCCATCGGCGGTCAGAACGCGCGTGGTCGGAAACGAGTCGCGCGCGGCATGCGCACTCCCGACGTTATCCAGCGCCTCGATCAGGTCGTAGATGCCGAACGGGATCGCGGTGACCATCACCATTTACACAAAAACTCGCACAAATCGGACTCAGTGAGATCATCGGCCCAGAATGAGGCCAACCGCGTAACTGGTTGCCGCAGCAATTTGTTTCGAAGCATCATCTGTGAGGTTTGCTTCGATCGTCTTGCGACGGTCCTCTAAAGCCGGCCACAAGGTCGCCCGATCCCCATCGCCTAAATTCATCACCACCTGGGCGTGTCCGCCAGATAGGATCTGCAACTTCTCGGGGCAGGCTACGCACCGCGTTCAGGTCGGGCTGGCCGGGATTTTCTTTCAGCAGGATATCGATGCCGCGGGCAAGCTCGGCGGACGCGGGCGTTGCGTCCAGCTCCTTTCTTATCGTATCGGCATCGATCCCGGCTTTCTGTAACGCAGCATTGATGCGTGGCAGCAAGCCCAGAAGAGCACGGGTGGCATTGGCCTGCGCGCCGGCGGAGGCTTGGTCGCGCCGCTTGCCCGCGTCCTGATAACAGGCCACGAGCGCCTGACTCGCGCCCGGATGTCGTCCTCGGTCCACGCCAGCGCGGAAATGCCGAATACCGGCACCAGATTAGCATCCTGGAACGCTTTCGGCAAAGTGATCCGCGGCGCCACCTTGTACCTGTCAGTGGTGACCCGAGCAGCCCAGACGGAGATGACATCGCACGGAACTGATTTCGCCAGGCGGCACTGCACGCCGGGTGCCGCTGACAGGCCAGTGTACGTACACTGCGTGCGAGCGTCGGATCAATTGCCATGCCGCTCAGGCAGGCGAAGGGGGTGCAACAGGCCTCGTGCCTCGCATGATGTGCCGGCGATCCAGTTCGCCACGCATGCGCTTCAATTGAATAATGACAAGCCGGCGCTGTTCGTAGTCCTTGTAGGTGCGCCGCGCGTGCCACTTTTCCATCAGCGCCACGAGGTCGCCCGCCGCTTCCAGGTCGGAGGTAATGCACGCATATTCAAATAGTTCGTTGATGCCTTCTTCCAGTCGATGCTCGGTGCGTGGCAGCACGCGGTCCAACCGGGCACCGGGAATTGACGGCTCGCGGAATTTGACGGCTTTCTCGATTAAGGTGCCGAAGGGGCGCATCACCCGTCTCCTGAACAGAGGCCGACGACGTTACTTCAACATTGAATGTATTGCGAGATGGTAACAGATTGACAAAAGATCAGTAACAATTTGAGACAACTATCTTTTGCGATCTGCGCCCGCTGCCTCCCGTTTGGCGAGCACCACGCGCCGCTCATTTCGGCCAGACGACGGTCAGGAAAATCAGAATTTCCCCGTTACTTTGATTTCGCTCGGGATGTCCGACGTTCCCCTCGCGGCTGCTGTGCGCCTGCGCAAGGGACATCCGGCCCGTATCCTGGATCGAATGAAAGCCAGGCACTTTATGACGGCGCCAGACTCAGCATGGAAGGCCATGCCAGCTGAGTCTGGGTCTTACGCCAGTCAGAGGTCGTCGCCGATGGAAGTAAACTGGGACGACAGTGCGTCGGCCAAACTGGTGAAACCCAGCGTGATCACGGCGACGATCACCCCGGCGATCAGGCCGTACTCAAGTGCGGTCACACCTCGGCGATCGGCCCTGAACGCGAGCCAGGCCATAGCAAGCTGGATCATTATTTGTCTCCGTTGCGGTTAACTCTTCGAACTGCCAGGGTAAGAACGCTGCTAAAATTGAATTCTCTCTTAAACGTAAGCTACCAGCAACGAATGACATGAATCCGGTTGCAAATTGGTTTCTGTTATGGCGGCGCATCGCGCCAGATTTGGCCGTATTGCTGGTTTTTGACGCTCTCCTCGGCGCCTTCAATCAGGGGTTGCATACCGTGGCGCGATGGCTGCGCCTGACGCGCCGCAGCGCGCTCCCGTGCGGCCGGCTTCAGCTGCCCGCCGTATGCTGAGTGGAGGTAGTGCCGGTTTCAAATGATCCCGAGACCGGGCAACCCAAGGCAGCTGTCCGGCGCTTCCGGTGACGGCGACCTTCGTCGGGATCCCCAAGCGCTGCCGGAGGTTCGCTACCCGACCCGCTCAGGTTCCGCCAAAGCAGTAACCGGCGGCCCAGGAGGAGGGCCGGCATAATGGGTTGCACGGTCGGCAATGGCGAGGGTTTCAAAATAGGTGACCTGAGGCTCGCACCCGTAACGGGCACGAATCCCCTCCAGCCACGGCCCGTTATAAAAGGCCTTCGCCGCTGCCAGGTTGTCCCAGATGTACGAACCGCCCGCCACGCCGCCATTCACATCGTGGATGAACTGCTTTCGGACGAAACCAGGCACGCCGAGAAAATCCGGCGCGATTTTCAGGAAGTGCTGACGGCATGCCTCGCGGTCGATATGCGCCGGCAGGCGATACAGAACGAGTGCGGTGATCACTCCCCTTGCGCTCCCCTGACCAGCCCACCCGGCAGTGCCCCGGTTGCCACGCCGTTACGGTAAGTGATCTGCCCGGCCTTGACCGTTGCCACATAGCCGCGCGCCTTTTGCATCAACCGCCGCCCGCCGGCGGGCAGGTCCACGACCATCTCCGGCCGCTCCAGCGCCAGGTTGGGGAAATCGATTACATTGATGTCGGCCTTCATGCCCGGCGCCAGCACCCCGCGGTCAAGCAGTCCGGCGAACCGGGCCGGTTCCCGCGTCTGCCGCCGCACGAGGTCAGGGATCGACATCCGCCCGTCCTCGCGATCCCGGCCCCAGTAGCTGAACAGGAACGTCGGAAACGACGCATCCGAAATGAACGCCACGTGCGCCCCGCCATCGCTCAAACCCGGGATCACGTGCTGCTGGGCGTACATCGTCTTCACCGCTTCCAGGTCGTAGTTCGCATAATTCACCAGTGCCGTGAAGATGAAGCCCTTCCCATCATCGTCGATCAACATATCGTAGGCGACTTCTTCCGGCGTCCGGCCTTCGCGTGCGGCGAGGGCGGTGATCGAGTCTTCTTTCGCCGGCGTGTAGTTCAGCGGATTGGTGAAGCGGAACATCCGTGCGTAGCCAATTCGGTTAAGCAATGACCACGTGTTGAACTCCTTCGGATCGTCGGCCAGGATTTTCGCCCGAACCTCCGGATCGCGCATTGCGGCGACGCGTTGGTCCAACGGCAGATGCGCGATCGAACGATAGGTCCGCGTCCCGGCGAACGGGTTTTGACTGCCGGTCAACCCCAGTAACGCGCCGATCGGCCGAGGTGGTGCCACGCAACGAATTGGCAGTCCATCAGCAGCGGCCTGGGTCGATAGCGCGAGCAAGTCTTTCCATGCCTCGGTCCGGTCGTGCCGCTGGTTCAACGAGAATACCAGCGGTCGTCCGCTCGCCTGCATGATTCGCCGCACCATGGCGAACTCGGTGGCGGGATCGGGGGTATTCCAGTCCGAGGTCAGCTCGATGAACCCCGCCCCGGCATCCTTCAACCCCATAGCAATCCCCATCAACTCATTCTCCTGGGCGCGCAGGCCCGGATGATGGTCGCCGGCGAGGGTCTTGTGCGCGATCGTGCGCGATGTGGAGAAGCCGAATGCTCCGGCACGAACCGCCTCGGCAGTAATCTCACGCATGCGGGCGATGTCTTCCTGGTTCGCGTCCTCCAGCGCCATGGCGCGGTCGCCCATGACGTAAACCCGCATCGGCGCGTGCGGCAGCAGAGCGCAGAAATCGATGTCGTGCGGCCGGCGTTCGAGCGCCGTGAGATATTCGCCGAAACTCTCCCAGGTCCAGTCGAGGCCTTCGTTAAGGCAAGGTCCGGGCAGGTCTTCCACGCCCTCCATCAGCGCAACGACCTTGTCCTGGGTGTCGTGGCGAACCGGCGCGAAGCCGACACCGCAATTGCCCATGACCACAGTGGTGACGCCGTGCCAGGACGAGGGTGCGAGATGCGAATCCCACATCGCCTGACCGTCGTAGTGCGTGTGGATGTCGACGAAGCCGGGCGTGACGGACAAGCCGCGCGCGTCGATCTCCTCTGCGCCGGAGCCGGCGATGCTGCCGATCGCTGCGATCTTGCCATCCTTGACGGCGACGTCGGCCTCGAAGGGTGTGCCGCCATTGCCGTCCATGACGGTTCCGCCGCGGACGACGACATCATATTCGCTGGACATGGACTCTGCCTTTATACTGGTTGGTAGCAGTATCTACCGTTCCGGTGGCCAGAGCAAGTCGGCTCCCCCTGCACTGGACACGCGAACGGTGCATGTGTCTGGATGAAACGGAATTCGCTCCACGATCGGAACGGGAGAACACGATGGGCACCTGGGGCGCCGGCACGCTGGACAACGACACAGCCGTCGACTGGATGTACGGCCTGGGAGAAGTGTCCGATCTTTCGTTGATCGAGGGAACACTTGACCGGGCACTCGCGGTCGGCGGCGAATATCTCGAGGCGCCCGACGCCGAAGAGGCACTCGCCGCGGCGGAAGCCGTCGCGCGCATGCTCGGAAACTTTGGCGCGCGCAACGATTACACACAAACGATGGACGACTGGGTGGCCTATATGAACAGGCTGCCGCCACCAGAACTGGTGGCTAAGGCGCAGCGGATCGTGGCACGGATCCAGGAACAGCCGTCGGAACTGCTGGAACTATGGTCGAAAAGCGACAAATCGGAAGAGTGGTCGCGATCGCTTGCCGGCCTGGCGATCCGGCTTGGAGCGTGAGCGCCGCCGCGATACTGGTGTGAGGACGCACCGTGCGCGCCTTGCCGACAAGTGTCGAACTGTTCGCGGGCGCCGGCGGCCTTGGCATGGGCCCGTCGCGGGGGTGCTTTCGGAACCATGCCGTTGTCGAATGGAATTGATGGGTATGCGACACGATCGCGGCGTTTAACCAGGTCAGGCGACGAAATGCAAAGACCTCGGCGACAACGCTGTGCTGAGACGACCATTGCGAGGCGACGGTGACGCTGGTCCATGTGGTGACGCCATAGAACGAAAGCGCCATCGCCAATATGGCGGTTCGGCCGGGCGAGTCGGTCGGGGCGCCTTGGAATGTCTGGCGCGAGAGAGTGCCGAACACGACAAGTGCGATCGCAAAAGAGGTCACCAGGGGTGGCGACGCCAACACGCCAACGACGACAAGGCAACCGCGCCATGCACGCTTACGGGCCGCTTCATCGACCGAGTTGCCTCACGTCGTGGCAGACATTCAATGACCTTCCGCCTGTGCCGTGCCAAGAGATGTGGCGAGTGATAGAATGCCCGCGCCGGCCGGTCCGAACAACGGAGCCCACAGGATGACCATCGTCGTCACGCTGCTGATATCCACGGGCGAGCCAGACCCGACCTGGTCCCTGACGCCGGATCGGGAGCGGGAATTCCTGGAAAGAGTTGCTGCGTCGCCAGTACCCAGTGTGTCGATTGGCCCGCCGGGGCGGCGCGCCGGTTATGCCGGTATCATGGCGCGCGACGGTGGCGGCGAACGCTGGGTGGTTTACCGCGGCTGGATTCGTGGCGGACCCAATTCGCGCGTGGACGATAAACGCGTACTCGAGCAGTGGTTGTTGGAAACCGGACGTGACACGATAGTGCCGAAGCTGTTTTCCGACCTGAGCCGGCAAATCACGCCGCTCGCCTGAAGGGATCCCGTGACGATGCAACGACGCACATTTCTCACGGCCTCGGCCGCCGCACTGGCCGCTCCGCGTATTGCGCGGTCACAGGACAATCGGCTGCTGAAATTCATCCCGCAAAGCGATGTGGCGGTGTTGGATCCGATCTGGACCACGGCTTATGTCACCCGCAATCACGGTTATTTGATTTTCGACACGCTGTTTGGCACCGATGGTGCGTTTAAGGCCAGCCCGCAGATGGCAGCAGGCATGACCTCGGACAATGATGGCAAGCTGGTGCGCATTACCTTGCGAGACGGCCTGAAGTTCCACGACGGTACGCCAGTGCTCGCACGAGACTGTGTCGCCAGCATTCAGCGTTGGTCGAAACGCGATACTTATGGTGGCACTCTGATGGCTGCCACCGACGAACTCTCGGCGGCCGACGACAAAACCATTCAGTTCCGCCTCAAACGCCCGTTTCCCTTACTGCCCGACGCACTTGGGAAATCGCCCACAAGTTTCCCGGCCATGATGCCCGATCGGCTGGCGAAAACCGACCCGTTCACGCAGGTGACCGAAATGGTCGGCAGCGGCCCCTATAAGTTCAATGCGAAGGAACGTGTGGTCGGCTCGCTGCTGGTGTATGAGCGGTTCGCCGATTATGTGCCCCGCTCCGATGGCGTACCTGACTGGACCGCCGGCCCAAAAGTCGCGCATTTCGACCGGGTCGAGTGGCATGTTATTCCCGATCCCAGTACCTGTTTGGCCGCGCTGCAGACCGGAGAGGTCGACTGGTGGGAAAATCCGACCGCCGACATGCTGCCGACTTTACGTAAGTCGGACAGCATTAAAGCGATGATCCAGGACCCGACCGGGCTAATGGGCTGCATGCGGCTCAACCATCTGACCACGCCGTTCAACAACCCGGCGATCCGGCGCGCTCTGCTGAAAGCCATCGACCAACGCGACTTCTGCATCGCGTGTGCCAGTGATGACCCGGCGATGTGGCACGTACCCACCGGCCTGTTCTATCCCGCCGGCCCATTCGGGACCGATGCCGGGCTGGAGGTGTTTGCCGGCAAGCGAGACTACGATGCTGTGCGCAAGGAAATCGCCGCCGCTGGCTATAAAGGGGAAAAGACCGTCATCCTGGCGCCAACCGACCTCCCGATACTGAAGGCGCAGGCCGATGTCTGTGCCGACGTGTTCCAGAAGATCGGTCTGAACGTCGACTACCAGGCGATGGACTGGGGTAGCGTGGTGCAGCGGCGCACCAAGAAAGATCCGATCGATCAGGGTGGCTGGAGCGTGTTCAGTACGTTCTGGAGCGGTCTGGACCAACTTAATCCCGTCGGCCATGTCTTCCTGCGTGGCATGGGAGAGGCCGCCGGTTCCGCGCCGGGCTGGCCCTCCAGCCCGCGCATCGAGGCGCTACGGCAGCAATGGCTCGAGGCACCTGACCTTGCGATGCAGAAGTCCCTGGCGCGTGACCTGCAATTACAGGCGCTGGTCGACGTTCCCTATGTGCCGTTGGGGCAGGTGCTGCAGGCGACCGCCTATCGCAGCAACCTGACCGGCGTGCTGAACGGCTTCGTGCTGTTCTGGAATGTTCGCAAAACCTGACGCCTGCAAAGGAACGGCCACGTTCCCATCTGCCGCAGCCGAGCCGGCTTCATTGTGTGGCTGAAACCACCAGACCGAGCGTGCTGGCCAACATGGCGGGAGACGCGTTCATACCCTTCAGCGCCATCACCGGAACGGGTTGTGCCGGGGAAAGCTCGATCGTGAGCGAATGCGGCGATGCAATGAAATCCCCTGCCGCATTGCACGCCGCGGTCAATGCGGGGCTTACGACACCTTGCGTGTTGCCTTGCTGTCGTACCATGTCGACGATTTGCTGCCGGTAGGCCACCGGATCGGTCCCTGACTGCGCTGCTCCCGCTCGCAGCGCGCGGTTCACCAGGGACGCGTCATCGAACCGCAGCCTGGCATGGGCCAAACGTATCTGGGTCAAACCGATGAGGTTCGGGAATGCGTTGGTCAACTCAGCGGCAACGGTGATCGTGCCAAGCTCGTTGATCTTCAACATCGTATCATGAAGCGACACGCGCTGCTGTGCGATATCCCAGTCGTAGGCAAACGCGAAGCTCATCGTCATGGTTTGCAGGCCAAGCCTGTCGAAAACCTGCTGCACCCGAGGATCGGATACCTGGTCGCGGGCCACACTGATATCCGTCCAGCCGATTTTGCCAGAAACCGGTATGCCGCTGGCGAATGCGACTGGCCCCAGAGAGACGCCGCCGATATGCATCGCGGCCTGACCGGGCGGTTGTGCCGTGATGCCGTTATAGTCGATACGGCCGATGTTGATCCCGTTCAGCAATCCGGCAGACAGTGCCTCACCGTTGACGAGTCTCGTCATGGCTTCGCGTATGTCGATCGGACCGATGGCGACCCGGTCGATGGAGATCACGCCGAATTTGCTGCCGCGGAATGTGATGTCTTCGCCGGATGCCCCTTTCATCGTCCCTCGATCGAGGCCATCGCCGGTCACCTTACGGATGTCATATTGGATATCGATCCCGGGCAACGCTTCGGTGACTTTGGTGGAACCAGCTTCATAGCTGTCATAGCCGACGCCCATCACGACCGCCGCTTCAGCGCGTAATACCTTCTGCAGGACGGCAGCGTCCGGCGGACCGGGGTGGGGCGTCAGCGCGGCATGCAGGTCCTGCCAGGACGGCATGCCATTATGTAGCAAAGCCCAGGGATACAGGCGCAGGTTTGTGCCGTGGATCGAATCTTCGGTCAGGTTGATCACTGCGGAGTGGACGGTCAGGCCGGTCATGGTGACCGAGGCAGCGACCGGCAACGCCGAATCCGGACCGAACGTTGCGGGGGCGGCCAGGGCTCGCGACCAGGAAGCGGGGAAATCCAGATTGGGTTGTTCGGTCGTGATGGTGGCAGCCGTGACGTCGAAGGGTTGCGGCGGGGTTCCGGGGATCTCGCCGTGCACGGTCATTCCGGTCACCACGGCCTCGTGCGACAGGATCGAATAGTGCGCGGTCTTGTAGCTTGCCGTCGTGCCCGGCGGCAGCGTCGCCAGGGCCTGATCGAGGCCGGCACGGAATTGCTGCTGCGAATACACCTCCAGTCCGTAATACGCACCGCCGGCGGCAAGGCCAACTACCACCAGCGTGGCGATCACGATCGATGGGCGCATCGAAAGATTCCCTTGGAGGTGGACACTGGATGGAGGACGTTACAGACTTTCGCATGCGTCGTTTCGCACGCGAAGATTTTCGTCGAGTTTGCAGTTTCGACCGGTTTGAGCAACGCACTTAAGTGCCGAAGGCCAGCTTGTAACTACAAATACCTGCCGCGCTCCATGATTTCCAGCGTGTAGCCATGGTAGGTCATGCCCAGAGCCTCGGCGCGTTCAAGCCGCCGCAACGCAATTTCCCGCGGCGGCGTTTTCCATGCAGCCTTGTGAGCTCGCCGCCAGCAATACTGCCGCCAACCTTCAGCCGGATCGTCGGGAGGCAGCAGGGGGCCGCCGTTGTGGCCGATGTGCGGCCCGGTCGTTTGCGGCTGGAAGCGGAGCACAACGGCGTGAGGTATCGCTCCCGCCGTTTGCTGAACGTCGCCACCTGATCCGCTTGTGCGGTGCAACATCGACATGGCGACCCGCCTCGATCCTGGCTTCCGGTTGCCGGTCAGGTTTCGCTCGCGTAGCGGATCGTGCATCTATGGCTCCTGCCTGGTTGCTCTGGGGGATGATTCCAATATAGTCGCATAATGTCCACTATCATGGAAATCGCCAATACCGAGGCAACCCTCGCCGCGAACCTCCGCCTCGAGCGCGAGGCCCGCGGCTGGACGCTTGCGGAACTCGCTGCCCGCTCAGGTGTCAGCCGCGCCATGCTCAGCAAGATTGAGCGCTGCGAGGCCAGCCCGACGGCCGCCTTGCTCGGTCGCTTGTCCGCCGCCTTTGGTCTCACGATGTCGCAACTGTTCGCCCAGATCGAGGATCAACCGGGAGGGCAGGTCATACGGGCCGACCAACAGCCGGTATGGCGTGATCCGGAAACCGGCTTCCTGCGCCGATCTCTCAGCCCGCCTGGGTCCGGACCGCTCGAACTGGTCTGGGGCGAGATGCCTCCCGGGGCGGAAATCACCTATTCCGCCGAATCACGGGCGTTCATTGCCGACCAGCAATTGGTGGTGATCAGCGGCGAACTGACCATCGTATTGGGCTCCCTGAGCCACGTGCTCGCAGCCGGCGACTGCCTGCGATTTGGCCCGCCGAAAGATGTCACGTTCCGCAATTCGAGTGCTGCACGTTGCCGGTATACGATCGCCCTGCTGCGGCAAGCCGAGTTCTCTGGGCTGCGATGGGGCGGCAACGGCGGCTCGTTGGCCTGAATGGATTTCAGGGGAGGGCCGGGTGTCCATTGGCCTCCATGCGGGAAAGTTGCACCCGCGAAAACCGGACCATAACGGCATTTGACTCGACCCGCGGGATTGCATCATCTCGCGGGCAACGACGTGATCTGTATTTCGACAGTCCACTCACGTTCGGCTGGCGCCAGGGGGCCGTATGTCGTTTGCAGTGGAGGCAGTTGCACCATCCGAGGGCGCCGCTCGCCGGGAGACGGAGCGCCGGAACTACCGGATCGCCATCCACCTGGCAATGTTCGCAGCGGGCATCCTTATTCCGGTCCTGCTGATCGTCACGTTTATGTTGATCAACACCGCGCGACTGTTGCGGGACGATGCGCTGCACGATGCCGGCCTGATCGCCCAACACCTCAACGAAACCATCGACGTCGAACTCGAGAAGGCCATCGCTGTTGACGAAACCCTGGCGACTGCTTTGGCGCTCGACGACGGCCAGCATGCGGCATTCGAAGCCCAGGCGAGAGTTGTTGCAAAGCGGTTGGGAATGAACATCACGGTCCGCGATGCTTCGGATCGGCAAATCGTCAACACCTATATGCCGGTCGGAAGTCCATTGCCGGAAGGCAATGAAAGCATACAGGCGATCGATCGTCTCGCGGCGCAGCGAGATTCAGTGGTGATTTCCGACCTGCGGACCGCAACCCTTCGTAAGGTCCCGACGGTGAATGCGGTGATGCCGGTCGTCAAGGGATCGCAGGTCGCTTATTTCGTCAGTGCCACGATGTCTCCCACACGGCTCGGCGAAATTCTCTCGGCGGGTCTGCCGAATGGCTGGATCGCGGGTCTGGTTGGCCGCGACGGACGCCTTATTGCACGGAACGCCGATCAGGCTCGCTACATCGGAACGGATAATCCGGCGTTTCTCGCGGTGGCGACGCAACCGGAAGGGGTCTGGACGGGCCTGTCGCGCGATGGGATTGCGATCGCCGGCGTCTACGTTCGCTCGCCGTTGTCCGGGTGGATCGTTTCCGTGGCAGTGCCGGAGGCAATCCTACGAGAACCGGCGAAATTGGCGATGCTTTCGCTGGTCGGCCTTGTCGTCGCTTCACTGGCTGTGTCCACCTTGCTCGGATGGTGGTTGTCGCGGCGGGTTGCCGCGCCAATTCGGGATCTCGCGTTGCGCGCGCGGGAGCTCGGTGAAGGACGCATGCAGGCCGCCGCACACTCCGGCGTCAGCGAAGTCAACGAAGTGATGGAGGCGTTGCAGGCGGCGTCGGACGAACTCGATCGACGGGCGGCGGCAGCGAACCAGGCGAGCGAAGCCGTGCGTGCGAACGAGGAACGGTTGCAGCTGGTGCAGGACACCGCCGGCATCGGGACGATCGACTGGGATATCGAAGCCGATCGCGCGGTCTGTTCGCCGCGATTTTATGAGCTTTTCTCGCGCCCTGTCGGTAGCCGCATGGACTTTGCTGGATTCATCGCGCGCGTTCATCCCCTGGAACGGACACGCATCCAAGGGTTTTATGAGCATTTACGCGAACAAGGCGGACCGTTCGAGGACGAATTCCGCATGCTGCGCCGGGATGGCGAGGAACGCTGGATTTATCTGAAAGGGCGGCTCGATCTGCAGGACGGCAGGCCAGCTCGCCTGCTAGGCGCGTGCATTGACATTACCGAGCGCAAGCAATCCGAACAACATCTTCGCTTCCTTTTGCGCGAACTCTCGCATCGTTCGAAAAACCTGTTGGCGGTGATCCAGGCGATGGCGGGCCAAACGGCTAAATCGGCTGAAACCGTCGATGTTTTCCGGCGGCGCTTTGGTGATCGGCTGATGGGCCTTGCCGCCTCGCACGACCTGCTGGTCAATCAGAACTGGTTGGGCGTGTCGGTGGAGCATTTAGTGCGCGGACAGTTGGCACCCTTCCTGGATCCGCAGGATCCACGGTTGCAACTTCACGGGCCGGATGTCGATTTAAAAGCCGAAGCGGCCGAAGCCCTGGGCCTTGCCCTGCATGAACTCGGGACCAATTCGCTGAAGTACGGTGCGTTGAAGGATCCGGCAGGAACGGTCGAGATCAGTTGGATTGTGTGTGGGTCGGAGGCGTCCATTGAGACCGGTGGTCACGTAGCCGCGTCCGACGGCAGGCGATTTCACATGGAATGGGTCGAACATACGGTCGATGCGATATCGCCTCCGACCCACAAGGGCTTTGGCCGGATGGTGATTGAACATACCGTTCAGGCAACGCTGCGTGGCGCCGTCACGCTGGAATTTCCGCCGGAAGGCCTGCGCTGGCGCATTGATGCGCCGGCCGCTTGCCTGGCGCCACAGGGCAGCGGCGTCGCGGCGTGACCAGGCGCCAACTTCACTGACACCGTCCGGTCCAGACCATGCGGCAACCATCGAGGCGCGCGAAAGCTGTTGCACTGGCCTGCGCCAGCCATTAGCCTCAGGCGATAGTATTATTTTTGAATAAGGATTGTTCTGCGCTTGCGGTCGCACCGATTGACAGGCAATAAGGATTGATGCGCCCGGTGCCGGGGGGATTACTCTGGCCCGCGTATTGCGCTTATGATGGTGGGTTAATCCGCCGCGACAGGACATGCTTCACCGGAGCGATGCGGAGGTGGGGTTGGTCCTAACTCGCGGTCATACCGCATGCCGGGAAAGGGCAGCGGTCAGGAGGGACGGATGGCGGACGGCACGAGCCGACCGGTTGGCGTGATCGCCTCGGCACCGCCCGAGATGCGACGGTCCGGGTCGTTGAAATTACTCGCACGCCGCCAGTCGAGCGTGGCGTTTATGCTTTGCCTGCCGCTGATTTTGCTGATTTGCGGCTTCGTCATTTACCCCGCTTTCTATGCGCTGTTCCTCAGCATGCTCAACAAAAAGATGACCACGTTTGTCGGTCTGGGCAATTTCGCGTTCCTGCTGAAGCGGCACACTTTCCAATTGGTCATTTTCCAGAGTTGCCTGTTCGCGGTAACTGCCGTGGTGATGAAGGCGCTGCTCGGGTTCATCATCGCCCATTTGATGCACAATATTCCCGGCAAACATCAGCGCATCTGGCGCGGTCTGCTGCTGGTGCCGTGGGTGATCCCGCTGGCGCTGTCGACCCTGACCTGGTGGTGGATGTTCGACCCGTCATATTCCGCGTTCAACTGGATCCTCAACCAGTTTGGGTTCGCCAACGTGCCATGGCTTGGCGTTGGCTGGATTGCCCGCGTCTGCACCATCACGGTCAATGTCTGGTTCGGCACACCGTTCTTTATGATCATGTATCTTGCCGCGCTGAAATCGGTGCCCGAGGCGCTTTATGAGGCCGCCTCGATCGATGGCGCGGGAGCGCGGCAGAAGCTGTTCTTCGTCACCTTGCCAATGATGCGCAACATCATTGCGATCACTGTGTTGTTCAGCTTGATCGTGACCTTTGCCGACTTCGACATCGTTCGCATTCTGACCGCCGGCGGGCCGGAAGACATGACCCATGTCTTCGCGACCTATGCGTTCCAGGTCGGCATCCAGTCGGGCGACATTCCTCTGGGCGCGTCGGTCAGTCTGTTCATGTTCCCGATCCTCGCGTTCGCGGCGCTCTTTGTCCTGCGTGGCGTGACCCAGCGCACCAAGGATATCGCGGCATGAGCGCACACCTTGGAAAGCCGCTGCGATCGGCGGTTTCAGGCCTTGCTCGGGCGCAGGTGGCGGCGCGCACCATTGGCGAAGCTGCGGCGAGGACCAAGGCCGGCCGCAACAGCCTGCATCGCCAGAGACAATGGGCATTGTGGGGCAGCTACGCGGCGCTGGCCGTGTTCGTCGTGTTTTTCCTGATGCCGCCGTTTTACACGCTGATGACCAGTCTGAAATCATCGGCGGAAATCTCGTCGGAGACCGGCAGTCCGTGGGTCGTACATCACCCGACACTGGAGAATTTCTGGTATCTGATCACTTATCCGAACTTCCAGACCTACTACCTCAATTCTGTGGTCATTACCGTATTGACTGTCGCGGTCTCGATGATCATTTCGGTCCTGGCGGCATTCAGCTTGGCACGCATGGGCTTTTGGGGCAGCAACGCGCTGTCGACGGGCGTGTTCCTGACCTATCTCATTCCACCGTCGCTGCTGTTCATTCCACTGTTCCAGATCGTCGGTTGGCTCGGCATGATCAACAGCGTTTGGTGTCTGGTGCTGCTGTATCCGACGCAGGCGGTGCCGTTCTGCACCTGGATCATGATCGGCTACTTCAGTTCCATTCCAAAAGAACTGGACGAAGCAGCACTGATCGACGGCGCGAGCTATATGCAGATCCTGCTGAAGATCTTCATCCCGGTCGCCATGCCCGGCATTATCGCCGCGACCATCTTCGCGTTCACCGTCGCCTGGGGCGCGTTCCTGTATCCGCTGGCCTACCTATATACATCGAACCAGATGGTGCTGACGGTCGGTATCATTTCCGACCTGATCCGCGGCGACGTGTTCCAGTGGGGCAAGATCATGGCCGCCTGCCTGCTGGCCTCGCTGCCGCCGATCATTATCTATGCGTTCCTGATGGACTACTATGTCGCCGGTTTGACCGCCGGAGCTACTAAAGGCTGACCCCGCAACCCTGCCTCTGGGCATCCCGCCCACGGGTTTTTTCGAGGAAATGAACCAAAATGGCTGAAGTCTCGTGCCGCAGGATCGTCAAGGAATATGACGGCGGCGTACAAGCGGTGAAAGGCATCGACCTCGACATCGCCGACGAGGAGTTTGTCGTGCTGGTCGGACCCTCGGGCTGCGGCAAGTCGACAACCTTGCGTATGATCGCGGGCCTGGAGGAGATCACCGGCGGTGAGATCCTTATCGCCGGAGAGGTCGTCAACGACGTCCCGCCCCGCGATCGCGACATCGCCATGGTGTTCCAAAACTATGCGCTCTATCCGCATATGAGCGTATTCGACAACATGGCGTTCGGCCTGAAGCTGCGGAAATTCCCCAAGGACGAAATCCAGCGCCGGGTCGCTGAGGCAGCGCGCATCCTCGACATCGGCACGTTGCTCGATCGCAAGCCGCGCGCTTTGTCCGGTGGTCAGCGCCAGCGTGTCGCCATGGGCCGCGCCATCGTGCGCAACCCCAAGGTATTCCTGTTCGATGAGCCGCTGTCCAACCTGGACGCCAAACTGCGCGTGCAAATGCGTACCGAGATCAAGAAGGTGCATCAGACGGTGAAAACCACCACCGTTTACGTGACGCATGACCAGGTGGAGGCAATGACGCTCGCCGACCGTGTGGTCGTGATGAATGCCGGGGTGATTGAGCAGGTAGGCACGCCACAGGAACTCTACCACAATCCGGCGACTCGCTTCGTTGCCGGCTTCATCGGGTCGCCGGCGATGAACTTCATGCCGTGCCAGATTGTGGAAGGCAGCGGCGGCGGCATTGCGGTGCATGTGAACGAACAAATCTTGTTGCCAGTTCCACCCGCCCGCGTGGAGCGTTACCGGCCGTTCAAAGGCAAACCGATGGTGTTCGGTATGCGGCCGGAGCATCTGTTCGAATATCATGAGCAAGGCCGGCCGGGCTGGGAGAGGGTCGATCTGAAGGTGGACGTGGTCGAACCCATGGGTATGGAAACCATGGTGCACTTCTTCCTTGGCGGTGACCCGATCTGTGCCCGCGTGGCGCCGGAAACCGAGGCACATCCAGAGCAAATCCTGGCGTTGACGGCCGATATGAACAACATGCACCTGATGGACGCTGATACCGGTCGGGTGGTGTGAGCCAAGGGGGCCGCTGGGGTTAGGAGAAGCGCCGGGGCGTTGCCCGGACCCCACCAAGAGGCGCTGCCTTTTGGATCTCCGCCAAGGGCCTCGCCCTTGGAACCATTAATTTGGGTCTGTGTGGGAGGAGGGTCGGTCGTGACCTTGCATGGTCCGTGTTGGCCCTCTTCACACACAGACTCAATGGATAGATTTCAAACGGCCTTGCCCGTTGACGGAGGTCAAGGATCGAGCCGCGAAGCGGATCGATGAGCCTCCTTGCGGGTTTCAGGGCAGAGCCCTGACGCCTTCACAAATCTCAGCGATTGCCCCCCGGCACTGCCCCGCGTATGACCGCGCCGATCGGGCCAGCAGGGACGCGAGCATGGGCTTCAATTGCGGTATTGTTGGGTTGCCGAATGTCGGCAAGTCGACTCTGTTCAATGCACTGACGGCCACCGCCGCGGCGCAGGCAGCAAACTATCCGTTCTGCACCATCGAGCCGAATGTTGGACGCGTTCCCGTGCCCGACAAGCGGTTGGATGTGCTCGCATCAATCGGTAAGTCCGCCAAAATCGTGCCCACCTCGCTGGAGTTTGTCGATATCGCCGGCCTCGTGCGCGGTGCGTCCAAGGGCGAGGGGCTGGGCAATCAGTTCCTCGCCAATATTCGCGAGGTCGATGCCATCATTCATGTGCTGCGTTGCTTCGAGGACAGCGACATCACCCATGTCGAGGGCTCGATCGACCCGGTGCGTGACGCCGAGGTGGTCGAAACGGAACTGATGCTCGCCGATTTGGAGAGTTTGGAGAAGCGCCTGCTGGCGGCACAAAAGAAGGCGCGCGGTGGCGACAAGGAAAGTGTTGCCGCCGTCGCCCTGATGGAGCCGTTGGTCGCTGCATTGCAGGACGGCCGGTCGGCCCGCACGGCGATCCCGAGGGGCCAGGAGGAGGCGGTGCGTAGGCTCCAACTGCTGACGTCGAAACCCGTGCTGTACGTCTGCAATGTCGAAGAATCCGCTGCGGCGTCCGGCAACTCGTTTGCCGCCGCCGTCGCGACACGTGCAAAACAGGAAGGCGCCCGCTGTGTGATCGTTTCGGCAGCGATCGAGGCCGAGGTTGCCCAACTTACGGTTGCTGAACAGGCGGAGTTCCTGGAAGGTCTGGGCCTGCACGATTCTGGTCTCGATAGGGTGATCCGCGCCGGATACGATTTGTTGGAGTTGGTGACCTATTTCACCTGCGGTCCGAAAGAGTCGCGGGCCTGGACCATCACCAAGGGCACCAAAGCACCGCAGGCAGCCGCCGTCATCCACAAAGACTTTGAGCGCGGCTTCATCGCCTGTGAAACGATCGCCTATGATGACTATGTCGCCGGCAACGGTGAGGCCGGTGCGCGCGAGGCTGGCAGGTTGCGTATCGAAGGCAAGGAATATGTCGTCAAGGATGGCGACGTTTTGCTGTTCCGCTTCAACGTGTGACCGGTTTGCCGAGCGGTCACGGAACGGGCATGCTGCGCGGCAACCCGCCCATCCACGGAGCCCGCCATGACCTATGAAACAATCGGGGTCACTCCCGTAACCCCGACCATCGGAGCCGAGATTTCCCGCATCGATCTCTCTCGACCATTGGGCAATCAGCAGTTCCAGGAAGTGCACGACGCGCTGATGGTGCATCAGGTGCTGTTCTTCCGGGACCAGAAGCTGACGTTGGATCAACACAAGGCGTTTGGCAGGTTGTTTGGCGAACTGGCGATCCATCCCAATACCAGGGGACCGGAGGGTCATCCGGAAATCCTGCCGGTGCATGCCGACGCCAATTCCAAACGAATTGCCGGAGAGCGTTGGCATTCCGACGTGTCCTGCGATCCTGAGCCGCCAATGGGATCGATCCTGAACCTCAAGACCATTCCGCCGACCGGCGGCGATACGCTGTTTTGCAGTATGTACGCTGCCTACGACGCACTATCGACGCCAATGCAGAAGTTCCTCTCCGGCCTCACTGCGATCCATGATGGGGCGCCCAATTACTTGCGGACCAACAAGCTGATAGGAGACACGGCGGAGAAGACGTTTCCACGAGCCGAGCATCCGGTTATCCGCACGCATCCGGTGACCGGTAAGCAAGCAATATTCGTAAATCCGGTGTTCACCGTTGCCATCAAGGACGTTCCCGAGGCCGAGAGCAAGGCGATCCTGGAATTCCTGTATGAACATTGCGCTCGCCCGCACTGGCAAGTGCGCTTTCGCTGGCAGCCCGATAGTGTCGCGTTCTGGGACAATCGGTGCGTGCAGCACATCGCCATGTGGGACTACTTCCCGCAGGTCCGCTCCGGGTTCCGCGTGACGGTGAAAGGCGACAAACCGTTCCATTGCCAGAACTGACCCGTGACGACCCAGAGCAGCCTCACGGCCGCATTGGAATCCCTGCGACTGGGCTTTACCGAGCGCGACGAGGCGGGATTGCGGGGGATCATCGCCGAGCAGTCGGACAACGTCGACACCTCGATCGCGCATCTGGCCGGCGCGCTTGGCAAGCCGGTGTGGATTTTGAACCGATACGACCAATGCTGGCGCTGGTTGTCTGGGCGGACGGACAGTCCATGGTACCCGACGGTCCGGTTGTTCCAACAAAAATCCCCAGGCGACTGGGCCGGAGTCATCCAAGAGGTCGCAGCCGCTTTACATGCGGGAAAATAAGGGAAACAGCAGCATGCCGGTCAACATCCCACGCCTGGTCTATTTTGAAAGCTTCATGAACTCGATCGCGGTTTCGATGTTAAGCGGTCGTGACGATCTCGATTTGGTGCGCCTGGAATACGCCGCCTCCGCTGATGAAAACCTGACTGAAATGCGTCGCGCCCATGGCTACCAAATTCAACCGCGTACCGAACTGCGAGAACCCTGGTTCGGCGATGCCGCGTTGCTGGCAGACTGTCCCAACATGCTCGCACTCAGCTCCACCGGTGCCGGCTATGACATGATCGACGTCGAGGATTGCACCAAAGCCGGCGTGATCGTTTTGAACCAGTCCGGCACCAACAAGGAGGGCGTCGCCGAGCATGCGCTCGGATTGATCTTGTCGCTATCGAAGAAGATCGCGGTGTCGGAGCGGGCGATGCGTACCGTTCGCAACCTCGACCGGCGGATTTACGAGGGCAACGACATTCGTGGCAAGACGCTTGGCATTATCGGCATTGGCAACATCGGAACCCGGGTCGCCGAACTGTGCCGCGGTTTGTTTCAGATGACGGTTCTGGCCTATGACCCCTATTTGACCGCGGATCAAATCGGCGCTCGCGGTGCCACCAAGGTCGAACTGCCGGATCTGTTGCGGCGGTCTGACTATGTTACGGTCCACTGTCCGCGCAGCAAGGAAACGTTTGGAATGTTTGGCGCCGCGCAATTCGCGCTGATGAAGCCAACCGCATATTTCATCAATACCGCGCGCGGTGGGATCCATGATGAACCGGCCTTGGCAGATGCAGTAAAATCCGGGCAAATCGCCGGTGCCGGACTGGACGTGTTTCTGCAGGAGCCGCCGGATCTCGATCATCCTCTGTTGCACATCGACAATGTGATTGTCACCCCGCACAACGCCGGTATGACCACTGAATCGATGTTGGAAATGGTCACCGCCACCGCGCAGCAATGGATCGACGTATTTCACGGCAAAGTGCCGCCGCGCATGGTCAACCCTGAGGCCTGGCCGCTCTATTCGGAACGATTCACGGCATTGCTTGGTTTCCGGCCGGCGCCGTTGCCGTGATCAACCCGTGACTCTGCAATCTACTGTCCTCACGCAGCGATTGATTGTTCTGCCTCCCGCGCCAGGCGCTCTACTGCGGGATAATCGACCTTGCCTGTTGACAGCACCGGCATCGACGCCACTGGCAACAGCGCACGCGGGACCATGATCTCCGGGACACCCCGCCCTCGCGCATGGACCAACAATGCGTTCATATCCGCTCCTGGGCGGGTCGTGGCCAGGATCAGCCGTTCGCCTTTCCTGGGATCAGGAACAAACACGACCGCGTGCTGATCGTCTGGCCACAGCGAGAACACCAAACTCTCGGCCGCCGCCAGCGATACCATTTCCCCACCGATCTTGGCAAAGCGTTTGGCCCGCCCCTGGATCGAAACGAACCTGGTATCGGCAATCGAAACGATATCACCGGTATCGTACCAGTTATCCAGAAGAGGCTGCAGTACTCCCGGTTCGTTACTATAGTAATAACCGAGCATGACGTTGGGCCCACGGACATGCAGCCGGCCGCCGGCTTCGATGCCGGGAACCGGCTCCAGCCGGTATTCGATGCCAGGTAGCAAGCGCCCGACCGTACTGGCGCGGCAATGCATTGCGGTGTTAAGGGCGATTACCGGCGCGGTCTCGGTGGCGCCGTAGCCTTCCAGAATGCGCACGCCGAAACGCTCGGCGAACAGCCGTTTGGTTTCCTCGCGCACCTTTTCGGCGCCCGCGAAGATATAGCGCATGGCATAGAAGTCATAAGGATGCGCGTAACGCGCCCAACCATTGAGAAATGTATCGGTACCGAAGCAAATTGTTGCGTCCGTGTCATAAATCAAACCGGGAATGATCCGGTAATGCAGCGGACTGGGATAATGGAACGTCCGCACACCGGAGACCAACGGCAGGATCGTGCCGCCGGTCAGACCGAACGAATGGAACATCGGCATTGCGTTGAACACGATGTCGCCGCCGTGAAAGTCGATCACTGACGACAGCTGTGCACAATTGGCCAGAATGTTGCGATGACTAAGCGCCACGCCCTTGGGGTTGCCTTCTGAGCCGCTGGTGAACATTACCACCGCCGGACTGCCGGGGTCAGCGTGTGCGCCGGGCAGCCGCCCGGGCAGCCAGGCATCGATCTTTGCCCTGATCTTCTCGCGAAATCCGAGGTGGGCGCGAATGTCCTCCAGCCAGACAAACCGCAGGTCTGCTGCCATCTGTTCGACAAGTCGAGACAATTTGGCGCGCTGAATGAAATCGCGGCTGGAAACCACGGTATCAATCGTCGCCGTGCGGCAGGTCGCCAGCACGTTCGTGGCGCCTGCCGAAGGGTTCAGCAGGCAAGGCACGCGGCCGAACGCCTGAAGTCCGGCAAACGTAACGACTGACCCGACCGCGTTCGGCAACAGCACGCCGATCCGGCCGCCCTCCGGCACCTCCCGCGCCAGAGCACGACCGATTGCCACCGCACCCAAAATCAGCCGTTGATAGGTGATCGGCGTGCGAGCGATGTCCTCGGCGATCAAGGTCGATTTGCCATGCGTGTGTGCCGCGTCGAGGATCGCACCAAACAATGTGCGGTCGATGTTCTGCGACCGGAACACTGCGTCCACCATCACATCCTGCAGCGCGCGCCCGATCGCCATCCGCCGTTCGCGTGGCGTCAGGGTCTCAGCATTTGCCGGCGTCAGATCGACGGAGGGCCAGATATTCACTGTCAGCGGAGGAAACCAGCGCCGATGAATTCGGCTTGCTACTTTGGCCAGATGGGAAAACCGAGGCCCGTCAATGGAAATCGGCAGGATGCGAGCGTGCGCTTTATCGGCGACCAGGCCAGCGCCCTCGTAGACTTTCATCAGTGCGCCGGTTCGCGTCAGGCGACCTTCCGGAAAGATCATCAGCTTGCGGTCATGGTCGCGAACCGCTTCGATCATTCGCTTGAGGGTATAGGGTGAGTGCGCATCGACCGGGAACGTATCGACCGCGTTGAGAAACGGTTTCGCCCACCACTTTTTGAACTGCCCCGTGTCAACAGCGAACGTGGGATTGTCCGGCAGGAACGCCGCGATCAGACAGGCGTCGAAGTACGACTGATGGTTCGACACGATCACTACGCGCGATCCGGCGGCGCGGTAGTTCTCCAGACCGCGGACTGTCACGCCATGGAATGTGTGAAAGAACCAGCGGAACAGCGAACGATAGACCTCGTGCGGTAGGATACGGACGATCCAGAACGCGACCAGAAGATTTGCCGCCGCGGTGGCGACAAGCACATGTGGGCCGCTGAAGCCGAACCAGGCCATTGCCGCCGCAGCACCGGCACCAAACACCATGAACGCCGCATTCATGACGTTGTTTGCCGCGACCATGCGCGATCGCTCGTCGGATTTCGCCATGTCCTGGATAATTGCGTAAAGCGGTACGGAAAATATCCCACCGCACGCCGCCAGCAGGAACAGGTCGAGCCCGATGCGCCAGCCCTGGAACGACAAGGCCACCGCAGCCGCGTCCGCCAGCCCATCGGAGGCTTCAGTGGCACGGGCAAAGTCCCAGCAAAACAGCGAAATCCCCAACGCCGCGAACGGTACGAACCGCGGCGAGACTTCGCCATGCAAGAGTTTCGCACAGAAGATGGAACCCGTGCCGACGCCGATCGCAAACACTGACAGCAGCAGTGTCATGACGGAGCCGTCGCCGTGCAGCGTATCACGTGCGATCACCGGGAACTCGGTCAGTAGCGTTGCGCCTACGGTCCAGAACCAGGACAGGCCGAGGATGCACAGCCAGATCCCGTGCTGGCTGTAAGCAAGCCGCAGCAGGTCACGAGTTTCCGCCAGCACATTCCAACGCACGCGCAACGAAGGGTCTGCCGCGGCGGCCTGCGGTATACGCATGGCTCCCAGAAGTCCCAGTAACGCCAGGACGACGCCTACCACGCCGACCAATGCGATGCCGCCGTCAAGCAGGATCAGACCACCGCCGGCGACGGTGCCGATAACGATGCACAGGAAGGTCGTCGCCTCGATCATGCCGTTGCCCGCGATCAACTCGTCTTCGGCGAGCAATTCCGGCAGCACGCCGTATTTCACCGGTCCGAACAGCGTGGCCTGCAAGCCCAGTCCGAAAAGGACGGCAAGCAGAGCGGGAATATTACCGGACAGAAACGCAAGGCCAGCCAGGACCATCAGTCCGACTTCCATCAACTTATACAAACGGATCAGCCGCGGCTTGGCGAACCGATCGGCGAGCTTTCCCGCCGTTGCCGACAACAACGCGTAGGGCGCGATGAACAGTGCCCCCGCCAGCGCGGACAGGCCGGAACCGCCGATGTGCAGTTGAAAAAGCGCCAGCACGACCATGGCGTTCTTCACCAGATTGTCATTCAGCGCGCCGCAGGACTGCGCCAGTACTAAAGGACCCAGGCGTCGTGTCTTCAGCAAACCAATGGGAGACATCTTGCCCTCCTGTATTTACGGCAATGTCAGCACGCGCCAGCACATGGCGACGATGGTATCTGCTCGTTCCAGCAATCCTCCGGTCAGGCGACCGTACAAAAGCCCGGTGGCGGGCTGGACGATGAGCCCGATGATGGCCAAAGCCATCAGCTCGACTTCGCGGCGCGGGATTTCACCTGAATCCATTGCTTCCGCTACGGTATGGCAGATCACTTCGACGGGGTTGCGTTCGGTTGGCTCCACATGGTGCAAGAACCCGTGCTGGGTGAGCACCAGAAAGCGGAAGCGAACCGTGTCCTGGTCGTGCAGTCGGCAGATTTCCCGGATCAGGCATTCAAGCCGCGTCCGGAACGGACCAGGCGACGTTGCAATGTTCGCCATGATCTCACCGTACTCGCCATAGCCGTCATGAAACAGCTCCGCCACCAGAGCCTCGCGGGAGGCAAAGTGGGCATACAGGTTGGACGGTTTCATTTCGCATGCGGCGGCAATATCGCGCACCGACACCGCGTCGACCCCACGCTCCACGAACAGCCGCGTCGCCTGGTCCTTGATCAGTTCGCGTTTGCCGCCGGGGTCGCGCATTCGTTTCCTATATGATGAACGACTGTTCGTTCAGAGCTTTGCCAGCCTCCCAACCCGGTGTCAAGCAATTTATAACGCCTGCGCTTAACGATCGTTCAGCGCTGCATGACGTAACGCCGCCAGCCGAGCCGCCGCAACCGGCGTATCGAACCGCCGCGCCCGTTCCTGGCCGGCCGCAGACAGCGCCTCCCGCCGCGCCTGATCCGCCGCCAGAGCGATGATCGCTGCGGCGATCTCCGCCGGCGCATCCGGATTGGCGTAGACCGCAGCATCGCCGGCGACCTCCGGAAGGCCGCCTCTGGGCGACACGATCAACGGCGCCCCACAGGCCAGTGCCTCCAGTGCGGTCAGGCCGAACGGCTCATTCCAGCGGCTGGGGACGATGACAATGGCAGCGCGAGTCATCGCCTCCAGCACCAGCGGGTGGTCGCGGTAGCCGGTCATTCCCACCCCGGCCTCCATCGCCTGGGCCTTGATATGGCGGACATAATCCGTTTCCCGGCTGGTGGCACTCATGCCGTCGGCGCCGATGATCTCGGCTCGCCAGCCGGGCAGGGAAGGCAGTGCCAACGCGCAGGCACGGATGAAACTGTCCGGGGCCTTGTCAGCCACCACGCGGCCGGCGAACAGGATCAGCTTCTCACGCTCAGCCGGCGGCGGTACAGCGACGAGATCGATACAGTTGTGCAATACCTCGACCCGACCGGCGGCAGGATCGATCCCCTCCATGAACCGGCGCCGCACGTAGTCGGACGCTGCCATCACCGGCCGCAGCCGCCGCAATAACCGGCGCCGTGCCGCCGGGGAGCGGGCGGCGCGCATCGCCATCGGGTCGTTGTTCAGCAGCAGCCCGACCGGGATCCGCGGGAACAGCAACGCCAGTGCGAGCGCGATCTCCGGCCGGTTGTGCACCTCGATCAACGCCGGGTGCAGGCGGCGCAGGGTTCCTATCATCGCCGCGACGAAGCGCAGATTAATATTGCCTGGACACCAGGAGGCGGGTTTGATCGATTGGAACGGCACCTCGGGGAATGGCGGCCCGGACTGCTCGCCGCCAATAACCAATGTGCGAAACCCGGGTGTGGTGGCGTAACGCCGCGCCAGCAATCCCAGAGCGCCGGCCCGACCAGCGCCGAACCCTTCGCGCGGCGGCAAGATCACTGCGGCGAGGGGGGCGTTCCCGGCGAGTGGATCCTCCCCGGCATGGGACATGTCATCCGCCAGCCCAGAGTCTACGACCAACGGACGATCCGCCGTCACCGGTTGTCCGCTGGTTTGGCGGGAGCATCGGAGTGAGTACCATCAATGGGGCCGCTGCTCTCTTTGGCTGTGCCCGATGCAGGACCCTCGTGAGCAGTCGGTCCGCTGCCAGCAGCGGTGCGGCCGAGCGTGCCGGCGGTCTTATTGGGTGCAGCGGCCCCAGGCGACGTCACTCCACCGCCGGACGTACCCGAGGCCCCTGTGCCGGGACCCTTGGCTGGCTGATCAGGGGCGCTGGCCTCGTGTGGCACGGCCCCCTCGCCGGAAGCGGTCCTGTCGCCATCGATGAACCGCTCGACTACCGCGTTGATCCCGCCAGACGCTTCCTGCGCCACAGCGCCGGCGACATCGCCCCAGTAAGTATCAAGCGATCCGGCCGGCACACTGTTCAGTTGCGAGACCTTGCCGACCACCTTTCCGTTGGGCCAGGTGACGGTCCAGGCAATCTCAACCTGCTGCTGGCCCTTGGGCAGCGGTGATACCGTGACCGTGCCGGTCACGATGAAATCGGCTCCGTCTGGCGTAAGCTGCACCAGCGGTCCGAAGTCTGCCAAATCGGCACGGATCAACCTGGTCAGGGCGGTGTCGCCATCGCCTGGCGCGCCGGTGACAATGGGCACGAACAATTTGGCCGCGCGGTTCACCAGGCTGTTCGGGTTGGCGCGATCGCGGGTCCGCCGGATGCTCAGCATCAGCGCCAAAATCTTCGGTGCCGCGTCCTGCGCCGCTGGGCCAAGCGTCCCGGGCGCACCCTCTGTCCAACCGGAGGCGGGGAGGGCGGCGCCATCGATCGCGCCCTCCTCATGCCCGGTTGGGTCGAGGATCGCGTAGTGCGGCACCACGAGGTCGCCCTTGCGTTGCGCGCTCACCGAGAGACGCCAGTCGGTCTTCTCCGGCTTGCGGGCAAGTGTGGGGACCTCTTCGTTCTGCAGGCTGAGTGCCAGCAAATCGGCGAAGTCGTTTTTCGCCTGAGCGCCCAACAACGCATTGGTGGGCGGCGGCACGGCGAGCATCGGTGGCGTCTCCGGCACCGCCAGACGGCGCGCGGTGGCGCCGGGGTTGCCAATGAACGGCTCGGGCAGGTCGCCGCAGGCAGCCAACAGCAGCGCCGCCGCCAAAGGCAGCAGCAGCCGGAGCGCCATCGTGCGGATTGGCAAGGACGGGAATCGCATGCGCCGGTTTCAAGCAGATGTTGCGCCGCGCCACCAGAAGCGGGAGGTTTGCTGCATGAGCTTCGTGATCCGCCCGCTGCGCGCCGATGAGGCGGCGTTGTACCGCGACATCCGGTTGGAGGCGCTGCGGCTGCACCCTGACTCGTTCAGCGCGGCGTTCGACCAGGAGGCGGCACAGCCTCTGTCGTTCTTTGCGCAACGGCTGACCGCCAACACGGTGTTCGCCGGGTTTCGCGACCAGGAGGTTCTCGGGATTGCCGGTTTCATGCCCGAGGCTGGGATGAAGCGGGCGCATAAAGGCCACCTCTGGGGGATGTACGTGCGACCCGCCGCGCGTGGCACCGGACTGGCGCGGCAGTTGGTGGAGGCCGTGCTGGCGTTCGCCCAGGATCGGGTGGAACTCGTGCAGTTGAGCGTGATTGCGGGGAATGTTCCGGCGCATCGGCTGTATGCGGCGCTTGGTTTTACTCCTTATGGGCTGGAGGAGCGGGCGCTGAAGGTGGACGGCCGGTATTACGACGAAGTGCATATGGTGAGGCTTTTGTGCTGAGTCCGGTCAGGGTTCGGTCGTTCTTGCTGTCATTGCGCTGGTATTTCGCACACTCGCGTAAGCCGCGAGGCGAAGTGGGTAGGGGACCGAAAATATGATCAGACCCAGATGTCAGATGAGAATCAGCGACCCCCCATGGCGAATTCACGAAAGTGGACGATGCGCACTTTCTTGCGAGATTCTCTTATGAGCACAGAGATCAGGGTAAGCATCTATGGTTTCGCGGTGGTCAGTATCTTGTTCGTCTCGCTCACTTTGCCGAAACCATTCTCCAGCGCTATGGCGGAAACCGCGGGCACAACGCCCGCTGCTGACAGAGAGAAGTCCGCCAAGGATTTTCTTAATTTGCTCTCTGCGTTGATTGGGGATGGTGACCTGAGAAATATAGAGAGATTCAGCAAAGTTCTTGATGTCGGCGTCACGCTTGAACCGGGAACTGCGGTCGATAACAAAGGCAATAACATACTGGCTTGGATATTGGTCCAGCCTCAAATCAAAAATCGTCCAATCCCTCTCCCCGGACTACAATTCACTTTCTATATTCAGGGTTCTGTGCCGCAAGTTGTGCTTGGTCACAGCCGTATCGGAAGAATGGGTTTTTCGACGCCTCGCGCGTTTTGCCTAACCCTCGAAGATCTCATCCGCCAGTTTTGGGCCGTATCCCGAACGGATCGGCAATGAATAGATGCTCCGTCCGTAACATACACCTTTCCTATTGGAAGGGGTGAGGACTACGAGTCGAGGCTTGCCGCCGGATTTGTGGGATCTGACCCGTGTTCGAATGCGATGGGCCTACTGGAGTACTCTGTTCGAAAATAGATCCAGGAAGACCCGGAAGACCAACCAAGGAACAGCACGCCGTACCCGCTCTCACATCAGCCCTGAGCACGGCATTCCAGGCTGCTGTGGGTAATGCGCTCACCAATCCGCGTAGTGGCTCCATGGCTCCACAGATCGCCCCTGGCAACCGCGGCGTCGCAATCCTTGCGTCCGGCGCCGGGCGTGCGTACAGGACGGCGACGCCTTCGAATCGTGGGACCCATATGAACGAGCAATCCCCCGCCACCAGCACAGGCCGCTTCTTCTCCGCTCCGCTCGCCGAGACCGACGCTGAACTTGCCGCCGCGCTCAGGATGGAACTCAATCGCCAGCGCGACGGGATCGAGCTGATCGCCTCGGAAAACCTCGTGTCGGCTGCCGTGCTGGAGGCGCAAGGCTCGGTGCTGACCAACAAGTACGCCGAGGGTTACCCGGGCCGCCGCTATTACGGCGGCTGTGAATTTGTCGACATCGCCGAGGAACTGGCCATCGCCCGCGCCAAAGTGCTGTTCCACTGCACGTTTGCCAACGTGCAGCCGCACTCCGGCGCGCAGGCCAATCAGGCGGTGTTTCTGGCGCTGTGTAAGCCCGGCGACACCGTCCTGGGCATGAGCCTGGCCGCTGGCGGGCACCTGACCCATGGCGCCGCGCCAAACCTCTCTGGCAAATGGTTCCATGCCGTGCAGTACGGCGTGCGGCGTGAAGACGGGATCCTGGACTACGACGAACTGGAACGCCTCGCCCGGGAAAACCGGCCGACACTGATCATCGCCGGCGGCTCGGCCTATCCGAGGGTCATCGACTTCGCCCGCATCCGCCGTGTGGCCGATGAGGTGGGCGCGTATTTCATGGTCGATATGGCGCACTTTGCCGGTCTGGTCGCGGCCGACCAGTTCCCGAGCCCGCTGCCCCATGCGCATGTCGTCACCACTACGACGCACAAGACCCTGCGCGGCCCACGTGGCGGCATGATCCTCTCCAACGACTCCGAGCTGGGCAAGCGAATCAACAGCGCCGTGTTCCCCGGCCTGCAGGGTGGGCCGCTGATGCACGTCATCGCCGGCAAGGCAGCGGCATTCGGTGAAGCCCTGCGTCCGGAATTCCGCGTCTATCAGAAAGCGGTGCGCGACAACGCGCGGATGCTGGCGGAGACGTTGCAGGAAGTGGGCCTCGACATCGTTTCCGGCGGCACGGATTGCCATTTGTTGCTGGTCGATCTGCGGCCCAAACGGGTGACCGGCAAGGCGGCCGAGGCCAGCCTCGAACGAGCGCTGATCACCACCAACAAGAACGCCATTCCGTTCGATCCGGAGCGCCCGACCATTACCTCAGGCGTTCGACTGGGCTCGCCGGCGGCCACGACGCGTGGTTTTGGCACCGCAGAATTCCGTGCCGTCGGGCTACTGATCAACGAGGTGCTGGAGGCACTTGGCCGGTCTAACGACGGCACCAACGCCGCTGCCGAGGCCTCGGTCGCCGCCGAGGTGCGGGCGATGTGCGCGCGGTTCCCGATTTATCCGGGACGCTGACCGGTCATGCGCTGCCCGTTCTGCGGCTCCGACGACACTCAGGTTAAGGACAGCCGGCCGACCGACGATAATGGCGCGATCCGCCGGCGCCGCTTCTGCGGCACCTGCGGCCAGCGATTCACCACCGTGGAACGGGTGCAGTTGCGCGACCTGACCGTAGTGAAGAACGACGGCCGCCGAGTGCCATTCGATCGCGACAAGCTGGCTCGCTCGATCCGGACCGCATTGCGCAAGCGACCGATCCAGGAGGAGCGGATCGAACGCATCGTCAACTCCATCGTCCGGAAACTCGAGGCGTCGGGCGAAAGTGACGTACCCAGCAAACAGATCGGCGAGTTGGTGATGGATACGCTGAAGGAACTGGACAAGGTCGCCTATGTGCGGTTCGCCAGCGTCTACCGGAATTTTCGCGAGGCGAAGGACTTCGAGGACTTCGTTGGCAACCTGGCCGGCACCGATTGAGGGCTGACGTCGCCCTCAATCGGTGCCGGTTTTGAGGTCCGGCGGTGCTCAGTGTTGCCGCACGAACTTGTCAACGCTGCGGTTTTGCGTCAGGCCAGCATAGATGTCGCCGCGCGAGTCCACCCCCACACCGTGGACATGGCGGCTTTCCATACGGACGAGCACGGCGCCTTTGGCATCGCGCACGGTGACGTATGCCGGATTGCCGTCGGCTTCCTGTTCCGCGATGGTAAACGTGCCGTTGGGTCCTCGGGTGATGTCGTTCGGCCCGCCCATCCCGGTCCATTGGCCAAGGAACGCGCCATCCGGGGTGAAGATCTGGATGCGCCGGTTCGCCCGATCTGCGACATAGAGCTTGCCGTCATCGTCGATTGCAATGCTGTGCGGTAGGTGGAACTGGCCCTCGGCGTGGCCTGGCGTGCCCCATGACGTGACCAGTTTCCCGTCCCGTGTGAAGCGGTGCACGCGGGCGTTGCGGTAGCCGTCGGTGACGTAGATGTCGCCGTTGGGGTGAGCGATCATTTCGGTGGGGTGGTTGAATGGTCCGGCGGCGCGTTGCGCCAGCCAGGGTGCGCCGGTGCAGCCGGTGTCGGAATGCACCCCGCGCTGGCCAAGCGTCAGCAGGACCTTGCCGTCCAGCGTGAACGATTTCGCCACTGAGTCGGAGCGATCCGTGGTGTAGACGATATCGTTGACGATTTTCAGGCCGTGCGGATCGGTGACCTCGCCGGTGCCCCAGGAGCCCAGCCAGGTGCCGTCGCGGTCAAACACGACGACCGGCGGGTCCTTGCGTTGGAAAACATAAACGCGATCCCGGGAATCAGTTCCAACGCGGCTGACCAGGCCGAATTTTTCGCCGTTTGGGAGTTTGAGGAAGTCAGGGATCAGTTCGTAGGTGTAGTCGCCTGTGCCAACCCGGGTCATTGTTGTGTTCCTCCCGCTGAGATGCCTAAGGGTCTCCGGCCCAGCTTACAACGCCGGCGCGGTCACTACCAAACGCTGCTCCCATGCGACTTTGCCAGGCCAGTCCGATGGTCTGGTACCCACTATCGTTGGAGCTTGAATGGTGCGGCGTCCCCGGCTGTTGCGAACGCAGCGAAGCAATCTTCTCGGCGGTTTGGACCTTTCACGAGATCGCTTCGGTGCGCTCGCTATGACGGACGGGATGTATCGCGCGGCAACGATTCCTGGTACTGGTCGGCACGGCCAGCATCCAGGCATTTGAAGTATGCTGCGGCAGACATGGCGGTAACGAAATCCCGTACGGCAACCGGCGGCTGCCGTACGGATTCGCAGTCGAATCATTCGAACCTGAAATGCTCCTCGATATCCTGCTTCACTTCCTTCAGATGCGTAGCATACTGATAGAACCCACCGTTGTAGTTACCGTCCTGCCGGCGGTTCGACTCACCCTCGAAATTATAATAGCCAGGCGTGCATTCCTTGTTCCGATTGGTCTTGCCCCGGTGGCGGATCACCTCGTCCACCCACCATTGTTCGGTCTCCGGCTTCGCGTCGATCGTCGAATATCCGTGATCTCGCACGTAACGAATGCACTCCGCGATGTGCTCGCCCTGCGTGCGCAACATGAAGGTCAGATTGAACTGGAACGACGCCTGATATCCACCCATGATGAACAGATTCGGGTAACCCGCCGAGTGGATGCCAAACACCGTCCGCATGCCCTCGGCATACTTCTCGTTCAGTTCCAGCCCGTTCTCACCACGAATGTCGTTGTAGATGCCGGTCACCTGCACTTCAAAGCCGGTTGCATAAATCAACACATCCACCGGATATTCCCGTCCCTCGAACACCGGTCCTCTTTCCGAGATTTCGACAATGCCTTTGCCGTTGGTGTCCACCAGGTGCACGTTCGGCAGGTTAAACGCCGGCAAATATTCATCATCGTAGCAGGGACGTTTGCAGCGGTGCATATACCACGGTTTCAACGCCTCGGCGGTGGCCTTGTCCTTGACGATTTCATCCACGCGCGCGTGGATGCGCATCTGGTGCTCGATGTTCTGGTTTTCCTGGCGGCGGATTTTTTCCTCACGCGGCAACGCGGCCAGGTCGGCTTTCTGCTGTTCGGTCAGCACGGGCCCGCGCATGTGCTTCTCGAGCCGTTCGGCCTGCCAGCCGGGCTGAAGCGCTGCCGCCCATGCCGGATCGGTCGGAATGTCGTCGCGAATGTCGATCGCCGACGGGGTACGCTGAAACACATAAAGTTGCTTCGCGGCCTTGCCGACCCGCGGAATGATCTGCACCGCCGAGGCCCCGGTACCGATGATGCCGACCACCTTGTCCTTGAGGCCGGACAGGTCTGGCTTCGTATAAGCGTAATCGAAGCGCGACGAGTGGAACGAATGACCTTTGAAGTCCTGCATGCCCTCGATCTTCGACAGCTTAGGCTTGGACAAAGTGCCGTTGGCGCAGATCACGAAATGCGCCGACAGGGTATCGCCACGATCGGTGCCAACTCGCCACAATTTCGCTTTGGCATCCCAAATGGTGGAGGTAACCGTGGTCTGGAACACTGCCAGATCGTACAGATCGTATCGGCGTGCGATCGCCTGGCAATGCGCGAAGATCTCGGGGCCCTTGGCGAAAAAACTGCCGGGCACGTAATTCATCTCATCGAGCAGAGGCAGATAGTCGTAAGCCGATACATCGCACGCCGCGCCGGGATATCGGTTCCAATACCAGGTGCCACCGACATCGCTGCCACGTTCGACGATACGGATACTCTCGACGCCTCTTTCCCGCAGCCGCGCAGCGGTGAGCAACGCCGAGAAGCCACCACCGACGAACAGGCATTCCACCGTGTCGTTGATCGGAGCCCGAGGTTCGGGCGCTGTGTCCCAGGGATCGATTTCGTACTTGGCCAGTTCGCCGGTGAGGTCGGAGGTGTATTGCGCCCTGCCGTCCGGCCGGTAGCTCAGGCGCAGATCACGCGCCTCGGCGAACTTCTGCTTGATTTCGTCGTAGTATTCCTGCGGCTTCTCGGTCGGCCGCAGCGGATCGAATGCGACGCGAACCGCGGCGGCGTTTGGGTTCTGGACCCTTTTGGGCGGCGCTTTTTCCTTCGTCTCAGACATACGGTAGTTCCTGCCTTGTTGCTCGACCGCCCACCCGCTGTCCCACGACCTCGGTTCACGGTCGACTGAGGTTAACGTCTTGTCATGCTCCATTCAACACATCGATCTCCTCGGTCGTACCGGGCGTGCAAAAGGCCGTGCCCGGGTTGAGCTGGTACGCGAATTGCGTCAGACTCACCCATCGAATTGCCTGCTGGATGCCGCGCGCGTCGGGCTCGGAACCCTGCCGATCGAAGTGCGTACCCGCAACATCCCATTGGGAAGGAGAAACCGCCATGCCGTTCTACGAAAAAGGCGCCGTCCGCATCCACTATGAGGAGGCCGGCTCCGGCTTTCCTGTGTTGTTTATCCCCGGCGGGGGCCTGAACTCGAACATTTCCTTCCTCACCGGCTTCGAACCGTTCAATTGCATGGAGGAGTTCAAGAACGAGTACCGCTGCATCACGATGGATCTGCGGAACGCCAATGGCGGCCATTCTTCCGGTCCGGTGGAGGTCGATCGACCGTGGGACTCCTACACGGACGACCAGCTCGGGCTGATGGATTATCTGGGCTGCAAGGAGTTCATGGTGATGGGCTTCTGCATCGGTGGCCCGTTCATCTGGAACCTGCTGAAACGGGCGTCCGATCGAGTGGTCGCCGCCGTGCTGGCGCAGCCCAGTGGATCGCGGCCGGAAATGCCGGACTTGTTCTACAACAACAACATCAAAGGCTGGGGTCCGGAGCTGTGCGCCCGCCGGCCAGAGATCACGATGGCGACAGTCGATGCGTTCCTGAAGAAGATGTATCTCTCCAACCCCGACTTCGTCTTCACAGTGACGCGGGACTTTGTCCGCAATTGCAAGACCCCCATCCTGGTACTGCCGGATGACGTACCGGCGCACCCGTACGCGGTTGCCCTGGAGTCGGCCCGTCTCGCGCCGAATTCCGAAGTCAGCATCTACCCGTGGAAGGAGACCAAGGAGCAGGTCGCCGACGCGCTGCGCCATATTCACAAATTCCTCCAGGCGCATGCTCCGGTGACTGCGGCCGAGTAACAACTGAACGTTGGTAAGTTGGAGGGATGCCGGGTTGCCGTTTATTCGGCATCCTGGCATCCCAGGGGGCAGTGCCTCCGCCGATGCCTGCCGAGGCCATTCTGTGGAATCTGCTGGTTCGTCGGTCATGCGCAACGCAGATGCGCTTACTGCATTCAGCAGTGCTGCTGACCTTTCTGGATGACCAACCAGCGCCATCGCGCTGGCGTTAATGCTGCGTTTGGCAGACGTCCAGCCGGCGAGTGCCAATTGCCATCGGGTCGCCGCCCGTCCACCCTTGTCTTCGTTCCAGCCTGGGAGGAAAAAGTATGTCCGGCAAGCCCTTCGCGACCGGCCGCTGCCTGTGCGGTGCCGTAAATTTTACCATCAGTGCCAAACCGGTCGGCACCGGCCAGTGCCACTGCAAAGACTGTCAGCGCGCCTCTGGCACCGGCCACATGTCGATTGCCCGTTTCCGCCGAAGCGACGTGACGTTGAGCGGGCAAACCGCCAGTTTTGCCGTGACCGCCGACAGCGGCAACATCAACACGCGACACTTTTGCCCCAAATGCGGCAGCCGATTGTTCGGCGAGAACTCAGGTCATCCTGAGCTGATCAACATCGCAGTCGGCTGCGTCGATGATAACAACTGGTTCGCACCTGGCCGGGTGGTTTACGCGAAGGACCGGCCGAGCTGGGACGTGACCACGACCGAGGTTCCCAACTTCGACCGCATGCCGCCGTAACGACTGACCAACAGCCGAGCTTCCGCCATCCAGCCCAGAGGATCAGCGCGCCGATGCCTCGCTACGACGCTGTGCTGTTCGATCTGCTGACGGCACTGCTCGACAGCCGGTCATTGTGGAATGCGGTCGCCGGCGACGACGATGCGGGACGGAGGTGGCGTGCAGCCTATCTTCGTATCACATACGGAACCGGCGCTTATCGCCCCTATGAAGACCTCGTGGCGGAGGCTGCGGAAGCCGTCGGGCTCGAACGTCGCCTCGCAGCTGCGCTTGATACACACTACGATCAACTGCAACCCTGGCCCGACGTCGTCCCGACTCTGGGCCGGCTTTCGGCTGCCGGCCTGAAGCTCGGCGTGGTCACCAATTGCTCGCGCCGGCTTGGCCGGATTGCCGTTGGGCGAATTGATGCCGCTTTCGACTGTGTCGTCACCGCCGAGGATGCTGGCTGCTACAAACCGGATCCGCGGACTTACCGGCTGGCGTTGGACAAATTGGGCGTGACGCCGGATCGTTGCCTGTTCGTGGCTGGGTCGGTGTACGATCTGATTGGGACCACCGAGGTCGGGCTCGCCACCTACTGGCATGACCGGATCGGGATGGAGGCCCCCGGTGGTGTGCCGCCTCCGCTGATGCATGAGCGCACGCTGGCGGGTTTGCCGGGCTGTCTGGGTTTTGCCTGAGCCTGCACGGTTGCTCTGCGCCACTCACAGCGACGCAGGTTGGCGTGCCGCGAACCCGGAGCCCTCGCTACGTGTCGAACAAGCCGCCTAGCGCACGGGCCTTGGCGCCGCGACCGACAATTACCACACCATCTCCCGCCTGGATCACGGTCTTGCTATCCGGATTGGTGATCGCACCGTCACCGGGCCGATTGACCCGCACGATGAACAGCCCGCCGTTGGCCAGCTGTTCGACCGCTTCGATCGTCCGACCGACCATTTTGCTGTCGGGGGCGGCCTCGATCAGTTCCAGTTCCAGGCCGAGTGTATGCAGCACCTGCTCGAAATCGCGCATTTGCGCTGAACCGCGGATGAAACGGGCGGTATCCTGATACATGATCAGTTCAGCGATGCGCTCGGCGCCGATATGCGTCGGTAACACGACCTTGTTCGCGCCGGCCTGTAACAGCATCGCCTCGGTACCAGGCTGTTCGCCGCGCGCAATGATCTCGAGGTTCGGATTGAGGCCGCGGGCGCGCAGCGTGATGAAGACGTTGGCGGCGTCGTTCGGCAGCACTGTGGCCAGGGTCCGTGCGCGCATCACGCCGGCATCGCGCAGCACGGCGGCATCGGTTGCGTCGTCTTGCATGCAAAGAAATCCGAGGTGCCTGGCACGGGCTGCACTGGCCTCATCCCTCTCGAGCAGAACGAAGCTGGTGCCGCCGGCGTGCAGCTCTTGCGCGAGGGCAGTGCCGAGACGGCCGAAGCCGCAAACGATCACATGGCGGTCGAGTTTGTCGATCTGGATATTCATGCGCCTGAGACCAAAAATCTGGTTGAGTTGATTGAGTGTGATGAATTGCACCAGGGCGCCGGTGAGAAAGATCATGCCGGTGCAACCGAGTACGATCGTCGCGATCGTGAGGGCCCGCAACAAAGGCGTGTCGACCGGATGAACTTCGCCGTAGCCAACCGTGTAGACCGTGACGACCACCATGTAGAAGGCGTCGCCAAGCGGCCACCCGGCCAGCCAGTAACCCAGCGTGGCGAGCGCCACCACGACCAGCACGAAGCTGACGCCGACCACCAGATTGCGCACCGGCGAACCCAGCAGGCCGGCCGGTTCCGCTGCGTTCAAATTGGGCGCCACTCTGGGCATGGTGGATTGCGGCATCCTTTGGTGGCGGCTGGCAGCAGAGTGTTGGAATTTTCGGTGGCGGGCAACGATCGTTGTGGTCAGGGTATGTGGTTCAAACAAGACGCAAGCGGCGGTGTCTCGTCATGGTCGTGCCCGACCGGCTCGGGGGACGTGCAGGCCGGGGCCGCCATTGCGCATTAAGATCGCGTAAAGACGGCGTAGACCGGGTGCGCACTCCCGTGTTGTGAAATACCCCGGCTTCCGGTCGCTACAGGTCGAACCGCCTTGTCCCGCTGACCGCTTCGCGCAGCGTATTGAGTTGCTCCAGTGCCTCGAGCGTTTGCGGCCGGTCGATGGCCGCCAGGCCAAGCACCAGCGCCTCCAGCACCACAAGAGTTGCGCCATGCAATGCCACGCGTTCGGCCCGGCCTCGCTGTGCTGGCACAATGACATCGGCATGCCTGGCGAGGCGGGGTTCCAGACTGTCGGTCACCAGCACCATGGGCAGCCGTTTCTCACGCGCCTGTCCGATCGTAGCGGTCACCTCCTGGTAGGCCCGTCCGTAGGCAAGCAGCAGCACCGCGTCGCCCGAGCGCAGGCCGAGGAGTTGATCGGCCAACGCGATCCCGGTGGTGTCCAGACAGACCGCCTGGCGTCCCGAGCGCACCAAAAGCATGGAGGTATACCGCGCCAACATGGCGGATGGTCCGATCCCGAACACCGCGATCCGCTCGGCGGATCCCAGAAGGTTCACCGCCGCCACGAGAGTTTCCCGCATCGAGGCGGATCGCAGCCTGGTCGCTGCTTCCTGATGCGCATCAAGCGCGAGGTCGATGGCAACGCCGGGATCCTCGCCTGTCTCATGGAGGGTTCGTCGCATCCGTCCGCCCGCTGACCCGCCCTCCAGCACCGCTGCGAGGGACCGCCGCAAATCCTCCATACCCAGGAATCCGAGCGCCTGCACGGACCTGATCACCGTCGCGTCGGACAGGCCCGTCTCGCGCGCGAGTTCGGCGGCGGAGGCTGTCACGGCCGATCCAGGATTGCGTTCGAGGTAATGCGCCACCTTGAGCGCTGCCGGTGACAGCGGGCGCGCGGCATTGGCGATGCGTCCGGTCAGCAGCTCGTCGATGGAACTCGGCTGCGAAGGTTCCTGCATGGCGTGGCTTCCGGACCTCATATGACGGGAAATTCATTTTGTAGCAGACGCAACGATGGCTTGCATAACGTAGTAAACACTACATATCGGCTGCAGATCATCAGAAGGTGAATGAAAACATGTTCCAGTGGACAATTGTCATTCCCACTTTCCTCGCCGCCACCGTCGAGTGGGTCGAGGCATTCACTATCGTACTCGCCGTCAGCCTGGCCATTGGCTGGCGTTCTGCGCTCGGCGCGGCAGCGGCGGCCCTGTTGGTTCTGGCGGTGATGACCGCCGCGGCTGGCGGGGCACTTAGCCATGGATTGAGCATCTCCGGGCTGCAACTGGTGATCGGCGTGTTTTTGCTGCTGTTCGGTGTCCGCTGGCTGGCCAAAGCCGTCGCTCGTCAGGCCGGGTTGAAGGCGCGGCACAATGAAGCGGAAGAATTCGATGAGGCCCGGGCCCGGCTCGCCAATGGCGACTGGTACGCGGGGTGGGCCATCGCCTTTAAAGGCGTGATGCTGGAGGGGCTGGAGGTTTGGCTTATCGTCGTCGCTCTCGGCGTCCATGGTTTTTGGGCCAGCAGTGCCGGAGCAGCCATCGCCGCCCTCATCGTCGTTGCGGCAGCCGGCGCTCTGGTTCGGGCGCCGCTCGCGCGGGTGCCCGAAAACACCATCAAGTTCGCGGTCGGCGCGATGATCGTTGCCTTTGGAACCTTCTGGACCCTGGAAGCCCTTGGGGGCCCGCACGTTTGGCCCGGCGGCGACTGGGCTCTGCCAGGCCTCGTGATCTTCTACGCCGGCGGCGGCATGCTGCTCGCCGCACTGTTCCGCAAACCTGTTGCAATGGTAGAAGTGCGGTGAAGGCTCTGGTCAAAACTCTTGTGGGCGACGTCTGGAACGTGTCCGTGGTCGCCACCATCGTGCTCGGCGCGGTCGCGTTGGTATACAGCGGACGCACGGAGGTCGTGGCGTTCGTAATCCCACCGCTTACGCTGGCCGGCGTGGCCTGGCTTGCGCGACGCCAGGATTGAGGCTGCGTTTGAGTCCGGCCGGTCGAAGCCATCATGCGACGGGCGAGACGTGATGTGTCAGTCGTCCTGGCGCCAGGAAGCAATCCTCGGAGATTTATTTCCCTGGGGGATTTATTTCGAAATTTTAGGTGTTTCTTTATCAGCGCCGGCCGAATATCCGGGACGGCCGGATTATCGCAGTCAAAGCGCGGGTCGACGTCATCCCGGCCTCAACCAAAAGGAGGCATGAATGGCTGAAATAAAAGGCAGGTTCATTACCCTGACCGGAACGCTCATGTCGCTTTTTCCAAGGAAACTCGATCAGGCGGACACGTTGCTGATGGCGAAGTGCGGGAAGCACTGGAACGAGCTTGATCCCGAGGGTTGGTATGACACTTCGTCCTGGGACGCTTTCATGGATGCCTATGCGAAGGCATCGGTGGCCGGGGAGCGGGCATTGGTCGCGCTCGGGCGGAATATTTATCCGGCGATCAAGCAAGCCGGCGGCTTGCCCCGGCAACTGCAAGCGCCGCTGGATTGCATCAGGTACGAGGCTGAAGATTTCCTCGCCAGTCATCGGGGCACCGATGTGAAACCACGGAAATTCATCAAGGCTGTCGAACACGACGTCGTGGTCGAGGCGCCGGCTCCCGGGTACAATTCGCGGCTCTATGAAGGGGTATTTCTCGGTATTCTCGAGTTATGCGGGGCGACGACCGGCAAGGTCGAGCAAACCAAAAGGCAAGAAAAGGGTGACCCCACCTCGGAATTCCATATCGTGTGGTGATTCGAGCATTGCGCCGGGCCCCTGCAGCGCCACCCAAATCGCGCGACGCCGCGGAGGCAATCTGGCCCGGTCGCGTTACGCCCGCGGGTGTGCCTTGCGCCAGACCTCTAGCAACCGAGCCTCGTCGACGTTGGTATAACGTTGCGTGGTCGACAGGCTGGCATGGCCCAATAAGTCCTGGATTGAGCGCAAATCCGCCCCGCCGGCCAGCAGATGTGTGGCAAAGGAGTGCCGCAATGCATGCGGTGTCGCGTGCTCTGGCAAGCCGTTTTGGCGTCGGTACAATCGCAGAGTCCGTTGCGCCACCGCCGCGTCCAATCGTTTCCCTCGCGCACCAAGAAACAACGGCGCCTCGTTCCGGGCTGCCGGATGCAATCGCAGCCATGCCGCGATCGCCTGACGCACCACCGGCAACACCGGAACAATGCGTTCCTTCGAACCTTTACCGACCACGCGCAGCGGCCCATCGTCGCCTGGTTTCGGTGCATCGCGGACGTTCAGGGACAGCGCTTCGGCAATCCGTAGTCCGCAGCCATACAGCAAGGTGAACAGCGCAGTATCGCGGGCTTGGATCGCGGCCTGACCCGACATATCGCCGATGTCCTCGGTCACGCCGCGCGCCGCCGCCGGTGCGAGGGCCCGCGGCAACGGCCGTCGCGTCTTCGGCGTCGAGACCAGCTTTACCGCGGGGTTCTCCATGCGATGGTGTCTGGCCAAATAACGAAAAAAACTCCGCACCGACGACAAATGCCGCGCGCGGGAGGCATTGACGAGCCCGTCGTTCGCAAGCGACGCCAACCACGCGCGGACATCCGCCTGGGTCACGCGCGCCAACGACGCCTGATCGGGCTCCGCGCCATGATGCTGGGTCAGGAAGCCAAGAAAGCTGGCAAGGTCGGTGCCGTAGGCTTCAACCGTCAGGGGTGAGGCGCGCTTTTCCAGTATCAGCCAGGAAAGAAACGATTCCCGACACTCGAACCCTGTCATGGTTTGTCGCGCCGGCAGGTCGCCATGCGGTCAGCGTGCGGTGCGGCGACAGATCCCCGGGTCAGGCCCGGGGATGACGCAGATGGGCGAAGGGATGAGGTAAATGGGCCCGGGGATGAGCTAATTGGGGATGGGGATGAGGCAAATGGGTGTGGAGATGGCCTGGGAATTTGTGTCACCGGCCGCCCCAGGAACGCCCCATCGCCGCTGCGATCGCCCGGCCAAGAAATGACAACGCGCCAGCGCCGCGAACCGGGTCCAACACCGTCCGATCTCGTGCCAACAATGCCAACAACGCCGGAGGCCCATGGGCGGGCACCAGCACCAGTGCGTCATGGCCGGCCAATCCGGCCGCCTCGGCGTGCAGCCGGCGGGCGTCGGTGACAGTGTCGCGGAACAACACCTGCCGCCCGCCCAGGAGCCGCGCCACGGTGCCCTCGGGCAGCGGTAGTGTGCCCGGCATGATGGCCTCGATGCACAGATGCGCGGAATCGACTGCCAGGATGCTGGGGATCTCCCCGGTCACGCAGTCCAACGGGTCGGCAGCGCGCAGCAGCGCCAACACTGCCTCCTGCACTCGCGACGCCATACCGGCAGCGGCGCGGCCGGCCGCCAGCACGTCATCGGCGCGTTCCTCCATGGCCGCGGCATGTGCCCGCTCGGCAAGGACCATGGCGGCCATGTGGTCGGCCAACACCTCGCCGTGTACCCGGTTGGGCGGCGTCAGGATGCGATACAGATCGGGGTTGTCCGCCAGCCAGTCCGGATTGGCACGCAGGAACGCGGCGACGGCAGCCGATTCGCTCTTTGGCGCGGTCGCGCCCGCATCGCTCATCGCCTGAGTTCGACGTTGGCCATCGTCATCTCACGCGATCGTCTGACCCGTTTTGCCCCAATCAGCCAGGAACGCCGCGAGGCCCTTCTCGGTCAGCGGATGGTTGAACAGCGACCGCAGTACCGGCGGCGGCAATGTCGCGACATGGGCGCCCAATTTGGCGGCCTCGACGACATGCATCGGGTGTCGCACCGAGGCAACCAGCACCTCTGTCTTGAACTGATAAGCGTTGTAGATCTGCATGATATCGGCGATCAGTGCCATGCCGGACTGGCCGACATCGTCCAGCCGCCCGACGAACGGGCTGATGAAGCTGGCGCCTGCCTTGGCGGCCAGCAGCGCCTGCGCCGCCGAAAAACACAACGTGACGTTGACCATCGTCCCGTCGGAGGTGAGCCGCCGGCAAGCCCGCAGCCCGTCCGGTGTCAGCGGCACCTTGATGGTGACGTTTTTGGCAATCTCGCGCAGCACGAATGCTTCGCGCATCATACCATCGTAGTCCGTTGCCGCGACCTCGGCGCTGACCGGGCCGGGGACGACGGCACAGATTTCGCGAATGATGTCAGTGAATTTTTTACCGGTCTTGGCCACAAGGGAGGGATTGGTCGTCACGCCGTCGAGCAACCCGCTGGAGGTGAGCGATTTGATCTCAGCCGTATCGGCGGTATCGACGAAAAACTTCATATGTGTCCTCGGGGAGGTTCCCACGGATTTGTTCAATCCGGATAGCACGGCCCAGGTTCCTCGCCAACTAACCCGGGCGGCGGTCATGCTGCCGTACCCGTTTCCTGGGCCCTTCGATTACCGCATCCCCGAGGGGTTGATCCCGGAACCGGGCGATCTCGTCCTCGTGCCATTGAACAGACGGGAAGAGGTCGGGGTCGTCTGGGACGCGCCCACGGTCCCTTCGGGGCATGACAAACCGGTGCCAGAGCACCGGCTGCGGCCGATCATCGCCATCATCGACACACCGCCAATGCGGCAGGACATTCGCCGACTGGTCGACTGGATCGCTGCCTACACGCTGTCGCCACCGGGCGAGGTCATGCGGATGGCGTTGCGCGTCCTGCGGCCGGAGACCGGTCCGGCGTCCGGCTGGCGCCGTGCCGGCTTTGCTGCAACCGATCATGACGGGGAGGGCGAGGGTGTCAGCGCCCCTCGGGCAACGCGGTCGGGCGCTGCCAAGGTCCGGGTCACGGATGCCAGGCGCCGGGTGCTCGACCGCCTCGCCACTGCCGAGCCGCGGCCAACGGCGGAACTGGCGCGGGAAGCCGGCGTCAGCGTCACTGTGATCCGTGGCATGGCCGAGGCGGGATTGCTGCAGGCCGCATCGATTTCCGCCGCCGAGCCATTCCAGCGGCCCGATCCGTCGCATCCCGGTCCCGAGCTGTCGCCGGATCAGGCAGCGGCGGCCGCGACTTTGCGCGAGGCCGTCACCGATCGGACGTTTTCGGTCACGTTACTGGACGGCGTCACCGGTTCCGGCAAGACCGAGGTCTATCTGGAGGCAATCGCTCAGGCGCTGCGGGAGGGTCGCCAGGCGCTCGTGTTGCTGCCGGAGATCGCATTGTCCTCGCAATGGTTATCCCGCTTTGAGCGGCGGTTTGGTGTGGCACCGGCGGTGTGGCACTCCGACCTGACCTCGCGGGTTCGGCGCACGACGTGGCGGGCGGTGGCGGAAGGGCGAGCTCAGGTGGTGGTGGGCGCTCGCTCGGCGCTGTTCCTGCCGTTCCCCGATCTTGGTTGCGTCGTGGTGGACGAGGAGCACGAGACTGCATTCAAGCAGGAGGAGGGCATCGTCTACCACGCCCGCGACATGGCGGTGGTGCGGGCGCGGTTCTGTGCGGCTCCGGCGATCCTGGTCTCCGCGACACCCAGTCTGGAGACGGTGGCGAACGTGGAGGCGGGCCGCTATCGGCACTTGCATTTGCCGACCCGGCATGGCGGCGCGGTCATGCCGCGGATCGAGGCCATCGATCTGCGGGAGGACGCGCCGGAACGTGGCCACTTCCTCGCGCCAAAGTTGATCGCGGCAATTCGGGACACGATCGGGCGCGGCGAGCAGGCGATGCTTTTCCTCAACCGCCGCGGCTACGCGCCGCTGACGTTATGCCGGCGGTGTGGGCATCGCATGCAATGCCCGAACTGCACCGCCTGGCTGGTGGAGCACCGGGCGCGGCGCGAACTGCGCTGCCACCATTGCGGTCACGCGGTGCCAATTCCGGAAAAATGCCCGGCGTGCGAGGCAGTCAACTCGTTGGCAGCGGTTGGGCCGGGCGTCGAGCGCATTACCGAAGAAGCTGGCGAACTGTTTCCGGGCGCGCGCCGTTTGGTGATGGCCAGCGACACGATGCCCGGCCCGCATGCTGCCGCCGAGGCAGCTCGGGCGATCGAGGCGCGTGAGGTGGACCTGATCATCGGCACGCAGATTGTCGCCAAGGGCTGGCACTTTCCGCATTTGACCCTGGTCGGCGTGGTCGATGCCGATCTGGGCCTTGCTGGTGGCGATCTGCGGGCGGCCGAGCGGACCGTCCAACTACTGCATCAGGTTGCCGGCCGGGCGGGCCGGGCCGAGGCACCGGGCCTCGTGTTGTTGCAAACGTTCTCGCCGGAGCATCCGGTGATGCAGGCGCTGATACAGGGGGATTTGGCGGCATTCATGGCCAGCGAAGCAGCGGTCCGCCGCCCTGGTCACTGGCCGCCGTACGGGCGGCTCGCGGCGCTGATCGTCAGCGCGGATTCGGCTGGGGATGCAGATACCCTGGCGCGCGATCTGGGCGTGGCGGCGCCGCATGCTGACGGGGTGACGGTCCTGGGACCCGCTCCTGCGCCGTTGGCGATTTTGCGTGGGCGGCACCGGCGGCGGTTATTGTTGAAGACGCGGCGGGATATCGCGGTGCAGCCAATCCTGCGCGAGTGGTTGGGGCGGGTGATGGTGCCGCGCGGGGGAAGGGTGGATGTGGATGTGGATCCGGTGTCGTTTTTGTAGGTTGCGATGAGGCGATCCGACACTACTCCGACTGTCGACCAGTGACCGATCTAAAACCGTCCAGGGCTCCGATGCGTTATGCCGACACCCATAAGAGGTGCGACGCATTCCGCCCAGTTCCGTGCATGCTGTTCTGTCCCCCGCATGTCCGACGAATTTATGCTGCGCGTCAATGTCCTTCTGAAACCACAATCTTGTTGTGGAACGAACCGTCTGAAGTGCTGGGGAGTTCGTGCTGTATGGGGGAGTCGCGATTGCACTGCATCTCGGCCACCGAAGATCGGTGGATTTCGACCTCTTCGGGAACCAGCCCTTCGATCCTGAGACGTTTGGTACATCCGTTTCGTTTCGGAAATTGGCGACATCGACCGCGATGGTCCGGTGAAGATTTCGTGTTTCGGGCGGCCGTGGTTGCCGAGACTTTCACCGCCGCTTGTCGCACCAGGGAACGGATTGCGGATCGCCGATCTGCTCGATCTTGTGGGCACCAGGGCGTCGGTCGTACAACGCCGAGCTGAGGAGAATAATTATCGCGACATTGATTCCATGCCATGCGACGGTCGGTTCGAACTGGCAGCCGCGAGCGATCTGCGGTCGCGGCTCTTTCCGCAGGTTAAATTGAAAGCACAATACTATTTTGGCGACGGCATGTTGCGCCGCTTGTCCAGGATGACGAAAGACCGGCTGAGCAAAACTGCGCGAGAGGTCGATCTTGGCCGATTACCTACCATTACTTCGACGAAACGGACAGGTCGATGAAACCAGTCCCTCTCACTCCCGAAACCCGTGCGATAGCACGGCGAATCATCTGGTTTGAGCGTCCTGCCCGGGCGCTCTCCGATCAAATTCGTTTCATGGCTTATGCGATGGCATATGCCACCCATGAGGATATAAAGGTGCTCCGCCGCCACGTTTCTGACCAAGAATTCCGTGAGGCGCTCGATCACGCACCTCCCGGCGTCATTGACCCGCGTTCCTGGGCTTACAGGAACTCCAAAGTGGGACGCTATCCCGCGCCGCCCTTGCCGCGGTGCCGATGGGAATCGCTGACGGACCGACCGGCCGCAATGCAATTGGCGGCTTCCGGCTCCTGTTCAGCGACCATTTGACGGCGCTCCTCCATCTGATGACAATTGAACGCGGCCGCCACATTTCCCGATTGCTCCTGCCGCAAAACCTGACACACTATCGCCGTGGCCGGTGCCGCCGCCGAGCCGCAAGGGAGTTAATACAACAACCGGGAGAACAAACGATGATCACTCGCCGCACCGCCCTGTCCGCCGGCTTCGCCGCCGCCGCCGCCGCCGCCGCAGGCCGGATCTCACGCGCGCACGCCGCCGACACCCCAGGCGTCACTGCGACCGAGATCAAGATCGGCAACACCATGCCGTATAGTGGTCCAGCGTCTTCCTACAGCGTGATCGGCCGGACCGAGACAGCGTTTTTCAAGATGGTCAACGACCAGGGTGGTGTCGCCGGCCGCAAGATCAACTTCATCTCGCTCGACGATGGCTACAGTCCGCCCAAGACGGTGGAGGACGTTCGCCAGCTGGTCGAGCAAGACCAGGTCGACTTCTGCTTCCAGAACCTCGGCACACCATGCAATTCGGCAATTGCCAGCTACATGAACCAGAAGAAGGTGCCACAGCTGTTCGTCGGCTCCGGTGCCAGCAAATGGAGCGACTACAAGAAATATCCGTGGACCATGGGTTATCAGCCGAACTACCGTACCGAAGCCCAGATTTACATGAAATACGTGATGCAGACCATAAAGGATCCGAAGGTCGGCATCCTCTACCAGAACGACGATTTCGGTAAGGACTACCCCACCGGCGTGCGCGATGCACTGGGCAGCAACTGGGACAAGATCGTCGTCAAGAACATCAGTTACGAGACGACCGACGCAACGATCGATTCGCAGATCGCCGAGCTGCAGAGCTCAGGCGCCAACGTCCTGCTGGTGGCGGCCATTCCGAAGTTCGCTGCGCAGTCGATCCGTAAGGTCAGCGACCTGAACTGGAAGCCGACGTTCTTCATGACCAACGTCGCGACCTCGGTTGGCACGGTGATGCAGCCGGCGGGACCGGAGAAATCCGTCGGTATGCTCAGCACCCAGTACCTGAAGGATCCGACCGATCCGACGTGGAAAGACGATCCGGGCATGAAGGAATGGCGAGCGTTTATGACCAAGTACAATCCCAGTGGCGACCAGACCGACGCTGCGACCGTGTTCGCCTACGGGATCAGTTTGACCATGCTGCAGGTGCTGAAGCAGTGCGGCAACGACTTCTCGCGCGCCAATGTCATGAAGCAGGCGGAGAGCCTGCACGATATCGAGAATCCAACCCTGCTGCCGGGAATCAAGATCAGCACCAGCCCGACCGATCATCGCCCGATCAGGGCCATGCAAATGGTGCGCTGGGACGGTAAGACCTGGGTTCGTTTCGGCAACCTGATCGAAGGCACCAACGCATAAGCGCACAAGATCGTCTCCTGCCCGGAGCGCGGGAGTGATCAAGGCCGCGTGAGCGCCCGGGGAAAAGCGGAATTCCGTCACCCTTGGCGCTTGCGTCGCGCCCTCGCTGCTTTGCTACCGGTCGTCGGTTCGTCCCCTATTCTGGCCTGCTGCCGGCGGTCATTTCGGCGTTCAGTACGAGCCCGGCGAACGTGATCTGCAACCAAAGTGCCTCGGCGGCCACGCAGCCCGCTCTGCCGGACGTTCCGCAACACCGCGCTTTGACCATATGGCTTCGGTCTACCGGCAGCTGGTGGTACCCGCGCGCTATGACACTGTGATTGCCGACGAAACCAGTACCCCGATTGTGGCGCTCCCGGCCCCTTGCGGCAGCGCCCAAAGGTAGAACGTGCCGGTTGTGGCGGGGGAGTTGAACCACTGACCCCAGCCGTTGGTTTGGCCGTCCGTGGTGGTTGCGATCAGGCCCGTCGTCGGGACCGAGGTGTTGCTTGCCGACCACGCGAATGAGGCTCCGGTCACGGCCGTTGGCGCGGCAACCGCAGTGATGTTCACCCCGGTGTTCGGAGCAACCGGCGAATTGTGGACCTGTGAGGCGCCAACTTGCCAGGATCCCCACGCGATCGTGCAGCCCCAGGTCGTGCCCGTTGTGACCGCTGACCAGGCGCCTGGGCTTGCGGCGGCATTGGTGGCCTGGACTTCGACGTCGATCGCGGTTGCGCCGGCCAGGCCAGTCAGCGTGTATGGGCTGGTCACTCCCGACACGTTCGTCCAGGTGCCGGCGCCGGACGGGCTGGAGCGTAAATTATAGCCGGTAGCGGCGCCATGCGTGCCGTCGACCGCTGGGGCCGTCCAGGTCACTGTGAGCTTCGAATTGGTGCCATCTGCCGGCGGCGCGACGCTGGTGATTGCCGGAGCGTTCGGTGCATAGGGCCCCGTCGCGGCCGTGGTGAGCGTGCTGGTGGACGACCACTCGCTCGTGCCGGCGGCATTTGTGCTCTGAAGTTGTACGTCGATTGCTGCCCCGGCCAGCAGACCAGGCAGATCAAAGGGGCTGGTAACTCCTGACACCACTGTCCAGGTGCCTGCACCGGAGGGGCTGGAGCGCAGGTTAAACCCGGTGGCGGCACCGTGCGTGCTGTCGATTGCCGGGGCTGTCCAGCTCACCATGAGGTCGCTGCCGCTCCCCTCGTTCAAGGTTGCGGCGCCAGGCGCGTCCGGCGGTTGCGGCGTTACCGTTCCGAGTGCCGCCGGCACAGCCGGCTCGCCGCCCCTCCCGCGCCCCGGCTGAGCCCATCTGGTCTGCGGCGGCGGCGAGTTCGGGTGGCCAAGAGCGTGTACCGCGACCATGTGCTTGTTGGGTGAGGGTGGCGTTTTGGATTTTGGCATTCCTATGCGGCTCCTGTTAGTGCCGCGTGGATATGGTAGTTAGAGCGTGGCAATCCAGATGTTAGTGGAGCTTTCGTTGTGCCCGCAACGAAGCAGTCTTGAGGTAATGCGATCAAACCCTGATACTCACGGTTTTCGCACCATGGCGCTCTTTAGACCTGCCCATAGAATGGCCAGAACACCTTAGGAGCCGCACCGTCTTTCAATATTTAGGCGCGCCGGCATCCCGGGAATTTGGCACTACGGCAAGGCCGATGCCGGTATTGTCTGATATCCGGTTTGGTGCATATGACATTCTAACAATCGTAGTAGAGTAGTAGATTTGAACGTGCCACGATAAATCAACTAACATCAGTAGAGTATTCTCCAACAAATGTCGACCATTACCGGGTCGACGTCAGTCACGACGACCCGTCGGCAGATTACCCGGTGGCGGCATATGGGATTTCACTGGCCGCGTCGTACACCGCGAACACAGTCGTGCCTGGATCGATTGCTGGAGCGACACCGGTTACAGCCTCGATTGCGTCAATGCGACCTTCGGCCGATCACGCGGCGACGGGCTGCCGACGCTGATCGGCCGACCCACCCCATTAGTGTCGACGCAACAATCTATCCCGTCCGCAACGCAACGTCGACCTGACCCGGCCACGCCGAGACTTCAGTGCAACAGGTTCAGCGTGTTGCTGGCGTCATCGACAAACCACACCTTACCGTCACCGAGCGGAAGCAAGCCGAACAGGGCCCCCGCGCCGGGCGGGCTGCCGGTGTTGTCCAGCAACTCATGTGCGAGATGCTTGCCATCAGGCGCGATCTCGGAAATGAAACCGTCGCCTGAATTGACCGCCAGTATGTGGCCATCGCGGGCTACCGCCAGCCCGAGGGGGCCGTTCAGAAACCCATTGTCCGTCAGGGTCATGCCCGGTCCGGCCGAATTGCTTCGGCTGAGCGGGTTTGTCACAACTGGGATCCGGTTGCCCAGTGTATCAGCGACATACAGTAACTGAGCGTCGTCGCCGTCCTTGAACCATGTGCAGTCCGTCGCCGCATACCCTGTGCATGGGGCCTGCCTGCCAGGTGCGAGCCCGGTCGGCCCGATCACCAGCGCCGCGGGATCGGTACGCTCAGGGAGCCCCGACGCGATCACCGCGGTCACTGTGGACCTCGGCCGACCGTTGTCCAGGTCGAAATCGAGCCGCACCACCGTGCCCTTGTTGACCACGTTGCCGCCTGCCGCGACGGTGCCGTTGAGCACGTTGGTGAAGAACAGCGATGCATCGAAGCCACGATCGTCAGCCGTCATGTCCCAGGGATCGTTGATCGGCCCACCGGAGAACGTCTCCACCGGCACGCCCTGACTGTTCAGAACGATCAGACAGCCGGCCTTGGCCGTTGCAGCGGTGCCGTCGGTTGTCGGCAGGCTGCCGACAATCACCCAGCCCGCCCGCAAGGCGACCAGCGCCGTCATCAAACCCACACCACCTGGACAGGGACCCGGCAATTTGGTTGCATCGATAGTGGCGAACGGGCTGACCTTGCCGTTCGGCGCGACATCGACGATCGTCGTCCCGGTACCCTGAAGATTATTACTGTTGTTGAAGTTGCTGACCAGAGTGTGCCCTTCCTGCAGCCGGCCCGCGGTTACCGGCACGCGCGCGATACCGTACGGATTGACGTCGCCGTTTTTCGGAACCGTCGAGGCAATGGTCGATATTGTGCGTAGATTATCGAGTATCACGCCACCATCCGCGCGCGCTGGGGACACCGAAGATGGGGAAGCGACCGCGGCGAGCAGCGGTACGGCGAGCAGAGCAGACAAGGACGGCTTCATCATTGATAACCCCTCGGGGTCGGAATGTTGTTGTACGGTGTCGCGCCGTACTGCGCTGAGGCGATACCTCGGCGCCGGTGTGCAGTGATCGACCGCTGAACAGACGGAGTCGGCAGAGGTTTATTCCTTGACTGTTCCATGACGTCGACGCATCGACCGTGCGCTGGCAGGCTTCGCGTCCCGGACGCCCGACCTGACCGGCGATCGATCGTTCTGAGGCAATCCGTTACGAGCCATCCTGCGTGCTGGGTTACAAGCCGTTCGCATCGCGGTAGGCTTGATCCCGGACCGCCAAACCGAACGGTCGTTTCGAGGGAGCAATTCATGCCAACTGCCATCCGCCTCGCCCTGATTGGCGCGACGATCATTGTCGCCGCGCCCGTGCAAGCCCAGTTGATCACGCATAAGGATTTGTCGGAGGCAATGGCGCTGACGATTGCGCGGACCGCGATGGCGACCTGCACGGCGAATGGCTATCATGTATCCGTCACCGTGCTAGGTCGTAACGCCGAAGTGATTGTTCAGTTGCGCGGCGACGGTGCCTCGCCGCATACGTTCGAAAACAGTTTTCGTAAGGCTTACACAGCGCGCACGTTTCGGATCCCTTCCGGCGAGATCGCCAAACGTTTCAAAGACGATCCGAGTTACTTCGCGGTTCACCTGAGCAACGTGATCCCTGCCCAGGGTGCGTTGCCGATCAAGGTGGAGGACGATGTGGTGGGCGCTGTTGGCGTCTCCGGCTCGCCAGGCGGCGAGAAGGATGAGGTTTGCGCCCAGGCGGGGATCGACAAGGTGGCCGGCGAACTGAAATAACGTGCAGTCGCTTGCGGATGCCCACCAGAAAGCGCAAATCATGCTGCGTCGGAACAGGGTTGGGCCAACCTGTAGTAGTCACAGTCCGGCCACTCGGCGAGGCGGTTGCAGCGGGGCTCCCACTCCGCCGGATCGTTGACATACTGGCATAACGCATCGTCTCAGAGGGAGAGGCCCAGGATGCCGGCTCAGCCGTTGGTCCGCAGACAGCTGTGGCAGTTGGCTGCCGGCGCCGCCGCGCTCGCCGCAATCGGTTCCGCCCGGGCGCAAGCGACACATGCCGTGCGGTATCGCGCCACCATCGACACAGTTGCTCCCGACAGTCTCAGCCTGACCACGCGCGCCGGCCAGCAACTGACCCTGACGTTTGCCTCCGATACCGTGATCCTCGCGGTCGTTGCGATGAAGCTGGAGGACATCAAACCGGGTGCGTATATCGGTGCCGCTGCGATGCCGCAGCCAGATGGGACCCAGCGCGCGCTGGAAGTGCACGTGTTCCCGGAAAATATGCGCGGCACCGCCGAGGGCCACGGGCCGTTCGACCTCAAGCCGCTCAGCACCATGACGAATGGCACCGTCGGGGCGGTGACCGGCAGTGTGGGGCGCACGTTCACGGTGACCTACCAGGACGGACAGAAGACCATCGTCGTGCCACCCGACACACCGGTGGTGACGTTCGAGCTGGGTTCGCCGGCCCTGCTGGTGCCGGGGGCACACGTGATCGTGATGGGGATTGAGGCGAGTGATGGCAGTCTCTCAGCGACCCGGATCCTGGTTGGAAAGAATGGGCTGGTGCCGCCGATGTGACGTGCCGGCCTCGATGTTGGCATGTTTCGCCAGGCGATGAGAAATATCAGGCGCGTTCGGTAAGGCCGATTGTGCCGGTATGGACCCGCGCCAGCCACCCCGCGAGAATGGTCCGAACCGCGGGCTCCGCATAACGTGATACGACGAACGCCAGAAAGAGACAGACGGCGATCGCGATGACCAGCGCGGCAGAATCGGAGACATATTGTCGCATCGTATTGATGATGACGTAGCCGACGAATTGATGGAGAAGATAGAGCGGGTAAGTCATAAGACCAATTACGCGCATGATATTAACAAAATGCGGACCGAAGCCTACAAGGGCGTTGTTCCATCGTATCGACGCCACGATCGCTGCGATGCAGACAAACCAGGTCAGCATCGACATGATGGCCGGTTGGTGAACCCCGCTCAGGTTGTCCACGACATACGCGACATACCTGATTTCAAGCAATCCACCAATCACGAACACCAGCGTGCAACCAAGCTCCAGACCGCTCATGCGTCGCTATTTGGCGAGGCACAGGATGCGCCCAAGGCGAAGAAACAGCCGTGGTGCAGAAGCAGGAGATCAGTGGCCCGAAAAATCGCAGTGCGAGGCAGGGTGTCGATTGTGCCGAACGTGTTCTCCGTTGCAAACTGCAGGATCCAAAATGCGCTACTGATCAATCCAATCAGACCAACACTTTGAAAATGCGATTGAACATTTCAGATGCTATGACCGCAAACACGACCGCATAAAAGTCGCGCTCAATACCCAGCGTCCAATACGGGGATCGAGGCGAGTGACAACAGCCTCTCGTCGACGCGGGTCCTGGTCGGGATGATAGGACTGGTGCCGGCGATGTGATGCGGCAATGCGACGGTAGTTCCCGCCAATCAGCAGGTTTGACGGTCCTTGATGGTAATGGCAGGGCTCGTTGGGGCCACGATGATGCGTTGAGAACAGCGGTGCGAAACGGTCATCGTTGGTTGCCAGGTGAATTCGGGCGAGTCCGCCGCCATCATTCTGATTATCGGTCTCTCCTATCTTCACGTTTTATTAATCCAGCACCGCCTATCCTTGCTGATCGGCAGAGGCGCAGGGGCGGATGGCTGACGCGGAATCCCTGGTTAAGCACCAGTTCATCACAGTTCGGCGAGGTCCGGTGGGAGCATGATGACTTCGTCATTGGATCCGGTGGCGAAATTCGCCCTATCGGTCCATCCGGCGCGCGGGTGTTGGCCGACGTGCTCGCGCACGATGGCGGCGCCGAAGGAACGCTTTGAGCTGGCTCCGCATGACGGCGGTCGGATTGAGCCGCAAGCGATCGAACCCGGTCGACGTCAGGTTTCGTGCCTAACGGTCAGGTTACCTGATTGCGATCAGACGCTGTGCCAATGACAACCCCGAATCTCGTCGAGCGGCTACCGTCATTCCGGCTGGATGGACGGCTTGCGGTCATCACCGGCGCGAGCCAGGGGCTTGGCAGGCAATTCGCTGAAGCCTTCGCCCTCGCCGGGGCTCGGCTGCTGCTGGCCAGCCGGCAGGAGGATTTGCTGCACGAGGTGCAGCAGAGCATCGCCGACGCCGGCGGTCGCGCCGACGTGTGCACGACCGACGTGCGGGACATAGCCCAGATCAAAGGGCTCGCAGATCGCGCCCGACTGATTGCCGAGGGCGAGGGCCTCGATCTGGTGCTGGTCAACAATGCCGGTCTCGCCTTCACCAGGCCGGTCTTCGGAGTGACCGAAGCGGAATATGACAACGTCCTCGATATCAATCTCAAGGGGACCTTCTTCGCCTGCCAACATTTGGGTCTGGTGATGGTGGAACGCGGCTATGGTCGGATCATCAATCTGTCGTCAACCTGGTCGGTCGGCACGGATGCGGGGAAAAGTGTCTACTGTGCGGCGAAGGCAGGTGTTTCCCATCTGACTTCGGCTCTGGCCACCGAGTGGGGGCCGCTTGGTGTGCGGGTTTGCGCTCTGGCACCAACCACCACGCTCACCGAAGCGACAAAACAATCGTTGGCGGCCAACCCCGAGCGGGCAAGGAGGCTGCTCAGCCGTATTCCGCTTGGCTGTTACGCAAGGCCGGAGGACCTTCTCGGAGCGGCAATTTTCCTGGCCAGCCCAGCGGCGGATTTCATGACCGGCCAGACGCTGTTGGTCGACGGCGGTTGGGCGGCGTGGTGACCTATCGGAATCGGGCGTGCGGCGAACATGACCTTATAGGAATAAAAACTCCGTGCCCGCAACGTTCAGCGGCAGGAGGTAGCATTGTCTCGTGGCGTGCTTGCGGTGGGCGCTCTCAGGTCCGGCGGGTTGGTCATTCCGCAACGTACGACGCGAGCCTTCAGACGTCCGCATGTTGATCCATGGAGAATGACGCGCATGAGCCAGATCGCTGCCCCGCTGGGTGGAGTACAAGTTCGGGATAACACGAGGCTGCGCGCCATCGTCGCGGGCACTCTGGGCAACATATTGGAGTGGTATGACTTCTCGGTGTTCGGGTTTCTCGTGCCGTCGCTTGCCGGCGCGTTCTTTCCGAAGGCGTCGCACCTGGCGCAACTGCTGTCCACATTCGCCGTGTTCGGAGTGGGTTTCCTGGCGCGCCCCGTCGGCTCGGTGCTGATCGGTTTCTATGGCGATCGGGCCGGGCGTCGCGCGGCTCTGACACTCACCGTCGGATTGATGGGCGTTTCCACATTCGCCATTGGGTTGCTGCCGACTTATGCGACTGCCGGGATCTGGGCTCCCGTGTTGCTTACGGTGGCACGGCTGGCGCAGGGCTTTTCCGCCGGCGGGGAGTGGGGCGGTGCGGCAACGTTCATGGTGGAATATGCCTCCGAGGGCCGGCGCGGCTACGTCGGCAGCTGGATGCAGCTCAGTGTCGTCGCCGGGCTGTTGCTTGGCTCGGCGTTTGCCGCGATCCTGGCCTGGGGAATTGGCCATGAAGCGCTGGCGGCCTGGGGCTGGCGAATTCCGTTCCTGTGCGGCATCGTGGTTGCCGGTTTTGCGGTGTATTTCAGCCGGCGACTGCCGGATACGCCAAAATTCGAAGCGATCGAAAAGCGGCAGACGGTTGCCCGCAATCCGCTGCGCGACCTGTTCACCACGCATATTCGGGCGCTGTTCACCCAGTTCGGCCTGACGATTTTCAATACCGCGAGTTTCTATATCACTTTGATCTACATGCCGGCATGGCTGACCTCGGTGGTGAAGATGTCGCAGGACCAGGCGTTACTGGTCAGCACGATCGGGTTGGTGGTGTTCGTTGGCGTCACACCCATCGTTGGTGCGTTGTCCGATCGGATCGGGCGCAAGCCGGTGCTGATGACGTCCTGCATTGGTTTCATTGCGCTGTGCTACCCACTGTTCAACCTGGCGAGCGGGGCCGCCTTCGGAACCGTGCTGACGGTGCAGATCATTCTGGTGCTGCTAACAGCGACCTATGCCGCCTGCACGCCGGCCGCGTTTGCGGAGTTGTTCCCGACCCGGGTGCGTTATTCCGGCCTTTCGATCGGCTACAATCTTGCGGTGATGCTGTTCGGAGGGTTCGCGCCATTCATCGCCACGTGGTTGGTGTTCGAGACCGGCAACAGCCTGGCGCCCACGTTTTACGTGATCGGTTGCGCGATCGTCACTCTGGGCTTTGTATTGAAAATCCGGGAAACTGCGTTTACGCCATTGCGCGAGTGACCATCTGCAATCGTCCTCGCCCGCTGCGAGCCGCTGCGAGCCGCTGCCCGTCGCGATCGATGACTCGATCAATGGCCCGGCCATGTTCGAGCAGGACATCACGGTGGCTGGCCTTATGATCAGTTGCAGTGGCGCTATCTGGTTATCGCCGATGTTGGCGGTCGTTTTGAGCGCCATCTGCGGATGGAATGCGGCGGTTTGCAGAGTTACGATTCCGGTTCGCGGTGGCCTCCTGCTCGCCGCCGATCTGGAGTACCCGCATGAACGAAGACGAGCGGATTTGGGCCGTCAAAGGGCTTCTATTCTACGATGTGAAAAGTCCGTCTCTTCGGCATATTCGTGATCCGCATTCGATAACAAGGTTAGCGCAGGAAATCGTTAGAAGAATAGACCGGAACAATTCCATTTGGGGGAAGTGGGATGGTCAACGTGAGCTCCTACTGAAATCGGCTGTGGGCTGCTGGATACCCCTCGAAGCCATGCGGGACTTCCTCAACCGCATGCCTGGCCCGCCGCTTACGATGACGGACGTTGCCCAACGCCTCAAGGCCGTTTGGGAGGAGGAGCATGATCGATATCCAAATGAGCAGTTCCAGCCAGGATGCCTTGCATTGTTCGAAAGGGAAATGGCTGACGGCACAGAACTCCCGGCGATCATTGAACTGCTCCGGGACCACGTGGACCAGGAGGAAAAGCGCATACGGATCGAGCAACGCGAAAGCTATCAGCAATATCGTGAGCAAGACCGAATGTCGCGCGAGCAGCGGTTGCTGTCAGGTGCGGACTGCAATTGAACCCAACTGCAAAAATCGAAGAATTGGTATCGCCGTGCCAACGGCAGAACCTACCGTCTGTCACCGACCAAAGACAAAATATGGAGTCTCCATCGTGTAAGCGCGATGTCGGATGAGGAAACGGGTGGCCTGGTGGGCAAGTATCGGCTGCGCGGGGACGCGTCGAAGATGGTGGCGGAAGTCGCATACCAACCTGAGCCCAAATGGTAGAATGCGCACAGATCGGATCAGGCGGCGCGGCGTGCGGTCAGACGCTCGAGAATCGGCGCGAACGCTGAGGCGGCGGCCGCATCCAACTCGAACGCCAAATGCGCGATCCCCTCTGCCTGGGCTCGCACGGTGAATGGCAGTGACAACTGAGTGCCACTCAGAACCAGCGTGCCGCGCGATCCTTGCTGCATCGCCGGAGCACCGCGCAACGCGACACCCCCTGCGGAAAGATCGCTGACCCGGGCCTCATGAGATGCCCCACCGATCGTCAATCGGCACGTCAGTTCCACCGGATATCGCGGGGTGTCACGCCGCTCCGCCTCAGGGGTAGATGACCGCACCACACGGATCACGGTGTGCCGTAGTTCGTCAACTTGTTGGTGCAAAGCGGTTGCATTATCGCGTACCGCCACCGCGTGCTGGCCGGTTTGCTCCGCCTCCCCCGACACTTCGTCGATCCGTTGCGTCATCTCGTTGGCAGCCGACGCCGTTTCGGTCACGTTGCGCGCGATCTCCGCCGTCGCCGCACCCTGTTCCTCCACTGAAGCAGCGATCGAGGTGGCAATCTGACTGACCTCGCCGATCGTTTGCTCGATGCGGGCAACCGCCTGGACCGAGGCGTTGGTGGCCGAGCGAACCTCGCCGATATGGCGTGTGATCTCCGCGGTCGAGCGCGCTGTTTGTGTCGCCAGTTGCTTGACCTCGGCGGCGACCACGGCAAAGCCCCTGCCGGCGTCGCCTGCACGCGCCGCCTCAATGGTGGCATTCAGGGCAAGCAGGTTGGTCCGGGCGGCGATTTCGCCGATCATGTCGGCCACCGCGCCGATCTGGCCAACCTGCTGGTTCAGCGCCTCTATCGTCGCACGGGTCTGTTGGCCTGCCTCAACCGCTCGCCCGACCATCATGGTCGAGTGGCTCACCTGGCCGCCGATCTCGCGGATCGAGGCGGCGAGTTGCTCCGCCGCGCTCGACACGGTTTGCACGTTCGCCAGTGCCTGTGCGGCGGCCGCGGCGGCACTGCGCGCCGAGGTGCCGGTACGGTCGGCCGAGGCGCTCATTGCATCGGCGGTTGCCGCCATTGCGCCTGTGTGATGGCCCACCTGATCCAGCGCTTTGGTGGTCTCCATTTCGATGTTGTCGGCCATGCCGACCAGGGCGGCATGTTTGTCGGCCTCCGCCTGGCGATGTTCCGCTTCCTTCGCCTCCGCGAGTCGCAGTCGCTCAATGGCATGATCTTTGAACACCTCGACGGCGGCGGCCATCCGACCGACCTCGTCGCGCCGCCCGCGGGACGGAACCTCGACCGTCGTATCGCCTTCCGCCAACCGGCTCATCGTCGCGGTCAGCAGCACGATCGGCCGCGTCGCGCCACGAACGATAAGAAACAGCACGCCGCAAAGCACCACGATGAGGCCGGCGCCGATTGTCGCGATGGTTGTGGCACGGGTCCGGGCCAGGCGATCGGCCCGCTCTGTAGAGAGACGAATTTCGACGGTTCCCAGTAATTCCGTTTTGTCGCCGTCACGGTGGACTATGTTGCCCTTATGGATGAGCGTGGTGGCGCCGGCGTTTGCATTCCCCTGCGGGCCGCTCTGCGCAACGGAATGGCGGGCGAACAGCTTGCCCTTCGCGTCGAAGATCTTGCTGCTCAGATAGTCGGGATCGCTGGCGAGGCCACCGAGTTGGATGCTCGCCGCGTCCTTATCGACGTCCCAGAGTGCCGCGGCGAGGCCGCCCGCGATGACCTGCGTCGTGACGTTGGCGCGATCGTCCAGAGCGCGGCGCGCATCTTCATTGTTGACCATCGTCAGCGCGGTCACACCGGCCAGCACCAGGATCGCCATCAGCGCGGCGATCGGGGCGATCACGCGGATTGCGAGATGTCGTCCCAGGAGTTGCTTCATGGTTGACCTCCAAGGGCGACGTATCGCTGGTCGGATATCGGCTCACCGGGCACCTCGCGTTGCGGCCGGCACGTCATGGCCACATTACCGTCAATGCATGTGGCGCCGCTGGGTGATGTGAGCGACAGTGAGACCGCGCGTGGCGATGCCTCGTCGGACGTTGCTGCCGGGCCGAGGGTCGATTTGCCGGCCGGGATGCGGCGCGCGCCTGACAGTGAGCGGACCTGAAACAAGCGCTTCGGACCCCACGGAAGCACCCGCTTGCCGTCATGTGTATTTTGCCTCGATCGTTTGCAGCAGCCCCTCCGTGCGCGCCGCTTTCATGGCTTCGTCGAAACGGTGCAGCAGGGCCTCGTTGCCTTCGTAGTTCTTGCGGATGGCGAGACGGAAATTTGCGCCCGGAAGAAAATTCACCGGCTGGACGCCGAGCTGATCGGTCAGGCCCAGCTTACGGGCAGTCCATTTGCCGACCATCTCGGCGGCGACAGTTATATCGTTGCGGCCGGCGATGATTTTGTTGAACACCTGATCGATGTTGGCGGCCCAGTCGATCTTGAGCGATTTAAAGTGGGTCTCGGCGAAACCGTTGCCGAGATAGTCGCCCTGCGAGAACGACTTCAGGTCGTCCAGCGCCGCGATCTTCTGGATATCCGCCGCCTTTGGATTGGTTTTGGCATAGAACACGGCATAATTTATTGCGATGACCGTTTCGTCACCGAAATTGGCATATTCGGCACGCTGATCGGTCCGATCCGTACAAAACGCATCCGCACCCCCATCACGCACCGTATCCTGGGCGCGAGCCCACGGCAGACCTTGGTGACTGAGCGTCATACCGAGACGCTTGCCGAGCAATTCGTCGAATACGTCGACCAACACACCCTTCATTGTGCCGCCATCGAGAAAGCAAATCGGCGGGTAGGTGCTCGTGTAGGCGATGCGCAGCGTTTCGGTTGCGGCGGAGATGTCCGGCATGCCGACCCCCATGGCGACCAACGCTGTGAGGAATTTGCGGCGGTCGAACCGGCACGGCAGCGGATGAAAAACTGGCATGAAAGACCTCCTGGCCGCGGTGAATCGGATGCATGTGCTGCGTGCCGCAGGGTCGCGGCGGAAGGATGCTGAACCAAGGTTGTGAATATTCGGTTGACAGATCGCCACCGCGACATGACTGGTCGAAACACCGGTCTGTAACGTCGGCGAAGATGGCATTAAGCTGTCTGTCCCATTCCGCCTCGTGCGTCGTGCCGCCCGGTCATGCCGTTCGAGCGCGTGACGACGTCAGTTTAACTCATGGTTTGGCTGATTGCCGAAGCGCGGCGTACCTGCCGACACTAATCCCTGACATTTTCCCGTCTCGTGCTAGGTTCCCACCAGACTCGACCGCCAGGAGGGAACCACCATGGATGCAGCAAAGCCGAATACCGGCACCCATACCGACCGCAATCTCGCGATGGAGCTGGTCCGCGTCACCGAGGCCGCCGCCTTGGCCGCTTCTAAGTGGATCGGTCTCGGCAAGAAGAACGAAGCCGACGGCGCGGCCACCGAGGCGATGCGCAAAGCATTCGACACCATCGACATCTCGGGCGTCGTCGTCATCGGCGAGGGCGAGATGGACGAAGCGCCGATGCTTTACATCGGCGAGAAGGTCGGCGCCGGCGGCACGCCGATGGACATTGCGGTCGATCCGCTGGAGGGCACGACGCTGACTTCGAAAGGCGGGCCCGGCGCGATCGCGACCATCGCCTTGGCGGAACACGGCAACTTCCTCCATGCGCCCGACATCTACATGGACAAGATCGCGGTCGGCGGCGGACTGCCCGACGACCTGATCAACCTCGATGACGCGGTCGCGAAAAATCTGCAAAACCTCGCGCGGGCGAAGAAATGCGAGGTTGCCGATCTGGTCGCCTGCATCCTCGATCGCGACCGCCACAAGGAACTGATTGCCAAGACCCGCGAGGCTGGCGCGCGTATCATGCTGATCAGCGATGGTGACGTCGCCGGGGTGATTGCAACCACAATGCCGGACTCGCTGATCGATATCTATCTCGGTTCCGGCGGCGCCCCGGAGGGGGTGCTGGCGGCGGCGGCATTGCGCTGCGTCGGTGGGCAAATGCAGGGACGGTTGATGTACGAGGAGGAAGCGCAACGCGAACGGGTCCGCTCGATGGGCCACGCCGACCCGAATAAGTGCTTCACCTGCGAGGAAATGGCCAAGGGCGACGTCATGTTCGCTGCGACCGGCGTCACGCCCGGCCCGATGTTGCGCGGCGTGAAACGGTTCGGCGGCGGTGCAATCACCCATTCGGTGGTCATGCGCAGCCACTCCGGCACCGTCCGTTATATCGAGGCGCATCACAACTTCGCTCAGAAAACCTGGTGGGAGGCGCCGTAGAGACGCTCGCTTGACTCTGCCTCTCCCGGGGCCTCCGCCAGGCCTCGCCGGCGGTGCCGAACGCGGCCTGAGCGGGCGGCGTTGGGTCTGGCGCACCGGGGATGACCGTGTCGCGTTCGGAATCGCCCAACGGCTCGAGGTGCCGGAGATCGTGGGCCGCCTACTCGCCGCGCGCGGCATTGGAATCGAGGCGGCAGCGGCTTTCCTGGAACCCACACTGCGCGTTCTGCTGCCCGATCCGTCGCTGCTGACCGATATGGATGCGGCGGCGGAGCGGCTCGCCGACGCGGTGGCATTCGGCCAGACGGTCGGCGTGTTCGGCGATTACGACGTTGACGGTGCGTGCAGCGCAGCGTTGATGGTCAACTGGTTACGTGCTTTGGGTTGCACCGTCGTGCATCATGTGCCGGACCGCATGCGCGAGGGTTACGGTCCGAACGGACCCGCTTTGTTGGGTTTGGTGGCGAAAGGCGCCGGGTTGATCGTGTGCGTCGATTGCGGCACGGCCGCGGCTGAGGCGCTGTCGATGCTGGCCGGCCAGGCGGACGCGATCGTGCTGGACCACCATAAGTCCGAGGGTCCACCGCCACGGATCCTGGCTACGGTCAATCCGAACCGCCTCGATTGCAGCTCGGGCCTGACGATGCTCTGTGCCGCAGGCGTGGCGTTTCTGACGGTGGTGGCGGCGACACGCACGCTGCGCCGGCGCAGTTTCTTCGCAACACGCGCCGAACCCGATTTGATGGCGCTGCTTGACCTCGTGGCTCTGGCGACCGTGTGTGATGTAATGCCGTTGAGCGGGGTGAACCGCGCGTTGGTGTACCAGGGTCTGCGGATTATGGCGCGCCGGTCACGGCCCGGGGTCGCTGCGTTGCTCGAGGTGACCCAGGCCCGCGACAAACTATCGGCGTTCACCTGCGGCTACGCGATTGGCCCGCGTATCAACGCCTCCGGACGGATCGCGGAGGCCGATCTCGGGTTGCGGCTGCTGCTGTGCGAGGATCGGATCGAGGCACTCGCCCTGGCGGAACGGCTGGACGGCATCAACCGCCAGCGCCAGGACGTCGAGGCAGGGATGCTGGAGACCGCCATGTATGCCGCCTCGGTACAGGCAAACGCAGGTAACGCAGTGCTGGTGGTGGCGGGGGAGGGGTGGCATCCCGGTGTTGTCGGCATCGTCTCGGGACGCATCAAGGAGCGGTTCAACCGGCCGGCCTGTGTCGCTGGCATCGCCTCGGGCATCGCCAAAGGTTCGGGGCGTTCGGTTCCCGGGCTGGATCTGGGCGGGGCAGTGATTGCGGCGCGCCAGGCTGGCATCCTTTCGACCGGAGGCGGACATCCGATGGCGGCAGGGTTCTCGCTTCCGGCTGACCGCATCGATGCGTTTCGCGCCTTCCTGAACGAACGGCTGGCGGCAGCGGCAGGCTTGCCGGGCGCGGTGGATTTGCTGGTCGACGGCGCGCTGCAGGTATCGGGGGCAACCCTGGACCTCGCCCGGCACGTGGAGCGGCTGGCGCCATTTGGCGCGGGCAATGATGAACCGGTGCTGGTGCTACAACGCGCCCGGGTGATCCGGTCGGATCGCGTTGGGCGGGAGGCGTCATCGATCCGCGTGTTCCTGGAAGGCGAGGGGGGGGGACCTCGGCTGAAAGGAATGTTATTCCGGGCACGGGAAGGGGCACTGAGCGAGGCGTTGCTGAGCCGGGATCGGATACCCCTGCATGTGGCTGGGCATTTGCGGGTGGAGACGTGGAACGGGGCCGAGAACGCGGGATTCATTATCTCCGACGCGGCATTGGCCTGAAGTGGCCTGTGTCCTTGGCTTGACCGGAACGGGAGGGTCCGCTACCCACCGCCGGCCGGATCCAGGGCGCGTGGTCCCGTTCGTCTAGAGGCCTAGGACACCGCCCTTTCACGGCGGTAACACGAGTTCGAATCTCGTACGGGACGCCAGGGATTTCAGTAGGTTAAAAAACCTCGACAGTGTCGTGTCCAATATTTGTCCAATATCCAGGGATTGACAGCGGTGGAAAACGGTGGCCGCCGTAGGCCGGGATAGCCGCTGAGGGGATAGCGACCAAGCTTCACTATTACTGGCCCCGCACCACATGGCGTCAAACATACCTCTCACCGGGGGGATTGGTCGTCGCGCGGGGCATCGACTTATGCTTCAGACCACAGGATCCGGAGGCAAAGCGTGTTCAATGTGATCGCCTGTCTCCGCGTCAGCGCGTGCCGCGCTGCCGTATCAACGTCGTTAACAAAGAGAGAATGGCATTCGGACACGGCTTGTGGTCTGAAGGGTTTCACACCGCGACGATGCTTTTGGCGATGTGGTCAACGTCGGGTCACCGCCGCCAGGAGCGCCAACCGCGTCTCGCGGCCCCTGGCGCCCCCGTGTGGTGGGTTGCCTCGGCCGTCACCGTAACGACGTAGACATGCCGAAGTGCCGAAACGGCGTTACGTAATTCGACTATCGACATGGCCGGTGGACATTTGAAGGAGCGTGGCCGCCGACCCGGGGTCGGCACACCCAAACCGACGACCTGGTCGGCGAGACGGTTCAGCGTATCATTACCGAACCGGACTTATATTGCCCGGCGGTCCTGTTCGGTAACAGCGCGAATCGGGCGCCGGTGACGATGCACGAAGATTCCGGACCATGTACGATCGTCGAGACCTGCCGCCATCGGCGGCCACGTTACCGCGCGTTGAGGGAGTTTCGGTGGTGTAAAACACTTCGGAACCCCGGCGGAAGGGACGTGGCAATTTTCCGCCTACCAGCGAGTTTAAGCCGAAGTCCCGACAACCTCCTGCACAGGAACCCAACCGCCGCATCTTCGCGGCCTATCAATGGAGAATGACGATGAACACCGCCAAAACTCTGATGCTCGCCGCTCTCGCCGCGCTGTCCCCTGGCGCTGGCACCGCCATGGCTTAGGAAGGCGGGAGCGGGCTCTCGGTGCCGGGCACCGGCTTCTATCGGGCGCCCCAGGTATCCGCCGCAGCCTACCGGCGCCAACCAAGGGCAGTCTGGCACGTCGGACGTGGAGCCGAAGCCGCAGCTGGCGCCCTCGCAGAACCCGGCCTTTTGGGGCGGGGTCGGCGGGAGTATCGGCTGAACCGCGACTTCCGATTGTGAGGAAAGGGCCCGGTGCCTGCACCGGCCTTTCTTTTGTACGTGCCACTGCCTGACACCGCTTTGGATGTCACGAGCCGAGCCATTGATGCACGAGGGGCCTCCACCGGAGGTACACCCGGACCACGATGATCCGTCACGATCCGTCATGCACCGCGACAAGCCATCGCGACTTCGGCGGAAATCTTGAATTTCCTGACCAGACCTTGATGGTCGGAAGTGGTGATATTTGTGGTCCCCCAATTCGCCGCTGCCGAGCCACAACTCATGGCTGTTCCAACGGCTCAGGCGTGTCAGCGCCATGCCGGTGCTTAGTGTAAATGGGTCATCTATCAGTGTGTTTTCCGCTCAAATTGATCCCCCTCGACTGCCTGATCTTCTCACGTCGAGTTCCGCACCGGACGCACGCTTTCCTGCAACGAATGAAGACCACTCGCTGAGACGTCCGGCCGTATCATTACCCGACCGGGCACGCGGCGCGCGCGGGTCTGGGCGCTCAAGACACGGATCCGGCGACGCTGAGGGGGTCTAACCGGGCCTCGCCACGAGCGAACGTCGGCGTCAATCGCGATCATCGTCCCGTAAACGCGCTGACTGGCGCTTTCAACAGCGTGAAACACTTCAGAGCCGCGGCGGCCGGGGTGTGGCAATTGCCGGCTTGTCCGCAACGCTGAGCCACTCCGCGGCGGGACCACCATTGAGGAGATATCTCGATGTTCCGTCTTTGCTGCAATCCAGAACCGCGCGTTTTCAGCCAGGCGATGCGGGTCCTCCATCGGCTGACCCACTCCTTCGCCTCCACGATTTTCGTGATCACGTTGGCTCCAGGTGTGATGTTGCTCTCAGCCCGGGCTGCGACGGCACAACCAACTGGTGGAATCAGGCCATGCCTGGCCGGACATCTATTTGAGCCTGGACCCATCGTGAACGGCCACCACCGTCAACCAGCATAAGCAGAGATTGACCAGCGGACGCGGGCCCTGTGGACGAGCAGAGCGAGCGCCGGCTCCTGCCGATGACGTCCCATCGCCTCGCCAAGGAGCGGCTGCACTGGGCACGGTTGAATTCCGCGATCAACGTGAGCGCGTCAATGGCGAGGCTTACCGTCCGCCAGTTGGCAGCTACGTCGGCTGTCGCGTTGGGCAGACCGGCGACTTCCCGCTGCGTGCTTATCCGCCTCAGGCCCATCGTCGATATCCCGGAATGTCCCAGAGTCTGTATGGTAGATTCGGCCGGCGGCATGGCAATGCGAAGCGATACCGCAGGACGCCGTAAATCCGTGTCATGAAGGTCGAAACCGGCGTCGGATTCAGAGTGGTGTGATCCGCACGGTGAGGTGGACCCCGGAAACTGGACAGGTAGCTAAGAGAGAGTCTTCCCTTGGAGCGGCCGGTCGGCCTTTAGACCTCTGCTGGCCTGGCAGTCAACTGGCGGGCGCCAGTAATTCGGCTGCAACATCGGCAGAAGCGTCACCGCTGTCCCTCAGAGGTGTTTCATCTCCGTATTGGTCGGCCGTCACCGGTTCTTCCCCCCGCGCGGCCGGTGGCACATAATCGCGGACGAAGCCCAACTCAACGAACGCATCCTGCACCGCATGCGGTGTGTCCAGGATCAACCGCCAGTCGCCATCCAACAGGTAATCCTCCCGCTGCACCACGATATCGTCGAGCGGGTTCCTCCAGCGGCTCCATTGTTTGAAGTAGATCGCAAATCGCGTCTTGTCGGCGATCAACCGTTTGAAATGTTCAATCTGGTCGTGCCGCATTTCGTGCAATGTGCTGATTGAAACGGTAATGTCGATCACATTGTCCGGCAGCAGTTCCAGCTGGTTGGCCGAGAGGAAGCAGATGTCCGCTGCTTCGAACTCGGACGCTATATCCTCGTAGGCATCGAAATGGCGGAACCGGAAAACGGTCAGGTCGGGCATTGTCTCTGTCAGGTACCATTGGGCAATGGCCAGCGCTGGCGCGATGTCCACGATCACGTAACGGCATGGCTCGGCTTTGACGAACACGTACGCCAGGCGGCCATATCCGGCGCCAAGTTCCATGACGCGCGGCCTATCCGGAAGGGCACGTCCGTGCACCATCTGGCGCACGCGCGACCACTCATAAATCGAGTTGGCCAGGTCCTGCGTCAGCAATTTGCCATCAGCGTACACCGGCAATGGGGCGCCCAGAATGGGCTCCTCAATGCGCTCGCACAAGCGAATGGGGTCGTGGCTTGCGGCGAAATCCCAAAGCATCCCGACAAACATCGCATAGAACCAGCAGTATTGCTCGTCCACGAATGGGCTGTCGCCGTTGTATGATTCGACGCCGGCCCAGTGAACTCGGGCACTTGATCCGGCGACCGCCGCCAGCGGCAAATGGCCGCCGTGTCCCAACCAGGAACGCACGAGGTTGCGTACCTGATTGTCGTTGAAATCACTCGGCAACCAGTTGAAGTAGTTATTGTTAATGGTGCGCTTGAAGCGCAGCATTGCACTCTGCTCGAGTTGGCTCCTGTTGCGGTCCTGCAACATTACCCAGAATTGCGAAGGCTGGTAAATTGGCGCCGCCTGGGCGATTTCGGCATCGATCGCCGCGATCAGTGCCGGCATGTCTGCATTATTGGTGACGCTGCAACGAGCTGCGCGAATGTTCGTCACAAGATCTGCGATGCCCTCCGGAACGTCGATGGTAGGTGCAAAGCACACTTCCTCGGTGAGCCGGCGTGGGTTGGCGACCAGCGTCGGCGGCTCGGTGTCGCGATTAGGCAACGCGCCGAAGTGGACGAGTTCGCCATGGCCGAGTTGCTTGATTACCTCTTCGACGACACTACGCAGAGGTGTTCCCTGCCCGGTGCCGATGTCGACCGCGCCGGTGACATTGCTGTCAATCAGCTGTGCGAGGGCGGCGCCAACGTCGTTGACATGCATGAAGTCGCGAATCTGCGTGCCATCGGAACAGTCGAAATCACGATCGTCCAACAGGGCATTGATAGTGGCGGAGAGCAGCTTCGTGGCGCGCTCGCCTGGACCGTACGGATAGAAAACGCGTCCCCAGGCGGTCTCCACTCCCATACCGCGCACCGCCAGGAAGGCGTCGGACAGGGCCAGCTTGGCGCCCCCGTATGGGGTGAGCGGCGCGTTTTGGGTACTCACGCCGGGTGCCGGGATGTGCTCCCATTCATACTCGGCACAAGTGCCGACACCGACGGCGCGGTGTCCGCCGCCCGCCACAAACGCCTCCAACAGGTCGATACTTGCCGACAACCAAACCAGGTTGCCGCTGGATGTCCAGTAGCCGCTATCGGAGACATCCCAGGCGGCATGAAGCAAATGGCTTGGAGCGACGGTCGCGACCAAACGGCGCATCGATTGGCGGTCAAGCAAATCGCCGTGATGTGCGGTCACCCCGGGCGGCACATTTGCCGGCACTCGGCTGATACTGTGGATCTCGAACCCTCGGTCGAGCAATGGCCGCACACAGGCTCGGCCAATAAAGCCGCTGGCGCCGGTCAGCAAAATTCGCTTCATTCATGCCAGTCCGGAAAGGCCTGGTCGCGATCGGAGAGAACCGGCTCCGCGACGGGCCAGGTGATGCCAAACGCCGGGTCGTTCCAGCGCACGCCTGAGGCGGAAGCGGGATCGTAGAATTCCGACATCGTGTATTCAATGATGGTGTCATCTACGAGCGTCTGGAAACCGTGCGCGAACCCGGCCGGCACAAACAGCGAAGTGTCGTTGGCTTCGCTTAATTCCACACCGAACCAACGGCCGATGCTCGACGAACCTGACCGCAAATCAATGATCACGTCCCACAATGCGCCACGCGAGCAACGCACCAGCTTGGCTTCCTCATGCGGAGCGCATTGGAAATGCATGCCACGCAAGGTGCCGCGCCTGGCGTTGCGCGACCGGTTACATTGGGCCACCGAAAGAACGATGCCATGCTCAGCGAGGCGGCGCTGGCAAAAGGTCCGCGTGAACGAGCCGCGCGCATCGGCGATCGACGTCAGCGTGACGATGAACGCTCCGGGCAGCGGAGTCTCGGTGAAATCCATGACCTGGCAGCATTCCTCCGGTTAGTCAGATGATGGTAACAGTCGGGATCGGTATGATGAACCGCCCGCCGGCCTGCCGGTACGAATGTTGTTGGTGCAGGATTTCATCGGCGAAATTCCATGCCAATAGCAGCAGATAATCGGGTTTGCGGGTTGCCAGCACATCGGGCGACAAGATCTCAAGATGCGTACCGGGCGCAAAGTGGCCCTGCTTCACCGTACTGCGGTCGACGATGTAATCCAGAAACTGGTGACCGATACCAAAAGTATTGAGCAGCGTGGCGCCCTTAGCCGATGCGCCATAGGCTGCGACTGTCTTGCCCTCAGTCTTCAGGCGATTTAGCACGGCAATGAGCTCGGTCTTCAATTCCGCTACCCTGGCGCCAAAACCCTGATAGCGTTTGTAGTCGCGCACGTGCCATCTGGATTCTTCGTCAAGCAAACCCGCAACCGAAGGTTCCGGCGTTCGTCCGGATGCGCTTCTGGCGGCGAACAGACGAAGACTGCCACCATGGATCTTGTGACGTTCGACATCGATGATCGTCAACCCGTGCCTGCTGAACAACGCCGCCAGGGCGGTGAGTGAAAAATAACAGAGATGCTCGTGGTAGATCGTGTCGAATTCGAGGTTGTCCATCATGTCCATCAGGAACGGAGCCTCGATAACGGCCACGCCATCGGGTTTCAGCACGGTGGCGATCCCGCCGACAAAACCGTTCAGATCCGGGACATGTGCCAGCACATTGTTAGCGTGAAGCACATCCGCTCGCTGGCCGCCAGCGGCCAGCCGTTCCGAGACCTCGGTGCCGAAGAATTCCTCGATCGTGTCAATACCGTGCTGTTCGCGCGCCACCGTGGCAATATTGCTCGCTGGCTCAACGCCCAGTACGGGCACACCGGCCCGCAGATAGTTCCTTAGCAAATATCCATCGTTGCTGGCGATCTCGATCACCAGGGACGCGGCGGTGAGCCCGCGCTCGGCGGTCATCCGTTCGGCGATGGCGCGGGCATGCGCCAGCATCGTGTCGGAGAACGACGAGAAATACATATAGTCCCGGAACATCATTTCCGGCGGCACGGATTTGGTGATCTGCACCAGGGTGCAGGATGGGCAGAATGCGAGGTCGAGGGGAAACCGCGCCTCATCCGCAGCAAGCTGATCGCGCGTCAGCAACGCATTGGCCAGCGGCGTCTCGCCAAGGGACAGGACAGGCAGAATCGGGACGTGCCCGCAGGAGCGGCACGAGAGGGAAGCGTTTGACATCAGGTGCTCGTCGCCAGGAAGTTTCGACTCCACTCGATCGATTCGCGCACAAGGCAAATCACGCCGGTATTCATTTCGGTCAGCGCACGCAGGATCCTTATGCCCCGAAGGCGAGAGCCGCCTGTGACCAGGGTAGGGCGACAGCCCCAGAATGCGGGCCTTCCGGCGGTCGTCACTTCTCGCGCCACACGCGCCAGGGCGGATCACCGCTATCCCACATCTGCTCCAGCATCCGCTTCTCGCGCAGCGTGTCCATGCATTGCCAGAATCCGTGATGACAGTATGCGGCGAGTTGGTTCTCGTGGGCCAGACGCTCCAACAGGTCGACTTCAAGCACCGAGGAATCACCCGACAGGTAATCGAAAACAGCAGGTTCGCACACGATGAATCCGCCATTGATCCAGCCCGCGTCGGTCTGCGACTTCTCGCCGAAACGCTCCACTGCGGTGGCGTCGTCGTTCAGGATCAGACCACCGAACCGCGCTGGTGGCCGCACCGCAGTGACGGTCGCGAGCTTGCCACAGCGCCGGTGATGCGCGACGACCTGATCGATCGGCACATCGCTGACGCCATCGCCATAGGTCACCATGAAGGTCTCCGCGCCGATCTGCGATTGTAGGCGCTTGATCCGCCCGCCGGTCAGCGTGGACTGTCCGGTCTCGATCAGATGCACCCGCCAGTCGATCGACGGCCGCGACAGGATTTTGGTCTCCCCAGACAGAAGATCAATCGTGATGTCCGACGAAACGTTATACTGCTCGAGGAAGTAGCGTTTGATGCTGTCGCCTTTGTAGCCGAGTGCAATGTAAAAATCCTTGAGCCCGTGGTGCGCCATAATGTTCATGATGTGCCAAATGATCGGCCGCCCACCGATCTCGACCATTGGCTTGGGACGCAGATCCGTCTCCTCGGACAGTCGCGTGCCAAAGCCACCCGCAAGAATCACTGCCTTCATCCTTCGTCACGCTCCGTATCACCGCCTGTCGCAGCCGGATCCGCGCATCGGGTCAGTCTTAAGGGTTGCAGTCGCCGCCTTCCCATCATGGAGGCCTAGCAGATACGCTGCAGCCACGCATCGGGGTGCCCGGTGATAACCTTGTCAAGTTCACTCTCGTTGAACGACCATTGCGGCGGCGACAGTGCGAAATCCTTGTGCGTGGCAAGGAAATCTTGCGCTGCGGCGGCGGGATTGTCGGTCAGCCAAGCTGGCTTGCCACGTGGCACATCGTGGACCTCACGCATGATGCCGTCGGTCGCCACGATGTAGGAGCCGACGGATACCAAATTGTGATACGCTTCCAACTCAGCGAGGACATGGCGACGGCTATGGTCGGAATCAAGGAAAATCAATACGGTATCGTCCGGGCGGATGAGCGCGCGCACCTGGCTGACGACTTCGGGCGCCGCCGAGTCGCCTTCGATCAGCGTGATCATCGGCGCCAGGCTGTGTGCCTCGATCGCCGCGCGGTTGTGCGGGCGTATCTCGATATCCACCCCCACGACGCGGCCCTTGCCGATGTTGTGCAGCAGGCTGGCATTGAAAATCAGCGACCCGCCATGGGCCACTCCCGTCTCTACGATCACGTCGGGCTTCAACGTGTAGACGACCTCCTGCATCCGGACCATGTCTTCGGGATGCTGGATGATCGGACGGCCCAGCCAGGTGAAGGTGTAGGAGTATTTTTGTTGCCAGCTCAGCTTCATCCATAAATCCGAAATGAACTCGAACGCCTCCTTCCCGTAGAGGTCGAGAGCCCTTGCCTCGCCGTTGTCGCTGACCGTCAGCGACCGAGCCGTGGTATCCACACTGAGACGCATTCTAACCTCGCGCTGTACTCGCCGGCGGATTCTGGCCGGGTCGATCGTGAGCCATCCTGGCGGTGCCGAATCGCCCTCGCGACGCGGGCCAACCGACAGACCGACAGTGGAGAACCCGTATTCTCTCGAGCGAGCCACGCATAGGCTACCTGGCGCAACCCGCGGTGAATCGCGCTTGTTCGTTAGAGTGTTTGCCCGCGATCAGCAAGCTCGTCGCCCCTGGGCGGCCCAGGCCTTTCCGAAACGTTGGGCCTTTCCGAAACCGGGAGCAAACTGCTGGCTTCAGTTGGATGCACGGGAAAGCCTCATTGCAGTACCCGACCCAGCTGCCTCTTCCGGTACCGGCCAATCGATCGCGCCGGCCACACGATGTCCAGGCGGGTCTAATGGTGACGCGCGCGCGGCACCGGCACACGATGCTGAGCTGGGAGTTTCAGTTGCGGCCGCCAACGCCTCCTCGTTGGCTGGCACTGTCCGGGAAAGCGTTGGCAATGTCACACCGGCGTCTTCCAGCACTGCCCGAACCCGGTCCATATTGGCGTCGATGGCATATTCGCGGCGAACAAAATTGAACCCTTCGGCCGCGAGCTGCTGCCACAACACCGGGTCCCGGTAGACTTTCACCACCGCATCGGCAAACGACCCGGGATCGTCGGCAATCATGACCTCCACACCATGGCGCATGGAGGTGCCCTCCACCGCAATCGGCGTTGCCACCACTGGCACCCCAGCCAGCTGGCTGGAGGCCACTTTGCCTTTCAACCCCGCGCCGAAGCGGAGCGGAGCCACGGTCAGACGGCAGGTCGCCAGTGTGGCGTTAAGATCCTCGACGAAACCAAGCACCTCCACCCCGTTGCCTGCCAACGCCTGAACTTCAGGCGTCATGGAACTACCGACTACCAGAAAGCGAGCTTCCGGCAATCGCGATCGCACCAGCGGCCAGATCTCCCTGGCAAAATAGATCGCGGCATCGGCGTTCGGCGGATGCTGGTAAGTGCCAACGAACATGATGTCATAGCGGTTGTCCGGTCCGGTGGATTCCAGTCGCTCGGGCATATCGAACAGCAGCGGCACCACATGCACCCGGGCACCGGGCACCGCCGCGCGCAGGATGGCTTCCTCGTGTGTGCTGACGACGATTGTCGCATCTGTGTTGGCGACCACTGTCAATTCGACAGCTTCGGTGCGCCTGGCCGCGGCCAGCATTTGCGGGTCGTCGCGCAGCTGCGCCTCGCGCATCTCGCGCATGAAGTGCAGGTCTATGGTGTTGAACACAATTCGGGCTTTTGGTGCCAGCTCGCGGGTTTTTTCAATATAGCGCCCGGCGATGTTGGCCCGGCACAACACGACAACATCGAATTCGTGCCCGCGCTTCTGCAGTAACTCATCCAGCGAGTAGCAAAGCGGCGAATAAACTGCGTCAATTCCCAGCGCCTGCAGTGCGTGGGTATAGTGTCCGGCGAAGGTCATGTTGAGTTCCGGCACGAATGTGACGCGGAAGCCGAGGTCGCCCAGCATGCGCATGAGATTGAGCGCCAAAATGGAGCCGGCGTTGAGATCTGGCTCGGGCGTGACCGCATCAACGAATAGCAGGCGCTGGCGGCGGCTGCGATCACCCAACTGGTTGTCGCCCCGGTCGTCAAAATGCAGGCGATCGTGGTTGCGCTCGACAAAACGGCGCCAATCAGCGGCCATGACCTGATCGTCGACGGGTATGCGGGCATCGGCGAGGCGTGTCGCACCCGACCAGTCGCTGGCGATGGCGGCCGGCCAGTAGACCGCCTCGCCGCCCGACGCCTTCAAGCGGGTGGCAACGTCCAGGGCGGAAATCTCGAACGTCGCATAGTCAGGGGTGAACCCACCGAGGCGGGCAAGCGTGTCGCGATGCAGCCCGAAGGCGCCGGGGCAGTAATCGACTGTTCTGGCATACAGGAAGGGTGCCTCGGCGCCGCTATGCCCCGCGCCGTAGCCCCGCAGCCCAATGGTGACACTGGCAATGCCGCCCGCTGCGTCGAGGAACCCGTCCCAGTTCCGCAATTGCGGCCCTAAGAGTGTTCGGGCGCTGACGCCTGGAAGGAATTGGCGCAGGAAGTCGGGATCAACCCGCAACGTCGGTTCGATGAAGACCAGCGTATCACTCAAAGCTGCCGGCCAGGCCGCGTTGGCCGCAACACTGAACGGCGCGGCAGGATCTGAACGCTGATACCGGATACCCTGTAGCGCCTGAAACAACTCGCCGGTGATGTCCGCACTGCCGTTGTCGATCAGCATGAACTCAATGCGCACGTCGTCGCCTGCAGTGTGTTGCGCTCCCGCCAGAGAATCGATCAAAGCCAGCGTATTCAGCACCTTGCCCGCAGTGACCACGATGATGGACAGGTGTGGCACGTACTCTCCCATGGGGCGCAACATGCGCCAGCCAGACGAGGGCAGTGCCGGCATCGCCAATGCATTGGCCGCTCGGGAAGCGGCTGTCCGGCCCTGCTCGGGGATTTGGGCGGGCACCGGACGGACCACTGTGCGACCCAGGTGTACCAGTTGCAGCATCGCCCGCTTGACGGCCTGGCGTTGGGCCAGCGTCAGCGGCATTGCGCGCCACGCGCGGTAAATCACCGATAACGGGGCTCGCAGAACGCGCCGCAATCCCCGTTTGATGCGGTAGCGTACCCAGTGTCTGAGCAACAAGGTCTGGTACCGCCGTCCAATGTTGTTTGTCACATAGAATTCGGCTGCTCGGTGCCAGCGATGCAGGCCAAAGCGGAAATGCATGTACAGATTGAGTTTGGCGAGAGAATACAAAACCCTTGCACTGATCGGCACCTGGCGTTTGCGCAGCAGCCAAAATGTCATGTACAGCACCGGGAACACGCGGCACAACCAGAACCAATGGTCGCGGGCGACCGCTCGCTCATAGTTGGCGACATCCGTGATATCGCGGATCATCAGGATATCGTCAATTTCGTGATGCCGGCCAAAGTGCAACGTTGCGGCCGCCACCGCCCAATCGAGTGCAAAGAAGCTTCTGTCAGGAAACACCGCTTGCAGCACGGCAGTGCGGAATAGCCCGTAATAGCGGCTGTTGTCTGAGGGATCGGTGAGATAGGCCACCACATTGCCGGTTTCGTCGTGGGGCAGGGCGAACGTGCCGTCCGAAATGTAAATTGGATGACCGTTCATGGTGAACAGTACCCGGGACTGGCTCAGTACGATGCCGGGATCAGCCTCCAGGACCGCGAAGTGGCGGGCGAGGAAAGACGGTGCCCATAAATCGTCAGCCGCCACCCACATGAAATAGGGCGTATCGGCTTCGAACAGGACGAAGCGGAAATTCATCGATGCGCCGATATTCTCGCTTTGCCGCACGTACCGTACCCGGCTGTCACGGGCGGCATATTCCTGGCAAATCTCCGCAGTGGCGTCGGTAGAAGCGTTGTCGGAAATGATCAGTTCGAAATCGTCGAAACTCTGAGCCAGCAGGCCATCCAGCGCGCGGCGGATTGTTGTTGCTCCATTGTAAACCGGCATTCCGATGGTCACCTTGGGCATAAATATCGCTCCGTGACGTGCTACGCTCAGTCGTTACATCTTTTCGGGATATCGCGGCGCGCCGTCAATTCCTGTGGACGACCCACCCAGGAATGCCCGAACCCTAAATGGACCGACGAGGTATGCTCGATGAACCAAGGATGGCCCTGGTCATGCCTGTCGCGTGGGCAATACCTCATCGTCCTGGTTTGTCGCTGTGCCATCTGCCGGACTGACAACAGGATCTTGCTCCGCCGTCGAGGCTGACGACGGAACGAGGGAAACCTCGGCCCGATCGCTGTCCGTTAGCTCACCGACAAGATCAACCAAAGGCGCCAACATGGCATCCCAGGTGAGCGGCTC
>JBEKQQ010000003.1:0-88701 GCA_049519555.1 Acetobacteraceae bacterium
CGCCGCGATGGGTCAACCGTCTCTCGTTGGTCGAGGATCGCCGCGATCGTGACGCCGGCAGCTGCCAGGTCGAACGCGGTGGCCCACGCGCTGTCGTGTGACGTGCTGACGACGATGCGGCGGCCGGCCACGACACCGTAACGATGCAAATACGTGGCCGCAGCACCCGCCAGCATGATACCCGGACGATCGTTGCCGGGAAATACTGACGGACGCTCGATCGCCCCGGTCGCAATGACGACGCGACGCGCCCGAACCAGCCACAACCGCTCGCGTGGCAGGTTGGGGTTTGGCTGTGCGAGGTGATCGGTCACCCGTTCCACCAGAGCGACCATGTTGTCGGGGTACCAGCCAACAGCGGTCGTGCGGCTGAGGACAGTCATACCGGTCCCCAGCGCACCCGCGATCCAGTCCGATACCGCCAGTCCATCTATGCGCATGGCCGGACGGGCCAGCAACGAGCCGCCTGGTTCCGACTGCTCATCACAAAGGATGACGCGCTGCCGCTTCGCTGCTGCCGCGGCTGCAGCGGCCAGGCCAGCAGGACCGGCGCCGATCACCAGAACATCGCAATGCGCGTAACGATGAAGGTATCGATCGGGGTCCGCTGCTCCCGGCGCCCGACCCAGACCAGCGGCCGCACGGATCGCAGGCTCATACAGGCGTTGCCAGAATGCGGCGGGCCACATGAAGGTCTTGTAGTAAAATCCGGCCGGCAACAGCGGCCACAGGAAATCGGCCGTTGCCCCCACATCGAACCGAACCGATGGCCAGGCATTTTGGGTCTGGGCTGTCAGGCCCTCATGGAGTTCGATGACGGTTGCACGAAGGTTGGGTGTGGAACGCCCGAAACCCCGGTCGATCGTGACAAGAGCGTTTGGTTCCTCCGAGCCAGCGGACAGGATACCGCGCGGACGGTGGTATTTGAATGAGCGGCCAACGAGATGGACGCCATGCGCCAGCAGCGCCGAGGCCAACGTATCGCCTGCGTAACCACCGAACTGCCGACCATCAAAGCTGAACTGGATCGGCTGGTCGCGGCGGATGCGTCCGCCGGACGAGGTGCGGTAGTTTTTTGTCATTCCGGCCGTGATTCACCGGGCGTATAAGTTGAAATGATCCGGTCCGTCACGGTGTCTCGCACGCAATTGAAAAATCGGCCGCAGCCATGCACGTGCCGCCATCGTTCTGCGTGAATGCCCTTTGGATTTGCCCGGTTGTATAAGAAGTCGGCCCATTCTTCGTCCGAAACCAACTGCGGGTCAGTCGGCCGCGTCACATGAGCCTCACCACCGTGACGGAATTCAATTTCCGGTCTAACCCCGCACCACGGGCAAGGGATCAGCAGCATCAGTGCGACACCGCTGCGGCGGCGGCCTCATCGATCAGGCACCCGGTGCGAAAGCGATCCAGACTAAACGGCGCTGCAATCGGGTGAGGCTCGCCGCGCGCAATCGTCGCAGCGAATACATGGCCGGAACCCGGCGTCGCCTTAAATCCCCCGGTTCCCCAGCCACAATTGACGAACAGGCCTGGCACCGGTGTCAGTCCAATGATCGGTGACCGGTCCGGCGTACAATCCACGATGCCAGCCCAGTTGCGCAACATGCGCAAACGGCGAAGCGTTGGAAACATTTCGCAGATCGCTTCCAGAGTATGTGCCGCGATATGCGGCCCGCCGGCCTGGCTGTAGGACGTATAAGCATCCGTGCCGGCGCCGATGACCAGTTCGCCTTTATCCGACTGGGAAATATATGCGTGGATGGTGTTCGACATGACCACGCAGGGCATCACCGGCTTCACCGGCTCGGAGACCAAAGCCTGCAATGGAAACGACTCCAGTGGCATGCGGACGCCAGCCATTGCCATCAGGACACTGGTGTGGCCCGCAGCAACAACGCCAACCTTTCGTGAACGGATCGACCCGCGCGAGGTCTGCACCCCGGTCACCGAGCCGTTCGCACCGCGATCGACACCGGTTACCTCACAATTCTGGATAATATCTACACCCAGAGCGCTCGCCGCCCGCGCATAACCCCAGGCAACGGCGTCATGACGCGCCACGCCGCCGCGCCGTTGCAATGCCGCACCAAGCACCGGATATCGCATCGAAGGGCTAATATCCAGCGGTGGACAAAAGGCCTTCGCCTGTTCAGGCGTCAGCCATTCATTGTCGATGCCTTGCAACCGGTTGGCAAACACGTGGCGGCGGAACACCTGAACGTCGTGATGATTATGCGCCAGCATCATCACGCCGCGCGGCGAATACATGACATTATAATTCAGCCCCTGTGACAGGCCTTCCCACAGCTGCAACGAATGCTCATAAATCGCCGCGCTTGCGTCCCACAGATAATTTGAACGAATGATCGTGGTGTTGCGTCCAGTGTTGCCCCCGCCCAACCATCCCTTGTCGAGTACGGCGATATTCCGGACCCCGTGCTCGGCTGCGAGGTAGTACGCCGTGGCCAGCCCATGCCCGCCGGCGCCAACGATCACAACATCGTAAGTATCCCGCAGCTCGGGGGAGCGCCATTGTTCCGGCCACGCACCACCAAAGGCGTGCCGCAGCAAAGACCAGGCGGAAAAATGCGTCGAGCCGACCATAAGACAATTCTCTCCGCCTGGACGCCGCGGCGCAAGCTGGCTATGCAACGGTGGGATAAAGGGGGACTTCCATGGCTGAGTATGATCATATCATCGTCGGTGCCGGTTCCGCAGGATGCGTGCTGGCAAACCGCCTGACGGAAGACCGCAAAGCTCGGGTATTGCTGCTGGAAGCCGGGCCTCCCGACAAATCGATGTGGATCAATATCCCGGCAGGGTTCACCAAACTACTGAACAGCCCGATCTACAACTGGAATTTCGCGACTGAACCCGAGCCGAACGCGAATAACCGCTGCATCCCCATCCCGCGAGGCCGTACCCTCGGCGGTTCCAGTTCGATTAACGGCATGCTGTACGTCCGCGGCAACCCGCTCGACTACAACACCTGGGCGCAATACGGCAATCGCGGCTGGTCTTATGAATCCGTACTGCCGTACTTCAAGAAGGCGGAGCACTTCGAGCCTGGCGGTGATGAGTCTCGCGGCTCTGGCGGACCGCTGCACGTTTCCAACATGGTGGAGCGCGCCGAACTGCTGGACGCGTTCATCGACGCCGCCGCGGCTGAAGGTTTCCCACGTAACGAGGACTACAACAACGGCCATCAGGAAGGTTTCGGTTATTACCAGGTCACGCAAAAGAATGGCGAGCGCTGGTCGACCGCACGAGGTTTCCTCAAACCTGCGATGAACCGCCCGAACCTGCGGGTCGAAACCAATGCTTACACGACCAATGTCATTCTCGAAGGCAAACGCGCGGTGGGTGTGGCTTACGCCCAGCACGGTGTGGCGAAGGAGGCGCGTTGCAATCGCGAGGTTATTCTCGCAGCCGGTGCCGTGAAGTCGCCGCATATCCTGGAATTGTCCGGCATCGGTCAGCCGCAATTGCTTGCCTCGCTTGGCATTCCGGTTCTGCACGCGCTGCCGGGTGTCGGCGAGAATTACCGCGATCACTACGCGCCGCGCATGAACTGGCGGGTGAAGTTGCCGGTGACACTTAACGAGCGCTCGCGCGGTCTCGCGTTGGCGAGTGAAGTGCTGAAGTACTATATTCAGCGTCGCGGTATCCTGACCTTTACCGCCGGCATCGCTTACGGGTTCGTCAAAACGCAGCCCGGCATGGAAGAGCCCGACGTGCAGTTCCATTTCGCCCATGCCAGTTATGGGAACGCGCAGACGCGCGAGTTGGAACGCGAGCCCGGCATGACGTTGACGGTGTATCAATGCCGCCCCGAATCAAAAGGCTCGATCCATGCAAAGTCCAACGACCCGAACGCGGCGCCGGCGATACGACCGAACTATCTGGCCGATCCGATGGACCAGCGAGTGTTGGTCGACGGGATGAAAATCGGCCGCCGGATCATCAATAACGCGGTGTTGGACAAATATCGCGCATTTGAGATGAACCCCGGCGACAAGGTGCAGACCGACGCCGAATGGTTGGATTTCGCGCGCGCCAATGGCCAAACCACGTACCACGTTATTGGCACCTGCAAGATGGGTCAGGACCCCCAGGCTGTGGTCGACGATCAGCTACGGGTGCGCGGGATCGCTGGTTTGCGGGTGATCGATGCTTCGATCATGCCGACCGTTACGTCGGGCAATACCAACGCCGCAGTCATCATGATCGCCGAAAAGGGCGCCGATATGATCAAGGCAGCAGCACAACAGGATCTGCGCGCCGCCGCGTAACGAGCCGCCCTGGGGGATGGGCTCGCCGGGAGTCATCGCGAGCGGAGCGAAGCAAACTCTCGGTCCCCCTGAAAGGGATTGCTTCGTTGCCCTCGCAATGACAGGAGCGCGCGCGCTGTAATGATACCGGGCTACACGTCGCGGCCGCCGATGGTCCGCGCGCGCACTGCTTCCTCCGGCACCGCGGCACCGAAATCGGTAAAGGCGCGTTTCACCGCCTCGACCGTCGGACCGAACACCTGCTTGCGGTTTTCGCGCGCCCAGTTGTTGGAGGCGGCGATGGGATCGAGCGAGGCCTGGAAGACCGGCATCACATAACGTGCGAACAGTTCGAAACTGCGCAGCGTCTGCTCGCGGTTCGCCCACTCATGCGCACGGAACAGAATGCCGCCGAAGCCGCCCTGGCTGTAGCCCAACAGCCGGTGGATCCCCTTGATCACGGTTTCCGGCGAGCCCACCAGCGTCGTTCCCATTTTGACGCCCTCGCGCAACGGATCGTCGGCGCGGCCCGGTGGACGACCGAGCGTATCCTCGAAGTAGGTCAGCGTCTCGATCCGCTCGCCGCGGCTGACTTCGCGCAAGGCCTGTTCGTCGTCCTCGGCGATATGGGCACTCACCACAATGCGCCAGTTCTTGCGATTCATCGTCTTGCCGTTTTTCGCAGCATACTCCTCAGCGATCTTCCACTGCGTCGCCATCGCTTCAGGACCACCCGGCAGGCCTGCACCGATCGACAGCACGCCAACGCCATGTGTGCCTGCCGCGATCATGCCAAACGGCGTGATGGTGCTGGCGACCGCAATTTCGAAATGCGGGTCACTGTATGGTGCCAGATGCAGACGCGCCTGGTTCATTTCGAACCAATCGGTTTTCATGGTGACCGGCTCTTCGCATTTCAACAGGCGCATGATGGCGTCCATCGCCTCCAGCATGCGTGGCCGTTGCGTCGAGGGCTCGATCCCCAGCATGTAAGCGTCGGACGTCAACGCTCCGGGCCCACAACCCAACATGGCGCGGCCGCGGGTCATGTGATCCAGTTGAACCCAGCGCTGCGCCACCAGGAACGGGTGATGGTACGGCAACGACGTCACCCCCGAACCCAGCTTGATGTACTTGGTCTTTTCCGCCGCGGCCGCGATGATCAGTTCAGGTGAGGCGATCAGTTCCCAACCGGCCGAATGATGCTCGCCGATCCACGCCTCGTCATAGCCAAGCTCATCGAGCCATTGCAGCAATTCGACATCGCGGCCGATCGCCAGGGTTGGGTTCTCGCCGACCTTATGGAACGGGGCAAGGAAGATGCCGAATTTCAAACCGCGATGCGCCATTGGGGTGACTCCGGAAAGGTTGGCGCATCCTGCCGCCTTACCGGCCGGTAGCCAAGCCCATCGCCGCGTGCCAGGTTGCCCGGTAATTCTCGAAATGGGAAATTCTCGAAACGGAGGAACATGCCATGCGTTTGGCCAACAAAGTGGCGATCGTGAGCGGCGCGGCATCCGGCATGGGCGCGGCGACGGCACGGCGGTTTGCCAAAGAAGGGGCCAAGGTCGTCATCGCCGATCAACTGGAAGGCGAGGGCAAGATCGTTGCCGGTGAAATCACCAATGCCGGCGGGACTGCGGTTTACATGCCGTTGAACGTCACCGACGAAGCGGGCTGGAACAAAGTGGTCGCCGACACGGTTGCTCTGTACGGCCACCTGGATATCCTGGTGAACAACGCGGGCATCAGCGGCAGCGCGGTGAATGATCTGCTGGAAACCGGCATCTGGCATCGCGTGATGGAAGTCAATTCCACTGGCGTTTTCCTGGGCACCGCCGCCGCCGTGCGGCAGATGCAGAAGAATGGCGGCGGGTCGATTGTCAACCTGTCGTCGATTTCAGGTGTGGTTGGCCAGACCATGGTTCATATGTCGTACAATGCCTCCAAGGGCGCGGTTCGCACCATGACCAAGGCCACCGCGGTGCAGTTCGGCAAGGACAACATCCGTTGCAATTCGATACATCCCGGCCTGATGCCGCCGATGCGCACGTCCGGCGCCACCGCCGACCCAACGGTCCGTGCCAAAATGCTGCGGGCAGTGCCTCTGGGGCGCAGCGGCGAGGTCGATGAGGTCGCCAACGCGGTCCTGTTCCTGGCTTCGGATGAAGCGTCCTACATCACCGGCGCTGAACTTTATGTCGACGGGGGCTATCTGGCCATGTAAAGCGGCGCGAAGCGACGTGCGCGCCCACAGAACGTGATTGACACGGTTCGCGCGCTTCGTCACTTTCTCGCAGTCTGGGACGCGACAACGAAGATGAGGGGACGCATGGGAAGCCGCCCAATGATGCGCGACGTGTTCATGCCTGTACGCAGCGCGTGATGGTAAACGCGTCCTCTCAGCCACTGCTCCGCATTTCCGGGGTGCAAATGCGGTTCGGTGGCGTCATCGCCCTCGGCGGCGTGTCGTTCGATGTTGATTATGGTCAAATTTGCGGGCTGATCGGGCCGAACGGGTCTGGCAAGACGACGCTGTTCAACTGCATCAGCGGCATTTACCGCTATAATGGAGGTGACATCCTGTTTGAGGGAAAGTCACTGACCAATGTGCCGCGGCACCGGATGGCCGGTATTGGGCTCGGCCGCACATTCCAGAATGTCGCTCTGTTTCGCAACATGACCGTGCGCGACAATATTCTTGTGGGCGCCCACAGCACCGCAACCTCTGGCTACATTGCCAATGCTTTGCGTCTGCCGATTGTCCGCACGGAGCAGGAGGTCGCCGATCGTCGGTTGCATGACTTGCTCGATCTGCTGGACTTGCACCAGGTGACCGATACGCCGGCCGGGGCCATCCCGTTCGGCTGGCAAAAGCGGGTCGAGCTGGCACGCGCACTGATGACGCAACCGAAGTTGCTGATGCTGGACGAACCCGCGGGCGGCCTCAACCACAGTGAGGTCGACGAACTCGCAGTTCTGATGCGGCGGGTGCAAGAACAGCTCAACCTCAGCATCCTGCTGGTCGAACACCACATGAACCTGGTGATGCGGGTGTCCGACAAGGTCGTGGCACTGGAGTTCGGCCTCAAGATTGCCGACGGCACGCCGGATGAGGTGCGCGCCGAGCCGGAAGTGATCCGCGCCTATCTTGGCGATACACAGGAGGACGAGGCCCATGCCGGCGCTGCTTGAGGCCAAGGGCCTGCACGCCGCCTACGGCGAGACGAAGGTGCTGCACGGCATCGATTTCTCGGTCGAGGAGGGCGGTGTCACCGCCCTGCTGGGTGCCAACGGCGCCGGTAAGACCACCACATTGCGCGCGATTTGCGGGATGGTGCACACCGACGGCGACATCATTCTGGGCGGCGAGGCGATTGCCGGCATGGCGACCGAGGACGTCGTCCGCCGCGGCGTGGCGCACGTCCCAGATGGCCGCGGCACCTTCATGGAGCTGACGGTCGAGGAAAACATGCGCCTCGGTGCTTACACCCGCAAAGATCGCGAGGTCGAGGCGGACTTCGAGCGGATGTTCGGCTACTTTCCCCGCCTCAAGGAACGATTCCGCCAGCAGGCGGGCACGCTGTCGGGCGGCGAGCAGCAAATGTTGGCGATCACCAGGGCACTTTTGCTGCGGCCCAGGTTGCTGCTGTTGGATGAGCCGTCGTTTGGTCTGGCGCCGCTGATCGTGAAAGAGATCTTCAACATCATGCGGCGCATCCGCCACGAAGAGAAGGTCAGCATCCTGCTGGTCGAGCAAAACGCCAGCCTTGCTCTGGCGTTTGCCGAGGATGCGTATTTGCTCGAAACCGGCCGCATCGTCGTGTCGGGCAAAGCTGCTGATATCAGCAAGGACGAGTCGATCCGCCGCTCGTACCTTGGTTATTAAAGGAAGCGCAACGTGGAAGGATTAATTCACCAGATCATCGCCGGCATCGCCACTGGCGGGATCTATGCGAGTGTGTCGCTTGCTTTGGTGATGATTTACCAGGCCACGCATCATATCAATTTCGCCCAGGGCGAGATGGCGACGTTTTCGACGTATATCACGTTGACGTTCATTAATCTCGGCATGCCGTACTGGGTGGCATTTTTCCTGGCGGTCGCAGTGTCCTTCTGTATCGGCGTCGCCATTGAACGTGTGTTGATCCGTCCGATGATCAACGCGCCCATCCTGTCCGCAATCGGTGTATTCATCGGCTTGTTACTTATCGTAAACAGTATGAGCGGCTGGCTATTCGACTATACCATTAAGCAGTTTCCATCGCCGTTTCCCGATGAGTCGTTGTTCGGCGGTTATGTTTCGGGCCATCAGCTTGGCTCGACCGGCGTGACGCTGGCGGTGTTGACCGCCGTCTACTTGTTTTTCCGGCACACCAGTCTCGGCCTCGCGATGCGCGCCGCGGCACTCAACCCGGTGTCAGCGCGACTGGTAGGCGTACGGGTCGGATGGATGCTGGCGCTCGGTTGGGGGCTGGCCGCGGCGATCGGCTCGGTCGCAGGCTGTATGGTGGCGCCTGTGGTATTCCTGGATCCCAACATGATGGCTGGCATTCTGCTCTATGCATTTGCCGGCGCCCTTCTGGGCGGCATCGACAGTCCGCTGGGTGCCGTGCTTGGCGGCTTCGCTGTGGGCGTCATCGAAAATCTGGGTGGCGCCTACATCGTCGGGACCGAGTTGAAACTGACGATGGCGCTGGTCATCATCGTGGTGGTGCTGACCGTCAGACCCTCCGGCCTCATGGGCCGCACCGTTCAAAGCCGGGTATAAAGCCATGAAGAATAACTGGGCCACGGCGGCTTTCGTCATCTTGCTGGCGGTCGTTCCGACGGTTGCTTTCAGCGGTTACCACCTGTTCCAGCTGACCATGGTGGTGGTGTACGCGGTCGCCATCCTGGGCATGGCCATCCTGGTTGGCTTCAACGGACAAATCTCCCTTGGCAGCGGCGCATTTTACGCAATCGGCGCGTATACAACCGCGATCCTGATGACCACCTTCGATGTGCCCTATTGGGCCACGCTGCCGGTCGCGGGAATCGTCTGCGCGGGCTTCGGGTTCCTGATTGGGCTGCCGGCATTGCGGCTCGCGGGTCATCACCTGGCGCTGACAACATTTGCGTTGGCGGTGGCTGTGCCGCAGGTTCTTAAATACAAACTATTCGAGGATTGGACCGGTGGCGTGCAGGGCCTCGTCATCGACAAGCCCGATCCGCCGTTCGGACTGCCGTTGACGTCGGATCAATGGCTGTATTTGTTCAGCCTCGGCGTCGCTGTCCTGATGTATGTGCTGGCCTGGAACCTGGTCCGCGGACGGATCGGACGGGCGATGCGGGCAATCCGCGATCACGCCACGGCAGCCGAGGCGATGGGTATCAACCTCGCGATGGTCAAGACCCGCACCTTCGCCGTTAGCGCCATGTATACCGGCATCGCCGGCTCGATCGGCGCCATCGTGGTGGCATTCGTGGCGCCGGACAGTTTCTCGATATTCTTGTCAATTACGTTGTTCGTCGGCCTGTGCGCGGGGGGTGCAGCCTCGATCCCGGGGACGATCGTGGGCGCAATTTTTATCGAGTTCGTGCCGAACTTTGCTGAGCAGGTCTCGAAAGCGGCACCAGGCGCAATTTATGGCGTAATCCTGATTGCGATGCTGTTCCTGATGCCGATGGGCGCGGGAGGGTTTTTGGCACGGCTTTGGCGGCAGTCGTTTGGGTCCCGGGGAAGGTCGGCCGGCGACGCACGGCCCGCCGCATTGGGTCACGACACCTCGGTCCCCGTTGACCTGACGGGCTCGCTGGCTCGCGCCGACCGGATGCCGGTTGGTCGCGGCGAGGGTGTGAAACCGTAAGCGCGGAACGGTTACTTCGTGTCCAGTTGACGGCGGAGAAACGCCACCGCGCGGGCTCAGGCCTGATTGGCGATATGGCTGTTCGGATCCCGATCGAAGCCGTGATCGGCGCCTGGGTAAACGACCGGTTCTGCGTGACCGCCCAACGCCATGGCGCGATCGGGCAAGGCCTCTCACCCTCGCTGATCGGGACGACGTGATCGGCGGCGCCATGCAGCGCCAATAAGGGCGGCAAGCGCGTGATCTCCTCGCGCATCGGCCCAGGGATACCACCGTAGAACACAACGAGCGCGTTAATGCTCGGGTCGGTAGCGGCCGCGCCGACTGCGAAAAATCCGCCATTGGAAAAGCCAGGCAGTCCGATTTTGCCGGCACTGGTTCGTCGCGTCAGGGCGAAATTTGTCACCGCATGGATGGTTTCGACCCGGGCGCGAAACCGGGCCTGATAAAGCGCCGTGCGCTGAGCGCGATCAGACCCGAACGTGACTTTTTCGTCTGCCGCCGAATAGTAAGAAAACACCCGGGCATCGATCCCGGCGGCAACGAGATCGTCGGCTTATCGGGCGTAGGCGGCATAGGGATCGAAACCAGCTCTGCCATGCAGGATCAGAACTGCCGGCCGCGGCCGCTCTCCCGAGGCGCTGAACAGGCTGGCCATGACTGGCCCATCCGGCGTGGGCACGCTGATGCCTGCCCCTGCCGCAAAAGCGCAGCCGCGAACCGGCAAGGCAAAAACAAGCAGCCCCGGAACCAACTGACGCATCATCGTCACGCGATATCTGACGAAACAAGCCATTCGGCCAGCCGCTTCGAGTGGCCGAGCACGGCGGACATCAGTCGCCCGCGCAACGCACCACCGATCGGGCGATGCCCTTGCACCTGGAGCGAGAAACTTTGACCGGTGCCGAGTTCTGTAACCATTCTGAAGGGTAAACTCAATCAAGATACAGCCACGATGATTTGAGACGACTTTCTCCCGACGCCCATTTGGCCACTCGTCGGAACACATACCAGACGCGCATTTGCTAACCGACCGTAAATGAGACTGGATTTCTTGCTTCATCTGCCTATATTATCGTGTATCGTATAAACATTTGGAATCAGATCGATTTTAGGATCAGCTCATGGTCACGTATTGCTGGACCGTCATGCGCCAGGTCGCGCCTCGCATACACCGACACGCGGCTCACCTGGTGCACCGGTCCGGTAGAATTTTGCATCGCCTGCCGAAATTCGCCCATCATCCATTTCATCCGACAATGCTGGTTTGTCGTGCTCTGCCGTTGGCGCTGGCCGGAGCGGGCCTGGTTAACATCACGCCAACGGAACCGCCGAACCACCCTGTTGCATCGACTGCTTACGTCCAACCGGTGCAACAGGGACAGTTCGTCCCGCCCTACCAACCACCGGGACCGCCGCCTTTCCCAAGCCCTTTTGCATGCTGCGGGGTTCCGTTTCCGCCGCCAAATGACCCGGGCATCAACATTCCGTTGTCGCCTCCGGTCAGCGATCCCGGGCCGAACGGCGACCCGCCCGGCGATCCGCCGATCATCACCACTTTCGTGGATCCGGGCCCACCCCCCAATTCCGTCGACGAGCCATCCTCCGGCGTTGTGGTATTGGGCGCGTTGACGAGCCTGCTGTTATTCCGCCGGGCGCGACCCTTTCGCACCTGACGGCACTGGGCAGAGCGAGACGCTGTCGGTCGGAAGCCCTGCGATGGGTCATCGTAAAACGCAACCGAAGTGATTTCCCGGGGGCCAAGGCCGCGCGCTGAACAAACGTCCTCCGGTTGCCATCTGGCCCCAGCCGCCGGCAGCGGACCTTGCACGGCCAAGGGCGAACGCGTTACCTCCGCCCACCGGCCGCAAAGGGGGACCGGAGGTGATGCGCGTCAAGGATGTGAAGAAAGTCGTTCTCGCTTATTCCGGTGGTCTCGACACCAGCGTGATCCTGCGCTGGCTGCAGACCACTTATCGCTGTGAGGTGGTGACGTTCACCGCCGATCTCGGCCAGGGTGAGGAACTCGGTCCGGCGCGCCAAAAGGCCGAACTGTTCGGGGTTAAGGAAATCTTCGTCGACGACCTCCGGGAAACCTTCGTCCGCGACTTCGTCTTCCCGATGTTCCGCGCCAACGCCTTGTATGAGGGGCAATACCTGCTTGGCACGTCGATCGCCCGCCCACTGATCGCGCAACGCCAGATCGAAATCGCCGAACAAACCGGCGCCGACGCGGTGGCGCATGGCGCGACCGGCAAGGGCAACGACCAGGTGCGGTTCGAGCTGTCGTATTACTCGCTCAAGCCTGACATCAAGATCATCGCGCCATGGCGTGAATGGGATCTGACCAGCCGCACGAAACTGTTGGAATTCGCCGAGGCCAATCAGATCCCCATCGCCAAAGACAAACGCGGCGAGGCACCGTTCAGCGTCGATGCCAACCTGTTGCACTCATCCTCCGAGGGAAAAATCCTCGAAAATCCAGCAATCGAGGCGGACGAAATCGTCTATCAACGTACCATTCGGCCAGAGGACGCACCCGACCACGCAACCATCATTGCCGTTGATTTCGAGCACGGCGACCCGACTGCCATTGACGGCGTGCGATTGTCGCCTGCCGCGCTGCTGACACGCTTGAACGAATTTGGTCGGGCGAATGGTATCGGACGGCTTGACCTGGTGGAGAACCGCTTCGTCGGCATGAAGTCACGGGGCGTCTATGAAACTCCCGGTGGCACGATCCTTCTGGCCGCGCATCGTTCGATTGAGAGCATCACGCTGGATCGCGAGGCGGCGCACCTGAAAGACAGCCTGATGCCGCGCTATGCCGAGCTAATTTACAACGGCTTCTGGTTCAGCCCTGAGCGGCGGATGTTGCAGGCGCTGATTGACGAAAGCCAGCACAGCGTCACCGGGCGGGTGCGCCTGAAATTATATAAAGGCAATGTGACCTGTATCGGCCGTGAGTCGCCGCACAGCCTGTATGACACGCGTGTCGTGACGTTCGAGGAAGACCAAGGTGCCTACGACCAGTTCGACGCCCAGGGATTTATCAAATTGAATGCGTTGCGGCTGCGGTTGGGTGCGACGGTGGGAAGGCGCGGCGGCACGCTGTGAGACGTAAGACAATGGGTCACTTATGACCACCGGGCGACTGTGGCTCACCTGCTTCCTGCTGTTGCTGGTCAGTGCCTGCGCACCCAACCCGATCAATTGCGATCTCGTGGTGGACGCGCAAGTGCCGCTCGAGGTGCACAATCGACTATTGGTCGTGCCGGCCGGCATCAATGGCAGATGGGTGAAGCTGCTGGTCGATACCGGCGCCGAGCGCACCGTGCTTTCTGCCGACGTGGTCGACCGTCTGGGCCTTGAACGGGACGACAAGACCATCACCCGGTCCACCGGCGTTGGCGGGGTTTACACCGCCCATGATGCGATCATTCCGGGCCTGGTGCTCGGCGGAGTGCGTTTTCCGGTCACGCGGGTTTCGGTCGGGCAATTTCGCTTCGGTCCGGGCCTGACCGCGGACGGCCTTCTGGGCTCGGATGTCTTACTCGCATTCGACCTCGACATTGACGTACCGGGCCGGAAATTGACCCTGTATCGCCCGCGGCTCTGCCCGGACGTTCGGCCGCCTTGGAATGAGCCGTTCGAGCGCGTCCCTGGCGTCAAAGCGCTGCGGGACCGGCTGTTGATACCGCTGGTACTCGATGGCGTGAGCGGGTTGGGCATCCTGGATACCGGAGCGCAGGCGACTACGATCGGGGCGAGCATGGCGAGCCGGCTTGGCCTCACGCCAGCTGCCATGACTGGTGATCCGGTCGTTGAACATCATGGCGCAGGTCCTGGATCGCAGGACGCGCGCCTGCACCGGTTCGCTTTGTTGCAGATCGGGCCAGCGGTTGCGCATGACCCGATCCTGTCGGTGCTGCCGGTCGACGCAGGGGTTGGTGACGCCCTGGTGGGGGAAGATTTCATTGATGGACGCCGCATCTGGCTGTCATTCTCGAATCGCGAAGTGTTCATCGCCACATCGAACGCGGGGGATTCGCAGTAGCGCGTTGGATGGCATAATTGCACGAGGCGCACGCTTCGCGTTATGAGTGACTGCGAGATAATATCAGCAGCCCAAAACATTCACTGCTGTCACACAATTCGTCATGGCCACGCAATTCGTCGTGGCCCGGCTTGTCCGGGCCATTTGGCACCGCACGATGCCGCTTCGGATGGCCCAGGCAAGCCGGTCGATGTCGGTGGAGAGCCGGGATTCGTCAGCTCTGCCAGCAGTAGATCGTTGACCCGGCGAACTGCTTCGCCAGGCCTGGTTGCGGCGATTAGTGCTTCACATTCTCGTAAGGGTATTCAATCTTGCCAGTATTCAAAGCTGATGGCCAAAGAATCACCTCAGTATCCGGGTTGCGAAACTGTTCCATATCGTTCGCCTTCACGTTCTGGAACTGCACCTCGAGCACCCGAGGTTCGACCCATTCGCCATTTGGACCGAATTTAACGTCACCCACGATGGTATGGAACATGTCCGTACGGAGCGCTTCGGCCAATTTGTCATCATCCAGGCTCTTCGCCGACTCGACCGCTTGCTGCAGCACCTGCATGTAGCCGTAGGCGAACGGCGGCAGGTAATAACCCAGCGGATCGACACCCATCGAGGGTGCTGCAGCCTGATATTCCTTCAGGAACTCGAGACTCGCCGGCGAGGCAAGCTTCGACCAGGGCAGCCAGAAATCATAATCGACGATGCCGTTCAGCAGCGGGCCCAATTGGGTTTTGATCGAGGTGCTCTGCAGCCCAACCATGCCGCCGCCAAACAATTTCGTCTTCAGGCCCACTTCATTGGCAGCCCGCACCATGCCCACGCTGTCGGGTGGATAGGAGTCAACCAGCACGATATCGGGATTGGTCGCCTGAATCGCCCGCACGATCGGCGAATAATCACTCGTCGTCGGCGGGTAGGTCTTGTCGTAAACAATTTTCAGACCCAGTTGCTTCGCGACTGTCCGGGCGCCGTCCATTGCGTTACGCGGGAATTCCGCATCGGCGCCGACGATGGCGAGTGTCGTCGGTTTTGGATTTTGCTCCATCGCCAGGGCAAAGAATCCGCGGGCCTGTTCTTCCTTGGGATGCATCCCGCCGATCGGCAGGAATGAAAAGTATTTCGGGTAATTGAATTCCGTGTTGATCGCCAGCCCGAACAAGGAGAGGAAAGTCCGGTTGTGTCCGATGACGATCGGCATCGCCGGCGCGATCATGTTGGTGCCGTACCCGCTGACCACGAGATCGACTTTGTCGACGTCAAGGAGCTTGGTGTAAATGCCGGGGACGGTCGCCGGATTCGATTGATCATCGTAGTAATCTAGCTTCACCGGACGGCCCAGAAGCCCGCCTTTGGCGTTGACCTCTTTCTCCCAAAGCTGCATCGCGAACAGCGCTGCTTTCCCGTTCGGCGCAAGGCCTCCGGTCAGCGCCATACCAAATCCAATGGTAATGGGATCTTCTGCGCGCGCCGCAAAAGATCCGGCCAGCAGCAGCAGCGTGCCGGCAAACAACACACCGCTCAGCCGGCTGGTCAGCAGTCGCCTGGATAGCATCGGGTTTCCTCCCTTGGGTTCTTGGCCGTTGGCATCTTACGGGCGAGTTCGATGCCAGACCAGCACCGGCCTGCCGAATAATCCACTTGTCGATCTGCCGCCTCGGACGCCACAACAGGCCATGACGAATGAACAACCACTGTTCCAGATCACGCGGGATAGCTTGCGCGACGGCTCGCTGATCGAGGCGGCGCGCCGCCGGATGGCGCCCAACATGCAGGTCCGCACCGACGCCGAGATCGCGGCCTGTCTCGACACAATTTTGGCCGACCATCCACCAGACGAGGACGTCTGGCTGTTCGGCTATGGCTCCTTGATGTGGAACCCGGCGATGCATTTTTCCCAAACACGCGGCGGCCGGGTGCTGGGCTGGCATCGGAAATACTGTCTCTGGCTTGAGGCCGGACGTGGCACCCCAGAAAATCCTGGTCTGATGCTCGGGCTCGACCGCGGTGGCTCCGCGGCCGGTGCCTTGTTTCGCGTACCAGCCGACCAGGCGCGCGCCGAGTTATTGTTACCCTTCCGCCGCGAGTTATTCACGCACAGCTACGACCCACGTTGGGTCTCGGTGGCGACGTCCGACGGCGTCATCCGGGCAGTGACGTTCGTCGTCAACCGGCAGGCTGTGCGCTATGTGCGGCGGCTCGATCTGGGACTCGTCGCGCACCATGTCGCCACTGCGTCCGGCGCCCTTGGCTCCTGCATGGAATATCTGCACCAAACGCTGGAAGCGCTCGATGCACTTGGTCTGGACGACCGTATGCTGCGTCAGGTCTACCGAATTTGTGTCGCACGTGCGGCAGCAAACCAATCCTGCTAAAGTAGCCGGAGAACAAAGGAGGCAACCATGGTCGATCTCGACGAATTCACTACCACCGATGCCGCGCTGGAGCAGATGGCCAACACGGCGAACCCTCGTCTGAAGCAAATCATGGACGCGGCGGTACGCCACCTGCACGCCTTTGTTCGCGAGGTAGAACTGACCCCGGCGGAGTGGATCCAGGGCCTGCAATTCCTGACTGCGGTCGGCCAGGCCTGCACGCCGATCCGGCAGGAGTTCATCCTGCTGTCCGATGTGCTTGGCGTCAGCGCCGTGGTCAATGCGCTGCATGACCGTAAGGCCAAGGAACTGGGCTCACAGAGCAGCCTGCTCGGCCCGTTCTTCCGTGAAGGCGCTCCGGAACTGGCGTTGGGCGCGCAGATTGTCGAGAAGCCGACGGCGGAGGAACTCGTCGTTTATGGTCAGGTCACCGACACCCACGGTGCACCGGTGCCGGGTGCCTTGATCCAGGTCTGGCAGACCAGCGAGCGCGGGCTTTACGACCTACAGGAGCGGAACGGCGAGTCGATGGACATGCGCGGCAATTTCCGCACGGACTCAACGGGCCACTATCACTTCCGAACGGTGCGGCCTCTGGGCTATTCCATCCCGATGGACGGGCCGGTTGGCGAACTCGTGCACGCCCAGGGAAGGCATGGGATGCGACCGTCGCACATTCATATGTTGATCGGGGCGGAGGGGCATCGGGAGTTGGTCACTGCGCTGTATTTCGGCGACGACGCTTATATTGATTCGGATACCGTGTTTGGCGTGTCTGGCTCGCTGGTGGTGGCTGCGAAGGACGATGCGGACTCGCCGGTGAAGGGTTTGCGCGCGGTGCGTTACGATTTCCGGTTGGCCAAGGCGGAGCCGGGCGAGAGCGGACGGGTTGGCGCCGATCCGACCACGTTTATGCCGAAGGCGGCGGAGTAGCGGGCGACCGGTTTATGGATTGACCGTTCGGTACAACGTAACCGTCATGGCCGTCCCACCGGCCTTCCATCTCTCGCCGCACCAGGCGGCGAGAGATCACGGGGCCCGGACCGGTAATGACGTCTTGAACGTTGGCGGGCGGGTCACACAGATCGACGGTGGGAGGCGGTTATTGCCACCGCTCTCCGCTTTACCCCCGTTGGATCAACTCGATCGACACATTCTGCGGCGCCGTCAGAAAGGCGATCTTCACGCCCGGCCGGATTTCCTTCGGATCCATGGTGAACGCGACGCCCTTGCCCTTCAACTCCTTCACCGCGCCGTCAAGGTCGTCCACCGTCATGCCAAAGTGATCCAGCCCGAGATAGGGCGACGCCGGCGGCGCCCCGGTCTTCGCCAGATCAGCGTGCGCGATGAACACCTTCTGCCCGCTCAAATTCAGGTCGAGCCGGGTTGAGCCGTCGGCATTCTTCGTGCGAATGACATCCGCGCCAAGCTTGTCATGATACCATTGTGCGGTCGCCTCAGGGTCGGGCGAGCGGAGGTGAACATGTTCCCAGGTGAATTTGGCCATGGTTTCTTCCCTTTCCGTTTATGGAGGATGGCGCATTAGTCCACTGGTTATGCAGGACGGCAAGGCCCGCGGCGCGGCATGGTTTGGCCAGCAGTGGAACTGACCACCGAGCTCCTGCTGCGGGCTTATGGCGTCGGACTGTTTCCCATGGCCGCGTCACGGCAAGGCAGCAAGCTGCATTGGCTCGACCCGGAACGGCGCGGGATCATGCCGCTCGACCGCTTCCATCTGCCGAAGCGCCTCGCCCGCACAGTGCTGTCCGACCGGTTCGAGGTCAGCGTCGACCGCGATTTCGCCGCGACGATCGCCGGCTGTGCGACGCCGATGGAGGGACGGGACGACACCTGGATCAACCCACAGATCGAACATCTGTTCACCGAGCTGCACCATCTGGGCCACGCTCACTCGGTCGAGTGCCGGCTCGACGGCGACCTTGTCGGCGGCCTTTACGGAGTTGCCCTGGGCGGTGCGTTTTTCGGTGAAAGCATGTTCAGCTTTGTCACCGACGCCTCCAAGGTCGCGCTGGTGCACCTGGTCGCACGGTTGCGTCTGGGCCGCTTCCGCCTGCTGGACACCCAGTTCGTCACCGCGCATCTGACGCAGTTTGGCGCGCGCGAGATTCCCCGCGGCCTCTATAAGGCGCAACTGGCCGATGCGCTGCGAGCGCCGTCGCGCTGGCTCGCGACGGTCGACCCCGAGGCATTGTCGGCAGAAATTCGTTCGCTCGCCGCCCGCAAACTGTAACGCATCCAATCCTGCAGAGACCACGTATAGAGCAAAACCCCTGAGGCCCGACCATGCGCGTTCCCTGGCGAGACAGACACGGCAGATTTCTGAAATTCAAGGCGGCAGTGCTCGCCTGCATGCCGATCCCCGGCGTGGTCTGGGCTTTCTGGTTGATCGACGGCGATCTCGGCGGCCGGCCGGTGAACGCGATCATTCACGGCTTCGGCAGTTGGACCGTACGGTTTCTGATGCTATCGCTGGCGATCACGCCGATCGCACGAATTCTTGAATGGCCACGGTTGCTGACAGTGCGTCGCATGGTCGGGGTGACGGCGCTGGTCTACGCAACGACGCATTTCACGCTGTACATCATCGATCAGAAGTTCCACCTTCTGACCGTGGCGTCAGAGATTGTGCTGCGGTTCTACCTCGCGATCGGATTTGTCGCATTGTCCGGGTTGATCGCGCTTGGCGTGACCTCGACCGATGCGGCGATGAAGCGGATGGGCAAACGGTGGAAACAATTGCACCGGCTGGTTTATCCGATCGGCGTCCTGGCGTTGCTGCATTTCTTCATTCAGACCAAGGCGAATGTCGGAGAACCGGTGTTTGTCTCCGGGCTGTTTGCGTGGCTGATGCTGTGGCGATTGCTGCCGGTGGCATGGCGGACCTCGGTCGCGACTTACTTTGCGCTGGTGCCGGTCAGCGCCGTGCTGACCGCAGCGATCGAGTTCGCGTGGTACGGGTTGGCGACCAGAATTGATCCGTTCCGCATTCTGCAGGCCAACTGGAGCGAACGATTCTTTCCTCGGCCCGCGCACGAGGTGGCCGCGGTAGCCCTTGCGGTCGCGGTGGTCGTGATGGCTCGACGGCTGTGGTCATGGTGGTCGACTTCGCGACAATCCGCGGGGATCAGGGCAGTCAGGGCGAATGCGCCGTAGCGGATGGGAGGCTGTCTCCACCCCTGTACTCACCTGGCAAATCCGCGGAACCGGGATCGCTCGACGGTCTGTCCATTGATCTTGCGAATCCCGATCCGTCACCGCCCAAGATCGCCACAGAGCTGCGCCACCGCCTCCTGGGCAGGAGTCAAAAGCAACGAAGGTCGGTATTATAGCGTAGTTTACGGGCGCAGCCGGGTTTTTGTCGGTTTCGTGTGACGCACATCACTGCGCTCCCGGAGCCAGTGTACATAAATCCGTATCAGAAGTGGAGAGGACAGGATGGGTGATCTCACACAAACGACCCGGTACGCTGCAACATCGACGAACATCTCCAGGCATATTGCAGTCTGGAACCGGCGGTTGCTGATCGCAGCGGCGGCGCTGATTTTACTGGCAGCTTCCGTGCTCGCATTGCAAGCGATGGGACCGGATGCACGTGCCCTGATGGCCGGCGAGGGGTTGCTCGTTCAATCGAACGAATAGCACCGCTGCTCGCCCGTCGCGGGTCATGCCAATCCGACGCTAGCTGGCCAACACCGGCATCTTGAGGAACTTCTCCGAGGCGTACCAGAACGCGAACCGCGCCTTGCAGGTCGCCAGAGCGTGAGCTGCGCCGGCAATCACCGAAAACTGCTTGTCGCCATTCGGCAGCTTTTCAAAGAAGTCGACCAGATCTTCCATCGATGCAATGCCGTCATATTCTCCGCGCGCCACCAGTACGGGCGACAGAATTTTTGCCGGATCGACCACCGGAAGTTTTGAGGTCATATCGAGATAGGTCCCGGTCGGCACGGTATCGCCGTAGACCAGCTCCGCTTTCACCAGAGCCGCCGGCACAGCAGGATCGGTGGTGCCCGGTCGATCACGCGTGAAGATGCTCTCGATCATCGCCTTGTCGCGCGGCCGCCGATTGTGGGTCTTGAAATACTCCAGATTTTCCGCCCGCTTCGCCAGAGTAGGCGAGCCCTTGCCGGTGTACGTGTGCGCCGCCAGCACAAGCCGACCGCAACGCTCCGGAGCCACCATGGCGTAGGCCGCCGCCCGCAACGCGCCCGACGACTCGCCGAGGAAATGATAGCGGGTCTGACCGGTTTCCCGCTGCACGACCTCGACTGCTGCTTTCAGGTCCTCGACGCCCGAGGCGATGTCGGAGTTCCCATCGGTTCGATCAGACTTGCCGTAACCTTCGTGATCCATCGTCCAGACATCGAATCCGGCCTCGCTGAAGGCCGTCATCATCGAGTAATTTTCCGTGCCGGGAACCTGCAGATCAAAACTGGACAGGGCGCTCATCGACGAGCCATGCACCAGGAACAGCACCGGTAGCCGCGTACCGCCGGAACGCTTCCGATACATCGTCAGATGGATCGGCTTGCCGTCCCGTGTCTTCACCGCCTGATATTCGCGGACCGGCGCAGCCTCCGATGCCGTCGCGGGAGCGGCGAGCAAAGCCGCCGACGCCGCCAGTGCACTCCGGCGCAGCAGCGATACAGGCTGTAGCATTGACGCCGATTCCTTGTTTAGCCGGTTGCCGCGACGATTCGGTTCGATCTTGCTGCGCGCGATCATGCTGCTCCCACCTTTCACCAACGTTACCGGATATCATGCATTATCATTGCCTTTGGCGGACGCGGCGGCACCCTCTCCGGCGATACGGCCAAACGTCACGCCGGCAACCAGGCCGGTGCCGCTGCCATAATTGTGGTAATACAGTCCACCGACAATTTCCCCCGCTGCGAACAGGCCGGGAATTGGGGCTCCTGAGGTATCCTCGACCCGCGCCATCGTATCGACCTTCAAACCGCCAAAGGTGAAGGTCACGCCAGTAGTAACGCCGTACGCTTGAAATGGCGGCGTATCGAGCTGCAAGGCCCAGTTGGTCTTGTCGATCGGGAGTCCGAAGGTGCGCAGGCCGTCGTGGATGTTAGGGTCGAATTTAACATCGGGGCGCGGCGCGGCATTGTAGGCACGCAACGTCTCCAGCACTGCAGCGGTGTCGACACCGGTCAGTTTCGGCGCCAGTTCCTCAAGCGTATTAGCGGTTTCCTTGGTAATACGAGGGATACGGTATTCGCTGCGCAACAGGCTGTTGATCTTCGAATCAAAAATCTGCCAGGCAAACAGCCCAGGTTGCTTCATGACCTCGTGCCCGTATGCAGCGTAGGTGTAGCTGTGGAAATCTCGGCCTTCGTTGAGAAACCGTTCGCCACGCGCATTGACCAGCACGCCAAACGGATAATTGTGTTTTTGGAACTGATCGCCAACCGACAGATCGCCGAACGGCGGCGCGTTCATATCCCATTGCACGGCGTGCGCGCCGGACCAGTGGCCGGCAACTGCGGCGCCGATATCCATTGCCATACGGTGGCCATACCCCTGATTGTATCGTGTACCGCGTACCTTCGCGAGGTCCCAGTTGGGACCAATATACCGTGCACGCATTTCCGCGTTCGACTCGAAGCCGCCACAGGCCATGACGATCGACTTCGCCCGCAGATTGTAAATCCGCCCGCCGTGGCGCACGCGCACGCCTTCAACTCGGTCGTCGCCCTGCAGGAATTGCCACGCCGTCGAGTCATACAGCACCGGAATCCCGACCTGAGCCAGTTTCGCATGCAAGGTAGCGACAAGATGTTGGCCACCGCCGTGGATGTGACAGGCGAGACCTCCCCAAAAGCGGAATTTGCCGTCGACCTTGAACGCCTGACGGCCCAGTGCCGGTTGAAATTTGACGCCGTGCTTCTTCAACCACAACGCCGAGGCGTAGGAATTGCCGATCAGCACCTCGGTCAGGTCAGGATCGCATCGATATTCCGTCAGGCGTCCCATGTCGTCGAAATATTGCTCTTGCGTATAAGTACCGAAATCGATGTTCGACAAATCCAGTTCGGCAATGGCGGGATCCAGCGCCAGCAGGTCCTTTACCCCGTGATAGACAAATCGAAACGCGCCACCGGTAAAAGCGGAGTTGCCGCCTCGTGCCGATTCGGGCGCGGTTTCCAGCATCGCTACCGAGCAGCCAGCCTCCTGCGCCGCGAGTGCTGCGTTGGCAGCGGCATTGCCCGCGCCGATCACCAGAACGTCGACAGGTTGATAGTTCACCGGTGTCATGGACCCACCCTCTGATCGCGCCCCTCTGGCATCGCGCCCCTCTGGCATCGCGCCCCTCTGGCATCGCGCCCCTGTGGGCGATCGCGGCGGACCCTGTCCACTGGCGCGGTCTCTGTCAATCAGACCGGGTCACACGTCGGCGATCTTCTCCCAGTACAATTCGCGCTGCTCCACACCAGCGCCGTAAGCGCGCGCCGGCGGACGTAACACCATCAGCCCACCCTCAAACCGCACATCGCGAATTTGGTCAGAGCCCAGTCGAGTGGGGTCCGATGCGGCGTCGACGCGGGTGATCAATTGTTTGCCGTCACACGTATAGTTGCCGCAGTAACTACTGTATTCACGTTTGCCGTCGTCGGGGATCTCGCGCCGTCCGTCACAGGTGACCGCCATCATTCGGCCATCAGCGCTGAGCATTACCCGCCCCGTGGCATACCCGCCATACGGCGTCGGCAATTCGTTGCCGTCTGCGTCTCGCGAGACCGCGCGCACGAGGCGCCAGGTGCCAACCACTGATGTCATAACACTATCCCTATCAGAGCCGAGGGCCTTATCAGAGCCGCGGAAAAATCCGTTCGAACACGGCGGGCGATCCTTCGTCCAGCCGCATGGCAGCACGTACCCGGCGGCTCCAGGGATTGGAATCTCGGGCCGCCATCCATTCCTTGGTGTCGGGAACCCCGGGGTTTTCGAACTCGTACACAGTCAGATATTTCGGCTCCGTCTCGATCGCCACAAACCGCCGCGCCTGGATCACACCGGGGACTTTCAAATATCCGGGAATATAACAAGTATTGTACCAATCGTTGAACTCTTCTTCCATCGAGGCCATGATGCTGATGCGCCCCATCTGCAAATAGCGCGGCAGCTCAGTCGGGTTCTCCGCGGGATGCGTGCGGGCTGGAAAGATCTGCCGATAGCCGTTCATCAAAACATTCCGGGCCGTCGTATCGGGCGACACCGCCATCCGGCGCCCGGAAGGCTGGGACCTCACCGCATCCGCGTACGCCGCCGAGCGCAGGACTGTGTGGTCCTCCAACTCATACATCGCGAGATATTTCGGCCCGCCGCGCAACGCCCTGAACCGGGCGCCACTGAGAAACCCCGGAACGGCCACCAACCTGCCGACTTGTTCGGTGTCGTACCAGCGGTTGAATTCGTCTTCGTGCGCCGGATCGACGTCAGTCCACGCCATCAACAATCCAGTGCCTCGGGATTTCGTCATTTTTTCGCCCTTTCGATCACGCGATGGGATTGCGCCTATGGCGCTCGCTCCCAGGTCAGGGAAAACACAGTTTGCGCGCCGGTCAAGGTACCGACCACAGGTGCCGATCTGACTTCCAGACGATCACCGTCAACGACAAACCGGCGTTGCTGCGTCGTGCCGTTCCAGGCCTCATTCCAGGAAATCTCTGGGTAATAGATCAGAGTGTCGCCTTGCAAAGCGTAACGTCCCGCGAACGCAACCATGCTGCGATACAGTCCCACCGCTTCCTCATCCGTTGCCTGGGCGTTGACCGGCACTCGCCGATCGGTTGCCGTAAACAGCGTCGAGACATAGCCACCATCAGTGTAAATCACATAAGCCTTGGGCCGTGGTCCCAGAGGATGCGTGACCACCCCGGTTGCCAGATCTTGCTCGACAAACCGGGTCAGCCGCCAGATGCCAATGATTGGATGATTTGCCTCGATGGCTTCGCTCATTGATCCGCCCTCTTCCACGGCCAATTCTATCAGAGACGCCGGGTCAGGCCACAGTTTCAGCAGACGCCGCCAGTACCCGATCGACGACGAGCCTCTCGGCGCCGACCTGCCGGTTGGTCAAAGCCGAAGCGGAGGCGAATTGCTACCTGTCAGTTTCTCCCGCCAGGCTGCCGCGTCGAGCGCGGTCCGTTTAGCGTCGTCCCAGTTCACGAGGCCGAGATCAAGCCGGCGATGCACGATGACGACCAAAATCTGCCTGCCGAGCAGGTCGGGATCCCGGTCGAGCACCGTGCCGGCAATCGATCCTTCCAGCGCGTCAGGGGTCTTATGCGGATCGGTGGGCTGCACCTCGACCTGCAGGTAGGATACCGTCGTGGTGCCGGAGTGCGTTGACGCGAACATTGAAGTACCGATCAACACCTTGACCCGTTGGACCGGCTGACGTGCCCTGATGGTGGACTGCAAATCGGCCAGCGGTTTCAGGGTTTGCGCGATGCTGGACTGCCGCATGACCTCGAGCCCAATCCCTGGACCTATCAACGCCAGCACCAACCAACACCCGGCAATGATCAGATGCACGCGTGGGGTCGCGAGCCCAATCGGGACCGGTTCGCCGCGAACGACGAAGCTCCCAACGGCAAGGTCATGCAACGACTGTCGCGTGCGCCGATTGAAGATAAACAGATAGACAGTGGCCCCAAGACCGCCAAACACCAGGAAACCCAACAGAATGCCCAGAGCATATGTCATTGGTCCGGCTGATCCGGCATCGACGTCGAACCAGACACCATTGAGGAAGAACGGAACCGCGATCACCAGGTAGCGTGCGATCGAGCGAATTGGCGACAGCGCCTTGCCGCTACGATCAATAACCCGGATGCCGAACCACCTTTTGCCAATTGTCCGACCGCCGCCAAGCACGCTGTTCAACAGTCCGAAATAAAGCAGTGCCACGGTAAAGCCAATGAGTCTGCCGGACTGACCCAGGCTGGAAACCCAGCCCTCCGCGGCGAACCCGAGCATCGCGGTGGGCACAGCGAGGATCAGATAGTCGACAAGCAGGGCCGCCAACCGCCGCCAAAAACCCGCAATCGGAGTGCGTTCGGCTGCCGGTGATGGCGTCGGGTCGGCTGGCATTTCAACCATAGGTTCGCTCCCTCCGCAGACAAACTACAGACAAATAAACTACCGGGCAGTGTCGTTACGGCGATGGCGCCACTTCAGGCACCTCGAGTTCACAGTGCCGTCACCATTGCGCATCGATCGCTATCCGGCATCCGGCCACTTACCGATAACGACCGCTTCACGTCAGGTTTGTGAGGCCACCGCGCGACGGAATACCAGGCGGTCACGCCAACACCTTCGTTGCTGCGGTCACCACGCGATCGACGAATTCCTGCGCGCAGCCCAGATACGAGGCCGGATCGGTCAACCGCTCGATCGCCGCCCGGTCCAGTCGCGACGCCACCGTGGGATCGCGTGACAACGCGTCGGTCAACGGCAATCGTTCTGCCAGCGCGATATCGCAGGCATGCTTGACCACGTGATGCGCCTCGCCCCGACCCAGAACCGGGGCAAGGCCCATCATGACTGCCTCGGCCACGATCAGCCCATGCGTCAGATCCAAATTCCGCCGCATGCGTTGCGTATCGACAACCATCCCTTCGGCAATCGTACGGGCGTGCAGTAATGCACCATGCGTCAACACAAAAGCCTGCGGCAGAGCCAATGCCTCGCCCTGCCAAGGGCCAGTGGCACGCTCATGGTCTTGCGCCATGGCCCCCAGCATCACCGGCACGAATGCCTGCACTGTACGGGTGGCAGCGAGGATATATTCCGACGCAATCGGATTGCGCTTCTGCGGCATTGTCGACGACGCGCCACGGCCCGCGACGTAAGGTTCCGCGACCTCGCCCACCTCGGTTTGCGCCAGCAAAATGATGTCGGTGGCGAGTTTCGCCAGACTGCCGCAAATCAACCCCAGATACGCAACCGTTTCCGCCAGGCCTTCGCGGCAGACGTGCCACGGTGCGATCGGCGCAAGCAGACCGAGTTCCACGGCCAGCCCTTCCATGACCGCAATCCCTCGGTCGCCGAGCGACGCCAGCGTGCCGGCCGCGCCGCCAAACTGGACCAGCTCGACGCGCCGTCGCAACTCCGGCAATCGTCTGATATGGCCAATGAACGGCATCGCCCAGGTAGCGCATTTGAGGCCGAACGTCGTCGGCAAGGCCTGTTGCAGATGCGTGCGACCAGCCATCACGGTGCCGCGATGGGTCCGCGCCTGATCAGCCAGGGCCAGCAAAATCGCCCGCATCTCGGCTTCGATCAGCCCGAGCCCCTGACGCACCTGCATGACCGTCGCGGTATCCATAATGTCCTGAGTCGTTGCACCCCAGTGCGTCCAACCGCCGGCCTCGCCCGCGGTACGGGACAGTTCCGCTACCAAACCAATGACCGGATAGCCAACGTTTCGCGCACTTGCCGCGAGAGTCTCGGTGCGCAAGTCACCCTTTGCCGCCGCTTCATCAATCGCATTTGCCGCTGCCGCCGGAATGATCCCCAGTCGCCCCTGCACCTGGGCGAGCGCGGCTTCGACATCCAACATCCGCTGGAAATATGCACGCTCATCGAACACCGCGCGCATTGCATCACTGCCATAAAGTGTGCCCAGGATAGGGCCGTCGGCGGGATTGGTGGGCATGTTGGATCTCCTGAATGCAGCGTGAATGGGTATGAAAACCATTCCCGTAGGTAAACGCCTCATTAACCCTTTAATGCCAGAATACGGCTGTCTGAGAGGAGCAGCCAAAATGGACAGTCCAGACGAGCCAAGACACTTCAGAGCCCAACAACTGCAAACCGCGATCGAACGTCTCGGCGAACGAAGCTGGCGGATGGCGGAGGTCCAGTGCCGGATCCTCCTGGCGGTTGACCCTACAGACATCGAAGCAATGTTGATCCTGGGCCTCGCCATAGCGGCGAGCGGTGAAGCGTCCCGCGCGGCACCGATCCTCGACCGAGTGCGTCGCGCGCGTCCCGACCATGCCGATCCATGCCGAGATTTCGCGATGATGGAGCCGCGCGTGCCACGTGCGCTGGTGACGCGGCAGTACCGCGCCTGCCTGCGGCTGGCGTCGAAGGACACCAGGTTGCGCCACGACTTCGCCAGTTATCTGCTGGAGACTTCCGCTCCTGACGCAGCGCTGACGGTGTTGCGCGATGCCCCGGAGTCAGCGGCCACCAGCAACCTGCGCGGTATGGCCCTGGCAGAAGCCGGCAAATTCAAAGAGGCCACACGATGCTTCGACACCTCTGCCAGGCTGGACCAGGACTCGCCCGGCGTGTGGTCCAATTTGGGCATGATGCTGAAGATCGAGGGGCGGTTCGATGAGTCGCTCGCCGCCTATGACCGCGCCATTGGCCGCTCCGCCGACGACCCGCAAATCAAGGTCAATCGCGCGCTCGTGCTGTTGCATGCCGGTCATTGGGAAGAGGGCTGGCGAGACTATGAATTGCGCACGAGCCTGCCAGGTTATGCGGTCGTTTCTACCGCTTCCGCACTGCCGCTGCTGAGTACCGACAGCAGCCTGGACGGCAAGCACGTGCTGGTTTGGCATGAGGAAGGGTTCGGCGACACCCTACAATTCTCTCGCTATTTGCCGTTGCTGGCGAAGTTGGGCGCGACAGTGACCGCCTCGGTGCCGGCACCTCTGGTCCGGCTGTTGCGCGGGATCCAGGGGATCAACGTGATCCAGGCAGCCAATGGTTCGTTGCCGGCGCATGACCTGCAATGCTCGTTTTTCAGCCTGCCGCGCGCTTTTGGCACCACCACGCGGAACCTTCCCGCGACCCCCTGGCTCGCCGCCGATCCAGCACTTGCCGCGGCCTGGGCGGCCCGATTGCCGCAAGATGGTTTGCGCGCCGGTCTGGTCTGGGCTGGGCACGCGCGACCCTGGCTGCACGGTTTCAGCTCGGTCGATCGCCGCCGCAGCGCAGGTCTCGCGGCGTTCGCGCCGTTGGCTGCCGTGCGTGAGGTGCGGTTTGTCAGCCTTCAGGCCGGAACAGCGGCAGCGCAGGGGCAAGAACCACCGGAAGGCATGGAGCTGACCGACCCCATGGAAGCGGTGCGCGACTTCGCCGATACTGCGGCAGTGATCGCCAATCTGGACGTGGTGATCACAGTCGACACTTCAGTTGCGCATTTGGCAGGGGCGATGGGAAAGCCGGTGTTCCTGATGGACCGTTACGACAATTGCTGGCGCTGGCTGAATGGCCGGACAGACAGCCCCTGGTATCCGTCGATGACGATTTTCCGCCAGCCGAAGCCCGGCGACTGGGCGACCGCGATGCATCGCGCAGCGTCGGCGCTGACGTCGATGGCGATATTCCGCAGCAGCCAGCCGGAGACGCCGCGGCCCGCCGTACTCGCGACTGCGGCGTAACAACGTCACCGAAACCGAGGTCGACCCACCTGCCGGTGTGCTCGCACCGTCGGTCCAACAATCGGCCGGGGTGGCGGAAGGCGCGCTGGGTTACGGCCTGTAAATGTCTGAAACCGGGACCACAATTCCGATCTCGGGTAACGCGAGTTCGGCATCCAGGCCGACAGCCACTTCCGCTTCCCACCCAGTGGCACGCCGAAGCACGGTGATCTCAGGCCGTTCTGTTTCCAGGATGACATAAATCCGGATGCTGGAAACCGAGGCATACTCGGACGCCTTCACTCGGCGATCGGTCAGCGCCGTGGATGGCGAAAGTACCTCGAATACCGCGGTGGGCGTAATGGTATCGCCGACCTCGGCGGAGGCGCCGCACGCCACGGTCACATCAGGATAGCGGACACGGCCGCCCGTTAGGACCTTGAGTTCCGAGGCAAACGCTTCGCATGGCGGTCGGACCCGATTAGCCGACGCAACCGTGAGTCCAGTGATAACCCGGACATGGGGAACGCTGCCGCCAGTCATGGCGACCGGCTGAATACCGTCGAATTCGTAACGCAACGGCTGGGATCGTTCCCATTCCAGAAACTCATCCACGGTCAGCGGTTTCAGAGAAGCACTCATGACCTGAATATCCGGTTACCATTGAGCTGAATATCCGGTTACCATAAGGAGGCGGGGTTTATCCTACAGCATCCTGGCCGGCGTCGATACAGGGTCCGCTGGAACGCCGCGACAACGCAAGGGCTTCGATTTCATTCGGACGTCGTCCCACCCCTGTCGTCCCACCCCTTGTCATCGCCTCCGGGTTCCGCTATTTAACGATTACACGAAATTCTCCGCTGCTTTACGGGGGGTGGCCTTAACCGGCCGCCTTTTTTTGTTTTGGACCACGCAGACGATTCATCTACCGACGAGTCCGGGCCGCTGACGCTGGAGGCCAAACTGACCGCCATTGTCGCACCCAGGCTGGAAACCATGGGCTTTGAGCTCGTGCGCGTGGCCGTGCTTGGCCGCGAGCGGCCCACGGTTCAGGTCATGGCCGACCGTGCCGACGGCAGCCTGATCACCGTTGAGGATTGCGAACAGATCAGCCGCTACCTCAGCACGGTGTTCGACGTCGAAGACCCGATCCCGAGTGCCTGGAACCTGGAGGTCAGTTCCGCCGGCATCGATCGTCCGTTGACCCGGGCCAAGGACTGGAACCGATTTGCCGGCCACCTTGCGCGGGTCGAAGTGACCTTTCCAGTCGATGGCCGCAAACGGTTTTCCGGCATCGTGCTCGGCGCCGATGAAGAATCCGGGAAACTTCGCCTGGACGATGGCAGCGAGGCAGAATTGCCGCTACGCGACATCCGCCGCGCCAAACTCGTATTGACCGATGCGTTGATCGCCTTTACCGCCCCAACACCCACCACCAACTAGAAGAGTCTGGCAACCAGAAGAATCTGCCAACCAGAAGAATCTGCCAACCAGAAGAATCTGCCAACCAGAAGAATCTGCGGAAAAAACACAGGAAGAAACCGAGGCCCACATGGATACCGCCATTGCTCGCCCTGAACTGCTGCTGGTCGCCGACGCCGTCGCGCGGGAGAAGAACATCGACCGCGAGGAAGTGCTGGAGGCAATGGAGCAGGCCATCCAAAAAGCCGGCCGCGCCAAATACGGCCACGAGAAAGACATCCGCGCCACGATCGACCGCAAGACCGGCGATGTGCGGCTCTCCCGCTGGACCGAAATTGTCGAGGCGGTGGAGAACGAAGAAACGCAAATGTCCGCGCAGGACGGACAGAAACTGTTTCCGGACAAGGCGGTCGGAGATTTTGTAGTTGATCCGTTGCCGCCGATCGATTTCGGCCGCATCGCCGCGCAGACCGCCAAGCAGGTCATCGTCCAGCGCGTTCGCGAATATGAACGCAAGCGCCAATACGAAGAATTCAAGGATCGTGTCGGCGAGATCATCAACGGCACCGTCAAACGCACCGAGTACGGCAATCTGATGGTCGAACTCGGCAAGGCCGAAGCGTTGCTGCGCCGCGACGAACTGATCCCGCGCGAGAGCTTTCGCAATGGCGACCGGGTCCGCGCCTACATCTACGACGTGCGGGAAGAGCCGCGCGGTCCGCAGATCTTCCTCAGCCGCACCCATCCCGGCTTCCTGGCCAAGCTGTTCGCGCAAGAGGTCCCGGAAATTTACGACGGCATCATCGAGATCAAGGCAGTGTCGCGCGACCCGGGCTCACGCGCCAAGATGGCGGTGATCAGTCGCGACAGCTCGATCGACCCGGTGGGCGCCTGCGTCGGTATGCGCGGCTCCCGCGTGCAGGCCGTCGTACAGGAACTGCAAGGCGAAAAAATCGACATTATTCCCTGGAGCCCGCAGGCCGCGACCTTTGTGGTTAACGCTTTGGCGCCCGCTGAGGTTACCAAGGTCGTGCTGGACGAGGAAGCCGGCCGCGTCGAGGTGGTGGTGCCGGATGAGCAGCTTAGCCTCGCCATCGGCCGGCGCGGCCAGAACGTGCGCCTCGCCAGTCAGTTGACCCGCTGGGACATCGACATCCTGACCGAGGCAGAGGAAAGCGAGCGCCGGCAAGACGAATTCCGCCGCCGCTCCGGCCTGTTTGTGGAAGCGCTGGATGTCGACGACATGATCGCCGGCCTGCTGGTCACCGAAGGCTTCAACACCGTGGAGGAACTCGCCTTTACGCCAGTGGAGGAAGTCGCCGCGATCGAGGGTTTCGACGACAGCGTCGCCGAGGAACTGATCCGCCGGGCCGAAACTTTCCTGACCCGCCGCGACACCGAACTGACCGATAAACGCATCGAACTGGGGGTCACCGATGACGTCGCCGCCTTCGAGGCGTTCACCCCCGCCATGCTCGTCGCGCTTGGCGAGAAAGCCGTCAAGACGCTCGACGATCTGGGCGATCTGGCGTCCGACGAGTTGATCGAGATCGTCGGCGCCGAGCAGATGGACGAGGAAACCGCCAACGCCGTCATCATGGCCGCGCGGGCGCACTGGTTTGACGATGCGGACGCCCCAGTTGGAAGCCACGACGGCAGCGAACCCGCAGCCGCTCCGGCCGAGGAGATGGGCCACGACTGACACTGATGCCACCATTGACGACACGATTGTTGACGCGCCAGAGGTTGACGCGCCGGTTGTTGACGCGCCAGTTGTTGACGCGCCAGTTGTTGACGCGACCGACGAGGAACCGGAAACAGGCCCAATGCGCCGCTGCGTGGTTACCCGCGAGCGGCTGCCGAAGGAGCACATGTTCCGATTTGTGGTCGGTCCCGGGCGTGAGCTGATCCCCGACATCGCCGGGAAACTGCCAGGCCGGGGAATATGGTTGAGTGCGTCCAGGGATGTGATAGAAGGCGCCGATGCTATGCGCCCGAAACGGATGACCCCCGATGGGATAAACCCCAATGGGATAAACCGGGGTGGGGCGCCTCGAGGCGCGAAGGGCCGAGAGCTGGTTCGCGCCATCGCACGCGCCGCACACGGTCCGGTTCAGATGCCTTCCGATCTTCCCGGCCTGCTGGAAACAGCGTTGATCCGGCGGATTGGCGACCTGATCGGTCTCGCCCGCCGTTCTGGGCAGGCTGTCGCGGGGTTCGAAAAGGCGCGTGACTGGATGCGAACCCATCCGGTAGGGCTGGTGTTACAGGCTGCGGATGGTAGTGAGGCAGAGCGGGCACGGTTTCGGTCCGCTGTTCCGGACACGGTAGCAGTTCTCGCCCCGCTGACGGGCGCGGAACTGGGGCGCGTTATGGGACACGAGACCGTTGTGCATGTGGCCCTGGGGCCTGGCCGGTTGGCCACGTCCATCGCCATTGAGGCGGGCCGGTTGGCCGGCATCAGACCTGCCTCGCCGCTCCAGGTGCGGACAGGCGGGACTTGACGGGACTTACAGCAAGGCGGGAAACCGCGGAAATCAACGACGTGACGGCTACCAACGGATAGAGCATGAGCGAAGGTAACGATCAGGACGGCAGCAAGGGGCGTCTTTCTCTCCGGCCAGCGGCAAGGCTGGAACTGGGGCGGACGGTCGATGCGGGCTCAGTAAGGCAAACCTTCAGCCATGGCCGGTCGAAGGTCGTGCAGGTCGAGGTGCGCAAGAAACGCACCGCGGCACCGGCCTCGCCGGCGTCCGCGGCGGGCGCTCCGTCGGCCACCCCGGGCAATATTGCGATTACCGCCCGTGGCAGTGCGCCCGCGGCCCGGCCCGCGCCTGGCGCCGGACGCGCGCTGACCGCGACCGAGCAGGCTGCACGGCAACGGGCCCTGGTTGAACAGCAACGCGATGCCGCCCGTCGCGACGCAGAACGCCGCGAGCAGGAAAAGATCTCAATCCTGTCTGCCGCCGAGGAAGCGCGCCGCAAGGCAGAGGACGATGCCCGCCGCGAGGCTGAGGACGCCGAACGACGCAAAATCGAGGAGGAAGAAGCCCGCCTCCAGGCCGAAGAGGATGCGCGCCACCAGGCTGCGGAAGCAGCAGCGACCGCGGAACATGCCCGCCTGACGGCCGAAGCGGTTGCCAATGGGACCGAAGCGCCGGCACCCGCCCCTCCGGCACCACCTCGCGAACTGGTTCGGGACAGAGCGCAACAGCCGCAGCCTACCGCACGAGCGCCAGGCGGCCGTCCAGTATCAGCGCCAGGCGCACGGCCTGGAGCAGCAGTTTCGGTCGAACAGGCGGGTGCGGCACCAGCGTCGGAAACCTTGCGGCTACGGCCAGGCGGTGCCCGCCCGCTCGACGACGACGATGACGCGAGACCCGTTCGTCGTCCGGGCGTTGGCGTCCCACCACGCAAACCCGCCGTGGTCATCGCCAAGAAGGGCGGCGACGGCCGTCGCGCCGGTCGCATCGATGTTCAGGCCGCCATCGAGGGTGAGGACGAACGCGTCCGCTCGCTCGCCTCGGTACGGCGCCAGCGCGAGCGGGAACGCCGCCAGGCGGATCTGGAACGCCTGCGATCCGATCAGGTGCGAGTGGTGCGCGATGTCATCCTGCCGGAACAAATCTCCGTGCAGGAGCTGGCCAACCGCATGGCCGCAAGAGTCCCGGACGTGGTCAAGGCGCTGATGAAACTCGGCGTCATGGCGACCGTGACGCAAACACTCGACGCTGATACGGCGGAACTGGTGGTGCAGGAATTTGGCCATCGGGCCCGCCGGGTTTCGGAGGCCGACGTGGAAATCGGCCTCGAAGGCCACGCCGACACCGATACCGATCTGGTGGTCCGGCCGCCGGTGGTGACCATCATGGGCCACGTCGATCACGGCAAGACCTCCTTGCTGGATGCGCTGCGGGCCACCGATGTCGCCGGCGGCGAGGCGGGCGGCATCACCCAACATATCGGCGCTTATCAGGTGGAGCTCAAATCGGGGGAGAGGATCACGTTCGTCGATACCCCAGGCCATGAGGCGTTCACCGCCATGCGGGCGCGTGGCGCCTCGGTCACCGATATCGTCGTCCTGGTGGTCGCCGCCGACGATGGCGTGATGCCGCAGACCATCGAGGCGATCCGCCATGCCAAAGCCGCCAACGCGCCGATCATCGTCGCCATCAACAAGATGGACAAACCGGACGCCAATCCCGGAAGGGTGCGGCAGGAATTGCTGAGCTACGATATCGTGGTCGAGGAAATGGGCGGCGAAACCCAGGACGTCGAAGTTTCCGCGTTGAAGAAGACCGGCCTCGACAAGCTGGAAGAGGCGATCCTTTTGCAGGCGGAAATTCTCGATTTGCGGGCCAATCCGGACCGTGCGGCCGAGGGCTCGGTGATCGAGAGCCGGCTGGATCGCGGCCGTGGACCGGTCGGCACCATCCTGGTGCAGCGCGGCACCTTGCATCAGGGCGACATCGTCGTGGCCGGCGCCGAATGGGGCCGGGTGCGGGCGATGCTGGACGACAAGGGCAAGCCGATCAGCGACGCGGCTCCCTCAGCACCGGTGGAAATCCTCGGCCTGAGTGGCGCGCCGATTGCCGGCGAACCGTTCGTCGTCGTCGACAATGAAGCGCGGGCGCGCGAAATCACTGAATTCCGCCAACGCCGCCAGCGTGACAAAACCGCCGGTCTGCAGGCCGGTGCGCGTGGCACGATGGATGAGATGCTGGCCCGTATCCAGGCCGGCGTGCAGAAAGAAGTCGCGGTCCTGATCAAGGCCGACGTGCAAGGCAGTGCCGAGGCGATCCAGGCCACGGTGCTGAAACTGGAGCATGAGGAAGTGAAAGTCCGCGTGCTGCTCTCTGGCGTTGGCCAGATCACCGAAAGCGATGTGCAGCTGGCGAAAGCTTCCAGCGCCGTGATCATCGCGTTCAATGTCCGTGCCACCTCGCAGGCGCGCGAAATGGCCCAGCGAGACGGCGTCGACATCCGCTATTTCTCGATCATTTACGAAGTCGCCGACGACGTCGAGAAACTGGTGCGCGGCAAGGTTGCCCCCAAGGCGCGCGAAAAGTTCCTTGGTTATGCCGAGGTCCGTCAGGTGTTCAACATCACCAAGGTGGGCAAGGTCGCCGGCTGCTATATCACCGAAGGTCTCGTCAAGCGCGGCGCCGGTGTGCGGGTGTTGCGCGACAACGTAGTGATCCACAACGGCGAGCTGTCACAACTCAAGCGCTTCAAGGACGACGTGCGTGAAGTAGCGCGCGGTTACGAATGTGGTCTGTCATTCGCGAACTTCCACGATTTGCAGGAAGGCGACGTGGTCGAGTGCTTTGAGACGGAGATGGTCCCGGGTTGAGCAAGGCGTCGTCTGGATCAACAAGGGCTAAATCAAGGGAGGCTGCGCCGCGGCGGGAGACACGCGGGGCTTCCGGGAAAAAACCAGCCCGGAGTGCAGGACCGACGCAGCGCCAGTTGCGCGTGGCGGAGGAAATCCGCCATGTGCTGGCCGGCATTTTCATGCGGCGCGAGTTCCGCGATCCGGAACTGGCCGAAGCTGATATAACCGTGAGCGAGGTCCGCGTCAGTCCGGACCTGAAACATGCGACGGCCTTCGTTTCGCGCCTGGGACGCGAGGACGTTGATACCTTGCTTCCGGCATTGCACCGCGTGGCGCCCTGGTTACGCAGCCAGGTGGCGCATGCTCTGCCGTTGCGATACACGCCGGAGTTGTTGTTCCAACCGGACCAGGCGTTGGACTATGCGATGAAGATCAACCGGCTGATGCAAAGACCGGACGTCTCGCGCGATCTTAAATCGGAAGATTGAGTACTGCATCGGACTACATAGTAGTGACACGTGGTTGTGCCGGCTGTTCTGCATTTGCGTTTTCACCTGGGAGCCGCCGCGAGTCCGCCAATTTATTTTAGCCATGTTAATGTAATTTCCGGCTCCGCACCCCATTTCTGTAAAAGTATCCTGACGTTGGGGCGATATTGGTCGTTCCAAAGCGAAAAGCAAATCCCATGGAACTCCCTTCTCAAGTGAAGCCCGGCCTTTGGGGCGCGGCGGCCGGAGCGATCGCGATGGCAGTCGTCGGATTCTCGTTTCTGGGATGGACCACCGCCGCGACGTCCCAAAAACTCGCGCAGGACACCGCCGATACGGCGGTTGTCGCCGCGCTGCTGCCGTTTTGCGTTACCAAGGCGGAGGCGGATCCCAACCTGAAGATCCTGGCGAAGTTGCAGACGGATCAATCGTCGTATTCCCGCCACGACATCGTCATGCAGGCCGGTTGGGCCACGTTGGGTGGCGAGACGGTGGGGAGAGACGATCTGGCGCGTGCCTGCGCCGACAAGTTGCACGTGGCAAAGGCTGGCTGACAGTCTCGCCATTGAGGATCTGGCAATTGAGGAATCTATAATGAGCAAGCCGGAATTTGGCACCAAACACACCTGTGAAGCCTGTGCCGAACGCTTCTACGATCTGAACCGCAGCCCGGTGATCTGCTTTAAATGCGGAGCGCAGCAGTCGCCGCCAAAGCCACGGATGTATCGACCCCTCCGAGCCGGATCGGACCGCGGTGTGTTCAACCGGCGTCCGCTACCTATCCCCGCCGAAAAGTTGGAGCCCGCGGACGATCTGGTCGTAGAGGAGGTCGAAGAGGCTGATCTCGCCGACGACGAGGATACCGATCTCGACGATGAGGCGGAGGTCGAAATCGAGGTCGAGATTGACCCAGAGGACGGCAAGGTCCTCGCATAACGGCGAGACTGACTTCTCGACCAGGCAGGCTGCTGCTGCCGGCGGAATCTATGGCCTGCTGGCGTCAGCTTACGCTCAGCGAACCGTGCGCTTCTGATGGCGGATCGGCACGGCACAAACCTGAACGGTCGGCAAGTCAGAAGCGCTTTAGCCAATTGTGGCGAGAACCTCTGCGTCGGTCGGAAACGCCCCGGTCGCCTTCTTGGAATACCCCAACCGACCGTCGACGGTAATTTCAAACACCCCGCCACCGCTGCGCTTTAATGTCACAGTAGCAGCCTGTTGCGTCTTAAGGATCAGATCCCGCGCCGCACGGGCGCGTGGCTCGTAGCCTCACATGCCGCAATATTCGATTTCGACGTTCATTTTCGATGTCTCCTGGTCAGAACAACAAATCATTTACGCCGCAGCGATTCGCCGCCGCCGGGTGCGGGCAATCGCATCATTGACCTCCGCTTCCGCGGGAGGAATCTCGTCGGGACTGTCCAACGCCTTCAACAAGGCCTCGCGCAGTGCCGCGAGCTTGCGCTCGTTTTCCACCTTCAGTCCAAACACATCCTTCACATAAAACACATCGACCGCGCGGACCCCATAAGTCGTGACATGTGCCGAAGCGATCTGCAGCCCTGAACCACTGATCGCCGCGGTGACATCGTGCAACAGTCCCGGCCGATCACGGCCATTGACTTCCAAAATCGTGTGCGTATTCGACGCATGATTGTCCACCACCACTCTGGGCGGTGCATGAATCGCCCGCATGCGCTTGCCGAACGTATCGCGCGAAAGCTTGCGAATTTCCTGCGTCAACCGTAGCCGTCCCGACAATGCCTGCTCGATCAGAGCAGATAATTTCGCCAATCGGTGCGGTTGGTCGAACGTGCCGCCCGCAGCATCCTGGATCCAGAACGTATCCAACGCCATGCCGTTGGTCATCGTATGAATGCGCGCATCGACGATCGAGCCACCTGCCACCGCCAGCGCGCCGGAAATCTGACTAAAAAGCCCAGGATGGTCGGCCGCATAAATGGTGACTTCCGTGACGGCGCGGGCCGGCAGCGGTTGTGTGTCAACCGTCAGTGGCGCCTTGCGCTGTTCCGCGTCGCGCAACAGCCGTGCGTGCCGGGCATGCGTGTCCGGATCGAACGACAGCCAGTAACCCGGATAGCCCAGATCAGCGAACCATGCCTTGTCCTGCTCGGACCAGCCGAGCAGTAAATCGCCGGCCGCCTGCTTCGCCCGTTGCACACGTACATCGCGCTCCGTGGTCGACAGACCACCGGCCAGGACCTCGGCAACCCGCGCGTACAATTCGCGTAGCAACGTGGCCTTCCAGCCGTTCCACACTTTCGACGACACGGCTCGCATGTCGGCAACCGTCAGGATCAGCAACAACCGCAGCCGTTCCGGCGACTGGATGGTTTCCGCCAAATCGAGGATCGTCTTGGGATCGTCAATATCGCGTTTGAACGCCGTCGCGCTAAGCAAGAGATGATGCAGCACCAACCAGGAAACCGTTTCGGTTTCCTCGGCCGTCATACCAAGTCCCGGACACACTTCCAGTGCAAGTTCAGCACCAAGTTCAGAATGATCGCCGCCGCGGCCTTTGCAGATGTCGTGCAGGATCATCGCCATGTATAACGCGCGGCGGGATGCGATTTGTTCTATCAGTTCAGATGCGACCGGCGCGATCTGCATCAACTCGCCGCGTTCCATCGAGTTGAGGACTTTTACCGCCTCGATCGTATGCTCATCGACCGTGAAGATGTGATAGGTGTCGAATTGCATCTGGCCAACAATACGGCCCCAGTCCGGTAAATAACGTCCGAGAAATCCGGTCTCATTCAATATCGTCAACCACTTCGCCCCGTCCGGATGATGTGTCGACACCCGCTCTCCTGGGCGGTCCCCGGGGCGTCGTTTCTCGGGCGGCTTGCCGCACAACAGGTCAAGAAACAACTTTGCCGCCGTTTTGTTGTCGCGCAACGCGACCGCGCGGCGTTCATTCTGGATGAAGGAACGCACGGTCAGCGGATGCAACTCCAGATTCCGATCACGGGCGACCCGCAGGACGCGCAACATTTGAATCGGATCGGTATCGAAATCGCGGCCGGTCATCGGCAGCAGCTTGCCCTCGGCCAGCACGAAACCGGCGTCCAGCAACGCCTGATCGGTCTCCGCCTCGATCGCCGGGGGTCCGAGTGCGGCGCGCAAGATCGCCGGCTCCAGAATCCGCGTCAGCCGGGCGATGTCGCGGGCGTTGAGGAAGTAGTGGCGCATGAACCGCTCCACGCCGTCCTGCCGGCCGTGCCGCGTGTAACCCATACGGGCGCCCACCACCGGCTGCATGTCGAAGGTCAGGCGTTCCTCCGCGCGGCCGGCGACGTAATGCAAATGGAACCGCACTGTCCACAGAAATTCCCAGGCGCGGCGGCCGTGGCGGGCTTCCTGTTGCGTCAGGATACCACCGAGGTCGGCCAGCTCGCCCATGGTCTGCGTGTCGAACACATAACGCGCGATCCAGTACAGCGTCTGGATATCGCGCAAGCCCCCGCGACCCTCCTTGACGTTCGGTTCCACCATGAACGGACTGTCACCGTAACGACGATGCCGCACGGCGCGCTCGGCTTGCTTGGCCGCGACATATTCCGCAATGCCGGCTTCCTTGCAGGCGGCACGAAACCGGCGATGAAAGTCCGCAAACAAATCGGCATCGCCGGTCACATAGCGCGCGTCCAATAATGCCGTGCGAATTGTGGTGTCTTTCGCGCCCTCGATCAGGCAGTCGTCGATCGATCGGGTCGCATGCCCAACTTTGAGCCCGAGATCCCACAAGAAATACAAAATGTATTCGACGGCCTGCAGGGTCGCCGCGTCAGGCTGGTCGGTGGTCAGGAACAACAGATCGATGTCGCTGAACGGTGCCAGCACGCCTCGGCCGTAACCACCGGTTGCGGCCACGCTCAATCGTTCCGGCGGCGCGATGCCGGCGTCGTGGTTTACGTGCTCGTACAAACCGCCGATCACACCGTCGACCAGCGCACCCAGCAGCCGGGCAGCCTGCAAGCCGGTCAGTTGTTCTTGCTCGAAGGCCTGCCGGACGTAGGTCTGAATGCGCGCGAGGTGCCGGCGAAATGCCGCGATGGCCGCCTCCCGCGGGATCGGCGATTGTTCCGAGGCAAGCGCCGCCATCGCCATCGACAATTGTGCAGCCGCGGCTTCCGGCGCCTTGGGCATCGCCACCGGGTTCAGCATGGCATGGGTCGTTTTCGGCCAGGGTCTATCAACGTTGGTCTCCGGCAGGGGCAGGCAGGAGGGCTTTCAGCCGGTAGAGTGCATCCAACGCCTCCCGCGGTGTCAACCGGTCCGGGTCAATTTCTGCGAGCGCGCGACGCAATTCATCATCCGGCGACGCCTCTTCCCGTTCTTCATCTGGGGCCGCGGCAGCCGCGAACAAGGGCAGCGCGCCCAATACACCGCCAACTGCGAGCGGCCCACTTTGTTTTTCCAGTGCATTTAACAGCGAAGCTGCACGACGCACCACTGGTTTCGGCACACCGGCAAGTTCCGCGACGTGAACACCCCAGGATCGCCCCGCTGCACCCTCGGCCACCTCATGTAGGAACACCACACTGCCTCGCCACTCCTTCACGCGCATCGTGTGCGGACGGATTCGCGGCATCCGCTCTGCCAGTTCAGCAAGTTCGTGGAAGTGTGTGGCGAAAATGGTACGACATCTGACGCTGGAATGGAGCGCCTCGAGGACGGCCCAGGCGATGGCGAGACCGTCTGTTGTCGCGGTGCCGCGGCCGATCTCGTCGACCACGACCAGCGAGCGAGGGCCGGCCTGGTTCAGGATCGCCGCCGTCTCGGTCATTTCAACCATGAAAGTCGAGCGCCCGCGTGCCAGATCGTCTGCCGCGCCGACCCGGCTGAACAGACGATCGACGATACCGATGCGGGCCTCCTCGGCGGGCACCGGCAGTCCGGCCTGCGCCAGCACGGCAACCAGCGCGTTTTGCCGCAGAAATGTTGACTTGCCAGCCATGTTCGGGCCGGTCAGCAGCAGCACCCGCCGCTCGGGCGACAGATCGCAGGCATTGGGCACGAAGGCCGCCTGACCGGCGAGCGCCTGCTCCACCACCGGATGACGTCCACCACGGATCAGAAACGAGTCATCATCGGTCACCACCGGCCGGCACCACGTCCCCGAAGTTGCGAGCGCCGCCGCCGATTGCCCAACATCCAGCAAAGCGAGGGCATCTGCGCGTGCGGCAAGGCCGTCGGCATGTTCGAGCGTTGCTTCAGTCAGTCGCGTAAAGACAAGTTTTTCGCGCGCGGCGGCCCGATCGGCTGCTTCGGTAATCCGCCGGTCCAGGTCGGACAGACCGGGTTCGGTGAACCTCGCACCACTCGCCATCCCCTGGCGTAACGTCAGTTGCGGGAAGGCCCGCAGAGCTTCAACTGACGCAGCGGGGGCTTCGATCACGTAACCGAGTTGCGCGTGATGGCGGATTTTAAGGCTCGCAACGCCGAATTTCTGCGCGTAGTCGAGTTGCATCGAGGCCAGCACCCGGCGGCTGTCGTCGCGCAACGCGCGGTGCGCATCCAGTTCGCCATCAAAACCAGGACGAATGGTGCCGCCGTCATCGACCCGTAACGGTGCTGGATCGGTCAGTGCTGCCGTCAAAATGGCCTGGATTGGCAATTGTTGCGCCAGGATCGCGTGGGCAGCCGATAATGTTTCGGGCAGCGGCCCTTCCAGCGATGACGCTGCCTCTCGTGCTGCCGCCAGCGTGTCGCGCACCGCAGCGAGGTCGCGTGGCCCGCCACGGTTCAACGACAACCGGCCAAGCGCGCGGGCGACGTCCGGTGTGGTGCGTAACGTGGCACGCAATCGGATCGTCGCGTGCGGGTTGGCCAGCATCCACGACCAGGCATCCTGCCGAGCCGTGACGGCGACCGGATCGGTGAGCGGCGCCGCCAGCCACGCTCCCAGCAGCCGGGCGCCCGCCGGGGTCACGGTCTGCTTCACCGCAGCCAGCAGCGTGTGCAGCACGCCGCCATCTCGGGCGCGATGGATCTCGAGGCTGGCGCGCGTAGCGGCGTCCATGGCCATCACTCCGGCGTCACCCATCGGCGTTGGCCGCGCTAATCTGGGCAGGGCGCCAGCCTGCGTCGAACGCACATAGTCGACGGCGAGCATTGCCGCCACCGCCTCGGCGTTACTGAAGGTTCCGAAGGCGTCGAGGCTGGCAGTCTGGAACAGATCGGCCAGTCGCCGGCGCGCAACCAACGGCGGCGAGGGCACGGTTTCCGGACCGCGGCGTTGAGCCCATTCGCCAAGCGGCAAGGTTTCGGGTGCGATGATCTCGGCGGGTTCGAGACGGCCAAGTAACGCCGGCAATTCGGCGGGGGTCAGCGCGGCCGTCTCAAACACCCCGGTGGAGATATCGAGCCAGGCCGCACCGACATTGTCATGGTCACGGGAAAGCGCGAGCAGCAGGTTGGGTTGACCGGCTTCCAGCAACGCTTCTTCGGTGAGCGTGCCGGGGGTGATAAGGCGGACAACCTCTCGCTTTATCGGCGTTTTCGCGGAGGCGCGCTGCTTCGGGTCCTCCATTTGCTCGGCGACAGCGACTCGATAGCCGCGGCGGATCAGACGGGCGAGGTAGGCCTCGGCAGCGTGCTTCGGGACGCCGCACATCGGGATCGGGACGCCGTTGTGCTCGCCGCGGTGGGACAGCACGATGTCGAGCGCAGCAGCGGCAGCCTCGGCGTCGGAGAAGAACAGTTCGTAAAAATCCCCCATGCGGAAGAACAGCAGGGCGTCAGGATGCTCGGCCTTGGCGGCGAACCATTGCGCCATGGCGGGGGTGGCACCGGCCGGGATGGGTGGAGACGAAGACGGCATTCGGTTGGTTTAGCGTGGTTCATCAAGCGATGGGTATGGGCCGCATCCGATACCGGTCCAGGTTTGCAACAGAACGGCTTCCGCCTCCCACGTCATGGCCGACGGTCGCCTTTTAAAACATCGGCCCGCGGTTCGCCGCGCCGCCATCAATCGTGATGATCGTTCCGGTGGTGTAGGCGGAAATGTCCGAGGCCAGGAATGCAACCATGGTCCCGATCTCCTGCGGCGTGCCGGCGCGACCCATGGGCAGCGGTTTCATCAGTTCCTCCCACTTGTTTTCATCGCCCAGTCGATCCTTGGCACGGGCTTTCATGATGGTGATGAGACGATCGGTGGCGATGGCGCCCGGATTGATGCCGACGACGCGCAACTTGTCATCGCCGGCCGAGCCGCCAAGCGCCCTGGTGAATGCCATAAGTGCCGCGTTGCCGGTCGAACCGGCGATGTAGGTGCGGTCCATCTTCTCGCCCGCCACGCCGAGCACGTTGACGATGACGCCGCGGCCGCGCGATTTCATATCGGCGTAAAATCGCCGGCACATGTTGATATAGCCGAAGACTTTCAGATCCCATGCCTGGCGCCAGCGATCCTCGGTGACCTGTTGCAGGTCGCCGGCCGGGATGGCGCCGGCATTGTTGACCAGAATGTCGATGCCGGCATGCTCCGCCACCAACTTGTCGACGTTTGCCGAATTGGAGATATCATAGGCATGTACCTGAACGTTGACGTTCCATCGGCGCATGATGCGTAGCCGCGCGGCGTCCAGGTCGGCTTGCGTCCGAGACACCAGAATGACGTTGACACCCTCGGCCGCGAGCGCCTCGGCACTGGCCAGCCCGATGCCCTTCGATGCGCCCGTTACCAGCGCGGTTCGACCACGAAGATTGAGTTCCATTTCTGCCTCCCTGTTTCAAACCGTCAAATAGCGGCTGCGGATTTCCTGTTCCTCGGCGCGGAACCGTTCCGGTGTCGCGGCGTAGACCATGCGGCCTTTGACCATCACGTGCAATTCGTCAGCGACCGCTTCGGCAAGCTTCATGTTCTGTTCGACCAGCAGAATGGTCACGTTCTCGTCACGCAGCTTGCGAATCACTCCGGCGAGTTCGCGGACTACCAGGGGCGCCAGTCCTTGACTGGGTTCGTCCAATAGCAGCACTTTCGGATCCGACACCAAAGCGCGCGCGATCGCCAGCATCTGCTGCTCCCCGCCCGAGAGATTGGCGCCACGGTTGCGCGCCCTTTCCCGCAACGCCGGAAACAGCTCCAGCAATCTGGGCAGCGGCCAGGCGCGGGCAGGAACGCGTTCAGCAACCTTGATGTTCTCGATGACCGTCAGGTCCGGGAAAATCAGCCGTCCTTCGGGTACATAGGCGACGCCGGCACGCGCCACCTGATGCGGCCGCCAGCCGGCAATATTGGTGCCGTCAAGTTCGACAGAGCCGCCGCTTGATGGCACCAATCCCATCACTGTGCGCAACGTGGTGCTTTTGCCGACGCCGTTGCGGCCAAGCAGCGCAATGATCCGACCATCCGGGACTTCAAGATCGACACCCTGCAAGATATGGGAGGCGCCGTAATGCGTGTTGAGGCCCTTGATCGCCAGCATCAGGCGAAGCCCCCGAGATAGGCATTCTGCACGCCCTCATCCGCCTTTATCGAGTCGGGATCGCCATCTGCGATGACCGACCCGCGATGCAGCACGGTTATTTTGTGGGCGAGACGGAACACGACTTCCATATCATGTTCCACCAACAGAACGGTCAGGCCGCCGGAAGCGAACAGCGAGGACAGTACATCGACCGCTTGCGCGGTTTCCTCGACCGAAAGACCCTGTGTCGGTTCGTCCAGAAGCAGCAGTCTGGGTTGTTGCGCCAGCGCCATGGCCACCTCCAGCAGGCGCTGATCGCCGTGCGACAGCAATCCCGCTGGCCGGTCCGCGACATGGGCAAGACCGAGCCGCTCTAACGCCGCATCGCCGCGTTGCGCCGCCGAATGGAACACCCCAGCCCCTCCGAACGGGACCCACCGTTTGCCATCCCGAGCCTGGGCCGCCAGTCTGGTATTGTCGCGCGCCGACATCTCGGGGAACAGTGACGTCAGCTGGAAGGTTCGCGACATCCCGCGCTGGCAGCGAACGTGCGCTGGCAGCCCGGAGACATCCTGGTCAGCGAAACGAACCATCCCTTCGGTTGCTTTCACCACGCCGGAGATCAGGTGAAACAGACTGGTCTTGCCGGCGCCATTGGGGCCGATCACCGCGCGCACTTCGCCGGCCTCGATCCGCATCGTCACATGATCGACGGCGACGATCCCACCGTAGCGCTTGGTCAGATCGTCAAGTTCAAGCAGCGCCATTCAGACTGGCTTTTGCTTGAAGCGCGACAGCACCAAACCCCAGATTCCTTCGGGCAGGAACAACACGAACAAGATGAAGATCACCCCGAAAAACAGCGCCCATGAGTCGGTGTACGAAGATAACTTCTGCTGCACATAGAGAAAAAACATTGCGCCGAGGACGGGTCCGATCAGCGTGCCGGCACCGCCGACGATAACCATGATCAGCACCTGGCCGGACAACAGCCAGAACAGCAGCTCGGTATTGGCGAACCCGGCGAAGGGGGCATACAGCGCGCCCGCCATACCGGCGAGGCCAAACGATATCGCCACGATCGCGATCTTGTAGCAGCGCGTGTTGTAGCCGAGAGCGATGGTCTTTGCCTCGTTCTCGCGGATGCCACGCAACACCGCACCAAATGGCGAGCGCACGAGGGCGTGGCAAAACACGAAAGCACCCAATAGGAACGCTAATGCAAGGTAATAGAACCCGGCATGCGTGCTCCACCAGGTCACACCGAATGGACCAGGGTTGCGTGGAATGCCGGCGAGGCCATCGGAGGCTCCGGTCACCGGCGTCCATTTGAAGGCCACGGCGTACAGCAATTGCGCATAGGCCAGCGTCAGCATCGAGAACGACACGCCGGTGGCCTGGGTGCAAACCCAGCCGACACCAATGGCGACAATTCCCCCCAACACACCCGCCAGCAAGACTGCGAACGGCAGCGGCATGGTGGTATGCAGCAGAAAATTGCCACAGGCATAGGCCCCGAACCCATAGGCCGCCGCGTGGCCAAATGAAATCAACCGCGCATAGCCAACCATCAGATCGAGGCTCATGGCGAACAAGCCAAGGATCAGTGCCTCGGTCAACAAGGTCATCGCGTACAGTGGCAGGCCAAACGGCAGCAGCGCCAGCAGCGCGGCGGCGGCAATCGCAAACCGCATCGCCTACGCCTCCTTGCCGAGCAAACCGCCGGGCCGGACGACAAGCACAGTAACCATGATCAGATACATGAACGCCAGCGCGAAGTCGGGAAAATAGTAAGTCCCGAATACCTGCACGAAAGCCACCAGAATTGCCCCGATCAACGAGCCCGCAAAACTGCCCATGCCGCCTATGATAACGATGACAAAGGTATCGATGACCGCATTCGGCGCCATGCCGAGCGATGCCGTCACCAGCGGTGCGGCCATCACGCCGCCTATGCCGGCCAGCCCGCAGCCAATTCCGAATACGGCAGAGCGCACCAGCCGGACGTCAGTGCCAAGCGCGTACACCATCTCGGCGTTTTGCGATGTGGCACGAATCAGCAAGCCCAATCGGGTGCGTTCCAGAAATTGCCAGATCAGCAAAGCCACAACGATGCCCGAGCCGACCAGGAACAGTCGGTAAACCGGGAACGGTTCGTCGAGAATGAAGACGATGTCGGACAGCCCAGCGGGCGGTTTCACCTGCAATGCCTCGACGCCCCAGATCAGTCGGATCACTTCGCCCATGATCAGTGTCAGGCCGAACGTCACCATCAGGAAGGCGTGTCCGTCCCGTCCGTACAGCCGGCGCAAAATGCCCAATTCGAAGGCAGCGCCAAAACCTCCGACAAGAATAGGAGCGACGATCAGAGCGATCCAGAAACTTCCGGTCCAATGCACAGTGGAATAGCCAACGTAGGCACCCAGCATGAAGAAGGCACCATGGGCGAAGTTGACGATGCGCATGATGCCGAAGATCAAGGTCAGGCCGCAACCGAGGAAGAACAGCAGCGCGGCCTGCGACAACGCGTTGAGGCACTGGGTCACCAGGAACGCCAGAAACTCCATCAAGTGTCGTAGGTCATCTGGCGGCAGGCCGGCGTGATCTGATCAGCGGGGAATGTGGCAATCAGTTCCGGAATGGGATCTTTGAACCCCTCCTTGCGTACGACCTTCACCATGAAGCCCCGTTGCACGGCCTGATGATCGCAGGCCCGCATCGCGACCTTGCCCTTGATGCTGTCAATCTCAACCGTTTCGAGCGCAGGACGCAGCTTGTCCGCGTCGATGCTGCCCGCCTTTTCAATGCCCGCCTGGAGCATCTGGCAGGCCTGCCATTGCTCGCCCTCGAACACATCCGGCACGACGCCGTATTCCTTCTGCCACGCCGCGACGAACTGCGCATTCGCGTCGCCCGGAAAGGTAAACGTATAACGCGAGCCGCCGATCAGCCCGATCGCCGCATCCCCAACTGCGTGAATGCTGTTCAGGTCGACAATTTCCGTCAGCAGCTGAACCTTGTCCCCCAAACGGTATTGTTGCGCCTGCGACAGAAATGCGTCGTTGTCGTCGCCTTGCAGTACGAGGTAACAGGCATCGGCACCGGATTGCCGAATTTTCGTGATGTAGGTAGAAAAATCCTGGGTGCCGATCGGCGAGTAAATATCGGCGATGAAATTCTTGCCGGATTTCTTGACCTCGTCCTTGAACACGCCGATGCTGTTGTGTCCCCAGGCGTAATCCATGCCAAGCGCGCAGAAATTCTTGAAGCCTGCAGTGCGCAGATATAGTGCCACCGCTCGTGTCCCCATCGGGCCAGATGTATTGGCGCGGAAGAAGTTGGGCACGAACGATGAGCCGGTCAGCCGACCGTCGCCATTATCGGACGACATGAAAATCGCGTTCCAGTCAGCGAGTTTCGGCACGACCGCGAGCGCCTCCGAACTCAACGTCATCCCGAACAACAACCGGCATCCATCTCTTTCCACCGCATCCTGGGCTTTTCGCACACAGGTGGCGGGGTCGCCCGCGGTGTCCTGTGCGAAAAGCTGGATTGGCCGGCCAAGCAACCCGCCTTTCGCATTGACGGACTTGATCCAGAACTCCGCGCCTCGGCGCATCTGTTCGCCAACCTCGCCGGCAGGCCCGGTCAACGCACAGGGCATCCCGATCTTTATCGGTTCGTCGCCCAAAGCGTGACGTAGCACAACTGGCGACGCCAAAGTCACGCCAAGCAATGTGCGGCGCGAGACGCCGGATGATCCGGTCATTAGGTTTCCTCCCATAAATTCTTAGTCCAGTTCGACGGTCTTGAAGTCCGCCGGAACGATGATCTCGAGCAGCTCAACATCCGGGGAATAATCAAGGACAGTGTGCTTGATGCCCGGCGGCTGCAACCAGCATGAGCCGGCCGACATCATTTGCACGCCCTCACCCTCGAATTCATTCTTCACCCAACCCTGCAAGACATAGATCAACTGCAATTCGGTCTCATGCTGATGACGCTTGCGGACCTCATCGGTGCACGGCGACAGCAAGCGAATGACATGCGCCTGGCACAGGCCACCGCTCGCGGCGGCAATACCCAGATCGCGATACAACGCATAGGACCGCAAACCGTCTCGCTTGAAATCAGCGTCGTTGAGGTGACTGACAGTGAAGCGCTGTACCGGTGCTGCAGCCTTCAGCCGAGGCGCGGCCGCCTTGCGACGCGTTGGCGCCGTTACTCGGGTCCGGCGGGTCGTTGTGCGCCGTGCGGCCGGCACGCGGGCAACCGCCTTTTTCGCTGCTGTCCGGGCGGCCACCTTCTTTGGTACCGCCTTTGGTGCCGCTTTCTTCATCGCTGTCTTCGCGCGCGCTTTCACCGCCGCCTTGCGCGCCGGCCCGGCCTTCTTTGTCACCCCAGCCTTCTTCGCCCCAGCCTTCTTCGCCCCAGCCTTCTTCATCGCAGCCTTCTTCATCGCAGCCTTCTTCATCGGGGCCTTCGCCTTCGGCGCGGCTTTCCTGGAAGCGGCCTTTTTCGCGGCGCTCTTACGGCCGCGGACGGTCCTCGCCATGTCGGTTCCCCCAAACGCGTGAGCCAAACTCCAGCGAATGATACGTCAGTCAAGGGCCGTCGACAAAACTGATCGCGGACGGACTGCCGGTTCGCGCCACGACACCCATGGGCTGTAGTGCCCCCGTGTCCGGATCGATCCGGAAGCCGGCAATGTCGTCGCTGTCCTGGTTCGCTGCATAGAGCCGTTTCGCCATCGGATCCAACGTGAAGAAGCGGGGCCGCCGCCCACCGGTCGGGGTCTGCCCGGCATACGTCAACTGACCGGTGTCCTGTGCGATCCGGAACAACACGACGCTGTCCTCGCCGCGGTTCGATACGTAAAGGAACCGTCCACACGGGCTCGCGGCGATCTCGGCTGTGGTATTGCGGCCGCCATGGCCGTGCGGGATCGTGCTGATCACCTGCGCCTCCGCGGCATGACCCGCATTCCAGTCGAACACTGTCACGGTCGAATCGAGCTCGTTGTTGACATAAAGTATTGGCAACGACGGATGAAACACCGTGTGCCGAGGTGCAGCACCGGGTTTGGACGCGACCGATTCCTGTGCGGTGGTGACCAGCCGTCCGAACGCAAACCGAAACAAAAAGGTCTTGTCGAGGCCTTTATCCGGCACGACGACGTAATTCCCGGATCGATCGAAAATCACCGCGTGCGGATGCGACGACGTCTGTTGCACGGGGTCTGGGCCCGGCGTTCCGCTCAGGGTGACAAGTTGACTAACCGGCAAAAGCCGACCGTCCTGTTCCACTGGTATTACCGCAACCGTACCGCTGCCATAATTTCCGACGACCAAAAACCGCTCGGACGGATCGAGCGCGGAATCAACCGGATTGTTGCCCTGGCAGTCGATTTGATTGAGCAACGTCAAGCGGGCGGTGTCGCGCTCCACCGCAAACGCGCTCACCAGATTGCGGCCGCCATGTACCGAGTACAATACCGATTGGTCTCGCCGCAATGTGAAAAGCGACGGGTTCTCCAGCCCTCCAACGTGCTGAATCTCGGTCCATTGGTCGCCCGCGCTGCCCACTCGGTAGACGCGGATCCCATCCCCCCGCCCGTCACGATCCGGCGTCGTATAACATCCAACAATAGCAAACATCGGCTTCCTCCCTTCCTCGCCGGAGCGAATTATACGGACCGCGCAGCCATAACCTGATCCATGATCAGCTGCGGCATGGCCTCATCCGCGCCGATCGACCCCAGATCGTGGACCGGCGGCCAATGCGTTCCCCTCTCATCACGTTCGGCGGCAATAAGGCAAGGTAGCTGCTGAACAGCGTGCACACCATCATTGGTCAGGCAAGCGACGACCGCGACGACATGACCGCGCACGCTGGCCAAAGCTTCGGCGACCAACGGAGCCTCCTCGAGATAGGCGACGCGAACCCAGCCGAAGCGACCTCCGGTTTCCAGCGTCGCCGCATGCCGCAGCAACGTTCGCGCCCGCCCAGGACTTTGCGCGGAACCATGGCCGACCAGCAGGACGGATAGTGATTTTGGATCGGTACCGTGCATTTCACAGTGATCCAGCAGACGTGCTTCGATCAACATCGCGATACCGTCGTTCGAACCGACTGGCGGACAAAATCGAATGACCCGCGATGCGGACGCCAGTGGCAAGAGCAGATTGGGAATGACGATCCGAGTGAAATAGCCGTCATTAAGGAAAAACGGCACAACGTGGACAACCGGCGCGCTCACGGCAGCGACGATCCAGGATAGCTTTGGTTCGCCGAACAGCATGCCAACCTTGACCTCCGCAAAGCGGCCGGTCTCGCGAATGACCTCGGCATGCGTCAAAAGGGGACGTGCAGCATCCGGTAAGCGTTCAGAGCCATGCCCGATCAGCAACAGCGCATCACGTGTGAACACCGGTGCCTCCTCGCCCCGATCATCCTGCGGCAATCCGGTTGCCAGGACAACCTCTGGGGATTACACGGCCGCGATGACCTCGGATTTTGATAGGTTCGCGAAGTTCGTTGCCACTCTGGGTCGCGGCCCAGGACGGTCTCGTGCGTTGAGCAGGGAGGAAGCGCGCGAGGCGTTTGGCATGGTGTTGCAGCACGAGGCAGACCCACATCAGGTCGGCGCGTTCCTGATGCTGTTGCGTTTCCGCGGTGAAGATGTCGGCGAAATCACCGGCATGGTCGAGGCGGCCCGGGAGACGATCGGCTGGCATGGGTCGCAGGCCGACCTCGACTGGCCATCGTACGGCGCGGGCCGCACCCGCGGTGCGCCGTGGTTCCTGCTATCCGCACTGGCATTGGCTCGCGCCGGAGCAAAGGTGTTGATGCACGGATCAAACGAATATGCCGCGGGCATATCGGTCGAAGATGGACTGCGGGCGGTAGCGGCAGATTTCGATGGGTTCGCCTACCTGCCGCTGGTCTTGCTGTCACCAACGATGAATAATTTGTTACAAATGCGCCGATTGTTTGGGTTGCGGTCACCGGTCAATACCGTCGCGCGTTTGCTCAATCCAGGCGACGCGCCGGCCAGTGTCGATGGCGTTTTTCACCCACCTTACCTCGCAGTTCACCTCGGCGTAGCTGAACTGTTGGCACGGAAGCGGCTGTTCGTGTTGAAGGGCGGTGGCGGCGAAGCGGAACGAGTACCTCTGAAGGCCTCGTCCGGCTTTCTGTGGGATCAAAAATCGGGCCGGTCAGAGATCGCGCTGCCGGCATGGCAAGGCCTGTCCCCGTTGACCCCGGCCTCAGATACGCCAGAGCTGCTGGCTGCGGTTTGGCGGGGTGAAATCGCGCCACCCACTGCCGTCGCGACCGTCATCGCAACAGTCGGACTGGGTGCGCTCGCTCTCGGTTGGGCGACCACCGCCGAGGCCGCTGAACGCGATGCAGAACGAATCTGGCGGGATCGGCTTCCGGCTTAACTCAGTTGCGCTCGCGCCACCACGGCCACTTCATCGGTCGTCGCACGCCAGACCTGTGGTTTACCCAGAATGTGGTGCAGCGCATCGCGCAGATAGCGGATGCGATGGGCCTGACCGGCGATCCAGGGGTGCAGGGTCAGGTTGAAAACATTGCCGCCTTCGGTGTGCAGAACCTCGAACGCTTCGACGATATTTGCCTGCCAAACCGGTGGCGTCACGCGGCGCAACCACATGCATTCGAGATCATTCCATTCCGGCTGCGGCGGCAATGCCACCAAACTGCCATCGAGCAAATACGGCCGGTCGTCATTCGCCCAATCGGTGGTGTACTGAAACCCGGCTTCGATAAGCCGGGCCGGGGTGTCGGCAGATTCATTGAAATCCTGGCCGCACCAACCTTTTGGGGCCCGCCCAATTGCCGCCGCGACGCCATCACGCGCCGCGATGATCGCGCCCTGCTCGTCCTGCATGCGGCTGGTGATCCGCCGTGTCGCGTAATCGCCATGCGCCATAAAGCACGCGTTTCGGCGCAATAACGCATCCACCAATTCCGGATACCGCTTCGCCGCCTCTGTCCCCATTGCCACACTGGGCCGTACTCCGAAACGATCGAGCACGTCCAGGACGCGGAAGATCCCGACCCGTGCACCGTATTGCCGATGGCTCCAGGTCAGCCAGTCAGGGAAGAATTTTCCTAATGGCGAGACAATCCGCGGGTCTGGACTTCCGCTCTGGGGTGCATCGAGTTCCCAGTAATCCAGCGTCACCGTCACTGTGAAGGCGATGCGAGCACTTTCCGGCCAAACAAAACATGGCGCATCCGGCAGAGTACGAAACGGATAATGCGCGTGATCCATGCCCGGCTCGCGAGTCTCGTTGACCGGTGGGACCTTGGCGGGGACAAATTCAGCCATTGGCAGCCTCCCGCGCGGCAAGATGCGATTCCATCAGCGGTAGGTAGTTGGAGTTGTACCAATCGACGATCGCGCTGCCGGTGGTTTGCCAGACGCCCCGATGCGACAGGATATATTCCAATGCCTTGCGGATCGCGCGCAGCCGATGTGGCTGACCGACCCAGTAGGGATGCAAAGCAATACACATCACGCGGCCTTGCTCGGCGCCCTCGGCATAGACCGTGTCGAAGTGGTCCTGGATCTGTCGGGCAAACGCTTCGGCCTCTTCGCCGCGCCGATGCAGGATGACGTCATTGAGGTCAATCGTGTAGGGTATCGACAGCAATTTTCCAGATTTGACATTCAGCGGAAACGGCTGGTCGTCATGATACAGATCGGCGGTATAATCGTAGCCACATTCCGCTGCCAGATCGAACGTGTTCATGGTGTTGGTTATCGCCGGGCTGAACCAGCCGCGTTGTTCCCGACCGGTCAGCTGACGATGGATCGCGCGGCTTTCCAGCATCGCCGCACGTTCCTCATCCGGCGTGAAATTCCAGTGGTATCGCGTGTTATAGATGCCATGCGACATCAATTCCCACCGGCGTTTTTCCATCCCCTCCAGGATCGCCGGGTAATGCTGAATGACCGTCATGTTCAGGCTGACAGTGCAATGCAGCCCCAAATCGTCGGAGAGATCGAAAAACCGCCACAGACCGACCCGGTTGCCGTAGTCGCGTTGCGAATAGCCAAGCACATCTGGATGCGGTGACCGCGGCCACGGATCGCGGGTGCGGACAAATTTCGGCAGATACTCATAATGCTCGATATTCGGCACAATCCATAACGCCACGCGCGCGCCGTTTGGCCAACGCAACGGCGGCCGGTGCATGATGGGCGAATAGGCGATCAGGTCGGAATCCATGGCGTGGGCTCCCTCTCAGCGCGGCTTCACGTCGGGATTTATCAGGCGCAATGGCTTGCCTTCCGCAAAGGCAGCGATCTGCTCGAACGCCTCGGAGTAGTAGAGTTCGAAATTGTCCCACTCAGCCCAACCCAGATGCGGTGTGCAAATCACGTTGGGCATTGCCAGGAACGGATGATCGCCGTGCATGATCGGTTCCTGATCGTACACGTCGACGGCAGCATAACCCGGACGGCCGGCACGCAAAGCCGCGAGCAACGCACCCGGGTGGATCAGGTCGGCACGCGAGGTATTCACAATCAGCGCCGTCGATTTCATGCGTGCCAGATCGTCGGGTCCGACGATCCCGACAGTGTCCGGCCGCAGCCGGACATGCAACGACAGCACGTCGGATTGCTCGAACAGGGCCGCCTTGCTGTCGGCCACGTCATAACCACGTTCCGCCGCACGTTTCGCCGACCCGGCCTGCCCCCACACCAGCACTCGCATGCCCAGTCCAGCGCCGGCCTGGGCGACGAGGGAGCCGATGTTGCCGAGGCCGAAAATGCCCAAAGTGGAGCCGCGCAGACGATGCGACAGCGTGTATGGCCATTCGCCCCGGCGCATCCGTTCTGCTTCGATGACGATATTGCGGCGCGAGGCGAGCATCAGCGCAACCGTCAACTCGGCCGGCGACGTGGGTGAATTGCTCTCGCCGCGCGACACCAAAACGCCATGCTCGGTGCAGGCCGCGTAATCGATGGTGGTAGCGTTGCGGCCAACCAGCGCGATCAGTTTCAGGTTCGGCAAACGTTCGATCAGTGCGCGATTGAAGTTGACTCGCTCGCGGATGGCGACGATCACGTCGGCCGGCCGCAACCGCTCGACCAACGCTTCGAACGAAGCGGCCGGTTCACGATAACGGGTTACATCATGGCCTTCGAGCAGTGAATAACACGCGAGGCGCTCGATCGCGTCCTGGTATTCGTCAGGAATGACGATGTGCAGCCCGTTTGTCGCTGTCATGATTGCGGCCCTGTTTCCTGCCGGCGCGGACTGTTTCAAAGCTGCCTCGGCCTGTCAAACCTTCCCACTCGAAGCTTCCCACGGGCGGACGATCCGCTACCATGGCAGGACATGACCGACTCGCAAGACATCATCGTCCCGGATACGTCCGGTTGGCGCCCGACACTTTGGGCCATGGTGGGCATCCAGTTGCTCATGACCGGCTCGTTCAGCTTCCTCAGCCCGATCGTGCCGCTGATGTTACCAGGCCTGGGCGTAACGACGCCGCAGGGTGTGGATATCTGGAGCGGCGCGATCACCGGCTCGACGTCCTTTGTTGCAGCCTTCGCATCCCCGGTGTGGGGCAGAATCGCCGATCGGCGCGGTCGGAAATTGTCGCTGTTGCGATCCAGTTGCGCAATTGCCGTGTTCACCGCGGTGATGGGTCTGTCCACCAACGTCTGGCAGTTCTTCATTGCGCGGGCCGTGATGGGCATGTTCGCTGGATTCTCCACCTCGGCCATGGCCCTCGTCGCCAGCCAGGTACCTGAGCGACGACTGGGCTATGCGCTTGGCTGGTTGAGCACCGGACAGATGGTCGGCTCACTGATCGGGCCAGTGCTTGGCGGCATTCTTGCCGACGTCACCGGCAGTTATCGTATCCCTTTCTATATTACGTCGGCGGCCTGTTTCTCCGGCCTCGGTCTGGTGTGGTTCATCGTCCAGGAAAATTTCGTCCCGCCCAAAGGTGGCCCAAAATCCCGTTCGCTATTCTCCGGCCTGAGGATTTTGCTTGGCTCGGCAAGCCTTATGGCGTTGTTCTTTGTTTTGTTCATGGCACAATTCAGTGTCCGCACGGTGCAGCCGATGGTGACCTTGTTCGTGCAGGAGCTGGTCGGTTCACCGCCGGAGATTGCCACCCTGGCCGGGATCGCATTTTCCATTACCGGTCTGGCGAACCTGATTGCCGCACCGTTTCTCGGCAATCGCAGCGACGTGATCGGCTATCGCCGCGTGCTGCTGATTTGCCTGCTTGGTGCGACCCTCACCAGTTTCCCGCAGATCTTCGTGCAAAGTTACTGGCTGTTCGTCGCCGAGCGATTTGCCGTCGGCTTGTTCATCGGCGGCATTCTGCCCACGGCGAACGCTCTGATCGGTCGCGGTGTTGCGCGCGAGAGCCGTGGCACTGTGTACGGCATGACGGCATCAGCGACATTCATGGGCAATTCGATGGGGCCCCTCACCGGCGGCTTCATCGCTGCGGGACTTGGCATCAGGTTCGTATTCGTGGTGACCGCCGCTTTGCTGCTGGCCAATCTGATCTGGGTTTATTTCAAGGTGCCGGAATTCAAGGACGGCCCAGTGCAGACATAAATGGTCGGCGTTGCACCATTGCCGGATCACCTTCCAGAACCTCACACGTGGTATGTTCGCCGTCACGCGCAAAACGCAACGAGAACCGTTGTGCGCCCATCGGAACGTTCAGCATAGTGATGTCAGGGAGCCAGGCAGGCAGTATGGGGTCGATCCAGAGACGTTGGTTTGGCGCGTCCTGCTCGATCCCAAGGATGGCCTGCACCAGAGCGAATGCCGAACCGGCCGCCCATGCCTGAGGCACGTTGGCACCGAGGTACTGGACCGGAAATGGCGACGCACTGCGATCGATACCGGCGTAAAGTTCGGGCAGTTGGTTCGACTCGAAATGGCTCGCAGCCTCGCTGATGCCACGGGCGATGGCAGCGACGTCCGCCGCAAAGCCGTAGCGTTTGAAGCCGAGCGCAATCAGGCTGTTGTCGTGCGGCCACACCGACCCGTCCTGATAGGAATACGGGTTGTACGCCGCGTGCTGCTTCGACAACGTACGGATGCCCCAACCGGTATTCATCTCAGGCGCCATCAGATGAGCGACGACGCGCGGCGCGCGATCCGGCGGGACAATGCCGGACCAAAGCAAATGTCCGACGTTGGAAGTGACGGTCGGAACCGGCCGTTTGTCGCCGTCTAGCAAATAGGCGTAGAAGCCAAATTCCTCGTCCCAGAACACATCGTTGAACTTCTTGAACAAGGCGGCGGCCTTTTCGCGCAACTCGTCGGCGCGACCGGGCTGGCCAATGGCATCGAACACCTCGGCCATGCGTAACCAAGCGTCATAGACGTAGCCCTGCAATTCGCACACCGCCTTGGGTCCCTGCACCAATTTTCCATCGGGCCAGATCATGGAGTCGCCGGAATCCTTCCAGCACATGTTCTCGTAACCGCCATCCGTCTGCCTCTGATATTCCTGGAACAGGTCGCCGTCGCGGTCGCCCTCTTCGTCGATCCAACGCAGCGCGGCTTCCGCGTTCGGCAGATACGTTCTCAGCAACGCACGGTCGCCGGTGGCCTTCCACGCAGCATGCAGCGTGATCAGATACAGCGGCGTCGCATCCGCGGTACCGTAATACGGCGTATGCCGGATCAACTGGAAATGCGCCAGTTCGCCGTAACGCAGTTCGTGCATGATCTTGCCGGGCTCGGCGTCGCGCCAGGGATCTCGCGTCGTCGCCTGCCAATGGCCAAGAACATCCAGTGCGCCGCGGGCGAATTCAGGCCAGACGATCATGTTTTGCAGCGAGGCAATCAGGCTGTCGCGGCCGAATGGCGCCATGAACCAGGGCAGACCGGCAGCTGGCACGAACACCTCGCCATATGCACCTTGCACCGGCAGGCGCAGTGCGCCCATGTCATCGATCGCTTGACGATACATGCGGTAAAATTCTTCGTTGCTGGTGCGAATTGTCGCGACGGAATCTTGCCACTGCTCGGCAATCACCTGGCCGCTGCCATGGGCGTCGGGCGCCGGAAACACCTGGTCGCCGGCAATGAAGGTGTAGAGCAGACAGGCGTGCCAGGTCTGCGCCGGTGCGAGTTTGACTTCGAAGCTAAGCCTGCCGTTCGCATAAACCGGGCGAAGGTCTGCCGGCTGCACATCGATCTCGACGGCGCGCACAAAATCTTCGTTGCGATACGTCGTAGTGAGGGTCTGCCCCTCCAGCCAGCCGGAGCTGATGTGACCCCGCCTGACGTTCCGCTTCGCCTTGACGTCGAAGACATCGGCGAAATCAGAGCGGACCAACACCTCCAGGTTAAACCGGATGGCGGTGGCACCGTGATTGGTGATGTCCAGGTCCTCGTGCAGGCCGCCATCGATGTGACGTGACAGGACCAGGGACAGCGTGCGGCTGGCAACAGTGCCATCCTCGGTCAGGAATTCGCGGTTGGTCAGGTAAATCCGGGCGGTATCGTGGCGCACGGCGCCGCCGTTCAACAGCTCCCAGCTCTCACCGTTGGCCTGCACCGACCAGGCACTGATCAACCGTGTGTCGAGCAAGTAAAGCCCATGATCCGAGGGCCACACCATCTCCCCATTCGGTTCCGTCACCAACACCGTCGAGGCATGGTGGATCGCGATCTGTGCCGGCCCGACCCGCACCTTGAACGTCATGCGCGCTCCGTCTCCCGTGGTTGCGGCGGCGACCCTGGCCCGGTACCTTCGTGCCGCGCAAGTGAGGGCTCGCAGTGACCCTGGATGCCTGGACGTTGGACCAAATTCGCGAGCATATCGGGAGCGGCCCGCCGCTGGTGCCGCTGTTCAACATCGCAGTACTCGAGGCAAGCCCGGAACACGCCAGCGTCAGGCTCGGGCCGGGGGAACATGTCACGCGTCCCGGCGGAAGCATCGCGGGACCGGTGCAATTCGCCCTGGCGGATGTAGCGATTTATGCACTGATCCTGGCAACGCGGCGGACGGCGGTTGTTCAGGACCGAGGTAAGGATCGCCGACGAAACCACAACAAGGCTCGTGGCGCAGGCAACCGGAACCTACGCGCTGTCGGGTGCCGCGGGCTGACAAAAAAGGAGAATGTCCGATGCCGAACACCGTGCTTTATGCGAGCGTGGGTGCCGATCTGATCCACTTCGCGATGGATGTCGCCGCCGCGACCTTGACCCGGCGCGAAGCCGTCAGCGTGCCAGCCAACATCCAATATGTCTGGCCGCACGCGTCCCGCCGGTTTCTTTATGCCGCAAGCAGCGACAGTGCTTCCGGCATGGGCGCTGCCGGCACCAACCACCACGTGAGTGCATTCCGGATCGATCCCGCATCGGGCGCGCTCAGCCCGCATGGCGCGCCGATCCCACTGCCGCATCGGCCCATTCACATGGCAACCGATATTCCATCGGAGCATGTGCTGGTCGCGTTCAACAATCCGCCCGAGGTCAGGGTTTATCGCGTCAACCGGGATGCTTCGCTCGGCACCGAGGTGGCGCAGCCACCAGGGATCGATCCAGGCATTTTCCCACATCAGGTTCTGGCAACGCCGGATAACCGCCATGTCGTCCTGGTCACCCGCGGTCACGATGCCGCCGGCGGGAAGCCTGAGGAACCCGGTGCGCTCAAAGTGTTTCGCTACGATGCTGGTGTGCTGCGCGACGAGGTGTCGATCGCTCCCAATGGCGGCTACGGATTTGGCCCGCGCCATCTGGATTTTCACCCGACCCAACCGTGGATATATGTGTCGCTGGAGCGACAAAACGCGCTCGCCATGTTCACCCAGGGCGCCGGCCGACTGGCGGCGACACCGGCGTTTCAGCAGAACACGCTGTTGGAGCCAAACAATGTCCGCGGCCATCAGCTTGTCGGCACCGTGCATGTGCATCCCAATGGACGCTTCGTCTATGTCGCGAACCGGGCCAGCAGCACAGTCGACAAGGACGGCAAGAAAGTATTCGCCGGCGGTGAGAATTCCATTGCGGTTTTTGCCATCGATCCGGCCAACGGCGAGCTGGTGCCGATCCAACATGTCGACACACACGGCATCCATTGCCGGACATTTCATATCGATCCGACCGGTCGGCTGATGGCGTGTGCCCATATCATGGGTCTACCGCTGGCAGACGGCACTGAAATCCCTACGCGGCTCACGTTGTTCCGTATTGGCGACGATGGCAAACTGACGTTCGCACGATCCTATGACATCGCAACAAACGGCAGGTACATGTGGTGGATGGGCATGGTCACGCTGTAACGCGTCACTCCGCCGCCATCGCCACAGCAGGAGAAGCGTTCAGCGCCGCCAGCAATTCCGTCCGGCGCGCCTGGGCCTTGGTTCGCGCGTTGTCCTTTACCGGGCCAAAGCCGCGGATCGTATCGGGCAGCGCCGCAAGGTTGACCGCGGTCTCCAACGTTTCCGGACGCAAAGTCGCCAACGCGGCGCGCAAATCCGCGATGTATTGCTCGATCAGGGCGCGCTCTGCCCTACGCTCGGACTGGTAACCGAACGGATCGAACGTTGTGCCGCGCATGGCTTTGCCTCGGCGCAGCAGCCGAAATAGCGGCAATGCCAGCCACCCCGGGATCGCGACCTTATTGCGCCGGCCGGTGCGCTGATCGACACGGGTAATCAACGGCGGCGACATATGGAACACAACGCCCGGTGCGTAGTTCGCCGCGGCGTGCAGCCGGGCGACCTCGTATTCGTCCTTGTAGGCCATCAGGCGGAACAATCCCTCGGCCGCCGCTCGGCTCAAAGCACCGGCGCGTCCGGCCACCGCGGTTTCGCGAGCCACGACCTCCTGGATTACCGACAGGAACCGCGCTGCATAGGCAGCCGACTGGTAGTCACCCAGCGCGGCGGCGCGCGCCTCGATCAGCTCCGGCAGTGGCAACGGCGCCGCACTGGGCTGGCCCAGGATTTCGTCAGTAATCTCGGGACGTTCAGCGACGATCCTGCCCCACAGGAAGGCGCGTAGATTGAGCGCGACAGCGGCACCGTTCAGTTCGATCGCTCGCAGGATCGCCGCCTCGCCGACCGGCACCAGCCCGCGCTGCCACGCCAGACCCAGAAGCAAAGTGTTCATGGCCTGCGTGTTGCCGAACAGCCGTTCGGCCAACAAAACTCCGTGCAGCCAAACCGACGCCTTGGCATTCGTCACTTTTTCCATGGTGCGACGATGCAGTAACGCGTCGATCGACAACAAGGAATCGCGTTTGAACTCAGCCGTCGCCGCCAGGTCCAGATTGCCGATCACCACGGCGTCGCTGGCATTTCGTTCCAGCACGCCAGCCGAGCACCCGACCGCCAGGTCGGCCGCCAGCATCAAATTCGCTGTCCCAATCGGAATGCGCACGACATCCAGCGCATCCGGGTCGGTGGCTATTTGCACATGCGCGACGACCGCACCGTTCTTTTGCGCCAGGCCGGTGAAATCCAGGGTCTTGACGTGACGCCCTTCCAGATGCGCCGCCATCGCCAGGATGGCACCCGCCGTCACGATGCCGCCCCCGCCAATCCCGGCAAACAGGCCACGCCATACATCCGGCGTCGGCACCATCGGCTGCGGCAACGCCAGAGCGAACTCATTCTCGCGCGCCTGCCACGTGGTATCGGCAGCCGGTGCAACCGGCGGACCGGGCAAGGTCACGAAACTGGGGCAAAATCCCTTCAGGCAGGACAGGTCGACGTTGCAGGCGCTCTGGTTGATCCGGCGCTTGCGGCCGAGCGGGGTTTCCACCGGCTCGATCGCGATACAACCGGATTGCGTCGAGCAATCGCCGCAATTCTCACATACCGCCTCATTGATCATCACATGCATCGCCGCCTGCGCCATCGAACCGCGCTTGCGTCGGCGGCGTTTCTCGGTGGCGCAGACCTGATCGTAGATCAGTACCGACGGGCCTGGGTAATCGCGCAACGACCGCTGTACTGCATCGAGGTCGGCGCGAAGGTGTGTGGTCACGCCAGGCGGCAGGGCCGATTTCGGTGGCAAGCGTTCAGCTTCGTCGGCGACAATGGCGATACGTTTGATGCCCTCGGCAGCGATCTGGGCTGCGAGCATCGGTACCGTTGGGCTGCCTTCGGCGGGCTGGCCACCGGTCATCGCCACGGCATCGTTGAACAGCAGTTTGTAGGTCATTTGCGTGCCGGCGGCAGCGGCCTGACGGATCGCCAGGATGCCGGAATGCTGATAGGTCCCGTCACCGATATTGGCGAACATATGTTTGACGTCGGTAAAGCTGGACAAACCGACAAACGGCGCACCCTCGCCGCCCATGTGGGTAAAGGTCCGGGTCTGGTCGCCGTCGTCCAGCGCCATGAAATGACAGCCGATGCCGGCACTGGCGAAGCTTCCCTCCGGCAGTTTGGTCGATGTCGCGTGCGGGCAACCGGCACAAAACGCCGGCACCCGCTTCAGCAGCGACGCCGGCCGCTGCACCACAGGCAATGCCGGCAGATCAGGTAAATTCAGCCCAGAGGCAGTCAGGAAACGGGTCATGCCTGAGGCAACGATCTCGGGAGACAGTTCCATCAGCGGCGACAGGAGTGGCTCGCCACGTGGCGTGGTTTTACCGCTGATCTCCGGACGTTCATCCGCCGCCAGGTGATACAAGGCGTCGCGGATCTGCGACTCGACGAATCCACGCTTTTCTTCAATGACAAGAACGAAACGTTTGCCGCGGGCGAACTGCCGCAAACCTTCGGTTTCCAGCGGCCAGGTCATGCCGATTTTATAAATCGCCAGTTGTGGATGGCGATCCATCCCCAAACGCTTCAGCGCATGCAGCGTGTCCTCATGCGCTTTGCCTACGGTGATCAGTCCGATCGGTGCATCGTCGGCACCGCTGATCAATCGGTCCAGTCGGTTGGCTCGCGCCCAGGCGAGGGCGGCAGGAAGTCGTTCCTCGATCATGCGGCGTTCAAGTTCGGCGCGCTCGGCCGGGAAACGCAACGTGTGGTCGAGGTTCAACCCGTGCGGCGGCAGCACGAAATCCGGGGTCACGAAACGTGGCGCAGAGTGGACGATCGCGGTGGCGGCCTGTTCCATCGTCTCGGCCGTGGTCTTCATCGCCACCCAGAGCCCCGAATAGCGTGACAACGCCCAACCGGCCAGACCCAGGTCGAGTACGTCCTGCACCGATGCTGGGTTCAACACCGGCATAAACACGTTCTGGAATACGTATTCGGTCTGATGCGGATAGGTCGATGAGTGTGCGCCATGGTCGTCGCCCGCCACCGCCAGCACGCCGCCGTGCTTGTGGCTGCCCGCCATATTCGCGCAGTGGAATGCGTCGCCGGAGCGATCCACGCCCGGTCCCTTGCCGTACCACAGGCCGAACACACCATCGAATCTCTTACCAGGGAAGGCGTCGAGTTCCTGGGTGCCCAGGATCATGGTGGCGGCCAGATCCTCATTCACGCCGGGCTCGAAGCGGATGTCGTGCGCCGCCATAAGCTTTTTCTGGGCCCACAACTCGCGGTCCAGCCCGCCGAGCGGGGAACCGCGGTAGCCGGAGACGAAACCGGCCGTATGCAGCCCGGACTCGTGGTCCAGGCGCTGTTGCTCCAGCAGCAGGCGTAGCAAGGCCTGGATGCCGGTCAGCAAGACCGGCTGGTCGCGGTCGATAAAGCGCGATGCGAGTGTGACGGCGCTTCGTCCCACGACCATGTCCATGCCGCTTACTCCCTGTCGTTATCCCAAACTTGGCGCTTTTTGCACCAATTTTCCAGCCTTCCGTCCGATCTGGCCCGCCATCCGGTGCAGTTCGCAAGCCTTGCACCACGAAATAATATTACGCGCAATTTTCGAACGCCGGCGAGCCTTTTCACGCATGATCCTGATCAATGCGGCCACCCGGTTTCCTTGCAATCCTGGGCCATGTGGTGTGGCGGAGGCCTTTCCGCCATTGTAAGGGAGCCAGATTGCCACGACCGGAGTTTTCGACATGCCAGTCCCGTCACCCGAGACCGTCAATGCTGTGCTGCAACATGCCGACGCGCAGTTGGACAGTTCGCGGGACACTTTGTTCGACCTGCTGCGTATCCCCTCGATCAGCGCCCAGGAGGCGCACCGGCAAGATTGTGCGCGGGCGGCGCAATGGGTGCGGGATCGTCTGATCGCATTGGGGTTCCGGACCGAGATCCGTCCAACGCCAGGTCATCCCGTCGTACTCGGTCATTTCGATGGACCGGCGGACTACAAAGGCCCACACGTCCTGGTCTACGGCCACTACGATGTGCAGCCGCCGGATCCGCTGGAACTGTGGAACAGCCCGCCGTTCGAGCCGCAACTGGTAGATGGTCCGCGCGGCAAGCGGTTCGTCGCCCGCGGCGCCGTGGACGACAAAGGCCAGACCACCATGTTCCTGGAGGCATTGCGCGCCTGGCACGAAGTCGGCGGCGGCATCCCGGCGAAACTCACCGTGCTGATCGAAGGCGAGGAAGAGGTCGGTTCGCGCAACCTGGAGCCGTTCCTGAAAGCCAACAAAGCCGAACTTAAGTCGGACATCGCGCTGATCAGCGACACCAATATGTGGGACATCGACACCCCGGCCCTGACCACGAGTTTGCGTGGGTTGACTTATGTGCAACTCACGGTGAAAGCGGCGAAGCGCGACCTGCATTCCGGACTGTACGGCGGATCGGCACTGAACCCGATCAACGCGATCACCCGCATATTGGGCGATTTGCAAGACGCCAACGGACGGATTCAACTACCGGGCTTTTATGACAATGTCAAACCGATCAGCAATGCGCGCCGCGCGCAATGGGATTCATTGGGCTTTTCCGAATCAGCGTTCCTTGGCGACATCGGCCTGCTGGAGCCGGTCGGTGAGCGCGGCTATTCCGCACTGGAACGGCTCTGGGCCCGGCCGACCGCTGATATCAACGGCATCTGGGGCGGCTATACCGGCCAAGGCGCCAAGACCGTGATCGCTGCGGAGGCCTCCGCAAAAGTCACGTTCCGCCTCGTGCCTGGCCAGGATCCGGACGAGGTGTTCGAGCAGTTCAAACAGTTCGTCAACGAACGCTTGCCGGAAGGCGCCACGGCGGAATTTGATGGCGGGCACGGCTCGCCCGGAGTCGACGTCAACGCCGACTCGCCCTGGGTGCGCGCCGCGCAGACGGCTTTGGCCGAGGAATACGGCAAGCCGGCGATGCTGATAGGCTGCGGCGGCTCCATTCCGGTCGTGGTCTCGCTGAAAAACGTCCTGGGGATCGACACGCTGTTGATGGGCTTCGGTCTGGACGACGATCAGATCCACAGCCCGAACGAAAAGTTCGAACAGCGTTGCTTCCACCACGGAATTCGGTCGCATGTGCGCCTGCTCGCGAAATTCGCGGCCGGCTAACGGAGGTTGGTATGATAGTTTCCGATGTAATGACCCGCAAAGTCCTGTCGGTGAGCCCGGATGAGACGGTGGAGCACGCGGCGAATTTAATGCTGCGGCACGGCATCTCGGGTCTGTTCGTGGTCGATGCCAAAGGCACGCTGGTCGGCGTCGTGACTGAAGGCGATCTGCTGCGCCGTGACGAAATTGGCACCGAGCGGCACCGCCCGTGGTGGTTACGCGTGCTGGTCTCGCCCGGCAAGCAGGCGCTGGATTTCACCCGCGCGCATGGCCGAAAAGTCAGCGACATCATGACGCCGGAGGTGATTTGCGTCGGCACTGACACGCCGTTGGAAGATGTTGTTGAGACGATGGAACGGCAGCGGATCAAACGCGTGGCGGTCACCGAGAACGGCCACATGGTCGGCGTTGTTGCTCGTTCCGACCTGCTGCGCGCGTTGCTGACACACGAGCGCGAAAAGCAGCCGCCGCGAGCCCAGGATGACGATCGCACCATCCGCACCAACATCCTCGCTGCCCTGGAATCCGCATCCTGGACGCCCCTGACGACACTGAACGTGACCGTTGCGAATGGCGTGGTCGATATCTGGGGCACGATCACCAACCCCGACGAACGGCGCGCAATTTGTGTGATCGCTGAGAATGTTCCGGGAGTGAAAACGGTGCATGACCATTTGGTGTTCGTCGAACCTTATACCGGAACCGTGATCGAATCGCCTGACGATTCACGATAACTCGGATCGATCGGCACAGAGAATGCCTTGCGGCGCGATCGTTCTGTCGTCATGGCCTGGATGGTCCGGGCCATCTGATGCGGTACCGTGCTGTTTCGGGTGGCCCGCACCATCTGGTCTATGACGGACGTGGAGGGAAGCAACCTCACGGCGGACCGGCGTCCGGTTTTCGACATCGCAATCATCGGCGGCGGGATCAACGGCACCGGCATCGCACGCGACGCCGCCGGTCGGGGGGTTTCGGTTTTGCTGGTCGAGCAAGGCGATCTGGCCAGCGGAACCTCTTCAGCGTCCACCAAACTGATCCACGGCGGCCTGCGTTATCTGGAGTCTTACCAGTTTCGTTTGGTGCATGAATCGCTGGCCGAGCGCGAGGTGCTGTTGCGCTCAGCACCGCATATCATCTGGCCGTTGCGTTTTGTTTTGCCGTTCCGCTCCGGAGGCCGCCCCTGGTGGATGCTACGGGCGGGCCTGTTCATTTACGACCATCTCGGCGGACGGCGCCTGCTACCGCCAACTCGGGTGCTTGATTTGCGCAACGATCCGGCCGGTGAGCCGCTACAGAGCGATCTTCGCCGCGGCTTCGAATATTCCGATTGCTGGGCGGACGACGCACGCCTCGTCGTGCTGACGGCGCGTGACGCCGCCGACCGAGGCGCCACGATTCTACCGCGCACCCGATGCAACACCGCGCACGCCGACGGCGACGTCTGGGCTTTGACTCTCTCGAGCGGCGTGGTGATACGCGCCAGGGTGCTGGTGAATGCTGCGGGTCCCTCAGTGTCGCGCGTTCTGTCCGACGTGGTGGGACAACCGGCGCCAACTCGGGTTCGCATGGTGAAAGGCAGTCACATCGTGGTACCGCGGATGTTTCCGCATGACCGCTGCTATCTGTTGCAAAACCCCGATAGGCGGATTTGTTTCGCCATTCCCTGGCAGAATGATTTTACGTTGATCGGCACCACGGACGAGGATTTCGCCGGCGATCCGGCTGGTGTCACGATCTCCACAGCAGAAGTCGACTATTTGTGTCATGCCGTCGGCAGCTGGTTTCGTCGTCCCATCACGCCGGCGGAAGTCGTGTGGAGCTACGCCGGAGTCAGACCGTTACGCGACGACGGTGCCACCGCAGCGCAGGAGGCCACGCGCGACTACGTGCTGGAACTGACCGGCACCCCGCCGGTGCTGAGCGTGTTCGGTGGCAAGATCACGACCTTCCGCCGGCTGGCAGAAGCAGCGATGGACCGACTGGCCCCATTGCTTCCTGGTCTGAAACCGCGTTGGACAGCAGATGCGCATTTGCCCGGCGGCGATTTCCCCTGGGACGGGTTCGCCGCACTGCGCGACGATCTGACCCGACAGTACCCGTTTCTGTCGCTGCCTACCGCGACCCGGCTGGCTCGCGCTTACGGCACGTGCGCATCGGCACTCCTGGGCGATGCAAAATCAGCGGACGATCTTGGCGTAATGTTCGGCGCCGATTTGACCGAACGTGAGGTGGATTGGCTGGTGCGCACCGAGTGGGCTTACACGGCCCAGGACATATTATGGCGCCGAAGCAAGCTGGGACTACGTTTCGCTCCGGCAGAGGTTACTGCGTTGGAACACTACCTGGCCCAAACAACGTCTTCCTGAGAAAGAACTTACTGTAACCCGGCGGGTAGTCCGTCAGGGTGCCGAAGACCTCATAGCCCTGCCGCAAATAGAACGCTTTCGCCGCCGGATTGAAGGTGTCGAGGGTGGCCCTCGCCGCGCCGTTTTCCACCGCCATGGTCTCCGCGGCACGCAACAGCCTTGCGCCGTGACCGCGACCGCGCAGCGAGGCAGCGACCCACAGCCACTGGACGTGCAGGTAATTCGCCCACACATAACCGAGGCAACCGCCGACCCATTCACCTCGCTCCTGGCGCAGAAAATACCCAACGGGCTGGTAGTCCAACGCGCCGGTCATCGCCATCGTGAAGGTCGCGACGTTGTCCTCCACAAACCGGCGCAGATCGTCGGAGGGAAATGGCTCGAAGAGGAGCTCCGGCTCATCCTGCATCATCGGCATCCTTCGCGCTCCTTGGTTCGGCGGCATCCGCCAACACCCCCGGCTGGCAGCCGTAAAGGCCCGCCGGCGCAAGAATGCAAGTGCCGATGAGGCCTACGCTGGGCACAGCCGCGAATTCGTCGCCTGGGCGCGTGGCCTGGCCACGTCTCTGACGGTGGAGAGAAGCGCCCGCCTTGGTCGTCTGATGGTCGGCCACCTGCCGGCGCTGCGCCGCAATGCGCTCGGGCTGGCCGGTGACCGGGCCACCGCGGGTACGCATTTCATCGGTGCACCGAGTTTGCAGGCGCTTGCCGATCGGGATTTCGTCATCGCCTCGCTCAGTCGAGCGCTTTAGAGCGTGTCTATACTTGGCGCGACCGGGACAGCCCAGCCAAAGGTCTGGCTTTATGACCTCCGGATCACTCCGGATAGATCATTTTCCGCGTCACGCCGCCATCGATGACAAATTCAGATCCGGTGATAAAACCGCTGTCCGGGCCAACCAGAAATGCCGTCAGCGCCGCAACATCCTCGGGCGTCCCGACTCTGCCGGCAGGATGAAACGCGTGCTCCTCCTGCGTCGGCTCAGGACCTTTCGTCAAGATCCATCCCGGGCTGATGCAATTCACCCGCACGCCCGGACCCAGGCTGATCGCCAGGGCATGGGTCAGCGCCACGATGCCGCCTTTGGATGCGGCGTAGGCCTCAGTGTTCGGCTCCGACATGTGCGCACGGGTGGAAGCAATGGTAACGACCGCTCCATGCGCGGTCCGTAACAACGACGCAGACGCACGGACCAGCAGGAAAATGCTGGTCAGATTGGTCGCCAGCACGGATGACCATTCGGCCAACGACAACTGCTCGACCGGCTTGCGAATGCCAAAACCGGCGTTGCAAATCAGCGCGTCGAGGCGGCCCTCGGCGGCGCGAATGCCGTCTATCAAGGTCGCAACTGCGGCCTCCTCAGAGACGTCGCAGATGACCGAGCGCCCGATCGGTGCAGGATCGCGATCAGCAACGACCACGTCCCAACCGTTGTGCCGCAATCGAGCCGCGATGGCAGCGCCAATCCCACGCGCGCCACCGGTGATCAGGGCGACCGGCATCAGTGCTCCATCGCGTGCCGGTGCGCGGCGAGCAGATCGGGGATCTTCTCCGGGTCGCCACGTCCCCAGCCACATTCGGTGGCAACGCCGAATGAACGCACGAACGCGGACGCCGCCGAGATACGCGCCTGATCGCCTGCGGCATCGTCATGGTGGATCAGCCCAAGATACAATGTCGTGCCGGCCGGCAATCGCAGCTCCCGCAACGGCGCGTAATATGCGGCATCGGTCCGATCCTGCGGCACCGGCAGATGCAGAAAATCCAGCCGCCGCCCAAGCCGATCAATGAGGCCATTGGAGATCTCGACCAGGATCGCGGTGTCCTTCGGCATGACCACATGCGCATCGCGTGGGGAACCGTAACAAAGATGATAGCCACACTCGACATCAACCGGGACTGCATCGCCCAGTCGAGCGAGTTCGGCAAAGATGTCGGTTTTGTAGGAGGCGGGACGGTGCGGGAAGAACTGTTCGAAAACCAGGACTTCCTGGCAGACGTCCCACTGGATCGAAAGATCCTGGTGCGGGATCGTGTCGACAATCTGGCGCAACGCAGCCAGCAATGAACGTTCGTAGATCGGGAGATAGGCAGACAACGACGACGGGCTGACGTACATATAGCCCGAGGCCATCGGCGTCGGCAGACAAACCTGAAAGCGCAGACCCGACGGTAGTTCGCCCGCGTCGCGCAGCCGCCGGAATGTCGCATAAGATTCGATTGCCGCCTCGGCATACCCGGTATCGAACGTCACTGACGCCGGATCGATCCCGTTTCGAAAACGGAGCCAATCGGTGGTGCGAAGCAGGACACCATCCCATTGCCGCAACTCGAACGGTGGCGTGTCGGTGTCGAGCTCCATCGCCGGATGGTTCAGCAACATCTCCCGCTGCCACCAGATCCAGCGGTGGCGGGTGCCGGTCTCTCCGTCCGGAATGCGCGCGAGCCAGGGACCCAGTTCGCGCGCCACCGAACGGAACACCGTCTCAGCGTCCGCCATCGGCACGCTGCCGATCAGGTGGACGCCAGTGGGCCTCGTCATGCCCCCGCCGCGTCCAATGCCTGGGCGAGGTCGGCGATGATATCGTCGATATGCTCGATACCGATCGATAGCCTCACATAGCCGGGGGTCACGCCAGTCGCCGCTTGTTCTGCTTCCGTAAGCTGCGAGTGTGTCGTGCTGGCCGGGTGGATGGCCAGACTGCGGGCATCGCCGATATTGGCGACGTGGTAAAACATCTTCAGCGAGTCGATGAACTTGCGGCCGGCATCGACGCCACCCGCAAGTTCGAAGCCGCACAACCCACCCATCCCTTTCGGCAGGTATTTGGCGGTTCGTTGCGCGCCCACACCGGTGTGGCGCGATGGGTGGATGACACGGCTCACGCCTTTGCGCTCGGCCAGATAATTTGCCACCGCCAACGCGTTCTCGCTGTGCGCGCGCATGCGAAGTGCGAGAGTTTCGACGCCTTGCAGGAACAGGAACGCGTTGAACGGGGCCATCGCCGCACCCAGATCACGCAGCAACGTGACGCGCATCTTCAGGATGTAAGCGATCGGTCCCAGCGGCTTCACCGCCTGCGACCAAACCGCACCGTGATAGCTGGGATCAGGGGAGTTCAACATTGGTTGGCGCGTCGGGTGCGCCTCCCAGTCAAAATTGCCGCCGTCGATGACGGCGCCACCGATCGAGGTGCCGTGGCCGCCGAGATATTTCGTCGTCGAATACATCACGACGGCGGCGCCATGGTCGAATGGGCGCACCAGCAACGGTGCCGCGGTGTTGTCCATGATGAGCGGAATGCCGAACTTGCGGCCGATAGCGGCGACCTCGGCGATCGGGAACGGGATCAATTTCGGGTTCGGCAATGTCTCCGCGTAGTAAGCGCGGGTGCGGTCATCGGTGGCCCGAGCGAACGCCTCGGGGTCGGTGGGGTCGACGAAGCGGGCCTCGATGCCCTGGTCTTTCATCGTGTTGGCAAAGAGGTTCCAGGTGCCGCCATAGAGATCGGTCGAACTGACGAAATTGTCGCCGGCTCGCGCGACGTTCAGGATCGAATACGCTGACGCGGCCTGACCGGACGCCAGGCCCAAAGCGGCTACGCCACCTTCGAGGGCTGCGAGCCGCTGCTCCAGCGCGTCCTGCGTCGGGTTCATGATGCGGGTGTAGATGTTGCCCAGTTCCTTGAGGCCAAACAGGTTGGCGGCGTGCTCGGAGCTGTCGAACTGGTAGGACGTGGTCTGGTAGATCGGCACAGCCACGGCGTTGGTGGCGCTGTCGCGGCGCCAGCCGGCATGAAGGGCGAGCGTTTCCGGGTGCTTGGACGGCATGGCGGTGCTCCTTTGGGTTTTGCTTCGTTAGGGCTCGGGGTATCACGAAGCAACCGCAGCGGTAAACGCCTTGAGCGGTCTTGGAAAGCTTGCCGCCGTCTGGCGTCACCTGAGCGAGATATCGGACATTCTGATCAGCGTTCGGGAAAATCTGATCTCCACGCGCGAGCCGCGGATCGGAATGGCAGACATGATCGCGATGGTCCCCCGCATTTCGAAGGGTTCGGTGGGATCGATTGCGCGCATGGTGGCGTCAATCTATTGTCGATGCGTTACTGGCTCCGGTCAACGCGCCGGCATTGATCATCGCGGGCCGTCGAGACACGTCGGTGGGGTACCGCGATGCGTGGCTCATCATTGAAAACTATCCGCGCGCCACGTTCCCGGTCCTGGATCGCACGGACCATGGCTGGCCGATCGACCGCACCGAACTGTTTCAAAGTTTGGTTTCAAAGTTCGATCGAAGATTGGCTGGACAGAATTGAGGAAATGTCAGCGTGAGCCTAAAGCCGGGAGCAACTTCGGCCGATTGCAGATGCCAGACGCAGTTTGCTGATACGATGCGAGGGAAAGCGTGGTTACCCCGCCGCGCGTTCCCGGAGCACTTTGTTGCCTTGGCGGAACGCATTCGCCATCGACTCGTACGGCATGGCACCAGAGAACAACCCATAGCCGTCCAGGAAGAATGACGGCACGCCGCTGACGCCTGCCTCCCGAGCAGCCCGATCGGCTGCTCGCATTTGCTTGTCGGCAAGGTTGCCGGTCAGGAATGCCATCACCAGATCCCGGTCCAATCCTGCCGCTGCGGCGCAATCGGCCAATACTTCATGCTGGCCGATATCCTGCGCTTCAATGAAATACGCCCGGAACACCTGCTCCATCGTCGCGTCCTGCACACCGTTCTGCCCAGAGAACCAAATCAGGCGATGCGCATCAATGGTGTTTGGTGTCCGCTTAATTCGTTCCGGATGGAACTCCAGCCCCACCTGGGCTGCCGCATCGACAATTCTTGCGTCCAGCGCTGCCGCCTTCTCTGCACTGCCGAACTTCCAGGCGCGGTATTGGGCGCGATCGACACCCTCCTTCGCCATGTCAGGGTTGAGCTGGAACGGATTCCAGTGGATCGAGAACGTCAGCCCCTCACCCGCGAGGGTGACCAACGCCCGCTCCATCTGCCGCTTGCCGATATAGCACCACGGGCAAATCGCATCCGAGACGATGTCGATCCGGGTGCCGGCGGCGGCCTGGGGGTTCAGCGTTTCGGGGGAGGCCGTGTCGTCGCAACCATCCGGGCCGCAAACGGCGCCAACCGGGGTCAGGTCATCCATGGTCTTTCTCTCCCTGTGACGGCCACTCGCCTTCTCGCGTCATGGCCGGGCCTGGCGCGGCCACCAATCACGGCATTGTGCTGGCCCGGCTGGCCAGGACAAGCCCGGCCATGACGGTCTGCCTACTCTACCGCCTCGGGCTCCTTGCCGGCGCCGCCTTCGTCTTCGCCTTCCGGCTTCGGCAGCGCAGGCACCGAGGCTTCGATGATCTCGAACGCCAGCTTGTCGTCCTTCATCGTCACCTTGACCGAGCCACCCTTCACCAACTTGCCGAACAGCAACTCCTCGGCCAGCGGCTTCTTGATGTATTCCTGGATCACCCTGGCCAGCGGCCGCGCGCCATACAGCCTGTCGTAGCCACGTTCCGCCAGCCATTCCTTGGCCGCCGAGGACGCCTCGATCGTCACGTTGCGGTCGGCCAGTTGCGCCTCCAGTTGCATGAGGAATTTCTCCACCACGCGGCCGACGATTTCCGGGGTCAGGCCGGCGAAGCCGATCGTCGCATCCAGCCGGTTGCGGAATTCCGGGGTGAACAGCCGCTTGATCGCTTCGTCATCCTCGCCCATGCGGGTTTCGCGACCGAAACCAATGGCTTCCTTGGCGAGATCGGAGGCCCCCGCATTGGTCGTCATGATCAGGATGATATTGCGGAAATCGACCGTTTTGCCGTTGTGGTCGGTCAGCTTGCCGTGATCCATCACCTGCAGCAGGATGTTGAACAGATCGGGATGCGCTTTCTCGATTTCGTCCAGCAACAACACCGCATGCGGATGTTGATCGATTGCGTCGGTCAGCAAGCCGCCCTGATCGAAGCCGACATAACCCGGCGGCGCGCCGATCAGCCGCGACACGCTGTGCCGTTCCATATATTCCGACATGTCGAAGCGGATCAGCTCGATCCCCATGGTGGCAGCGAGCTGCCGCGCTACCTCGGTCTTGCCGACGCCGGTCGGGCCGGAGAACAGATAATTGCCGATCGGCTTCTCCGGTTCGCGCAGGCCGGCGCGGGCCAGCTTGATGGCGGCGGCAAGCGCGTCGATCGCCTTGTCCTGCCCGAACACCATCGACTTCAGGTCGCGTTCCAGATTGCGCAGAGTCTCCTTGTCGTCGGCAGAAACGCTCTTCGGAGGAATGCGGGCGATCTTGGCGACGATTTCCTCAACGTCGCGCAAGGTCACGGTCTTCCGGCGTTTGTTCTCCGGCAGCAACATCCGCGAGGCGCCGACCTCGTCGATCACATCGATCGCCTTGTCCGGCAGTTTGCGGTCGTTGATGTATTTCGCCGACAGTTCCACCGCGGCGCGGATTGCCTCGTCGGTATAGCGGACCTTGTGGTGCTTCTCGTAGTTGAGTTTCAGGCCGCGCAAGATTTTGATGCTGTCCTCGATGTTCGGTTCGTTCACATCGATCTTCTGGAAGCGGCGGACCAGCGCGCGGTCCTTTTCGAAATAGTTACGGAATTCTTTGTAGGTCGTGCTGCCGATGCAGCGCAGATTGCCAGAGGCCAACGCGGGTTTCAGCAGGTTCGAGGCATCCATTGCGCCGCCGCTGGTGGCACCGGCGCCGATCACGGTGTGGATTTCATCGATGAAAAGAATGGCGCCCTGCATGGCTTCCAGTTCGTTCACCACGGCCTTCAGCCGTTCCTCGAAGTCGCCGCGATACCGCGTGCCGGCCAGCAGCGCGCCCATGTCCAGCGCAAAGATGGTGGATTTGGCAAGTACTTCCGGCACGTCGCCCTCGACGATGCGCTTGGCAAGGCCCTCGGCGATGGCGGTCTTGCCGACGCCCGGATCGCCAACATACAGCGGGTTGTTCTTGGTGCGGCGGCAGAGGATCTGAATCGTCCGCTCGATTTCCAGATCGCGGCCGATCAGCGGATCGATTTTGCCGGCCATCGCCTTCTTGTTCAGGTTCACGCAGTAGTTGGTCAGTGCGTCCTGATTGCCCCGGCGGTTCGGCTTTTCCTCACGCTCCTGCTCGGGGTTGTTTTCGTTCGGCTGCTGGTTGTTCGAGCCGAGCACGGGCCGCTGGGTCGAGCGGCCGGGCGCCTTGGCAATGCCATGGCTGATGAAATTCACCGCGTCGAGTCGCGTCATGTCCTGCATTTGCAGGAAATATACCGCATGGCTCTCCCGCTCACTGAACAGCGCAACCAGCACGTTGGCGCCGGTCACTTCATCGCGGCCGGAGGACTGCACATGGATCGCGGCACGCTGCACCACGCGCTGGAACCCGGCGGTCGGCTTCGGATCGCCCGGCCGGTCGGTGGCCAGGCCGGCGAGGTCCTTGTCAAGAAATTCGCCCAGATCGGTACGCAACTTATCGAGGTCGAGGCCACAGGCCTTCAAAACCGTCGCCGCGTCCGAGTCGTCAGTCAGGCCCAGAAGCAGATGCTCCAGAGTCGCGTACTCGTGACGGCGTTCGCTCGCCAGGGACAAAGCTCTGTGAAGCGTCTGCTCCAGGTTGCGTGATAACATAGGGTCTCTGCTCCTGGTCTACATGGTCCCCGGATTATCCCGGGCGGCAAGCGAAACAGCGGGTTTTACCGCTATTCTTTCTCAATCGTGCACTGCAAAGGGTGTTGGTTTTGCCGCGCGAGATCCATCACCTGAGTGACCTTCGTCTCGGCGACCTCATAGGTATAGACGCCACAGACGCCGACACCGCGGCGATGAACATGTAGCATAATTCGGGTCGCTTCTTCTCGATTTTTTTGGAAAAAACGCTCCAAAACGTGAACGACAAACTCCATGGGGGTGTAGTCGTCGTTCAACATCAGCACTTTATACATGGCTGGCTTGCGGGTTTTGGGCCGCGCCTTGACTACCACGCCGGTGTTGGGGTTCTCGGTGTTGCCGCCCCTTCTGTCGCTGTCACTCATCGCTCGGCCCTGTTCATGCGCAACGGCACCCCTCCGGATCCTTCCATTCGTCCACACCGATCATATCGGATCACATCCCCTTGTTGGAAGCATCCTGTACGACCACCCCTACCGGCCTCAAGAAACGCCGCGAATGCCGCCTGGGCCGCCGCCACCAGAGGTTCGCGCTTCCGCTGCGGTTCGGCAAGAGGCACGCAACGCGTCATCGCTATTCCCCCATCGCCATTCCCCCCATCACTGTTCGAGGGGGAGCCAGCCGCCTTCCGGATGCAGCGCGAAGCCAGCCGGTCTCGTCATGGTCGTGGGATCGCGCTCGTTGTGCCAGTTGTTGGCGTCGAACCGGAACCCATTCACGCCGTCCGCTGCCCGGGAAACGACGAACAATAACGGCGCAACCATGTCGTTTGGTTCCACCAGCAAGGGCACCGCAGCGGCGGCCGAGCGCGCCCGCATCTCCGCCGCCATGCCGGGGGTGTTCGCTCCTGCCCCAGGATTGACGATATTGACTGTCACGCCGGTTCCAACAAGTTCTTTGGCCCAGATTTCCGTGGCCATCTCCAGCGCTGCCTTCGATGGACCATAGGGCGAGCTACCGGCGCGGTTCATGGTGTCCAGCTTGGTGGTGACATTGACCACCCGGCCCCAGCCGGCCCGCAGCATCAAAGGCACAGCGCGACGCGCCATCTGATCGGCGGCGATGTAATTGGTGTCCATCACCGCCTGGATGATGTCGTCGCCGCATTCCCAGAAGCGTTGCGGTTGCTCGCGGCGAAATCGGGTAGGGTCGATGAAAGTGAATGTCAGCCCAGCGTTATTGACCAGGACGAGGGGATCGCAATTGAATCGGCGTCGCGACTCGGCAAACACCCGATCGCACTCGGCTGGTTTCCGCAAATCCGCCACCAGCGGCAACAATCGATCAGCCATGGCACCCGCCTGCGCCAGGATTTCCGCCACATCTTCGGTGATATGCCCGACAGCGGTGACACGATGGCCCTGTTCGAGCAGCCCGAGTGCCATTGCCCGCCCCAACCCGCGCAGGCCGCCGGTAACGATGGCGCCGGTGAGGGGGGCGATCGTGTCGGTCATGCTGGTTCCTCCCGTGACAATACGGAGTTTGTCGACGCTTCTGGGTCAGCATCCTCCCGGGTTGACGATGGCGCAACCAGGTTTTGGCGGTCGCGGTATCACCCCAGGTGCAGAAGGCTTCAGTCCTGGCCGACCGCCCGTTTGCGCGCGGCAAGTTTCACTGCCGCAATAATTTGCGGATAAGTGCCGCAGCGACACAGATTGCCGGCCAAATAATGCCGGATTTCAGCGTCGTCCGGCGATGGATTGGCGTCGAGCAATTGCTTCGTCATCAGGATGAAACCCGGCGTACAGAAGCCGCACTGGAACGCGCCTGCTTCAATGAACGCCTGTTGCACCGGGTCGAGCTGTCCGTCGCGCGCAAGGCCCTCAACGGTCAGTAGCTCGGCGCCATCTGCGAACACTGCGAGGTAAAGACAGGACGAAACTGCCTGGCCATTAAGCAGGACGGTACAACAGCCACACAAGCCCTGGCCGCAACTTTCGCGCGCGCCGAACAGGTCGAACCGGTCGCGCAGCACCTCGACGAGGCTTTCATGCGTTGCCACGGTAACCGCGACCGCAGTCCCGTTCAGTGTGAAACGAATCTCCCGAAGTGTGGCACTCATGTCATGCTTCCGCCAGGCTATCACCTGCGGCGAGCCGCAATGCGCGGTAAACCGCCTCGGCGGTAATCGGCAACTCGGTAATGCGCACGCCGACTGCGTCCTCGATGGCATTGGCGATGGCCGGCGATACGCCAAACGTGCCGCTCTCACCAACGCCTTTGGCGCCATAAGGGCCGTTGGTTTGGGTTGCATCGACCGCCTCGGCTTCGAAGCGCGGCGGCAAATCGCGGATGCCGGGGATCCGGTAATCGGCGAGCGACGGATTGCGCAGCTGCCCCTCGGTGAACTCCATGGCTTCGAGCAAAGTGAAACCAAGTTGCATGACGGCAGCACCAGAGATCTGGGTTTCAACGATGGCAGGGTTCACCGGCGTGCCGGCATCGGCGACCGTCACCAGGCGAAGCACGCGCACCGAACCGGTCTCGGTGTCGATCTCGACCTCGGCGCCACTGCCGCCAATCATCCAGAATGGCGTTGCGTTGGCGGTCAGGCCGGTTGCCGGATCCGGCGCGGCATAGCTCGGGATGAAACTGCCGCTGCCGATGATCGTGCCGGCCTGCATGCCGTAACGGCGGCGAAAGATTTCCGGAATGGGAAGATTGCTGCCCTCCGGCACGCCCGCCTCGGCGGCAAGTGTCGCAAGTTTCGCCCGCGCATCCTCGGCCGCCAGACGCACCGCGTGCCCCATGTGGAACGTAGAGCGCGAGCCAAGCGTGCCCATGTCGTATGGCGTCACGTCGGTGTCGGGCGCCACGACATTTACCGCCTCGGCAGCAACGCCCAGTACCTCGGCAGCGATCTGGGCTAATGCCGTGGTCGAGCCCTGGCCCATGTCGACCGTGCTGCAATACAAAGTCGCGCTGCCGTCGGCAGCGATCGCCAAATGAGCTGCGGACGTGGTTGGCGAAATACTGGCCTTGATCCCGATGGCGACGCCGCGGCCGCGTTTGATTGTGCCCCCGTCCTGATCTCTTGGGGTGCGATCAAACGCCTGATCCCAGCCAATCCGGGCGACAATCCGGTCCAGCACGGCAGCCAGCCCGGCGTCGCGCATAACCGTGCCAGTCGCATGCGGCACGCCGTCGCGCAGCAGGTTGGCGCGGCGGAAGGCAACCGGGTCAAGGCCGAGACCTCGTGCGATCAGGTCGGTGTGGCTCTCGTAAGCCCAGACCAGTTGCGGCACACCAAAACCACGCAAGGCGCCGGCCGGCGGGCGATTGGTGTAAATCTCATAGGAATCGATCGCGACATTGGCAATGTCGTACGGACCGGCGGCGCTGAAGCCGGATTTCTGCGCCACCCGCGGGCCGATATCGGCATAGGCGCCGCCATTGTAGAACACCTCGCAGCGCCGCGCGGTTATCCGACCCTCGTTGGTCACCGCGCTTTTGATGCGGAACGTGCTGGCGTGCTTCGAGATCATGAAGAACTGTTCCGACATCGTCAGCGCCAGTTTCACCGGGCGCGAGGCGAACAACGACAGCGCCACCGCCAAAGCTTCCAATTTGACGTAGACCTTGGCGCCGAACCCGCCGCCAAGAAACGCGGTTCTGACCCTGACCCGGTTCTCCTGCCACCCCAAAAGACGCGCGATTTCCGCCCGCACAAAGGATGGCGTCTGGGTCGAACTGTGGATTGTCACGGACCCGTTACGGGCGTCGGCGATGCAGACATGCGGCTCCAGCGGCGTGTGCATTTGTTGCGGCGTGCGAAAGGTATGCTCGAACACGTGATCGGCGGTAGCGAATGTGGCATCTGCATCGCCTCGCCGCAGGTGAAAATCGAGCGCGACATTGGTATCGCGCCTTCCGGCCAGATGTTTCAGGTCGGCAAATGTGCCGGCCGGCTTCAGTTCATCGTGTACAAACACCGGCGAACTGACCGCCTCGACCTCATCGAACACTGCAGGCAACGGATCATATTCGACAACGATCGTCTGGGCCGCGGTTTCCGCGACGTGCGGATCGACAGCAAGCGCCACCGCCACCGGCTCCCCGGCAAACCGTACTTTTTCGAGTGCCAGGATCGGCTGATCGTGAAATGCCGGCCCGTAATACGGCACAGGAATGATTTTCCGGATGTCTTCACCGGTGACGATCCGCGCGACGCCCGGCAACGCCGCCGCGGCAGAGGTGTCGATGCCCACAATGCGGCCGTGCGGGATCGTGCTGCGGTGGATCTTGCCGAACAGCATTCCCGGCAACCGCAGATTATGGATATATTCAGCGGTGCCGGTGACCTTGGCACGCGCCTCGACACGTGGCGGGGAACGGCCGATCTGGCGCGTCGTCACCTCGCTCATGTTTCGTCCCCTTTTGCTTCGCCTCCCCAAACGCTGAGCAGCGCACGCCTGACATACACCTCGACCAACTGGCGCTTATAGGCGGCCGAGCCGTGCTGATCGGCGACGACGGGAGCCTCTGCCGCGGCAGCCCGTGCCGCCTGGCGCAGCGAATTGTCATCGAGGCGGTTGCCTTCCAGCACGGCTTCGGCGCCGCGCAATCGCATTGCGGTTGCCGTCGCAGCGCCAATGGCGATGCGGACCTCGCCGGCAATGCCGTCATTGGCTGCCAGTGCCGCAGCAATGCCAAGCGCCGGCCAGTCATCGGCCGCCCGCGCGGTGCATTTCAGGTAAGTGGCGCGCCGGCCATGTTGCGGCGGCAGGATCAATGCGACGATCAACTCATTGCCGGCGAGCACCGTTTCCAAGTACGAAACAAACAAATCCTCGACCGCAATCGTCCGCTCGCCATTTGGTCCGGCCACCCGCACGCTGGCACCAAGCACCATCAGCAATGGCGGCAGGTCCATATGCGGGTCGGCATGAGCAAGATTGCCGCCGATGGTCGCGACATTACGCACCCGCACGTTGGAGTGTGTGAGAAGCGTTTTGGCGATGGAGGGTGCCGCGTGGCGCAGCTCCGGCGCGTGTTGCAGCGCTGACAGCCGGACCATGGCGCCGATTTCGAGTGCGCCACCGGCCACGTTACGGATGCGGTCGATTCCGTGCGCGACGCGGCGCAGACTGATCAACCGCCGCGGCACGTAAAGGCCTGACTTCATCATCAGCATTAACGCCGTGCCGCCGGCAATTGGCCGCACATTGGGATCGTTCGGGTCGAGCAACGCCAAAGCCTGGCCAAGAGATGTCGGCTCTGCCAATTCGAATGGGCTCATCGGCGGCGGTCCCTGGTTCCCCGTGCGATCATAGACGATCGAGCAGGACCGCGAAACGGCGAACCCGATGCCGAACGGGCAATCGCATTTGGGCCGCCCCCCCGACCGGCAGATGCATCTGCACCTCGAACCGCCGCGCACGCGCCAATCAGCCCGATGGCCCTGACACGGCAAGGTGCTTATCCCTGCTGATCTGCGTTCATCTGCGTTTAGAAATCTTACCTTCCGCTCGGCAAGACGGCACGTTCACCGGCACGATGCGACAATGCGGCAAGTCAGGAATTTTAAAGGGAGACGAACGAAGATCAGCGGGGCTAAGGCGGGATGGACCGTGCGGTTGATACCGCGAGGGTCATCTCTTGCAACGGATATCCAAGGAGTTCGGTTACTAAACGCAATCATCCTCAGACGCCATATGGCCAAGGGCCTGCGACCGGGGTTACGCAGCCCGGAATCGAAAACGCCCGAAACGGATGCTCCGGGCGTTTTCACCGAGACGTCTGGGTTTGGCGAACGGGAGGGAGGGAACGTCGCGCCCCAGACGACCCGGAAGGAGGTCAGGCCGCCTTGCCGAAGGTTTCGACCGCAACAGTGACGCGGGCGGTGATCGGGGCCAGCGTCTGCTCGGTCAGTTTGATCGACGCGTCGGTCAGCTTGTTCGACTCGGCCATCGCCTTTTCCAGCGCCGCCTTGGCGAAGCTGCTCTGCAGGTCCATGGCTTCCTTAACCGATTTGGCCGTGCTCATCGCCTTGAAGGTGGAGACCGACTCGTCGAACGAGGCCTTCGCCGAGCTGGCGATCTGCTTGGTCAGTTCCTGCACCCCGGCGCTCCAGATCTGGCCGGACTTCACGAACGCTTCGAGGTTCGCCTGGCCAAACGCGACGAAGTCTTCAGTACTTTTCATCATACTCTTGATTCCTTGGGTGATGGTTGGTTTCGTTGGTTCGATCGAGGAAGCAGTTTCCACCGCCTCCGACGTGACGGCCGCGACGGTGTCCGCGGTCGCCGTGATGGTTGCGGAAACGGCTTTGGCAGATGCGGCGGCAAGATCCGATGCCGCCGATATTGGTTCGTTTACCGAATAAGATGACGCAATCGGAGCCTCCGCTTCGGCCGCTGGTGCAGGCGGCACTGCAACAGCAGGGGATGCCTCGACCGTCTCCGCCAGCACCGGATCCGCTGTGACTTTGGGCTCCACCGCGGTGGGATCAGCCTTCGCGACAACTTCCGTTGGCGCGGCTTTGTTGGCCGAGGCCGGCCGGGCCGGCGTACCTGCCTTGGGCTTCTGGCTCATCGTCGTCTCTCCTGTCAGGGGCCGGGGACCGTCGTCGGCGTCACTCCAGCCTCGGAAATTCGGCTTTAGTGCATTTGCTGCACTGCACAATGCGGGATATAGGCGGACGCTCCATCTGGATCAAGGCTGAAATGGTGCGTCGCACAAGAATTTTTAGCGAACAATGGCGAAGAATCTTGGGCGGCGCAGGGTCTACCGCAACACTGTTCTGTAACCTGTTCACTTTAATAAATTCCTAACTGGACGTCGGCGCAATGTGCTGATTAAATGCCAGCGCTGACTTCAACCGCAGACCGCAGCCGAGGGATATAAGTATGGACCGCCGGGGGATACTCAGACCGCCAGCCTCAATCGGCCGGCTTACTGTTGCATTGCTCGGCATCATACTTGGCCTGATACTTGTTCCACTCGGATCGGCCCATGCGCAAATTGGCTCCGCCCGCTACAGCGCCATCGTGATCGACGCCGGCACCGGCCGTGTGCTTATGGGTGTCAACCAGGACGCACTCCGCTTCCCCGCCAGCCTCACCAAGTTGATGACGCTGTATATGACCTTCGAAGCGCTGCGCGACCGCCGCATCCAGCTCAACCAATACATGACGGTATCCGCCGAGGCCGCCGCCATGCCGCCAACCAAACTTGGCTTGCAACCCGGTGAAGGCCTGACTGTCGAGCAGGCGATCCTTGGCCTCGTCACCAAATCAGCCAACGATGCCGCCGCTGCTCTGGGCGAGTTTCTCGGCGGCAGCGAAGACCGATTCGCCCAGATGATGACGTTGCGTGCCCGCGCGCTTGGCATGACAAGGACCAGTTTCCGTAATGCATCCGGCCTGCCCGACCCGGACCAATGGACCACGGCGCGTGATCTCGCCACACTGAGTCGCCGCATCATTCTCGATTTTCCGCAGATGTACGGGTATTTCTCGGTGCCTGGCTTTGTCTTCCACGGTCGGGTCATTCTCAATCATGACAACATGCTCCGCACCTATCCGGGCGCCGATGGCATGAAGACCGGGTTCACCGATGCCGCCGGACACAATCTGGTCACCAGCGCCTTGCATGGCAACGTGCGACTGATCGGTGTGGTTATGGGAGCGGCCTCGAATGTCGAGCGCGATCAGCATATGGCGATGCTGCTGGATGCCGGCTTCAATGATGAAGGCGCGCCGGCCACGCCCAAACCCCTTGGCGGATTGATCAGTGTGGCCAACGCGGCAACCACGTTTTCCCTGCGTCCGACGGAGCAAGGGGATGAACCCGAGCGGACCATGCCGAGTCCCCGGGTTATCCGTGACCACGGGATCGAGACCAGACCCTTCCCCGCCGAAAGTACTGCTCGAGACATCGCGATGGAGTTCGCGCGTCTGGCGCCGGAGGGACAGCCGCGCGTGCAGCCTGTCGTCTTTGGCCGTCGTACGCTGTATCACGCACAGTTGGTTGGACTCAGTGAGTCGGAGGCGCGCCTGGCATGTGCAACGTTCGGCCACCGTGGCCCAGGATGCCAGGTTTTTCGCATTGGAACCGGGCCGCTCGCGCAGCGCTGATTTCCCCGGATCGCGAAACGGGTTCCGCGAAACGGGTACGGCGAGGCTTGCGGAACCACACGATTACCCGGCTTCGCATCGGCATCCCGTGGCTCGTCCCGGGCATGACCCAGTAAAATGACGCCGCTGGCAAAGCCGGTGAACGGGTCGGTGGCAATTTCGACGAGACCAATGGGCGAGGCGTGATACGGACAACCCAACGGACACGCTTTAGAAAGCCGGCTACTTCATTTGGCTTTGTGGAGCCGCCACGGTCTTTTTCCTCGGCTTTTCGTACAACGGACCTGTTCTCGAGGTCACCCGCGACAGAAAATGCTCGCGGATAGGCTTCCGTTTCAAGGTCATGACACGCCTGGGCAACCTGAGGCTCGCCGGCATCAGGGCGTTCAGCGCGGTTCAGGCAAACGGGTAAGAAGATGATCCAGACGGCGACGTATTGAGCGCGCGGGCCGATCAGTCACTGCATTTCAGAAATCGGTGCAGCGGCCCTTATGCTCCCAGTCGCCATACCGCGTCGGTTCCGGCCCCGCCACGCCGCCAATTTCTTTCGGCAGCGGCTTGCGCACCACCAGTTCGCCCGGTTTCAGATCCGCCGCTTGCTCGACCGGTTCGGTTGCGGTGTCCTTGGCCATCGCCTTAGCCTCCTGTTCCCTTCACCTCACCGGCATTCCACAGCGCGGCCGGCGGAGGTGACCCGGCACCCGGATTCCAATGTCCGGACTTCTTCAATGCGTCCGCGACTTCCTTAGGCATGTAGGTCTCATCGTGCTTTGCCAGCACTTCCGACGCAACAAACGTGCCATTCGGGTTCAGCTTGCCAAGCGTCACCACGCCCTGCCCCTCGCGAAACAGGTCTGGCAGGATGCCGTTATAGGTGACTTTCACACTCTTCGTGCCATCGGTGACACGGAACGTTGTGGCGGTTGTCCCACCGCTTTCGCGCACGACACTGCCCTGCTCCACCAGCCCGCCCAGGCGGACGGTGCGCCCGCCCATGCCGGCTTTGGCCAGATCGGAGGGCGATACGAAAAATACCAGATTGTCATTGAATGCGAGCAATACCAGCGCGGTCGCCGAGCCAAGCCCGATCCCACAGGCGAGCACAATCCAAAGGCGGCGGCGCTTGCGGGTCATCGTCCGCATCGGCGGCGTGGAAATATCATCGTCCGCACCGGGGGCGCGGCGATATCATCGTGCGGTGCGCTCGCGACGCGGATCGATGGCGGCCAGCCGGCGCTTTGCTGCAGCAGTACGCAGCCAGGCGCCGATGCCAAACCAGCCCAGTACCAGGACGGCGAGTGCATAGGATGCGACGATGAAGGGAAGATGCGTCATCGGGATCCGGCTCGCGCCAGCAAAAGGCCGCGAATTCGGCGCTCCATCACGGCGGCGCGCAGACGGGCGACAACGATCGCGGCAAAGGCGAAGCTAAAGCCAAGCGCCGAGACCAACAGCGGCCACAGCATGGATGGCGCCATGGTCGGTGCACCCAGTAACGTGATCGACGCCGGCTGATGGAGTGTGTTCCACCAGTCCACGCTGAACTTGATGATCGGCAGGTTGATCACTCCGACCAGGGCAAGAATTGAACCGGCGCGATAGCCGCGAACCGGATCGTCGAATGCGCGGACCAGCACGATATGGCCGAGATACAGAAAGAACAGCACCAGGACGGAGGTCAGCCGCGCATCCCAGACCCACCACGCGCCCCACATCGGCTTGCCCCAGAGGCTACCGCTGGCCAGGCACAGCGCGGTAAATCCCGCCCCCACCGGGCCGATTTCGACAGCAGCGAGGTCCGCCAACGGATGCCGCCACACCAGCGACAGCAACGAGCAAACTGCGAGAGCGAAATACGCCGAGGACGCCAGCCAGGCCGAGGGCACATGCACGTACATGATACGCACCGCGTCACCCTGCTGCCAGTCGGCCGGCGCGAAGAACAGTCCCCAGCCCAGACCCGTCGCCGTCAGCAGGATCGCCGGCACCACGAGCCATGGCAGCACGGTCTCGGACAGGCGCAGGAACCGGCCCGGATTGGCGAAACGATGCAGCGATGATCCGGCGGAAGACGGTGCGCCAGCGAGCGAGGAAACCGCCTCGACCGGACGCAGGCTCATGCTGGTTGCCCCTCGGGGCCATCGCAAACCAAACAGGCCAACCACCCCCGAACCTCATCCATTGCGCCGAACCGGCGCGTGCGCGCCGCAGCTTCTGGCGGCATGTCTCCGGACCTCGTCCGCGGAAAGCAATGGCGGCCGGCCCGATTGCGTCCTCCAGCGCCGCCGTTATCAGCGACGTGCCGACGCACCGGCTTACGATAAACCGGGATAGCAGGACACCAGACGGTCAGGGCCGATGCGTTCATGTCCCTCATGTAGTCGATCCATACCCCCGATTGAAGCATTACCGTGATTGCCTACAATACCGTCGCAAGGCGTGGTGCCGCCACAAGGGGCGGGAGCGGCAGGCGGCCAAAAGGGTTTGCGTCACATGCGGTATTGGCTGGTGAAATCGGAACCGGACGCGTTCTCCTGGGACCAGCAGGTGGCGAACGGCATTGAGCCGTGGACCGGTGTGCGCAATCACACCGCCAAACTCAACCTCAAAGCGATGAAGCAGGGCGATCTGGCGTTCTTTTATCACTCCAATATCGGCAAGGAGATTGTCGGTGTTGTCGAGGTCGCGCGGGAAGCCTATCCCGATCCAACCGCGGAAAAAGGCGATTGGGTCTCGGTCGATATGAAAGCGGTATCGCCGGTGCCGAAACCCGTGTCATTGATCGCGATCAAAGCCGAGCCGGCGCTGGAGGGCATTCCCTTGATCCGGCAGTCGCGGCTTTCGGTGATGGAACTGAGCGCTGAACATTGGAAACTGATTTGCAGGATGGGTGGATGGAAACGCTGATACCAGGCGAGGCGCGGGCCTTGTGCCGCGTCGATGAGATCGAAGATGGCGATGCCAAGGGGTTCCCTCCGGCGCCCGGCGGGTTCAGTGGCCTCGTGGCCTGGCGAGACGGTGACGCAGTGCGCGTCTATGTCAATTCGTGTCCGCATATCGGCACGCCGCTCGACTGGCTGCCCGACCGGTTCATGTCACGGGACCGTAAGTATATGATCTGTGCCACACACGGTGCCGCCTTCGCGCCAACCACCGGCGAGTGCCTTCTGGGCCCGTGCAAAGGCGATTATCTGGATGCCGTGAAGACCGACATCCGCGACGGTGTTATTTATGTTCCTGCGGATGCCGGGCTGTAACATGAGTGGGGACGCCGCCGGGTTGTGACGGCCAAAGATCGAGGGAAAGGAACGCTTCCGATGCCTGATACTCACCCATCCGGAGACCAACTGTTCCCGGTGCGCGCCGACTTCGCAGCGCGCGCTTACGTCGATCAGGCGGGCTACCGCGCTCGCTATGAGCGCGCGGCCCGGGACCCGGATGGGTATTGGGCTGAGGAAGCCAAACGCATCGCCTGGATGCAGCCGCCGAGCAAGATCAAGAACACGACGTTCAGTGGCGATGTCTCGATCAAATGGTTCGAGGATGGCACGCTAAACGCCTCGGTCTCCTGCCTCGACCGGCATCTGGCAACGCGTGGCGACCAGACCGCGATCATCTGGGAGAGCGATGATCCCACGGTCAGCGCGCAGGTGACTTACCGGCAATTGCATGAGCAGGTCTGCCGCCTCGCCAACGCCATGCGTGGTCTGGGCGTGAAGAAGGGCGACGTCGTCACGATCTATTTGCCGATGGTGGTGGAGGCCGCGGTCGCGATGCTGGCCTGCACTCGGATCGGAGCGATTCACTCCGTCGTGTTCGGCGGGTTTTCGCCTGACAGTCTGGCCAATCGGATTCAGGACTGCGGCTCCAAAATGCTGATCACGGCGGATGAAGGCCGCCGCGGCGGTCGCAAGGTGCCGCTGAAGGCCAACGCCGACGAGGCGCTGAAACTTTGCCCCACTGTGACCGACGTGATTGTCGTCAAGGTCACCGGCGGCGCCATTTCCACGCAGAGCGGCCGTGACCACGACTATGCTGCGCTATGTACGGCGGCCTCCCTCGATTGCCCACCCGAGGTGATGAACGCCGAGGATCCGCTGTTCATCCTCTACACGTCCGGCAGCACCGGGAAGCCAAAAGGCGTGCTGCATACCACCGGCGGCTACATGGTGTGGGCGTCGTACACGCATGAATTGGTGTTCGACTATCACCAGGGCGATGTTTACTGGTGCACCGCCGATGTCGGCTGGGTTACCGGCCACACTTATATCGTCTACGGCCCGCTGGCGAACGGGGCGACGACACTGATGTTCGAGGGCGTGCCCAATTATCCCGACAGCAGCCGGTTCTGGCAGGTCGTCGACAAGCACCAGGTCAACATATTCTACACCGCTCCCACGGCGATCCGCGCTTTGATGCGCGATGGCGAAGGGCCGGTGAAAAAGACCTCGAGAAAATCGCTGCGGCTGCTTGGCAGCGTGGGGGAGCCGATCAATCCGGAAGCCTGGCTCTGGTATCACCGCGTGGTCGGCGAGCATCGCTGCCCGATCGTCGACACCTGGTGGCAGACCGAGACCGGCGGCATCCTGATCAGTCCATTGCCCGGCGCCACGGCGCTGAAACCAGGGTCCGCGACATTGCCGTTGCCAGGTGTGCGGCCGCTGATCGTCGATGGCGACGGCAACGAACTGCACGGCGCAACTGAGGGCAATCTGTGCCTGTCGGATTCCTGGCCCGGCCAGATGCGCACCGTCTATGGCGACCACGAGCGGTTCAAACTGACGTATTTCTCGACGTTCAAAGGGCTGTACTTCACCGGCGACGGCGCCCGCCGCGACGCCGATGGCTATTACTGGATCACCGGCCGGGTCGACGACGTGATCAACGTCTCCGGCCACCGCATGGGCACCGCGGAGGTGGAGAGTGCCCTGGTGGCGCACCCGAAAGTCGCCGAGGCGGCGGTCGTTGGGTATCCGCACGACCTTAAGGGTCAGGGCATCTATGCTTACGTCACGTTGAATTTGGGCGAGGAACCGACCGAGGCGTTGCGTAAGGAACTGGTCGGCTGGGTTCGCAAGGAAATTGGGCCGATTGCCTCGCCGGATGTCATTCAATGGGCACCGGGTCTGCCGAAAACCCGCAGCGGCAAGATCATGCGGCGGATCCTGCGCAAGATTGCCGCCAATGAGACCGATAGCCTGGGTGATACCTCCACGCTCGCCGATCCGGGCGTGGTGACCGATCTGGTAACCAACCGGGCCGAAAGCTGACCGATGCGCGCACGGCGGAATGAACCCTGCGACACCATTGCCGTAACGGTCACGTTCCTGCGTATGGACAGCCCGCCGATGACGCGCGCGCCGGTCATCCCAGCCGTCACGCGGACGGAGCGGGTGTTCATGCCCACGGTCGGGTTTTACCGGTATTTGTACAACACGGTCGGCGCCAATTACGTGTGGTGGCTGCGTCGGATCATGCCGGACGCCGACCTGGCGCGACTGTTGGATGATCC
>JBEKQQ010000004.1:0-85594 GCA_049519555.1 Acetobacteraceae bacterium
TGTGCCAACCGAGTCCGGCAGCAACGGGACCGGATCCTCGGCGGTGCTGATGTCGATGGCGAACACCGCCTGGTCCTCGAGCAGCCCAAGAAACGCCCACGGACCGTCGCTCATGCGCAATTGCGCCGCGGCCTCGCCGGAGATGTAGACAGCTTCGGGCGTGCCGGCTTCCATGCCGGTCACCAGGTTGCGATTGCGCCAGACCGGAACGAACAAGCTCTCCGGATTGTGCAATTGCTGTTCAATCCAGGCGTGATCCTCCCGCCGCGTGGCGATGCGGTCGAGCGGTGAGGATGAATAGACGTTGGGACGGCTGGCCAGGATGAGGGTCACGGGCTGCGCTCACTGTTGATGGTCGATTGGGGAGCGACGGTGCCATGCGCTGCGCTGTGGAGCAACTGATCGGGACATAGGGGCGCCGACCTCCCCGACGCCATGTTGCGGCTGCCAGCAGACCGCCGAAAGAACCATGACCAAGTGGGACAGCAGCCCGCGACCTGATCGAGCGTTGCACGGTGCTCGCAGCCGTCAAGACGCTTCGCACCGTCTCCGGCGTGGGGGCCTGCGGCCAATCTTGACCGCCGCTCCGCGCGGCGCATTGTGGTCGTGCAGGCCGGGACGGGTTGAGCCGCAAAGCGGATCAACCGGCGCTCAGACCGAACATAGAAATGCTAATGTTACTGTAACCATATCGCAACCGAACACATGGGCTTCTCGCCGTGTCCGGAAGGCGAAGCGAGCAGCGCTCATGCGGCAAGCTTGATTGTAAACCCTCGATCAAGTTTCGAGACGCACTGACCCCTTTTGGTTCAGACTTGGTCAAGACGGATCTTGCCAACCGATTCGCAACTAAAGCACATAGGCATCCCGACCTCACTGAGGCCATTTTGCTGCTGCCAGCAGACTGCGGAAAGAACTTTGACCTCGCCGGATAGCAGCCCCCGACCTGATCGAGCGTTCCGCAGTGCTCGCAGCCGTCAAGTCCGCTTCGCGTCGCTTCCGGCGGTGGCCTGCGGCCGGTCTTGATCGCCACTCCGCGCGGCGCAGAGTGATGATGCAGGACGGGATGGCAATACGGCGCTCCAACCGAACAGAAAAACCACAGTCAGCACGGCGATGGAACTTACAGTGACAAGCGTCGACTACTCGCCTCCGGAATTGGATGAGCAGGTGCCTCTCAGGATCAAGTTGCTTCGCCTCCTAACTGGTCCAGACCGACACGATTATTGGATTGGAGAAATGGTGAAACCGCTGCGGCGGATTAGTGAGAATCGCGAGAAGCAGATCGAGAACGTAATCGTTGCCGCTCGTTGGCAAGGCACCAAGATCGCTCCACGTGTCGAAAAACCCGCCAATCAACATGGCTTACGTCGTTGATCAGTCGCAGCTCACCGATGCCGCTGTCGACTTTGCCAAGTGCAGGTATGTGGCTATCGGGGTGGCCCACGAGACCGAGGGCCAGGCTAAACCACCCGAACCCACCAAGATAATGACTGGCAGGGTCGGCCAGGCATTTGGTTTAGGAAAGCCACCCCAGTGACCGAAACTTCTTGCCAAATGGGTACGATTAAACGACGAAGTATCGGTCCAGCTTTTCGCGATCTGACGAACCGGGACGTGCCACGTTACAGAGATTCCATGCGCATGGTGTAACGAACGATGTAAGTTACACGTCCAAATTCGCCACCTTCAGCGCATTTCCAACAATGAACTCCCGTCGCGGTTCCACCACGTCGCCCATCAGCGTGCTGAACACCTGTGCCGCTTCCTCGGAATCCCCAATCTTCACCTGCAACATTGACCGAGCCGCCGGATCCAGCGTGGTCTGCCAAAGCTGATCCGGGTTCATCTCGCCCAGTCCTTTGAAGCGCTGGATACTGAGGCCTCGCCGGCCCTGCGCCATGATCCGTTCAAACGCCGAGGCCGGACCGGCGACCTGAACAATCTGCTGGTCCAACTTCAATTCCGCCGGCGTGCCAAATCGGCTGGCCAGCGCCTCGGCGCGTTCGGCCAACCAGTGCACCTCGGCACTGCGCAGCGCGACCGGTTCCAGACTGTGTTTTTCGACCACGCCACGCACCGTGCGCGACATTGTCACCCCGTTATCGGCGCTGACGATCCAGCCGCGTTCAGTTGGTAGCGACACCACATTCAGCCGCGCGACCAGCAACGGCGCATTGGTCGTAGCTCGCACCCGGTCCGAGGTCAGCACGCCCGCAATCGCCGCCTGTTCCAGCAGCTCGATCGGTATCCCGGGTGCCAACCGCCGCAAATGCAGCGTCGCCTCGCGCAGCAACCGCACTTCGCGGCGCAGCTCGTCGCCCTCCAGCACCATCCCGTCGGGATAGGTCAGCCGCGCATTGGCCAGCGCCTTGTCGAGCAGAAACGTTTCTAGCCCGTCATCATCCTTCAGGTACCGCTCGTCGTTGCCACGTTTCGCTCGATACAGCGGCGGTTGGGCGATGAACAAATGCCCGCGCTCGATCAGTTCCCGCATCTGGCGGAAGAAAAACGTCAGCAGCAACGTGCGGATATGCGAGCCGTCGACGTCAGCGTCAGTCATGATCACGATGCGGTGATAGCGCAGCTTGCCGGCGTCAAAGCCGCCCTGTTCGACCGGCCCCTGACCTATGCCGGTGCCAAGCGCAGTGATCAGCGTGCCGATTTCCTGCGAGCCCAACATGCGGTCGAACCGGGCGCGTTCGACGTTCAGAATTTTACCTTTCAGCGGCAGAATTGCCTGGAATTTGCGGTCCCGCCCCTGTTTGGCCGAGCCACCCGCGCTGTCACCCTCGACGATGAAGATTTCGCATTTCGCCGGATCGCGTTCCTGGCAATCCGCCAGCTTCCCGGGCAAGGTCGAAATATCCAGCACGCCCTTGCGGCGGGTCAATTCGCGTGCCTTGCGGGCCGCCTCGCGTGCCGCCGCAGCGTCCATCACCTTCTGGATGATGCCCTTGGCTTCTTTCGGATGCGTCTCGAACCAATGCGAGACCGCGTCGGCCACCGCCGCCTGCACCACCGGCGAAACCTCGGAACTGACCAATTTGTCCTTGGTCTGCGAGGAGAATTTCGGATCCGGCACCTTCACCGACAGCACGGCGGTCATGCCCTCGCGCATGTCTTCGCCGACCAGGGCCAGGCTGTCCTTCTTGCCCATCCCCTCGGCGTATTTGGACACCACCCGGGTCAGCGCCTGACGGAAACCCGCCAGATGCGTGCCGCCATCGCGCTGCGGAATGTTGTTGGTGAAGCACAGCATCGTCTCGTGGAAACTGTCGTTCCACGACAACGCGAATTCCACCCGAATGCCGGCCTGCTCCGCCGGGGTCCGCAAGCTGATCGGCGGCGTGAACACCGCCGTCTTTGAGCGGTCCAGCCATTCGACGAAGGCAACCAGCCCGCCGTCGTAACGCATGATACTTTCCACCGCCGGACTATGGCGTTCGTCGCGCAGCACCACCGTCATGCCGGAGTTCAGGAAGGCCAGTTCGCGCAGCCGCCGCTCCAGCAGCGCAAACTCAAACTCGGTCCGGGTGAACGTCCCCGGACTGGGCTTGAACGTGACCTCGGTGCCGTTGACGTGACCCGGGTCGGGACCCACGACGGTCAGCGGTTCTTCGGCATCGCCATGGCGGAAGCGAATGCGGTGCTCCACACCGTGCCGCCAGATCCGCACCTCCATCCGTTCCGACAGAGCGTTAACCACGGCGGCACCAACGCCATGCAACCCGCCGGAGACCTTGTACGAGTTCTGGTTGAACTTACCGCCCGCATGCAATCGCGTCAGCACGACTTCAGCGGCTGAAATTCCCTCTTCCTGGTGGATGTCGATTGGGATCCCACGACCGTCATCGCGAACCGTGACGCTGCCGTCGCCATTCAAGGTCAGTTCGACCTTGGTGGCGTATCCGGCCTGGACCTCGTCCACCGCGTTGTCGATAATCTCGAACGCCATATGATGCAGGCCGGAGCCGTCATCGGTGTCGCCGATATACATCCCCGGGCGGCGCCGGACGGCATCCAGGCCCTTCAGGACGGAGATCGACGCAGCGTCGTAAGCATCGCCATCTTCGGGCGCGGAATCGGGGGGTGTTCCGGCGTTGTCTGACATGCCGACGAGCGACTCCTGTAGGTGGTCTGAGTACTATAGATTCTTAGCACGTACCGAAGCCGGAGGACAGGGGAGACCCCACGAAAAACCCCGCCTCGCGATGCAGCTCTCCCGCGTCCACGCGCCACGCCTCCGCCTGATCCGCAAGCGGTCGAAACGTCTCCGCATCCGTGCCGGTCATGATCACCTGGGCCGGAGACTCGCGCAGTGCCCGGAACAGACTGGCCCGTCGCGCGGCGTCCAAATGCACCGCCGGCTCGTCGAGCAGCAGCAAAGGGGCAAACCCCCGCGCTTCGGCGACCAGCCGTGCATGCGACAGGATCAGACCGATCAACAAGGTCTTTTGCTGCCCGGTGCTGGCCAGCCCGGACCCGGTGCGGGTTGTCAGGTCGGTGAGCGTCATTTCGGCCCGGTGCGCTCCGACGACTGCTGTGCCCGAGGCAGCGTCGCGACGGCGGTTTACCGCCAGGGTGGCACGCAGCCAGTCCTCGACCTCCAGAGCGGGGGATACCGCCAACCGATCGGCGATCGCACAGACCACGCCGATCTGGGCCGCCGGAAACTCCGCGTGCCATGCCCCGCCATCATCGACCGACAGATCGTTCAGTCGCCGTACCAGGGCCATCCGGGCGGCCGTGGCGGCCACACCATGGCGTGTCATGGCATCCTCCAGGCCAGCCAGCCAGGCGGCCTCGGCGCGTCCCTCAGCCAGCAGGCGGTTCCTCTGGGCCATCGCGCCGTCGTGCGCTGCAACCTCCCTCGCGTGGCCCGCATCCAGAGCCCAGACCAGACGGTCGAGGAAACGCCGGCGCCCTGACGCCCCTTCCTGGAACAACCGGTCCATCCTGGGGGTGAGCCAAACCGCGGCGGCCCGGCTGGCGATCTCGGCCTGATTGCGCGGGGTCGCGCCGTCAAGTCGGAACACACGGCGGTCGCTGCTGCCGTCCGGTGCAGTGCCGGTGCCGATATCCGTCTCGCCGAGAACGGTCGAGAACCGTCCGGCTACCGCCCAATTGCCGGGCCCGTCCCGACGAGGCAGGTCGACACCACGTGCGCCACGTAAGCCGCGGCCGGGAACCAGCAACGAAACCGCCTCCAGCAGGTTGGTCTTGCCGGACCCATTGGGGCCGATCAGGACGCTGATCGGTGCCCGCGGTCGCCAGGCCAGCGCCGCATAATTACGGAAGTCGGTCAGGGTCAGACGGTGCAAGCGCAACACAAGGTGAACATGGCAGCGGACCCTGGCCGGGGGAAGGGGCACGCGATCGCGACTCGGGCACGCGCTGATCGGTGCAACGCGCCGCGGGCGCTTTGCGACGCCGCAGTCAGAAAATTTGCCACCGGCTGCGAATCTTCCGCGGAACATAAGCCGGGTTGCGATTGTGTGGATATCTCGAATCGGAAATCCATGTATTCCAGTAACTTTGGGGCAGTTCTGGCCACGGTGACTTATGTTGAAAGGGTTGTGAAACCGTCAAACGTAATCTCCAAGGGCGCATCGTACAGTGCAGGCATGGTCAATTTAGAGTCTTGCCACGGTTCGACTGAGCCTTTATTCGCAAACGATGCACACGAGACGCCCCATGATGGGACGCCAGCGGATGCGTTCACTTGTCTTATCCTTCGCCTTGCTTTCGGCGACGGGATTTGACGCCCAAATCTGGGCGCAGAACGCGGATGATGCGGTCGATCAAACCGCCATGGCGATCCCCCGCATTGGTATGCCGGGCGCGCGTAGCATTGCGTTGCCGCAACCTCTTTCTCCCGGGGACGTTGCCCGCATCCGGCAAATTTTCGCGGAACAACGAAGTGGCGCCATCGCTGAGGCGACCAAGGACATGGGCCATCTCGACAGCGACTTGCTGCACGGTGCCATTCTCGCGGACCGCTATCTCGACACCGCCTACATGCCCGACGCAGCGGAGCTTTCCCACTGGCTTGCACGGTATGGCGATCAACCCGACGCACCTGCGATTCGGGCGTTGCTGGAGACGTTGCCGGTGCCGCCGCCAAAGCGACCGCCCAGTGCGCCTCCGGCAACCCCGGGCGCTGCCAAAGTCCACCCAGCCCAGAATGCCGCGACCGACACGCCGGCGCGCACTCTGCTGGCGCAAAACGATGACCAGGCGGCGGTCAATGCCGCGCTTGCTTTGCTCACCGAACCGCCTGCGGCGACAACGGCGGACTCGGTCTTCGCCGGTGGGGTTGCCGCCTGGCGCCAACACGATCTGGTCACAGCCAATGGACTGTTCGAGGCCGCCTGGCGCAGCGCTGATGCCCCGTCGCTGCGCGCCGGTGCGGCCTTCTGGGCCGCCAGGTTGGCCGAGCGGGCGCAGGATCGTGGAGACCGTATTTTTTGGCTGCGTCGTGCCGCACGAGAAACCGGCACGTTCTATGGCGCCATCGCCCGCCATGAATTGAACCCAATCGTCTCCTGCCTGCCGTCCACTGCCGCCGGCAAGGGGATGCTGACAAATTCCGACGTCGACGCTCTGATGGCGACGGCGCCCGGCCGGCGCAGTTTCGCTTTGCTCCAGGTGGGGGAGCGCGGACGCGCCGAAGCCGAGTTGCGCACCTTGTGGCTGGATTCAGGCACGCGGCCGGCTTTGGGCCGTTCGTTAATCCTGGTGGCCAAGGCGGTCGGCCTCGATCAGTTCGCCGCCGAGCTGCGTAGCGATACCGTTGCGGCCGAAGCCGCGCTTGGCCGCGTCGAACTACCGCTGCTGCGGCCGGCCGGCGGGTTCGTCCTGGACCCGGCCTTCGTCTACGCAGTTGTCCGCCACGAGTCGAACTTTCAGCCACTCGCCGTCTCGCCGGTTGGGGCGCGCGGCCTGATGCAGGTCATGCCCGCAACGGCGGTCGGCATCGGCGCCATTGGCGAGGGCCAGACCGACCGATTAAACGACCCATCGACCAACCTCGCGATCGGGCAACGCTATTTGCTGCAACTCAGCGAAAGTCCACTGGTCGGGGACGATCTGCTAAAGCTCATTGCCGCCTACGGCCAGGGCCCGGCCGGCATGAGCCACTGGGCTGACACAATCAGGGCGCATAATGACCCGTTTGTCTTTCTCGAAGCGATCCCCAACCCGTTCATGCGGCAGTTCATTGAGGACGTGCTGATTTACCAATGGCAGTACGCCGCGGCACTGCGGTTGCGCGCCAGCAGTCTGGATGATTTCGCGGCCGGCATTTATCCACGGTTTGCTCCGATCAAAACCGCGCCGGGCGGCATGCGAGCGCAGCCGGAGAGTTGTCCCGTTATGGCAGCCAACGAATAACCCCGGTCGCTGGCGACGGGCATCCGACCCGGATAGACTGGCGTCCGCCAGACTGATGCCTGCCACGGGGAGATTTCGCATGAACCTGACGAACAAAGTCGCTGTCGTGACCGGTGCCAGCGGCGGCATCGGCGCACCGACCGCACATCGCCTCGCCGAGGCCGGTGCCCGCATCATTGTCGGCTACAACGGCAAATCGGCCGAGGCCACGAAAATCGTCACTGCGCTGCCCGGCACGGGGCATCGCGCGATGCGCATCCCGATGCTGGAAACCAATGTCATTCGTGAAGTGGCCGCGACGGTCGAGCGCGACTTCGGGCGCTGTGATGTGCTGGTGAACTCTGCCGGTTTCACGCGTATGGTGCCGCATCACGATCTGGAGGCGTTGGACGACGATCTGATCGATGCGATTTTCGCCGCCAACGTCAGAGGCCCCTTTGCCACGATCCGGGCCTTTGCGCCGCTGCTGAAAAAGTCGGGTGATGCCGTGATCGTGAACATCTCGTCGGTGGCCGCAATCAGCGGATCAGGTAGCAACATCGCCTACGGCGGGTCGAAGGCGGCGCTCGACACGATGGCCTTGTCGCTGGCGCGCGTGCTCGGGCCGGAAATCCGCGTGCTGACCGTTTCTCCGGCCGCCGTCGATACCGCGTTCGTGCCAGGACGCACGACGGCGATGGTGGAGCGGGTGGCGGCCACCACGCCATTGAAGCGCGTGGTCCAGGCCGACGAAGTGGCTCAGGCAGTGATGGCAGCAATCACGCACCTGACGTCGAGCACGGGGATTGTGATCCCGGTTGACGGCGGCAAGCTGGTCGGCTGATTTCGTTTCGGGAGCGGGGTCTCTGGTTTTGGCGACCGCCGCGAAACAACCAGGTTCCGGCATGAGACGGGACGACGACGGTGTCGGCATGAATTGGCCGGCGGCGTCGGCAAACTTATGGTTAGGTGGCCGGGTTTGGCTGTTTCGACAACCGTCGCAGCAGATGGCGCTTAAGTTTTGGCAAGTACTGGCGAATGAACAGGCGTGCCGAGCTGCTGACCCGCTCAAGTTCCTGCCTGGTGTTGGTGAGATCAGCGTCAAGTCGCGCCCCGGTGTCTCGGAGGGTGGCCTTGGTCTGATCAAGCGTCGCGCAAGTCTGCCGCAACATGGCTCGTGTGTCATCGAGCTCGTGGCGGGTTGCTGCCAGCATGCCGGTCGATTCCGCGAGGTCGCGACGCGCGCTGGTTAAACTCAGCGTGCTGCTGAGCGAGGCCGCGGTTCGCTCGCGCAGTTGGGCTTCGGTCGCCCGCAATTGGACCAGCATCCCTTGCATCGCCATCATGTCCTGCGGACGAGCAACCACACCGGCTGCATCGGCGTGGAGCAACTGCGCGGCTGCCGGCTCACCTTTATCGGCATCGCTGACCTCCATTGGCGCACGATGGCTTCGGCCTTCAATCCCGGACACCAAATCCTGCTGCGCGATGCGGAACATTTCAGCGCCGTTGACACCGTGTTCAGCCTCCCACGCCTTGAGCCGATCCACCATGTCGTAAATGGCCCGCAGCAGTGCGACCGCAGCCGGGTAGTCATTGCCGGAAGGATCGTCCGTGCGCCGCATCCAGTCGTCGATCTGACCATGCGCGAATCGAATTAAATTGCCTGCCCCACCGCCGGCCTGGACGCGGTCCGGTCGGCTGGTGTAACGGTTGGTACGCTCGATCCAGGCCGCGACATCCTGATAGGATAAGTGGTGGATACAAACCCCACTGTCAGCCGGAATGCTGAAAATACGGTCGGATTGCAGCACTCCGCCGCTGTGTACGGTCGGTATGAATTCGACCGCACCTTTGCGGAACAAACAATGACGGACCTCCGGCCAATAATAAGCGCGCTCGTCGTGTACACCAAGGATGTAATGACGATACGGAATTGTCAGAATGTCGGCCCTCCACTCAGCCAAATGCCGCTGCAGATACGGTCCGGTCTCCGGCGACAGAATTTCGTCGTCGTCCAGACACAAAACCCATTCGTGCCGGCATAAAGACGCAGCGAACGCGCGGGTTTCTTCGACTGTCGGCGACCATGGCACGCGTTCGACCCGGCTTGCATAGCGCTCCGCGACGGCAGCAGAATCGTCGGTCGAGGACTTGTCTACCACGATCAGTTCGTCAGCGAACGATGCCGCACGCAGGCAAGTTTCCAACAGCGAGGCCCGGTTATACGTGACGACAAATGCGCTGAGTTTTTCCGGCATGACCACCCCAAAATCCATTTGGCACGGGCTGATACCAACCAGAGCATGGCCTGGCCGATCGGCAACAATGCCCATGCCGTAATCGACTTGCGTAGCGCCGGATGTGCAGGAATTGCGGCACCAGGCGTCAGGCGTCTGTGTTAATTCGTCGTGGCCCGGTGTGATTGGGCGTTCGCTGATGATGATGACCTGTTCAGGCCATTACGATCGATCGACTGCGCCGGTACGTCCACCTCTCCAGTTTGGTACCCTTCTGGCGTGACACGGTGATCTCGCAGCAGCCTGTGGCGACTGGGTGCCGGCCATGGCGTGGCTGGCGTTGTCCCGCAAACGTCAAGCAGCTACCAAATACCTAGGACCAAGCGGCTAATGGACGACACGGCGCCAGATCCGCGCCAAATATTGCCGCAGAAAATGCCACAGCGAGTGGCTGAGCCGCTCCAGTTCAGTGTTTGCCTCGACAAGGGCGGCGCGGGTGTGGGTCAAAGTCACAGTGGCGGCCTTCGCATCAGCTTCGGCCTGTTCAACGCTCTTTCGCGCAGTCTCAACCGCGGCGCGCGCGGTCTCTCGTTCCGCCTCCGCCGCCTGGCGATCGGCTTCCGCTTCCTCGCGGGCCTTAGCCTCCGAGATGCGTAACCGGACCAGTTCGGCTTCCTGGTCGGCCGCCCTGACATTGTCGGCCTCGCTGCGTTCAATCAACAAGCTGACCGGGGCGAGTTTCGGCACCACCTCCGAAGCAATCGCAATCAGATATGGCGCACTGGGCAGTGCCATAGCCGAGGCAAACGCCTGGTCCTCGACCCGTTCGAAGATCAGCGGGGCGACCGATGCTGGTTCCTCGGGGATCAACGCCGACGCCAACATCGGACGCTGCCGGATCAACGAGACATAACGGAAATAGCGATGCAGAAGATCGAGGAACTCCGCCCGATCGAACTCGCGCACATGGAACGGATTGGGCACGGTGCCGGGCGGGCTGTAGACGTCCCGGTCTGGCGTGCTGACGATGAAACACCCATCGGTCCGTAGCACCCGACGCACCTCGGCGACAAAGTCTTCCTGGCGATCGAAATGCTCGATGGTCTCGAATGAGGTCACGACATCGATCGAGGCATTGCCGACCGGCAGCGACCGCGCATCGGCCTGAACGAAACAAAGATTGCCGCGCGGGAAATTGCGCGCGGCGTTGCCCACCGTCGGGCCCGCGTATTCGACCCCCACCACGTGCCGCGCCACCTGCGCCAAATGCGCCGCACCGTAGCCTTCGCCGCTGGCAACATCCAGCACGTCGCGGTCGCGGCAAAATCCGCGCGAGAACAAGTAACGATGGTAATGCTCAAGTTCGACCTGGCCATGCACCGACGCGGTCAGCCGCTCGCCGGTGAAGGGCTCCGGGTCGTTGGCGGCCTCGCGCGGAATAATCTCTCGCATCCGGGCTTATAGGCCTTAGTTCAGCCGCCCTCGCAAGCTTCCGGCGATGGCACGTGCCTCGCGTGCCGCGTCGCCGTCCGGCACCAGTGCGAGAAACCGGTCGAAACAGCGCAGCGCTGCGGCGATCCGGTCGAGTTTCTGGTTCAGCAGGGCCGCCTGCTGCCACAGGCTGGCGTGGTCGGGTGCAATCCGCAGCATGTCCTCGGCACAGACCAGCGCGCCATCCGGGTCGTTGGCCATTAGCCGCCGCGTGAGGATGTTGTTCTGCAGTCGCAGCAGCACGCGCCGCGAACTCATTGGCCGCAACAGACCCGGCCGCAACTCAGCGCTGTCGCCTTCGACCTTCTTCAGCAAAGCACGCAGATCCTTGCTGGTCAGCGGCGTACCGCCATGGAACACGTCGAGCACAGACTGCCCGCCCGCCCCCGGCATCGCCACCAGGAAATGCGCCGGAAAATCGACGCCATGGGCAACCCAGCCGGCAGCGTGCGCGGCGTGCAACCACAGCACGCCCAGTGCGACGGGGAGACCGCGGCGACGCTCGATGACACGGATGAGGTTGGCGTTGACTAGATCGTCGTAGGTCTGTTCGTCGCCGCGATAGCCGAAGCGTCCACCCAGTACGCCCGACAATCCGACCGCGCGCGCGGCGAGGTCGGAGTCATCGATGCTATCCGCCAAACTGCTCGCCGCCCGCGCCAGTTCGCTCAGGTGCGCCCGCGCCGCCTGCCAGTCGGCACCCGGCGCGTCGATGCGAGCGAACTGCAAAGCAGCGTCGCCAATGTCGATCTCCGTGTCCGGAAGAGTCCCGATAGCATCGAGAGCGTCTCTGGGATCGAGCATTGGCGTACGCCCGAAGTCACTCGGCCACTTGTTCGGGTAGGTAGATTTCCTTGCCTTTGGCAACGAACTCCTCGCTCTTGGCTTCCATTCCGGACATCCGTTCTGCCTCGATGCGCAGGTCCTGGGTGATTTTCATCGAGCAGAACTTCGGACCGCACATGGAACAGAAATGTGCGACCTTGTGCGCTTCCTTGGGCAGCGTCTCGTCGTGGAACTTTCGAGCTGTGTCGGGGTCGAGGCCGAGATTGAACTGGTCCTCCCAACGGAATTCGAAGCGGGCGCGACTGACCGCGTCATCGCGCAACCGTGCAGCGGGATGGCCTTTGGCGAGGTCGGCGGCGTGCGCGGCGATTCGGTAAGTGATCACGCCGGTTTTGACGTCGTCTCGGTCGGGCAGGCCAAGATGTTCTTTCGGCGTAACGTAGCACAGCATCGCCGTGCCGAACCAACCGATCATCGCCGCACCGATCGCCGAGGTGATGTGGTCGTAGCCAGGTGCGATGTCGGTGGTCAGCGGGCCAAGCGTATAGAACGGCGCCTCGCCGCATTCGCGCAGCTGCTTGTCCATGTTGACCTTGATCTTGTGCATCGGCACATGGCCTGGGCCTTCGATCATGACCTGGCAGCCTTTGTTCCAGGCGATCTTGGTCAGTTCGCCAAGCGTTTCGAGTTCACCGAACTGCGCTGCATCGTTGGCGTCGGCGTTCGAGCCGGGCCGCAGACCGTCACCGAGCGAGAACGAAACATCGTACTTGCGCATGATGTCGCAGATTTCGTCAAAGCGTTCGTAAAGGAAGCTTTCCTTATGATGCGACAGGCACCAGCGCGCCATTATGGAGCCGCCGCGCGACACGATCCCGGTTACTCGTTTCGCGGTAAGCGGCACGTATTGCAGCCGCACGCCGGCATGGATGGTGAAGTAATCGACGCCCTGCTCAGCCTGCTCGATCAGGGTGTCCTTAAACACTTCCCAGTCGAGTTTGGCCGGATCGCCGTCGACCTTTTCCAGCGCCTGATAGATCGGCACCGTGCCGATCGGCACTGCGGCATTGCGCATGATCCAGCCGCGAATGTTGTGGATGTTCCGCCCAGTGGACAAATCCATCACGGTGTCGGCGCCCCACCGGGTTGACCACACCAGCTTTTCCACTTCTTCGGCGACACCGGAGGTGACAGCGGAATTGCCGATGTTGGCGTTGATCTTGACAAGGAAGTTGCGGCCGATGATCACCGGCTCCAGTTCCGGGTGGTTGATGTTGGCCGGGATGATGGCGCGGCCGCGGGCGATCTCGGAGCGGACGAATTCCGGTGTGATGAACGGCGGAATTTCGGCGCCGAAACTTTCGCCGTCGGCGATGCGCGCCTCGGCTTCTTCCAATGCCTGCGTGCGGCCCAGGTTTTCCCTGTGCGCGACGTAGATCATTTCCTCGGTGATGATGCCGGCACGCGCAAATTCATATTGCGTGACAAGTTGGCCGGGCTTGCCGCCGTAGATGGGATGGTCGGCCGGACAGGCGGGGACCAGCTTGTCATCGCCGATATTGCCGTTGTCCTCGGGCTTCACCGCACGGGGGGTGATGCGCTCGAAGCCGCGTTTGGCGAGCCATTCGGCGCGCACCGGCGGCAGGCCGGCCTCCAGGTCGATCGCCACGCCGGTGTCGGTGTAGGGACCCGAGCAGTCGTAGGCGCGATACGGTTCCTCGCGCGCCGTCGGGTCGAGCGGGATCTCCCGAAATGGCACCCGAATGTCCGGCCGGCCCGGGGGAGACAGGTAAATCTTGTGCGAGCCGACGATCGGGCCGGTCGTTACTTCACTGGGGCGGGCGGCGGACTTGGACTGGACCGTCATGGGCGTCTCCTAATCGTCACATTCGGGTGCCGGATGGAAGGAGAGTCCCTGGTATTGGCTCCCGTCCCTCCGCCGGCATGATCCGGTTCAGGTTCAAGGGTTTCCGCACCGCCGGTTGGTTCCGGTCTCGCGGCCTCTCAGCCCCATCGGCGGGGCTCCCCTCGGTAGCCCGGCACGTTGGCCTGGTTGGACGCGCGTGTCAAACGTGTGGGCTGGGCGTTTGGGGGCGGGAAGCGCGAGGGCTTCGCCCTTCGAACCCACCAGGGGCTTTGCCCCTGGACCCCAGCTAAGGGCGAGGCCCTTAGCAATCTATCCATTGGTTGGTTCTTCGAGGGGGGCCGACCGTGCCGGTGCGAGGTCTGTGTCGGCCCCTCTCGAAGAACCAACCAAATTAATGGTTCCAAGGGCCACTGCCCTTGGTGGAGGTCCACGAGGCAAAGCCTCCTGGTCGGGGTCCGGGGCGGAAGCCCCGGCGCTGCCCGACCTCAAATGACCCACCCCGCAGGTTTGCCATGCGGCGTTCCAGGTTGACGCGGGCCGGATCTGGCCGGCATCGTTGGGTCGGGGACACTCGCACGAGGACGACTTATGGCTCTGAGCCGCACCACCCGGGTCAATCTGTTGATCAGCAACGGGCACTTCCTGTCGCATTTCTACGTGCTGTGCCTGCCGACGATGTTTCTGACCTGGAAGGACGCGTTCCACGTCAGTTTCTCCCAGTTGGGCCTGACCGTTGCATTGATGTCGGGCGCTACCGCGGTGTTGCAAACCCCGGTCGGCTTCCTGGTCGATAAACACGGTTCCCGGCGGTTTCTGGTGGGCGGCGCGCTGCTGATGTCGCTGTCGATCGCAACGATGTCGCTGGCGACTGCGTTCTGGCAAATTCAGCTGCTCGCGGTGCTATCTGGCATCGGCAACTCGGTCATCCATCCGGCGGACTATGCGATTCTCTCAGGCTCGATCGACAAGGACCGGATGGGGCGATCGTTCGCGATACATACGTTCAGCGGCAATATCGGGTTCGCGCTGGGTGCGCCGGTGACGGCGTTCCTCATGCTCGCCGTCGGCTGGCGCAGCACCTTGGCGATCGAGGGCCTGGTCGGCATCCCAGTGGTGCTCGGCATTCTGCTGCAGACGAGCATTCTGCAGGATCAGGCCCGCACCGTGCCAAAAGCCGGTGGCGTGGTTTTGTCCTGGACCGACCTGCTGACCAGCCGGACCATGCTGCTGTTCTTCCTGTTTTTCCTGTTCGGCGCCATGGCCGGCGGTGGAATCCAGGCGTGGCTGGTCACCATCCTCCATACCGTCAAAGGCATTGACCTCAAGCTCGCCGCGACCGCGCTGACGGCCTACATGCTTGGCTCGACGATGGGCGTGCTGGTTGGCGGCTGGTTCGCCGACCAGTTCAAGGCACACGTCATGCCATTCGTGACCGGGCTGGTGATCGTTTCTGCGTTGCTGATCCTGGTCGTCAACTGGGTGAACCTGCCCGGCCTCGCCATCATTCCGTTTACGTTCCTGTCCGGCCTGGCATTGGGCGCCTCCCGCACCCCGCGCGACGTCATGCTCAAAGACGCCGCACCGCCAGGGCAAATCGGCAAAGTATTCGGGTTTGTGAGTGCTGGATTGCCGCTGGGATCGGCCATTACCCCGGTGCCGTTCGGCTTCATTATCGACCGCGGCCATCCTGAGATGGTGCTGACTCTGGTGGCGGGCATTCTGTTCGTGAGCTTGCTGTGCGGTGGCTCGGCAAAAGCGTCGGCGCACGTCGAAGCAATTGTGGTGGCGGCTGAATAGGCGCAGCTCTGTCACCAGCACATCAGGGGATAAAAGCGCCAGGACACGTCGGGCTTTCGCGCCAGCGCGTAACACAAGACGCTTTGACACCGCGCGGGCCGCGCGCCAAAGTCGCGCCGGAGGCGTGGCATGAACAACATCAACCGGATCTGGCCGAGCGATGCCGCAGGCCGAGTGCCCTACTGGGTGTATTCCGACCCGGAGATTTACACAGCGGAAATGGAGCGGATCTGGTACGGCCCGCATTGGCTGTATTGCGCACTGGAAGCTGAAATCCCGTTGGTTGGCGATTTCAAAACCACGACACTCGGTGAACGTCCCGTGGTGGTGGTTCGCAGCGCGCCGGATGAAGTCAGCGTGCTGGAGAATCGTTGTGCCCATCGCGGGGTGAAGTTTTGCCAGGCCCGCAAAGGGCACGTGAAGGATTTTCTCTGCCCGTACCACCAGTGGAGTTACAGCCTGCGTGGCGACCTGCAAGGCGCGGCGTTCCGCCGCGGCGTCCGCGGCCAGGGTGGCATGCCGGCCGATTTCGACCCGAAGAACCACAACCTGAACAAGCTGCGTGTCGAGGTCGTGAACGGCGTGGTCTGGGCTACCTTTTCCGACGCCACCCCGCCGTTCCGGGACTATCTGGGGGAACGCTTCTGGCAGCACTACACCCGTGTGTACGACGGGCGGAAACTGGAAATCATGGGCTACAATCGCCAGCACATTCCAGGCAATTGGAAGCTGATGCAGGAGAATATCAAGGATCCGTACCACGCGTCCTTGCTGCACGTTTTCTTCGTGACCTTTGGGTTGTTTCGTGCTGATCAGAAATCGGCGACCGAGATCGACCCGACCGGGCGGCATGGCATCCTGATCAGTCGCAGCGGCAAGCAGGAAGTCAACGACGTCACCTCGGGCATGCGCACGTTCCGCAACGATATCAGGTTGGCCGACCCGCGCATCATGGATGTGGTGAAGGAATTCCCCGGCGAGGACACCGTCGCCATGATCACCGTGTTCCCCAGCGTGGTGCTGCAGCAGAACATCAATTCGCTCAGTATCCGTCACATTGTGCCGACCGGGCCGGACGGGTTCGACTTCCACTGGACCCATTGGTGCTATGCCGACGACACACCGGACATGCGGCTGCGGCGCATGCGCCAGGCCAATCTGTTCGGCCCAGCGGGGTTCGTTTCGGCAGACGATGGTGAAATCATCGAGATGAGCCAGCAGGGTTTTTCCCACTCCCCGGACGAGGATGCCCTGGTGATCATGGGCGGCCGCGAAATCGAGAGCGTTGAGCATATGGTCACCGAAGTCGGCATTCGTGGCATGTATCGTTACTGGCGCTCAGCGATGGGGTTGTGATGCCATGATCGACCGCGACACGCTGCGCGATTTCTACGACGATTATTACAATGTGCTGGATGATTTGCGGCTGGACGAATGGCCGGCGTTCTTCACCGAAGACTGCCTCTACCGCGTCATCCCACGCGAGAATTACGAAGCCGGCTACACGCTTTCGACGATTTACGCGGAAAGCCGCGGCATGCTGATCGACCGGGTCATGGGACTGACCCGGACCCAGATGTACGCGCCGCGTTACTATCGCCGGTTTCCGGGTCCCCTGCAAATCGTTTCGCGCGACAGCGAAGCGGTCCGCGTCCGTCACAATCTTTTGGTGGTCCAGACCTTGATAGACAAGAAAACCGAGATCGTGCTGTCTGCCGTGTGCCACGATCTGTTGGAGCCCGGTGACGAACGGCCACTATTGCGGCAGCGGATCGTTGTCTTCGACTCCGAGATGTTGCCGAACAGTCTGATCTACCCGGCGTAAAATCCACCGGCCTCAGGCGTGCAGCTTGCGCAGGAAGCCGGTTCGCGCATTGGCCGCCGCCAACATGAAGCTGGCATCCTGGCCGGACAGAACGAACCGGGCGCCCATCTCGATATAACGCGGCATGATCGTTTCGTTGTAAATCCCTGCCATGCCCGGGAACTTGTTGTGCCTCTTGCACGCAGCGATCATTTTGCCATATGCATCCGCGACCCGTTCATTGCCGAACTCGCCGTGAATGCCCATCTCGGCGCACAGGTCGTTGGTGCCGATCAGCAATACATCGACTCCCGGTACCGCGGCGATCGCGTCGGCATTGGCGATCGCCGTTGGCGTTTCCAGCATCACCACGGTCAAATTCGCCGCATTCAACGCCTTTGCGGCATCGCCTACGCTGGCGTTTCGAAGACCGTAATGCGGCCCGGTACCGCCCATCGAGCGGTGTCCAACTGGCGGGTATTTCAGTTTCTCGACGACCTCGCGCGCTTCCGCGGCGGTGTCGACGTGCGGCATGACAATGCCCAGCACACCATTGTCCAGGGCCCGGGTCGCGATCGAATATTGTCCGTTCGGCACCCGTGCGATCGGCGTGATGCCCGCCTCGAGAGCCGCGGCAGCGATCTGCGCACAGGCGTCGAGCGACATGGTGCCGTGCTCCATGTCCAGGAACAGCCAGTCGAATCCGGCAGAAGCCATCGCCGCCGCGATCTCCACGCTGCGTGTCATGCGCACGCCAACCCCAAGCGACAGTTGGTCTTTCTCGAGTTTCTCGCGAGCGACGTTACGAACGGTCATGGTTGGTTTCCTCAGGCGAAAGTGGCGATGGCCGCGGCGATCATCTTGTCGAGCGCCACGAGATCCATCGGATGATCGGATTCATTGCTCACCGCGACCGTCAACCGATGCCGCCGCAGAATGAACACCCGATTGTCCGAGGCGCCGGCAGCCCATGCGGTTTCCGCTGGCAGCGAGGGGAACCGTCCGTCGATATTGGTACGGAAGCAGGCGGCGTAACTGGTGCCGGTGTGGGTCGCGGTCGTTGCGTAGTCGACCCAGCCGGTGGGCAGCAATTGCTCGCCATTCCAGATGCCGTCGTTCAGATACAGCACGCCGAGTTTAGCATAGTCGCGTAATGTTGCGAATCCCGCGCCGGAGCCGATGAAGTTGCCGACGATATCGGAGGAATGTCGATAGCTGCTCATGCCCAGAAGATCGGCCAGGCGCGGTCGGCATCTCCGGTCTGCCGAATGATGGATCTGGGCTCGAACTTCGGGACGCGATGTTCGCCGAGTACAATGCCGCCATAACCGGGAAACGCGGCAGCATTGCCTATGACCAGCTCACCGAACGCGGGATCGTTCCAGGTTACCGTCACACGTCGGGCAGCGGCATCGGTTTCGACGACCAGACGCCCGGATTTGTACGCGGCAAGCAACGTGTCCTGCAGCGACAGACCCGCTGGACGCCCGGATAGGCCCGCCGGAACGGTTGCCGCACGTGGCCGAAAGTGCCGATCGGCCGTGGCACGATCCAGCCCACTCACGAACATCATATCGACGTAACGTTTTGCCGCAAAGTTCACCGAACGTTGCCGTAACGCTCGCTCCGAGGCATCGCAGACTACCGGGTCCGGCGGCCCGTCGCCAAACAAATGCGGGGTTTGATCGAAGATCGGTTCGACCGGCAGCCGGCCGCTCATTTTGCCATCTCAACCGCGCGGGCGGATTCCGAAATGGCGAAGAAACGGTGCGTCATGCCCTTTTGGTTCTCGTACAGCGAGCCCTGCTTTACCGCCGGTGGCAATGGCAGCCTGACCGGCAAATGTTCCAACCTGGGCTCGCGCGATTGGCCGGCCACCATCAGGCTGTTGAATTTCTCGATCCCGCCGGGGAAGCCAAGCAGCGGCCAGGCATCGGCGGAGCGGAACTGCAGCAACAACAATCGCCGGTCGCGGTCCGAAACGTTCGGCGCCGAGCCATGGATCGCTCGCACGTGATGCACCGTGATGGAGCCAGCCTTGCCCACCAGCGGCAGCGCTGTGCTGTAGTCGACGTCTCGGTTTTCTGGGTTCATCGCGCCGCAAAATACGCCGTTGGCATGGTGATCGTAAATCGGGCCACGATGGCTGCCCGGAATGATCATCAGCGGGCCGTTCTCCATCGCCATGTCGTCGCACATCACACCGACGGCGGCGAGATCGTCGTTGGTGTGCGGATAAAAAGCCCAGTCCTGGTGCCATTCCACGGGCGCACCGAAGCCCGCGCATTTCAGGTTGAGTTTGGTCGTGTCGAAGCGGATGTCCGGCCCCCACAGGTCACGCAGTACCGCCAGGATCTTCGGGTGCCGTACCAGCGCGGCATAGGCCGGATCGTGCAAGTGCGGGGTCTTGATCCGCCGGACACGGGGAGTGTCGGCGGTGTGGCTGTCCTCAAGGTCATAGATCTCGGTATGTTCGGTTACCCCCCTGGCGCGCTCGACGAAGCCATCAGTTACCGCGCGCAACTCCGCCACTTCGTCCGGGGTCAGCACGTCCGGCACGACGATGGCACCAACTTCGGTATACTCTCTGATCTGCGCGGCGATGAGCATGACGCCCTCCTGGGACAAGTCTTGCTGCGAGTGTAGCGCGCCGAGACAGGTTTCGCCATCGGCGGCGCTCACCTGTGATGCCCACCGCCCGTCCTTCAGGATTTTCCGGTCCTTGGCTCGCACCGCACCGATAGTTCCAGGCCCCCATCGAACGGCAGCGTCATGGTACGAAATCCGTTGGCGGGATCGCCAAGAAACGCGAAATAGTCGGCATATTCGTTGCAGTGTTGTCTGGTGTTGTCGCAGATGACAATCGCACCTGGACGAAGCCGAGGCGCAACCAGTTCCAGTGCCGGCCGCGCCATGCCGATCCAGATGTCCACCAGCATGAAATCCACTGGCGCGTCGATCTGCCTCAGGGTCTCCCGCAAGTCGCCTTCGCGCAGGTCGATGAATTGGCTTAACCCGGATTGCTCGAAATGGCTGCGCGCGGCGGCTGCCTTCGCCGGTTCGTACTCGGTGCCGACGACCAAGCCGGTGCCGCCGGCAACGAGGACATTGTCTCGCACCGCGGCGGCGAGATAGAGCGTCGAAACGCCATAGGACGTGCCGGCCTCAACGATCCGGCGCGCGTTGCTGGCACGACAAAGCTGATAACAGAATTCCGCCTTGTCACGATCGAGCGCGACCAGTTTGTCGCTGCGAAACGCCTTGATGGCGTCCGTTTCCGGCGGCGGCCCATCGGCGGCCTGGAAACGCTGCATTGCGGCAATTTGACCGTCGCTCCTGGCATGCAGAGCAGCCAGCAGCCGTTCCAATTGCGGATCGTTAAGGACATTCACGACGGCTCCCTTCCCTGGCATGATCCAGGCAGGTTCAACGGGTTTGTTCTCAGGCCACGCAGCGTGGCCACCCCGGCGCGACAATGCGACCACCCGGTTGCGGAATTGTCAAATGGCCCGCGGCATCCGACAGCGGGTCGCCGAACGCGTAGATTTCTGGATTTCCGCAAGACGCCGATCGAATGTCAGCAGGACATCGTGGCAGCGCGTTGCCCAACGTCCTACGCTTCGAGCGGTTCGTCGGACGCCGGCACAGTGCGGCAGCAGACGCAGACCAGCCGGATCATTGCAGGCCGACGTCCCTCACACTCAGGCGACGTCGCGTTGCCGCCTCGGCTTGCGCGGCTGACAATGCAATCGGCCTGGGTTCGATCGGTGAAGTGGCCTGACCCGGGGTAAGCACGCCGCCCGCGGCTTCAGGCGTCCTCCAGCTGTTCCCACGAGGGTTCCGACGGCCAGCCTCTCTGGGCCAGGGTGTTTTTCACGCGGAACAGCAGTGCTTCGTATTCTCGCTCTGACACTCCGTAGCTCCGCCTGACCGCCTGAATCAGCGGGTCGTTGAGCATCCCCTCCAATGTGAGTGTGCCTGACGTTGTCGTGCACATCGCTGTCTCCATTCCGTTTGGGCCGAGGCCGAGACCATATGAGCCCCTCTGAATGGCAATATCATGGTGAATTGTGTTCCAAAGATGCCAGTGTATTAACAGTGAGAAATTTTTTAGTATCAGAGTGTTGCGGATTGGTCGCGTACCACGTTCACAATCCGGGTCGGAGAGGCGTGAATGCCCAGAAGGCGCAGGGTCCGATCGCCGAAGGTGCGGAAAACATGCGGCGTGCAGGCCGGCAGCGTGATCATGTCGCCCGGACCGAGCCGGAGTGGCGCGTCTTCCTGGCCTTCCAGGAAGGCTTCCATCGCCCCTTCCAGCACGAACAGGCACTCCACATAAGGATGCCAATGCAGCGGGGTCGAATAGCCGGGCGCGCAGGTCTGCACCCCGGTGAAGACCGGTAGCCCGTCCTCACCGGTCATGCGCCGGTATTCTGCCAAAGGGCCGAAGCTGATCGGCTCCAGCTCGGCTGATCGAATGACCCTCGCTTCCGCCTGGGGACGCATGGTTGGCTCCTGTCGTTGGCAAATTGTGGTGTTGGCAAATTCAGGCTGAGGCCTGGGCGCGGACCAGGCCGTGCTCGTGGCCGAACCGGGTGCGCATGACCTGCGCCAACGGTACATCGACCGGTGCGATGGCACCGCCGGAGCGAACCCGGTACGCCTCGTGACGCGCGGCGGCTCGCGGCGGTTGACCGGACTGCAGAGCACGCACCGCCTCCAGCATCAGTCTGCGGAAGCGGATCACGCCCATATCGGTGGGACCGAGATGCTCGATCGTGCGATCGGCGATCGGGCCCTGACTGTCCTGGATGCAGGCGTCCTGTTCCGAGACGCCCTCGATCCCGGTGTAGGTGTCGGCCTTCTGCTTCGCGCGATCGATGAGATAGTCGTTCTCGCGATGCCGGATCGGGACGTACTGGGCGTCGACCTCGGCATGTACGCCGGAGCCGGCGCTGAACCGGGCGCGCTCGGCCTCGGAAAGCGGACGATCGGGGTTCCAGGTGTAGCAGTGGATCCAGCACGACGTGTCGTCGATCGGCACCCAGCATTGGCCATGATAGTTCTCGCCCGGAAAAGCGTTCGGGGCGAGGCCGTGATTGGGCATCAGGAACTGGCTGACACGCCAATAATTCTGGCCGGGATCGCCGCGGCGGGCAGCGCCAAGCACGAGACCGGCCGGATGCTCGGCGATGGTGAAGCGCGGGGCGCCATCGTCACGCATCCAGCGCACCGTGTCCGGGGTGGACGAGACTTTGGTCATCAGCCGCGAGGTGACGTCGGCGGCGTCCGAGACCGCCATGTGCAAAAAGGAAAAATGTGCGGTGTCGAGGCCACCTTCGCAGGCCTGCGCCCAGTTGCATTGCTGCAGCTTCTTGGACACGAACACGTGGGATGCGGGCAGCGTCAGGAACTCGAGTTCCGGCAACTCCGGCATGTGTTCGCGTGGACCGAGGTAAGCCCAGATAATGCCGCCGGCCTCGCGGGTGGGATAGGCCAGCAACCGGATGTTTTGTTCGGCCCGGTCGCGTGCCGGCCCGGGGCCCATCGTCGGCATCGCAAGGCAGTGCCCGTCGGTGGCAAACTTCCAGCCGTGATAGGCGCAACGAATGCCGCCGTCTTCATTGCGGCCAAAGAACAGGTCGGCGCCGCGGTGCGGGCAGCGTGGGGACACCAGACCGACCGAGCCATCGCTGGCTCGGAACGCTCGCAGGTCCTCGCCAAGGATCGTGATGCGGACCGGGGCACCGTCGGGTTCCGGTAGTTCGGCACTGAGCAGCACCGGCTGCCAGAAGTGGCGAAACAGCCCGCCCATTGGCGTTTCGCGGCCGGTGCGGGTCAACAGAATGTTATCGGCTTCGCTGAGCATGGTGTGCTCCCTTGGCTTATTGCGTCATGCCTTGGCAAATCGGCCGGGGTCAATCAACGGGACGGCAGGCCTGGCCTCGCCGGGGTCGCGGCCCAGGATCAGATCGGCACCAAGCCGGCCGGCAGCGGGCGAGGTCTGGATCCCATACCCGCCCTGCCCCACGCACCAGAAAAACTCCCTTTGTCCACTGTCCCATCCAAACGAAAGGCGGCCATCCGGGGTAAAGGTGCGCAGGCCGGCCCAGGAGTGCTCCACGAGGCGAACTTCGATCGACAACGCCCGTTGCATGCGGTCGATCCCGGTCGCGATATCGATTTCTTCCGGCTGCACGTCGTGCGGATAGGACAAGGTTTCGTCGGCAGGGGAAACCATGAGACGGGTGCGCGCCTCGGGGCGGGCATACCAGTCTTCGCTGACATTCAACACCATCGGCCAATGCTCGGCGTCCCACGGCGAGGGGTCGACGATCGCGGCGCTGCGGCGCTTCGGCAGCAGTCCGATAGGCGCAACGCCGGCCATCGCAGCAACCTCATCACCCCAGGCTCCGGCGGCATTGACGACGCTGCTCGCCTCGAACACCGCACCGGCGGAGGTCTCCACGAACCAGGTGGCATCCTTGCGGGTGATGCGTCCGGCGCGGTTGCGTAATGCCAGCACACCATTCCGGCGGCGGAGTTGCTGCAGAAATCCCTGGTGGATGGCGTTGACGTCCAAATCGAACGCGTCGTCCTCCACGGCGGCGCCGGAGGCATAGCCGTCGCGTAGCGCGGGCAGCATCGCCTTTGCCTCAGTCGCCGTAACGCTGCGTACGCCGCTCCCTTCCGCCACCACCTGAGCCAGTTGCGCCATTTGCTGCGGCTCCGCCAGAAACAGCACCGGCCGCTTGCGCAGCAGCGGCACAGTGGCAAACCCATCCGGCGGCGTTTCGAAGAACGGCCGCGACAACTGCGTCAGCAAACGCACATCCGGCGGACCGTAATTCGCGGTCCACAGCGCGGCGGAACGGCCGGTGGCGTGGTAGCCGGCGGCTTCCTCGGCCTCCAGCAATGCAACGCGGCAATGCTCGGACAGGAACGCGGCGATCGAGGCACCCGCCATCCCCGCGCCAATCACGACGACATCGAACGTCTGCTGCATCTTGCCTCGCTCTCCCGGGAGCGGGATGATCCCGCCAACCGATGGAGGGGACATCATGGTCGATCTGTTCATTCGTGGCGACACGGTGGTGACACCACAGGGCGTCGGCGCCTACGACATCGCCATCGCCGGGGAAAAGATCATCGGTGTCGCTGCCAGCGGCAGTTTCCCCTTGCCGCCAAACGCCCGCGTGATCGACGCGCGGGGAAAGATCGTCATGCCCGGCGGGATCGATCCGCATGTGCACTGCAAATGGCATTTGCCCAATCCAGACGGCAGCGCCGGCCTGACCGAACCGCCGGACGTCGTCAGCAAAGCCGCGGTGCATGGCGGCACCACCACGATGATCGACTTCACCCGCGCCTCGCAAGGCGCCAACGTGCGCGACGCGATCGAGAAGCGCGAGCAGGACTGGAAAGGCCACTGCGCCTGCGACTACGCGCAGCACATCATGGTCGAGGGCGCGCTGCCGGTCGATCTGCCCGGCCAGATCGGTGAGGCCATCCAGGCCGGCTTCCCGACAGTGAAAATCTTCACCACCGACATTACTCCAAGTCGCAAAGGCCGCATGGTCGATTTCGGCGACATCTGGGAGATTTTCCAGATCCTGGCAGCAAATCAGGGTCTGGGAGTCATCCACTCAGAAGACAACGACATCGTTATGCACATGTACGCGAAACTGATCCGCGAGGACCGCACCGCCTTCGATAACCTTGCCGAAGTGCACAATACGCTATCGGAAGATATTTCGTTTCGCCGCGTGATTCGCCTGGCGGAGAAGATCAAGGGCACCGCCCTCTATATGATGCACGTCTCCGCCGCGACCGGCGTGCAGGCGATCCGTGAGGCGCGGTCGCGGGGTGCGCCGATCTATGGCGAATCGTTGCACCAGTACATGCTTTACACCAGCGAGGATTACAAGCGTACAAATGGGCAGATCTACCACACCTATCCGTCGCTGAAATCGCCCGAGGATCAGGCCGAGCTCTGGGCTGGTACGCTGGACGGTTCGATCAACTGCGTGGCGACCGACGAAATCTGCTGTACCCTGGCGAAGAAATTGCAAGGCACGCGGATCGACGACACCACGGGCGGCAATGCGGGGGTCGAGCCTCGTGTGGCGTTGATGTACACCGAAATGGTTGGCCAGCGCGGTTATTCCTTGTCACGTTATGTTGATATGGTGTCGACCAATGCAGCAAAGATCATGGGTTTGTATCCGCGCAAGGGGGCTTTGGCGGCTGGCTCGGATGCGGACATCGTGGTGCTCGATCCGGCCGATAAGCGGATGATCACGGCGTCGGAATTGCACGAGGCGGATTACACGCCGTGGGAAGGCCGCAAAATGGAGGCATGGCCCTGTCTGACGGTGTTGCGCGGCAAGGTCGTCGTTGAAAATGGCACGTTCAAAGGCAGCCTGAACGACGGCAAGTGGCAACATCGCAAAATTGCCGACGAGATGTTCACCGGCGCCCGATTGTGACCGATACCGAATTTAGCATGAGTCGGTGGTTAATGGGCGTCGCCTGACCAGCCTTTGGGCCGGTTTGATGTACGCCTCTGTCAGGCCTACAAAGCGGCAACGGCGGCTACGCCGAACCACATGGCGCGTGCCGTTGCCTGCGCCGATTGGCGAGCGAGGTGATCCCATGCCAGAGCAAAAACCCGGCCGCGCCCATGTGATCGCCGGAGGTTATCCGCTTGGCCAGAGTGCCGGCCACGACCATGATTATGCCCGGTTGAAACTGCTGGAACTGCTGGCCGAGCAAAATGTCCCAGCCTCGGTGGCAAACGATTTTGCCGATATCGAGAAATGGCTGCCGCTCTCGCAGTTGCTGATCACCTACGTGGCCGGCCCTTACCCCGATGCGGCGCAGTGCAGCGCCATCAAGCATTGGCTGGCGGCAGGCGGTCACTGGCTGGGCTTGCATGGCACCAGCGGCGGTCGCGCCGAGCGGGTGGAAGGCATGCGCCAGCGTCGCACCGTTCGGACTGAGCACCACGCGATCCTAGGCAGCCGCTTTCTGACCCATCCGCCGCTTTGCCCGTTCCGCGTTGACGTCAACGAGCACACGCTCACCAAAGGGCTTGGCAGGTCGTTCGAGATCGAGGACGAGCCGTACTTCATTGAACTGCAGGATCCCGCCTCAACACGGATTTTATTGACCGCCGACTATGGGCCAGACGCGGTGTCTTCTGCCATTGGGACGGTCTACGACTCGGACACATCGCTGCAACAAGATGGCCGGACCCGCGTGCTTGGCTATCTGCGGGAGGTTGGTAACGGAGGCGTGGTCTACTTTGCGCTTGGCCATTGCCACAACCCGGCCAGCCGTACCGGTCGCGCCGCCGATGCAGCGGACACGACGCCGGCCACATTTCACGGCGCCTGGGAGAATCCTGCATTCACCACTCTGCTGCGCAACGCCATCACCTGGGGTGCCGGTACCTGATCGCAGAACGTGCGCCTAAGGGTTTCCCGGTCGAAATATGCGTTAACCGAAACGTTCCACGCGATAATGCGAGTCGATCGGCTCACCGTGCAAAATCGCCTCGGCCGTGAGGCGTCCGACGATGGGTCCGAGCGTGTAACCATTCGCGGTCACGGTATTGTAGAAGCCTGGCAATCCCGGTGCCTCGCCCAGTATTGGCGCGCGGTCGATGGCCGGGTTGATGCCGGTCCAGCTACGTAGCAGTGTCAAACCGTGCAACGCCGGCAGCACGCGGCCACAAACCCATAAATTGCCGGCGATACTTTGCCGCAGCGTATGGGTCCGACCAGAAACCCTGTCGAACCCGCCGAACCAGCCGCCACCCACCAGGAACCCGCCGCTGGCCTGTTGCTTCAGCGATAGATGCCGATTGGCCTCCGCAATCAAATGGCGAGTTAGCGCGGGTGCCGGCTCCGTCACGATCACCTGCTGCACGGTGCCGGTGACCGGCAAATTCAGGCCCACCATCCGCCCAGTACGCGCCGCCCAGGGACCAGTGGCATTGACGACCGTGCCGACCTCGATACGACCGCGCGACGTGGCGATCGACCAAACGGAGCCGACTCGTTCGATCGCATGTACCTCGGCGCCGGCCAGAATGCGGGCACCGTGGCGCAGTGCCAAAGTTCGCACCGCAAGAGTCCCACGCAACGGATCGCCATATCCCTCGGCCGGTACGAAATCGGCACCCACCATGCGGTCAGACAAAGCCGGCGCAATGGACAAAAGTTCGTTGGCTCCCAGTATGTGACTTTCGATCCCCCATCGCCGTTCCATGGCGGATTTGCGACGCAGCCAGTCCATCCCGGCCGCGTCCTCGGCCAGCATCAGTCCGCCCTCGGTGCGAATACCCAAAGTTTCGCCGACCGCGGTGCCGATTTCCTTCCACAACGCGATGCTGCGCGGCGCAAGCGGCAAGGTATGCGCGGCCGGTCCGCCGTCTTCCGGCGTATCGTCAGTGAAATCATATGACAGCAATTGCACATGCAGGCTGCCTGCGTTCGCGGTACTGGCCGCCATTCCAACTTCGTCTCGTTCCACAATCAGTACATCCGCACCACCCTGGGCCAGATAATACGCCGTACACAGGCCGGCGATCCCGCCGCCAATTACCGCAACCTGCGCGGTGAACCTCTCGTCCGAGGCGCCGGCATCGCGCGATGGTGGTGGCAGATCCTCCAGCAAGGGAGCCTTGAATTCCGGCGCCTCTTGCATCAGAGGCGCAGCCGGCACCGGCCGCACCGGAGCCCGCGGCGCGGCGAAACCATCCGGCTCCGTCGCACCCGGACACAGCCGCGCGACGGTGGCCGCGCAAAACCGGCCCTGACATCGTCCCATGCCGGCCCGGGTCGCCTTCTTCAATGCCGCCAGGGAGAGCAAACCAGCGGCGAGTTCGGCGCGCAGTGCGCCCGCTGTGACCTCCTCACACCGGCACACGATCGTGGCATCGGCGATCGAGCCGGGATCGACCGGCGGCAACGGAAACATCCGCCAGAGCGCATCCTGAAACGTCCTGGCTCGCCGCAGCGCACGGCGTGTCCCGTGGTCCTCCGGCGCAGTAAGGCCAAGATCACGCGCTGCTGCCAAACCGGCCAACCGGCCGCGTGCCGCGGCCACGCGTGCGCCACCGAGGGCGGCGCCATCGCCGACGGCGAATACCGCCCGAAGGGAGGTGCGGCCATCCGCATCGGTCTCTGTCGCCAGATGGCCAAGACCTCGATCCACGAAGCGATGCGCCACGCCGAGCGCTCGTGCCAGACCGACCTCGGGCTGGAACCCGGCGTTGAGCGCTACGACATCAACCGCAATGGTGCGGTCAGCCAACACCGCTGCGGTAACCTGGTCAGATCCCCTCAGCTCGATCAGAGAGGTTGACCACAACACCGGAACACCCGCGCGCCGAAGCGTCCACAGCATCCGCATCCCTTCGGCCAGCAGGCCGGGCGCGGCAGTCAGCATCTGCAACCTATCGCGCCACGCCGCGGACCACGGCGGCGGCGCACTGTCGAGCACCGCGACTGGTTTCACGCCGCGGGCGATCAACTCGCACGCCACCTGCAGGTTCAGGGGCCCAGTACCGGCCAGCAACACGCGCTCTCCGGGACATACCAACTGGGTGCGGACCAATGTTTGCAGCCCACCCGTGGTCAACACGCCTGGCAATGTCCACCCCGGGATCGGCATGGGCCGCTCATGGGCTCCGGTCGCCAGGATCAATCGGCGCGGACGGTAGGTAACTGCGGTGCCACGTTGTAGCACGGCGATCTCATCCGGCGCGAAACCAGCCCAGACGAGTGCGTCGGTCTCGATCGTCACGCCGGCCCGCAGCGCACGATCCCGCGCCAGCAGGCCCAAACGAAACCGCGCATCCGGTGCGGCATCCCGTAGCGCCTCGCCCAACGGTTTGGTGTACTGGCCTCCGGTCGCGGCGCGCTCATCCAACAATGTCACGTTTGCGCCCGTCTCCGCCGCGGCAGTGGCGGCAGCGAGACCGGCCGGACCGGCGCCGACCACCAATACGTCCGGCTTGTGCTCTTCTGGCGCAGGTGTGGCGCCAATGGACGAAATATTGGCTGGCGGCTCGGACCTGACCACCATTCCCGCACGCACCGGCGTGACGCAGGCGCGATGGCCGATCCGGCCGTCGATCGTTACGATACAGTCCTGGCAGGCGCCCATGCCGCAATGCAGGCCACGCGGTGCTCCCGATGGCGTGCGGCGGAGCGCAAGAATGCCGGCGGCCGATAAGGCGGCAGCGATCGTTTCGCCCGCCAGAGCCTCAATCGGGCGGTCGTCGAACTGGATCGCGACCGTGGCGGTTGCGCGGATGATGCCAGGCACGGAGAGCCTCATGCGGCGAAGCTTGCCAGGGCAGGTTGGGATCGCGCCAGCCCAGGGCGATCACGCCACCACACGGGCACGCGTAACGTCTGACATATGACGACGTCAGAACGTGCTCGAAAGCCTGTGGGTCCAGGCCGGCAGCTTCGGATTGAGCCAGTGCGCCATGGTAACGTCCAACCCAGTACTGCCGATGATGGCGACGGCGAACAAGGAGAGACCAAGCAACCGCTGACCGGCCATCCCGTGCAGCACGCCAGTTACAAAGGGATTCAACAGGAACCGCAGGATGCGGCCAAGCAGGATCCATGGGATCGCCGCCCCCACGCCGAACGCAAACAGCACGCCAAGAGCCAAACCCGAATTCCGAATATCGGCGGCCATGAGCGACGCCTTGACCAGCATCGGACCGATCTGCGGGAGCCAGTTCGCGCCAATGAAAAGCGCCAGCAGCAGTCGGCGGAGCGCACTACCTACCGAGGTCGCACCCGAGCGTTCGAACATGCTGCCATGGCCGCCGGTGAACATTGGATAATGGTCGATAAGCGCCGTACTCATCAGGGCAATGGCTTGCAGCACCAGCACGGCACACACGATGCGGCGAAATAATGTCGCTTCGAAACCGAAGCCGGGCCCAAGCGAACCGGCGAGCAGGCCAGTCACCACGAGCGACAGTCCGAGCCCCACAGCCGTTGCGATCATGTTGGCACGGCCGACACCGCCAGCGACCGCAAGCGCCAAAGGAAACAACAATAACGCTTCGGGCGTCAGGCAAGAGAGCACGCCGTCCAGAAAACCCAATATGATATCGGTGACGGTCATGCCCGCCGCGCTGCCGCGATCGGTCGGGGCAATAATACGCGGCTTCGCTGCGGCCATGAAACGGTATGATCGACGGACTTATCCGTCATTGCGAAGTACGGCACCCGTTCCACTCTCGTTCAGAAACCCAATTCCCCCCGCCGGGCCCCACGTGCCAGGCCTTGACCTCGACCACCGAAGTCGCCTGCATGAGGCTGGCTCGTACCCTGGATCAACCTTGCGGGCCGGCTAATTACAAACCAATGACGACCGGAGGAATACGAATGTTCGCCCGCCTCGACGCCGCAAGATCGCTGACCGGCAACCAACTGAAGATCGTCGCCGCTGCGATCATTGGGGATATGCTGGAGTTTTTCGATTACTTTCTGATCGCTTTCGTATTGGCGTTCATCGTTAAGCCCTGGCAACTGACCGGCGGGCAATCCGCAATCATTTTGTTATCCTCCGGCATCGGTGCGATTTTGGGTGCGTTCATCTGGGGCCGGATTGCCGACGTTTACGGCCGCCGCCAGGTGTTCATGTTGACCGTGCTCAATTTCTCGATCGCCAGCGGGCTGCTGTATTTCACGCCGGAAAATGGCTGGATCTATCTGTCCGTTATGCGCTTCTTCGTGGGCTTCGGTGTGGGCGGTCTCTACTGCGTCGACCTGCCGTTGGTCCAGGAGTTCGTGCCAGCTCGCATGCGGGGGTTCATCGGCGGCCTCGTTACTGTATTCATTCCGCTTGGCGTCATGATTGCGTCATCCTTTGCCGCATTCTTCACCAGCGCGATCGGCTGGCGTGGGCTGTTCGTCATCGGGTTATTGCCGGCGGCGTTCACTCTGGTCATCCGCGGCTGGGTCCCGGAATCGCCACACTGGCTCATGACCCAGGGTCGCCGCGAAGACGCTCGCCGCTCCATCGCCTGGGCCTTGCAGGTCGCACCGGAGACATTGCCCCTGGCAAACGAGTTGCCGGCCCAGGAGCATGCGGCGTGGACCGATCTGTTTAAGTATCCGCGCAGCCTGGCGGTGTCCTGGATGGCGAGTATCGGTGCGCAAACCGCCGGTTACGGGATCATCTTGTGGGCGCCGACTTTGTTTGTTCTGCAACTCGGCGTCACCCCGGCTTACGCGGCGTATCTGTTCCTTTGGGTGTCACTCGCCGGCATTGCCGGACGGGTGGCATTTTCGTTGTTGTCGGAGCTGATCGGCCGGCGGCCGGCGGGAATGGTCCTCGGGTTCGGTGGCATGATTTGCATCATCATGGCCGGCATTGGGCACAACGTGATGATCGGGTCGGTTTCATTGTTCTGGCTGATGATCGTTTGCGCGGATTTCTTTTACGATGGCGGTTTCGCGGTGATCGGCCCCTACATGGCGGAGGTCTGGCCAACCCGCCTGCGCACCACCGGCATGGGATCGGCCTATGGGTTCGGCGGCCTTGGCAAGATCATCGGCCCGCTCGGCCTTGCGTTGATGATCGGTGCCTCCGACGTCATTAAGCCACAGGCGACGGTGGCCGCGATCGTGCCAGGGTTCCTGTATTTCGCTGCATGGATGGCATTGTGTGGGTGCGCTTTCCTGTTCTTCGGGTTTGAGACCGGACGCCAGTCGCTCACCGAGATCGACGCGTCGCTGCAGACCGCGCCGGCGATCGAGCGGCAGTAGGAAGCGGATTAAGCATGGAAGCCACCACAAAAAGTAAGGTTGACGAAATCGTGGCGAACTGACCGCTATCGTCTGTCGCGTGGTCTGCTTCGCCACCAGCGGGTGGACCACTGACTTTCCTGCCGTCCGCGACAGGAGAGGCACAGTTCGAAGAGCCGACCGTGGTCAACATGGCGGCTGCTACTCTCAGGAGGAAACGCAATGTTGACGTGGCTTCGCGACCTGACCGGCAGAGAACGCCGGACCATGACGGCCTGTTGGGCCGGGTGGACGTTGGACGGATTTGACCAGCAGCTTTACAGTTACGTCGTTCCAACAATGATCGGCCTGTGGGGCATGACGCCAGGTGCTGCCGGGACAATCGGCACCGTGACATTGTTGACATCGTCGCTCGGTGGCTGGCTGGCCGGCGCGCTCGCCGATCGTTTCGGTCGCGTGCGCGTCCTGCAATTCGCGATCCTGTGGTACTCGCTGTTTACGTTCCTGTGCAGCTTCGCACAGAATTTTGAGCAGCTTTTTGTGTTGCGTGCGCTGCACGGGATCGGCTTTGGCGGCGAGTGGGCGGCCGGCTCGGTGCTGATGGGTGAGGTCATTCGCGACAAATATCGCGGTCGTGGCGTCGGCTTTGTGCAGACCGGCGCGGCCGTCGGCCCAGGAGCGGCGGCGTTGGTGTATGCTGGGTTATATGCCGTATTGCCGGAATCGATTGCCTGGCGAGCGTTGTTTGCGGTCGGCATTCTGCCAGCGTTTCTGGTGTTCTGGGTGCGCCGGCATATCGATGAATCCGACGCCTTTCAGACGCGTCGCGTGGAACGGCCGCAATCCGGCGCCCTGCAACTGTTTTCCGCGTTTCGTGGCGCATATATGTGGACCACGATCAAGCTCGTTCTGATGGTCGCCGGAGCGCAAGGCGGCGTCTTCGCCGTGCAGTTCTGGATGCCAACCTATCTGCGCACGGTACGCGGACTGTCGGCCTCCACCACCGGCACCTTTGTGTTCATCCAAATGGTGGGTGCGCTGATCGGGTTCCTTTTGGGTGCGTATCTAAGCGACATCATTGGCCGCAAACTGACCTTCTTTATTTCGGCGGCGACGACCGCGATCATGGTACTGATTTTCATGTTCGTGCCAATGGGGAATACCGCGGTGCTGCTGACCGGTATTCCGCTGAGTACCGCGATATTGATGAAGTTCTCTCCGATGGGGCCGTTTATGACCGAGCTCTATCCGACCGAGGTCCGCGGCACCGGTCAGGGCATTGGCTACAACGGCGGCCGGGCAATCGGCTCATTCTTTCCGACCATGGTGGGGTACGCGGCGCCGTCGCTGACGTTAGGGACGTCGATTGCGCTGTTCTGTGTGCTGTCCTGCATTTTGATGATGGTGATGCTGCTGACGCTGCCGGAAACCCATGGCCGGGTGATTGCAGACCTCGAGACGCGCGCAGCTGGCTGAGGGGCATCGGCAAGACGCATTTCCACCGCTCGCATGGCACGGGTGGCGAGTGCCATGTGGGGCGTTGGTGCGCGAGGCATGGTTCCATTAATCACAGAGAACGCGGAGTTCCCGGAGGACGCTGAGACGGTGTGCCAAGTCTCCAAGCTCGTTGCGGATCCTCTCAGCGTCCTCCGAGCGCTCCGCGACCTCGGCGATATTGCCATGGTTTCTCGAGGCACAAACCCCTCCCGGCAGGATCGTCATTCGAAACGGATTGGTCTCGGATACCGGCGTGCGTAGCGAGCGCCCTGTGTCACACCGGTGGCAGCCCGTGTTGGAATGCACAGCAACCCGACGCCATGATTACGACCGGTCCAGCGTTCAGACGGTCACCTGCGGCGCCACCAGCCGCGCTTACGTTCCAAAGGGGGCGCCGATTCCGACCCGATCACGATGGGCTGGATGACCGGGCCAGACACCACATCATTCGCCGGGACGGGCGGTGGCTCCGGCTGCGGCTCTGGCGCAACGCTTTCAGATGCTTCCGTCACGGGCGACGCAACGGCGGGAGCCGACCATGGTGCTTCCGCCGATGCCTCCGTAGGCACTGGCTGAGGCGCCGCAACGGCCACTTCGGGCGCAAAAGGCACCGGTTCGGGGGCAGGCGGCATCGTGTCGACCAAGTGCGGCGCTTGCAGTTCCGTCACCGGGAGAGCAGGCGTTGGCGGCGGGCCGGCCTCGATCGGCACGGAGCGTGCACGGGGCCCGGCCGGCTCGGCCGCTACCGGCACCACGGATCCATTTGGCGGTACCGACGAAGGCGATGCGGCACCTCGGTTCTGCGACCAGCGTGGCGCGTGCCGATCCCGGCGCAGCATGAATGGCCGCGACGGCAAAGCCCAGGTTTCGATCGCCGGGCCACGGTCCGGACGATCCGTCGCGGCTGACTCGCCCACCAGCATCGGCGGATGCGAAGCGACAGCCCAGTGCGGCGGCTGCCAACGCGAGCGACCGCCAGCGGCACGCCGACCGGCTGGTGGCCGGCTCGCCTGGGCAGCGTTCAGTTCGGCCTGCTCCATCACGTCGAAGATGTCGAAGACGTGGCCACTGCCGAACGGATCCGCTGGTGTCGGGCCGGCGTAAACCGGAACGAGGTCGGGCTGCTCGGCGCCCGGCACACCCAATGGCGACAGATCGCCGTCACGCCCCCGCCCACGGCGCCCGCGTCGGGACCGGCGGCGCGCGGCCTCGTCATCGCCGCCTGCTGGTCCGGAGACCAGTTCGGCCTCCGGTTCGGCGACCGGCTCCATTGGCTCGGCCAGGGTCGCGGCGGGTTCGAACATCTGCTCCGGAGCGGACCCATTTTCCGGCAGCCTGGGCTTATCCTCGCGGCCACCACGCCGCCGACGACGGCGCCGACGACGGCGCTCGGCTTCCCGGCTCTCTTCGGTGTCTTCGCCGTTCCCCACCGCCACCTTGGCATCCGCTTCGTCGGCCTCGACGTCTGCGATCTCGTCGTCTTCCTCGACATCGACCGGTTCCATCGGCACCGCATACCCGGCACCGCTAACCGGAGCCGGCAGCACAGCGGATCGCGGCGCGTCAGGCGTAACGAAGCGCGGCTCCTCACCCGGCGCCAACGTGCGCAGCCGTTCGATGCGGAACCGCGGAGCGATCATTGAATCGTCAGCCGCAATGATCACGCGCATACCATACCGGCGTTCAATCTCATTCAGCCGTTCGCGCTTGTGATTGAGGATATACAGCGCAATCGCCATCGCCACATGCACGATGATCTCGGCGGAGCGGCGCTTGCCGGCCTCTTCCTCCACCCCGCGCAGCACATGCAGCGCAGCGCTTTCGGTGCCGCGCACGTGACCGGTGCCATTGCAATGCGGGCAGATGATGAGAGTGGTTTCCTCCAGCGACGGACGCAGCCGCTGCCGGCTCATTTCCAGCAGGCCGAAGTGGCTGATGTGGCCGACCTGGATGCGCGCGCGGTCGTCTTTCAGCGCCTCTTTCAGACGGCGCTCGACCATCGCATTATGCCGTTTCGACTCCATATCGATGAGGTCGATGACGATGAGGCCCGCCAGGTCGCGCAACCGCAATTGCCGTGCCACTTCGTCGGCGGCTTCAAGATTGGTGCGCAGCGCGGTTTCCTCAACGTTGCGCTCCCGCGTCGAACGGCCCGAGTTGACGTCGATCGCGACCAACGCCTCAGCCTGGTTGATCACCAGATAGCCGCCCGAACGCAACTGCACTGTCGGCTGCAACATGGCGTCGAGCTGGGCTTCCACCTGGTAGCGCGCGAACAGCGACTGCCCTTGATCCGGCCACAACTGCACCTTGCGGGCGTGCGACGGCATCAGCATGCGCATGAACTCATGCGCGGCGCGCCAGGCGTCCTCGCCGTCAACGGTGATTTCGTCGACATCGCGCGAGTAAACGTCGCGGATAGCGCGCTTGATGAGGCTGGCTTCCTCATAGATCAGCGCCGGCGCGATGGATTTCAGCGTGTGCTCGCGAATGTCGTCCCACAGCCGCAAGAGATATTCGCAGTCGCGTTTGATTTCCGGCTTCGGCCGTTGCGCGCCGGCGGTGCGGACGATCAGGCCCATGCCTTTGGGGATGTCCAGTTCGATCATGATCTCCTTCAACCGACGGCGATCCGCGGCCGAGGTGATCTTGCGCGATATGCCGCCTCCGCGAGGCGAGTTCGGCATCAGCACCGAGAACCGGCCGGCGAGCGAAAGATACGTGGTTAGCGCCGCGCCTTTCGTTCCACGCTCTTCCTTGACCACCTGCACCAACAGGATCTGGCGACGGTGGATCACTTCCTGGATGTGATAATTGCGCAGGAACCTTGGCGGGATGCGGCGCTCGGGCCGCTCGTCGCCGTTATCGGCATCAGCGTCGCCACCGATGGTTTCAGGTGGCGCCTCCTCGGGGATTGACCCGAACAAGTCGAGATCGTCGCCGTTATCCGGCCGGTCGTCGTCGGGAAACGCCGGCTCGGCGGCGCTTACCGCCGGGTCGGGAACGATCAGGGCGGGCAGAGAAGCCACCGCCCAGGGCTCCACGCCCCAGGCCTCCACACCGTTGTGTTCGAAAACTGCGGGTGCGGCATCAGTCTGCGCCGATGGGTCAGCCGCAGCGGCTTTGGCAACCAGATCGGCAACCGGCGCTGCCGGTTCCGCCTCAACCGGTGCGAGCAGTCTGGGCAGGTCCGCTTGCGCCCAAGGTTCAGCTGCAAGCAGCGCGAGCGCGGTCTCCTCAGGCACCGCCGCAGCAGCGACGTCCGCGTTCGCTGCGGCGGTCTGGTTCAGCGCGAGTTCGAGATCGTCTTCTTCGTCTTCAAGACGGGCCTGTTCGGCCTGCAGGTCCAGCAGTCGCTGCCGGTCGGCGACCGGGATTTGATAATAGTCCGGGTGGATTTCTCCGAATGCCAGAAACCCGTGCCGATTGCCGCCGTACTCCACGAAAGCGGCCTGCAAACTGGGCTCCACCCGGACGACCTTGGCGAGGTAGATGTTGCCTTTGAGCTGGCGTTTCGCGGCAGTCTCAATGTCAAAGTCTTCGAGGCGGTTCCCGTCCAGGACCACGACGCGGGTTTCTTCCGCGTGCGTGGCATCGATCAACATACGCTTGGGCATTAGCGGCAGAACTCCGGTGCGCCACCCGTCGCGGCCCTAGCGGCCCGCGTCCAGTACCGAATTCTCTGGCACCGGGCGGCCGTATGTCTGGCGACAGATGGCTGGCAAGGCTTGCGGAAAAGGCCAGGTCCGCGCGGACAGGACAAAAGGCGCGCATGACCGGCCGGCTCCGGCTGCCATCCGCTTGGATGGTTACCGGCTTCGGCGCTGGTGATCGCGGCGCGCTGTTGGTCATTAGGTCCTGGTGCACGGACGATGCGCCCCTGCTGGAGCGCGGCCCGGTGAAGAGTCATCGTGCCTCCGTCCAAGGCGGACCGCTCTGGCATTTCCCATGCTCCGAACCGGCTGGTTCGACCTCTCACGGGCGCGTGCCAAGGACGGACGAGTGGCCGAGGCGGCGCGGATCCTCCCCCGATGGGTTGCCTTGCCATTGCGACAGACAATCCCAGGGATCACGCATCCACCTACGCAGGCCATGGCGCACCGGCGACCGGCGCGCCCGTTCGCATCAACGGGGCATACCCAAGATGAAGCATATTAACCCGTCCCGCAATAGTCTCCTTCGCTTCGAGGCGATAAGATAATCCATGTTCACACCCCGAATCGGGCGCCGCAGGGTTCTCCGCCGACTTTCCGGTGGGGGCGCGATTTTCTGGACATTCCTCACCGGGGCCGGCCGCTCCAACGCCCAGACGAGTCTGCCGCATGATACGGCAACGCGGCGGAAGCCGCTTGTGCTCGTCGATCCTGGGCACGGCGGTTACGATCCCGGCACCAGCGGGGCTGCTGGCACGTTGGAAAAGGACGTGACTCTGCTCAGCGCCCTCGCGCTGAAAGCCGTACTGGAGGAAGCCGGCCGATATCGCGTCGAGTTAAGCCGCAGCGGCGACCAGTACGTTTCCCTGGCGGACCGCGTCAGGCTCGCTCAGGAACTTGGTGCCAGCCTCGTCTTGTCGATGCATGCCAATGAGGTGTCTGACCCCTCGGTGCGCGGCGCCTCGGTTTACACGCTGGCAAAATCGGCATCAGACGCCGAGACCGCAGCACTGGCCGACCGCGAGAATGGACAGATTCCGGGTCACGGCGGTCACAGCGGACATGTCGCGCCGGAGGTGTCAGAGATTTTGGCCAGTCTGGCCGCGCGCGAGACAAGGGTCGCCTCTACCCGCATCGCCCATCAGTTGGTGCACGATTTCAGCCACCGCCTGCCGATGCTGCCGGGCCCGGAGCGGCACGCGAACTTCGTCGTTCTACATGCGGCCGATATCCCCAGCGTGCTGATTGAAATGGGCTTTTTGTCCAACGCCGAGGATGAGGCGGCACTGAACGATCCTGACCATCGTGCCCTGATCGCCCGCGCGATGACCCGTGCCGTGGACGCCTGGTTTGCAGCGCCTCATGATGAGGGATTCCTCTGAACGAATCCATTTTGACGGAACCCAGTTTCCAAATTCGCGAAATTCCCATATTTAGGGTTCATGGACGAACCTCTGAGAGCTGGCGAGCCCCTGGTGCCGCCGCGGCGCCGGGCCAAGGCGGGCACGCCTGCGCCACCGCCGGACCAGCCGTCGGCCGAGCCACCAGCCCGGAAGAAACGGCGGCAAAGGCGAAAAAGACACTGGGCCGTCGCAGCGTTCCACGGGTTGATGAGTGCTTTGGTGGGGCTGGTGCTCGCTGCCGCCATCGCCGGCGCGGCGGGTGGCTGGATGCTCTATCAGCATTTTGCCGAAGGGTTGCCGGACGTCGAGGGCCTACGCGGTTATCAGCCGCGGGTCATGAGCCGGGTGTTCGCGAGCGATGGCGAACTGCTGGCGGATCTGGCGACCGAGCGGCGGATTTTCCTGCCGATCAATGAGATCCCGCAGATCGTGCGGCAGGCCTTCGTCTCGGCGGAAGACAAAAATTTCTACAGCCATAAAGGCGTCGACCCGCTGGCCGTCCTGCGCGCCGCGGCCACGGATCTGATGAACCGCGACCGCGGCAAGAGACCGATCGGCGCTTCAACGATCACCCAGCAGGTCGCCAAGAACATGCTGCTGGACAACCAGGTCACCTTCGCTCGCAAAGCCAAGGAAGCCATCCTGGCGTTCCGCATCGAAAAGACGCTGACGAAGAACCAGATCCTGGAACTCTATTTGAATGAGATTTATCTGGGTTTGGGTGCCTACGGCGTCGCCGCGGCGTCGGAGGCGTATTTCAATAAGCCGCTCGATCAGTTGACCGTGCCGGAGGCGGCATTCCTCGCCGCGCTGCCGAAGGCGCCGAACAACTACAATCCGTTCCGCAATCCCGACCTGGCGCGGGCGCAACGCGCCCGGGTGCTGGATCGGATGACCGAGGATGGCGTGCTGACCCCGGAGCAAGCTGCGGAATATAAGCAGGAGCCGATCGTGCCGGTCGCCTTCCAACATCCGCAGGTCGTCTCCGACGCCGACTGGTTTGCGGAGGATGTGCGACGCCAGTTGATCGCCCAGTTTGGCCAGGACAACGCGACGGAAGGCGGACTGCAGGTGCGGACCAGCCTGGACCCGGCGTTGCAGGCCGCCGCGAACAAGGCGCTGCGAGATGGGCTGATTGCCTACGACCGCCGCCTGGGTGGCTGGCGCGGCCCGGTGACCCACATCGACAACCCGGCATTGGATACCGACTGGCCCACACTGCTGGCCAAGGTGGCGCGGCCGCCGGGCATGCTGCCGGCCTGGCGGGTCGGGGTCGTGCTGAGCACCACCGACAATGACGCCCGCGTCGGCTGGCTGTCCGGTCTGGGCGAGCGCGGCGTGACGCCCGAGCCGAAACTCGGCGAAATCCCCATGTCCGACGTCGCCTGGGCGCGACCGGCGCATGGCGACGAACTCGGTCCGGCGCCGAAGCGGATCACCGATGTGATGCGGACCGGCGACGTCGTGATGATTGAGCCGCAACCGGTAACCACCCCGGACACGCCAGTGAAACAAGTGCGGCTGGCACCGGGGGAGACCCTGATGAAGCCGGGCCCCGGGCTGCCCAAACTCACACTGCGGCAAATCCCCGGCGTACAAGGCGCCTTGATCTGCATGGATCCGACCACCGGCCGAGTGCTCGCCATAGTCGGTGGCTTCAGCTACGACCAGAGCCAGTTCAACCGGGCAACCCAGGCAATGCGCCAGCCGGGCTCCAGCTTCAAGCCGATGGTGTATCTGACCGCGCTCGAGGAGGGCATTCCGCCGACCCAGATGATCTCCAACTCGGAGCTTTCCATCCAGGTCGGCAACACCGTCTACGAGCCGGAGAACGACAGCGGCACCTTCGGCGGGCCGGTGTCGATGAAGACGGCGTTGCAGTTTTCAATGAACGTGCCGACCATCCGACTGGCGCAGAAAGTCGGCATGGCAGCGGTCGCCAAGACCGCGCAGTCGTTCCACATGTATGACGCATTGCCACATGTCATATCGGCGGCGATCGGTTCGGTGGAAACCACCCCGATGCGGGAAATCGGCGCCTATGCCGGGATCGACGAGGGCGGCAAGGAAGTCGTTCCGACGCTGATCGACAGCGTGCAGGACCGCAACGGCCGCATTGTATGGCGCCCGCACGATCTGGATTGCGAGGGTTGTTCCGATCCGCGGAATCCGCCAACGATCGTGGATATGCGGGCGCAGATCGCCGACCCGTACGCCGACCGCACGCTGATCGACCTCATGGAGAATGTGGTAACCGCCGGCACCGGCGCGCGGGCAGGCGCCGGCTTCAACCGGCCGATTGCCGGCAAGACCGGCACGACGCAGGACTGGGGCGATGCCTGGTTCTCCGGCTTCACTCCGGACCTCGTGACGACGGTCTGGGTTGGCAAGGACAACAACACCAGCCTGGGTCGCCATGAGGAGGGCGGTTTCGTCGCCGCGCCGATCTGGCACCAGTTCATGGCCGATGCGTTCAAAGGGAGACCCGTCCTGCAGTTCCCGCCGGCCTCCGGGCCCAGGATCGCATTCGCGCCCCCGGAAAACCGCGTAGCGGAGGGTGTGATCGGTAGCGGCGCGCCGCGCGCAAGCTCGCAAGAACCGGATGCCGTGCATGGCGGGGTCGACAACAAACTGGGTGGGCTGTATTGACCCGCTCCCCCGCGGCACAAGATTACCGTCATGTCCACCGAATCCGACGCTCTCAACGACCAGGTCAGGCAGTCCATCGCGCTGCTGAGGAGGCATCTTTGACTGGGATGTCGCCGAAGCCCGTCTCGCGGAACTGAACAACCGCGCCGAAGATCCCAAACTTTGGGATGATCCGACCAGAGCCCAGTCGCTGATGCGGGAGCGGAATGTGCTCGCCTCACAGATGGACGCGGTGCACAAACTGGAAGCCGACGTCTCCGACGCGCTGGAACTGATCGAACTCGCCGAGGCCGATGGCGATGAGGCGATGACGGCGGAGGCGACCGCCAGCCTGCGCGCTCTGGCCGAGGACGCGAAACGGCGGGAGATCGAAAGCCTGCTGTCCGGTGAGGCCGACGCCAACGACTGTTACGTCGAATTGAACGCCGGCTCCGGCGGCACCGAAGCCCAGGATTGGGCGGAAATGCTGATGCGGATGTATATGCGGTGGGCGGAGAAGCACGGCTACAAAGTGCAGTTGCAGGAAGCCAGTGAGGGCGAGCAAGCCGGCATCAAGTCGGCCACTCTGCTGGTCAGCGGGCCGAACGCTTATGGCTGGCTGAAGACCGAGGCGGGGGTGCACCGGCTGGTGCGGATCAGCCCGTATGACTCGAACGCACGGCGGCACACCAGTTTTGCCAGTGTCTGGGTTTACCCGGTGGTCGACGACACGATCGAGATTGAGATCAGGGATTCGGATCTGAAGGTCGACACTTATCGGGCGTCCGGGGCCGGTGGACAGCACGTCAATAAGACCGACAGCGCGATCCGGATCACCCATATCCCGACGGGGATTATCGTCGCCTGCCAGACCGACCGCAGCCAGCATCGCAACCGCGCCAATGCGATGGCGATGCTGAAGGCGCGGATGTACGAAGCGGAATTGCAAAAGCGCGAGGCGGTGACGGCGGCGCAGGAAGACGCCAAGACCGACATCGGCTGGGGGCATCAGATCCGCAACTACGTTCTGGCACCGTATCAGCTGGTCAAGGATTTGCGGACCGGGACGGAAACCGGCAATCCTGGCGCGGTGCTCGACGGCGATCTGGATGCGTTCATGGCGGCTGCTTTAGCGGCTCGCGCCGGAGCCACACGGTCCGAGGCCAGCGCGCAGGCGCGTTAAGGAGGCACGCTCCGTTGCGCCTGCCCATCTTCTACGGCTGGGTGATTGTCGCGGTGACCTTCGTTGCCATGGGCATCGGGGTCAACGCACGCACGGCATTTTCGTTACTGTATCCGCCGATTCTTGACGAATTTCATTGGGATCGCGGGGTCACCGCCGGGGCGTTTTCGTTCGGCTTCGTGGTTTCCTCTATATTGAGCCCAACGATCGGCCGGATGATGGATCGGTTTGGCCCGCGAGCGGTCATGGAACTGGGAACGTTCTCGATGGCGGCGGGGTTTTTGCTGGCGCCGTTCACGTCGCACCCGTGGCAGCTGTATTTGACGCTTGGCGTGCTGGTTGGCGGTGGCAGCATCTGTCTGGGCTATTCCGGCCAATCGTTGTTCTTGCCGAACTGGTTTGTGCGCACGCGGGGTTTGGCGATCGGCCTGGCATTTTCCGGTGTCGGGCTGGGCTCCATCACGCTGCTGCCGTGGGTGCAGTCGATGATCATCGATGTCGGGTGGCGAGATGCCTGCCGCGCGTTGGGACTGTTGCTGCTGATCGTGCTGGCGCCGATCAATCTTTTGTTGCGCAAGCGGCCTGAGGATATGGGCTTGCGACCAGACGGCGACGCTGAGCCGTTAGCCTCGGCTCCGGTGCAACCTTCCAACGTGGTCGATCCAGTCTGGGCTGCGGTCGACTGGACGGTCAGCCGGGCGGTGCGCACCGCGCGATTTTGGTGGTTGGCACTGGGATATTTCTGCGCCCTTTATGCCTGGTACGCGGTGCAGGTGCACCAGACGAAATACCTGCAGGAGATCGGCTTCAGCGCCAACCGCTCGGCCTGGGCTTTGGGGCTGGTGAGCCTGATTGGGGTGGCGGGACAGATCTCCCTCGGTCATGTGTCAGATCGGATCGGCCGCGAATGGATATGGGGCATCAGCATGCTGGGCTTCGTGATCTGCTTTCTGGCGCTGATCGTTTTGCAACATGATCAGTCGATGCTGTGGTTGTATCTGATGGTTGCCGCACAGGGTGGACTTGGTTACGGCCTGACATCGGTTATGGGCGCGATGGTCGTGGAAATATTTCAGGGCCGGCATTTTGGCGGCATCTTCGGCACCGTGATGCTGTCGGCGATGGCAGGCGGCGCGGCGGGACCCTGGGTGACCGGCGTGCTGCATGACGCACTTGGGGATTACACGTTGGCGTTCTGGCTTGGCGCCGGCGTGAGCGTGGTGTCGGCATTGGCGATCTGGCAGGCGTCACCGCGGAAAGTGCGCGCGGTGGCGGGGAGGATTCGCGTTGCGTGACATTATTGTCGAGCAAACTTGAATGCGTCATTCACCCTGACTGAGGCGCTGAGCCGCCCATGGGTCGGATGACGCCTGGTTTTTCGTGAATGCTACGATTCGTTTCCACGGGCCGCTGCATCAGCCTGCAAAGCCCGGAGGGCCTGGAGAGCCCGCTTCGCATCAGAAGCAGGAACGAAGATGTGGTCGTGGTAATAGGCTGCCACGACGTTCGCGCTGATCCCATGCTGCGCCAACCTGGTGGCGACCGCCGCCGTTAGCCCAACCGCTTCGAGGGTGGAATGCACGTTGAGAGTGATCTGCCGCAGAACGGTGTCAAACAGTGCGACATAGCGTTCTGCGTCGACCTTTCTGACAATCAGGGTGATCCCTTCCCGTTCCATAAAAAACCCCGATGAGCACAGGAAGAGTTTGTCATCGACTATTGCGCCCGGGAATGAGCAGAAGACCATCTCATTATCCAACATGCTCTGGTTCCAAGGTCGCCAATAACGTTGTGAGTTCCACCGTATGGCTCATGACGGATCTTTGTGAATTCCGACCGGGCAGAGAGGCTTGCTCATGTAAATGGTGTAACTTTCCTTGAAGGGCTCCTCCCGGTCCACGTGATAGCCGAGGCGGCAATAAAGCTGAACGTTCTCGGCAAACAGCTTGTTCGTATAGAGCCTCAGTTCAGGGAGGCCGAGGGAGGCCGCAACCGTCTCCGCATGGGCCATAAGGCGGCGTCCATACCCCCGCCTCTGGAAGGCCGGCAGAACTGCAACGTTCTCGATCAGGAGGTGATCGGCTTCGGAAACCATCTCGATGACGGCCGCCATCTGGTTTCCAATATGTAACAGATCAATGTAGTGCTCCCGCACTCTCTCGTCGTAATCGACCGTCATCGGTTTAGGCTCACGGCCAATCACTGAGACCCACTTCGCGTACGCCGCACGCGTCAGGCCGCGAACAGCGGAGGCGTCGGACGCAATGGCGCGCCGCAAGTTTGCCTCCTGATAAAGTCGCGGCTGCCCCATTCGGAACCAGGCCTTGCTGATCTTGCCGTCCTTGACCTCGTAGATGGCCATCACGTCTACGTCGCCAGGGTCATACGGGAAGCTGCGCGTGACCGTTTCCTGATCGACCACCAGGTTGGCGACTGCGATGCGTTTGACCAGCCGTACGTGCCGGTTCGGCTCTTTGAACCGGGTGAGGTGGCGTTCGCGGACTTCTGCCACGCCAGACGCAAGGATGCGGTCAGCGAACTCTTAGTACTGGCAATCATCGAGCCACAATCGCATGAACGCGTCGATGTCGCGTGCGTTATAGGCATCGCGTTGCTTCTGCAGGCGAAGCTCATTGTCGGCGATGTTGCTGGCATCCATCTTGGGTCTCTGCAAATGCAAATAACCCCCGCGACGCTTGTTGCGGGGGCTGAAGCGGTATCCTCGAAGATCCCGGGCTCAGGTGACAGTGTTATCCCTCAAAATTCTGAACAGGCTCCGGAAGACACGATGTCCCCGGTGCGGTTGATACGGCGTCGGCGTCGATCAACACGGTTCGGAGCATGGGACATCGAGAGGGCACTGTGCCGTCTGGATCTTCGTTACGTCAAGCGCCTTTAGATTCCCGCCAGCCCGCCCGAATGCGCCTGAGCCCTCCTTCTTCCATTAACCCTCGCCTAATCCTTTTCCGTCATTACCGCCGGATGATCACGGCCACCACCGCGCCAGGCGACACCCGCGCCCGTTACGTCACCGGGCTCACGCAGCTCGGCTCCGGCCAGGCCGAGGCAGCGATCAACACCCTCCGGCATGTTCTGACCCTCGACCCCTCGCACGCCGGCGCCCGCCGTAATCTGATCCGCGCCCTGACCGCCGTCCGTGACCACGCCGCGATCATCGATGAAACCGCCCATGCGTTGCGCGACGCGCCCGACAGTGCCGAGCTGCACTTCCTGCGTGGCACTGCCTTCAATGCGCTGTCCCGTCCGCTGGAGGCGCGCCAGGCTCTGACCGCCGCCGTCAGGCTCAATCCGTCGTTCGCCCCGGGCTGGCTCAATCTCGGCAACACGCTGATGGACCTGGACGATCTGCCGGTGGCCGAGGCGCATTGCCTGCACGCGCTTGGCCTCAATCCGGAGCTGATCGAGGCCCAGGTCAGTCTGGGGTTCATTTTGACCGCGCAGGGCAGGCTGGCGGAAGCCATTGCGGTGCTGGAAGCAGCGATCCGTAGCCACCCAAACAACGTGCATGCGCACTGGAACCTGGCAACCGCCACGTTGTTGGCCGGCGATCTGCGACGCGGGTTCGCGGAGTTTGAGTGGCGCAAACGGCACGACCGCTTCCGCCACGACTTCATCAACTTACCGGGTCCGGTCTGGGACGGTGGCGATCCGGATGGGCATGCGATCCTGATCCACGCCGAGCAAGGGCTCGGCGACACCGTGCAATTCGCACGATATCTTGCAACGATCGTGCAACGCGGCGGCACGCCGCTGCTCGCCTGCGAACCATCGTTGGTCCCGCTGCTGAGGTCCATCGCTGGCGCCGAGGTCGTTTCGAAATACGATCCGCTGCCGCCGTATGACGCCTGGATCGATCAAATGAGTTTACCGCATGTGTTTGGCACGACGATGGACACGATCCCGTTCCCGGCCGGTTATCTGAGCGCGGAGCCGGCGCTGATCGCCGCCCATCGCGCCAGCCTGCCGCCGGCGCGATGTGTTGGCCTCGCCTGGTCCGGCAATCCGATGCACCGGAACGATCACCGGCGGACCCCGCCGGCGGAGGTATTCGCGCCGTTTGCAGCGCTGCCGGACAGTCACGTGATCAGTCTTATGCCAAATCGCACGCTCACCGGGATTGCAGACCCTGTCCGCTCTTTAGCCAACTTCGCCGAAACCGCGGCGCTGATAGCTGCGCTCGACCTGGTCGTTACCGTCGACACATCGATCGCCCATGTCGCCGGCGCGCTGCGACAGCCCGCCTGGGTTTTGTTGCCCTATGCACCCGACTGGCGATGGCTGCTTCACCGGAACGATACGCCCTGGTATGATTCAGTCCGCTTATTCCGCCAGCCATCTCCCGGCGACTGGCAGTCGGTCATTGGGTCGGTCATCGCCGCGCTTGCCGAGTAAGGTGAAATCAGGCTGACTGCCCGAGCCGGCGACGACCGGCGTTGGGGGAAAACGATGGATGCCACAGCACTTGAACGCTCGACGATGCGCAAAGCTTATTTCAGGCTGGTACCGTATTGTTTCGTACTTTACATGCTCTGCTACATCGATCGCATCAATGTCAGTTTTGCTGCCCTGACGATGAACGGCGATCTGGGCCTGTCAGCGCACATTTATGGCCTCGCAGCCGGTGCCTTCTTCTGGGGTTATTGTCTGTTGGAAGTCCCTTCCAACATCATGCTGGAGCGCGTGGGCGCTCGCCCCTGGATCGCACGCATCATGATCACCTGGGGCCTCTGCTCGGCCGCCACTGCGTTCGCCACGGGCCCCTGGAGCTTCTTCGGCATCCGCGTCCTGCTCGGCATCGCCGAAGCCGGGCTGTTTCCCGGATTGATCCTGTACTTCCATCGGTGGTTCCCGCAGCGCCATCGCGGCCGCGTGGTCGGCTGGTTCCTCACCGGATTGCCGCTGGCGACCGCGATCGGTGGGCCAATGTCCACCGCTCTGCTGCAACTGAACGGCATCTGGGGCCTGCATGGCTGGCAGTGGGTGTTCATCGGCGAGGGCCTGCCGACAATACTGATCGGCCTCTCGGTGATGTGGGTCCTGACCGAGCGGCCGTCGCAGGCGACATGGCTGACCGATGCCGAGCGATCGTGGCTCGAAGCCGAACTTGCCCAGGAAAAGCGTGCGGTCGAGTCGGTACGTGCGCACTCGATCCTGAGTGCAATGATCAATCCCCGCGTGGTGGCCTTTACTGTGATCTTTGCCGGCGTTGGTATGTCCGGGGTCGGCCTCGTGCTGTTCCTGCCGCAGATTTTGAAAGGTCTGGGGCTGAGCAATACGCAGGCTGGTTTGCTCACGTCGGTGCCGTACGTGTTTGGCACGCTGGCGATTATCGGGTTCGGCCATTTGTCCGACCGGATTGGCGACCGGTTTTGGATTTTGGTTGGGACCTGTGCCTGTGGTGCGGTCGGGATGGCGATTGGCGGGGCGCTGCACAACAGTATCTGGGTGTTGGCGGCATTCTCGCTCGCCACGATCGGTTTCTATGGCATGAAGTCGCCATTCTGGCCGCTGCCGTCCACAGTTCTGTCAGGCCCGGCCCTGGCCGCAGGTCTGGCCTACATTAATTCGATCGGTAACTTCTGCGGCTATCTCGGTCCGATCGTCGTGGGTTACACGAAAGATGCGACCGGCAGCTTTGAGACGGGCATTTATGTCCTTGCGCTGTCGTCTTTGGTGTCCACTCTGACCGCGCTTGGCTGCGCGCTTTGGATGAAGGCGCCAAGGGCGGACGTAGGCCAATTAATCGTTAGTTAACGTTATCGGGCCATGGTGGTGTCGTGTCCTGCTTCTGATGTTCGCCACTTTGTGACGAATACCAGGGAAGCCAGGCCATGCGCGACACAGCGCTGGAGTCAGTGGCCAGGATCGCTCGTTCAATGACGAACGTCGGGCCCGGACCTTCGGCGCACGAGAGGCACCGGGTCAAATGGCAGGTAAGCGGGACAAAAAAAACTCTGGCCGCGCCGTCATCATCATCAAGAAGATGAGTGATGGCGGAGCCGGCGCGCATCACGGCGGTGCCTGGAAGGTGGCGTATGCCGATTTCGTAACGGCAATGATGGCGTTCTTCCTGCTGATGTGGTTGCTGAATGCAACGACGGAAGATCAACGCAAGGGTCTTGCGGACTATTTCAGCCCGAACAGCCAGTTGAGCCACGCCTCGTCGGGCACCGGGCAACCGTTTGGCGGTCATACCGCATTCGACGAAGGTGCCATGGTGTCCGATCGCGGCGCGGTCGAAATCAACGAGGGAAAACGTCCGCCGCTGAACGCAACGGTCAACGGCGACCCGCAGGTCCTCACCAGTGCCCAGAAACGTGCCGACGACACCGACACTGGGGCGACAGATTCAGCCTCCGATCCGGAGGCGACCGAACCGGTGTCCGCGGGCAAGTTCCGCAGCAGCGGTGGTGGCCCTGCCCAGGACGGCGATCGGCAGCCCAACCGGGCCGAAATTCAGGCAGAAAAGGAGCGTCAGGAAAAGGCCGCCTTTGCCAAGGCCGCCGATGAAATCCGCACCGCAGTGGGCAGCGACCCGGCGTTGGCCGAGTTGGCAAAACAACTTTCCATCGACATGACGCCCGAGGGAATGCGGATCCAGATCATGGACGAGGACAACCTACCGATGTTCACGACCGGTTCGGCGATTCCAAATGATCGGGCGCGCGCCTTGATCCAGAAAGTCGCACCGTTCTTGCAAAAGCTGCCGGAAGCCATTTCCATCGCCGGATATACCGACGCGACGCCCTACGCCGGATTGGGAAAAACCAACTGGGAATTGTCCAGTGAACGTGCCAATGCGACACGGCGCCTGCTGACCGACAGCGGGCTCGGCGACAACCGCATTCGTACTGTAACCGGCCATGCCGACCGCGATCCGCTGGTGCCGGGTGATCCGCTGGCCGCAGTGAACCGGCGCATCGCGATCGTTGTGCTGCGCGACGCACGTGTGATACCGGCGGCAGATCACGCGCCGACACCGCCAGACCCAGCACCAGCTGATCGCGCCCCACAGCCGGCGGATCACGCGTCGCAGCCCTCCGATCGGGCGACCCCATCGGCATGGCAACCCCTGCAACCTACGGGTCCCGCGTCTCGCGTCGCGGATCCGGTACACTGACCGTGGCCTCACCATGCTAACGCTCGGCGGCTTCGGCTTCGTGCTCATCTGTGTTTTCGGCAGCTACCTGGCATCGGGCGGCAGTGTGGGACCGCTGATCGAAGCGCTGCCGTTCGAGATGTGGACGATCGCCGGTGCCGCGGCGGGCGCTTTTGTCATGGGGAACTCGATGACCGAAGTGAAACACACGCTGACCGGCTTCGGAAAAATCGTTAAAGGCGCCTGCTATAAGAAGACCGATTACGTGGAACTGCTGAGCTTAATGTATCACCTGGTGCGGCTGGCCAGCACGAAGGGCAACATGGCGCTGGAACCGCATATCGAAAAGCCGGACGAAAGCTCGGCGTTTCAGAAATTCCCGAAAATCATCGCCAATCATCACGCCTGCAATCTGATCTGTGACTATCTGCGGCTGGTCGGGATGAATGCCGACGATCCCAATCAGATCGAAGATGTCATGGCGCGGGAACTAAAGAAAACTCTGAACGAAGAACTGCATCCAGCGCACGCAATGCAGACCATGGCAGATGGTCTGCCGGCGCTTGGCATCGTTGCCGCGGTGCTCGGCGTGATCAAGACGATGTCGCACATCGACCAGCCACCGGCGATCCTCGGCGCGATGATCGGCGGTGCCATGACCGGCACTTTCCTTGGCGTGTTGCTGTCTTACGGCATGGTAGGTCCGTTCGCCAGCCGCCTGCAAGGCGTCGTCGAGGAGGAGGCAAAATACATGGAAGTGATCCGCGCCGTGATCGTGACTCACCTGCACGGCAATGCGCCGCAGGTGAGTATCGAGTCCGGGCGCAAGATGGTCCCAAACGAACATATGCCGAGTTTTCAGGAGATGGAGGAGGCTATCGAACAGGTCAAGATTTAAGCTGATCCCATTTGCCCGACAGTTGCCCGAAACGACACCTGGCGTGTCACCTGGGCCGATCGTGCAGCGCCTTGACCTCAGGCCGCCAACGGTCTGTCATGGCTCCAACGTTGAGTCCCAAGGAGCAAGGCGATGCATGACACGGTGATCCGAGGCGGTACGATTATCGATGGTTCGGGCCAACCCGGATACACCGGCGATGTCGCTCTGGAGGATGGCAAGATCGCCCAGGTTGGCGGGAAGGTCGGTCCGGGAAAGCGGGAAATCGCGGCCGATGGGTTACTGGTTACACCCGGCTGGGTGGATGTGCATACGCATTATGACGGCCAGGCGATGTGGGATTCCGAACTCGCACCCTCGTCCTGGCACGGCGTCAGCACCGTGCTGTTCGGCAATTGCGGCGTCGGCTTTGCCCCCGTTCGCAATACGGATCATTCCGCTCTGATCGGCATGATGGAGTCGATCGAGGAAATCCCCGGAATCGCCCTCGCCGATGGGTTGAAGTGGAACTGGGAGACCTTTCCCGAATACCTCGACGCCCTGGAGCAAAGGCCACGCGCGATCGATATTGCTGCGCAAATCCCGCACCATCCGCTGCGCGTCTATGTGATGGGCGAGCGTGCGGTGCGTCGCGAGAAAGCCACCGCCGACGACATCCAGCAAATGCGGGACGCAGTGCGGCAGGGACTGCAGGCCGGGGCGTTCGGCTTCACCACCTCTCGCACCAACTCTCACAAAACCCCCGCTGGCGACATGGTTCCTGGGCGTTACTCCGAAGTTGAGGAACTGCTCGGCATTGGCACGGCGTTCAACGGGCTGAACCATGGCGCGTTCGGCGTCAACAGCGACTTCGACGACGAAGCCGAGGAATTGAAGTGGATGACAAAATTCGGTCGCGAGAGCGGCCGACCGGTGTGGTTCCTGTTGACCGATCGGCCGACCGATCTGACGCGGTGGCGGCGGTTGATGGATGGTGTGCACAAGGCACGCGCCCAGGGCGCGCAAGTGACCGCACAAATCGCCGGCCGCCCGGTGGGTGTGCTGTTGGGGATCGATACCGCACTGAACCCGTTCTCGATCCGGCCAAGCTATCAGGCGCTGTTGCAGCTTCCGGTCGCGGAACGGATCAAACGCATGCAGGATCCGGCGTTCAGAGCACAAGTATTGAGTGAGGCACCGTCGGCGGAGTTGCTAAATCGGTTGACGCAGTTCCGGCAGCGCATCACCACTTCGTGGAACCGCATGTTCCCGATGGCCGATCCGCCAAACTACGAGCCGGAGGAAAAGGACAGCATTGCCGCTTTGGCCGCGCGGTCCAACCATACGCCGGATGAGGTTGCGTACGATTACCTCGCCCGCGGCGCCGAACGGTTCTTGTTCTATCCAATCGTCGGATATAACGAGGACAATCTCGACATCATCCACACGATGCTTTTGGATGAAACCACCATCCTTGGGTTGTCGGATGGCGGTGCGCACTGCTCGTCCATCGTCGATGCGAGCGTGCCGAGTTGGATGCTGATCCACTGGGCGCGCGACCGCAGCCGCGGGCCGAAGCTGCCGCTGGAACGACTGGTGAAGCGGCAGACCCATGACACGGCGCATTTCTTTGGCTTCCACGACCGCGGCCTGTTGCAGCAAGGCATGAAGGCGGACGTCAACGTGATCGACTACGCCGGATTGCGGCTGCATATCCCTGAGGTCCGTTACGATCTGCCGAAGAACGGACGGCGGCTCGTGCAACGGGTCGACGGTTACAAGCACACTTTCGTTGCCGGCGTTTCGACGTTCGAGGATGGCAATTACACTGGGGCCACCGCGGGCCGTCTGGTTCGCGCTCGCTGACTTGCCGGTCAGGGACCGGGGCGTTTGCCTCGGCCCTGATGCGGCAACATTGTTCAAACTCTGGAGAATTCAATGGAAAAGCGCCAGCTCGGCCGGTCGTCGCTGTACGTGTATCCCATCACCTTCGGCGGCAACGTGTTCGGCTGGACCGCAGATGAGGCCATGTCGTTCAAACTGCTGGATGCGTTCGTCGCCGCCGGCTTCAATTTCATCGACTCCGCGGATGCGTATTCGCGCTGGCATCCCGGCAACAAAGGCGGCGAATCCGAAACGATTATCGGCAACTGGCTAAAAGCCCGCGGCGGGCGCGACAAGGTCATCATCGCCACCAAACTCGGCATTGAAATCATCCTCGGAAGATCCGGGCTGTCGCGCAAATACATGATGCAGGCTGTCGAGGACTCGTTGCGTCGCCTGCAAACGGACTATATCGACCTGTATCAGTCGCATCGCGACGACCCGCAAACGCCGATCGAGGAAACCCTTTCCGCTTACGCCGACCTCATCAAACAGGGCAAGGTGCGGGCGATCGGGGCGTCGAATTTTTCAGCGGGACGACTGGCAGATTCATTGCGGATCAGCGCCGAGAAAGGCCTGCCGCGTTATGAAAGCCTACAACCGCACTACAGCCTGGTGGAGCGGGCGGAATTCGAGGGTTCGCTGGAAGATCTGTGCCTGAAGGAGAAGATTGGCGTCATCAGCTATTACTCGCTGGCCAGCGGGTTCCTGACCGGCAAGTATCGCTCAGTCGCCGATGCCGAAGGACGCATCAGAGGCGGTCGCGTGGCGAAATATCTGAATAACTATGGGTTTGGCGTGCTCTCGGCGCTGGATGACGTGGCGAAACGATACAACGCGAAGCCGGTGCAGGTCGCGCTGGCCTGGCTGATCGCGCGTCCCAGTGTGACGGCGCCAATCGCAAGTGCAACGAACCTCGACCAATTGGCCGAACTGCTGAAATCGGCGGAACTGAAGCTGGACGCGGCGGCAATTCGGCAGATCGACACCGCCAGCAAGCCACGGTGACCGTCTGGGAGTGCATCACTCGGCAACGTCATTGGAGGGGCTAGACCCGATCACCTTTACCAACACAGTGCCCCGGGAGATGGCCGGTTCGAAGCTTGCCCCTGCGAAGGCGGGGGGCCGGCGACGGTGACGAACTGCGCCACTTGGCCAACTGCATGACCCTGCCTGATTTATTACGCGATGGGCTCGATATCGTATTCATCGGGATCAACCCGTCGCTCTATTCGGCGGCACAAGGACATTATTTCGCGAGAAAAACCAACCGGTTCTGGCCGGCGTTCTCGCGATCCATTCTCAGCGCACCGGCGCGCCGGTCTCTGGGCGTCGAGCAATTGACGCCAGTGCACGACGCCACACTGCTGGATCACGGCATCGGCTTCACCGATGTCGTCAAGCGGGCCACCGCGCGCGCGGACGAACTCGACGCCGATGAATTTGCCGCCGCGACGCTCGACCTGGTGGCGAAACTGGAAAACTTTCAGCCGCGCATTGCGTGCTTCCACGGGATGATGGGCTATAGGCCGTTCGTCCGCCTACATGCTCCAACGCTGCCGCAGCCGGTACTGGGCGAGCAAACGCTGTGCATCGGACGGACGCGGCTGTTCGTTATACCGAACCCGAGTCCGGCCAATGCACACGCTTCGCCGGCCATGCAGACCGAATGGTACGACCGAATTGCAGCGGCCCTCGGTAAGAGTGTCTTTCGGTCAGGCTAACCTGCCACCCGCCGGTGTAATCGCGAGCGAAGCGATGCAATCCCCTGATCGCGATTGCTTCGCTTCGCTCGCGATGACAGAGGGCTGGGTTAGAACTGGCTCGGTCTGATTGGAATGCGCGATGATCAGGCCGCAGCGCTCGGCCGTGCCTTCATCCTGCCATACCACGCCACGATATTTTTGTTGGCATCGTTCAACGGCTGCTTGATGCCGGCGAAGAAATCCAGAAACACGAAAAGCAAAATATCCGCAAGGGTCAGCCGCTCCCCACAAATAAACGTCCTTCCGCCAATCAGTCCATCCATCCAGGTCACCCCCTCCTGGGCGATCGCCTTCATGTCGGCACCTGCCGCTGGGATACAATGGATGCGGTTCTCGAACATCTTCAACCCGTCTGTGTAACGGAATCCGTTCGCCATCGGCTCCAGGATATGAAGATCGATACGCCGAGCCCACATGCGGGTCTCTGCACGCTCCTCGGGGGTTTTGCCGATCAGCGTCTTGCCGGGCGGCCCAACCTCATCGAGATATTCGCAAATGGCAGTGATTTCCGCCAACACCATGCCGTTATCCAATGACGGCGCTGGGCATGTCCCGGACGGGTTGCGGGACAGGAACGGCTCACGCCGGTTTTCGCCGCCGCGCAGGTCGATGGTTTCGGATGGGATGCCGCTGATGCCCCGCTCAGCCATGAACATCCGCACCACTTTCGGGTTCGGACCGATCGAATCATAAAACAGCATAAGGTGCCTCCCTTGCCGGACCGAGCCGGGTCAGCGAGTCAAATCATCACCGCCGAGCCGGCGCAAGAGGCCACACCACAGCGGCCATTACCCCTTCTTTTTGGGCAATTCCGGCCGCGCCGACATGCCTTTGGGCGACAACAGCGAGGCAGTCGGTCCCGCCGCCGGCTTTTTGGCTTTCGGCTTTTTCGGCTCGCGATTGCCGCGGTTCATGCCCTTGGCCATCAATGTCTCCTGTGCGCTCGTTCGGGTAAACGCGAGTTCTGGACGCAACGAACGGTTCGGCAAGCGAACGTTGGCTCGCGATGACCCGCCCGGCGTTCACCCGCCGGTGTCCGATGCGCGATCAGGCCTCGCGATAACCCGGAACCGCACGATGCCCGCGGCCCGAAAGCCGCAACACCGGCTGGAGCAGGATCAGGCGTGGACCTTCAGGTTGTCCGCTGACATCTTGCCGCTTTTGCGGTCGGATACCAGTTCGAAGTCCACCTTCTGGCCCTCGCGCAGGTCACGCAGTCCGGCGCGCTCCACGGCACTGATGTGGACAAAGGCGTCCGGGCCGCCCTGATCAGGTTGGATGAAGCCAAAGCCTTTTTGGCTATTGAACCACTTGACGGTTCCAGTAGGCATGAGAAGCCCTTTCAGAATCATAGGTTTGTGCACCGGCGAAGCAGCCGGCTGTCGAATCAGCGATTTCGGGAACAAAAGGGGGTCGACCGACGCACAATCTCCTGAACGCGGGGCCGAGTTTTCTGACCGTCTTTCGACCGTTGTCATGTGCGCCGTCTGCAGCCGAAATACAAGGAGGCGCAATGCACTTCGTTGCCATCGGGTGCGGCGGACGGGTTCGTGCGTGCGGATGGGTTCCATTATTCGCGGAGGACGCGAAGGGCTCGGTGAACGCGGAGTCGAACGGCAAAAGCCGCACCAATCTTCTCAGCGCCCTCGGAAAACTTCGCGTCCTCAGTGATTTCGCATGCGTCGCCCAAGGCACGGGCCTGCGGCAACGGCGTCCGGACCGGAGCGAAGCGTTTGCTCCTGACGCGCCTCCATGGCCCGGCCAATGCGACGCCAGGCCCACGTCGGAACGTTCGCAAGGCGCGCCTATGTCACGCCACAGCCTCCGCCTCGATTTCCACCACGAACCGAGGGTCCGCCAACCCGGCGACGAACAGCAACGTCGAGGCCGGCGCATGCTCGCCCAACAGTGCAGTCCGGGCAGCGCGATAGGCACCAAGCAGCGAACGGTCGGTGAGAAAAGTTGTGATTTTGACGATATTGTTCACCGTCATGTCATTCGCCTCCAGCACCGCGCGCAGATTGGCCAGCGCCTGGTCGACCTGGCCACCGCCGGTTTCCGGGATCGTGCCGTCCAGCGCCATACCGACCTGACCGGAGATCACCAGCCAACGTGCCGGGTTCACCACCTCGATGGCGTGCGTATAACCGGTGGGTTGGCGAACCGCAGGCGGATTGCTGCGCGTGATGGCGACGGCCATGTCGTACTCCCTTCTTGATAAATCGCTGCGAGCGCTACGCGGCGTCCCGCGCGAGCCAGTCCCGCACCGCGGTCCTGATGAAGCTGGCGTCCTCGGGATTGAGTACGGGATTGCCCGCACGATGGCCCCAGATACTGGGAATCGGCCGCAGTTCAGCATGCGCCAGGAACGGCAGTTCATTCTCGTTGTCGGCGACCCGGAAATACAGATCGGTCTTGCCGGGCATCAGCAGCACATTCGCCTTGATGGCCCGCAGCGCCCGCTCCAGGTCGCCATGGTACATTTCGTTCGCGCTGATATCGGCGGTGTCCCAGGTCATCAACTGAGCGTAAAGATTGGCCGCCGGCGCTGCACCGAAACGATCCTCCCAGTCGGTGCGCAGAAACGTCTCCAGATCCGGCGAACCGAGGTTCGGCTGCGAACTCCAGGACAGATGCAGATTGGCACGGTAGAAGTCCTGACTGAGCGCCCAGGCGGCATAAATCCGGCCAAACGCACGCTTGGCGGCCTGCGGTTCCGAGGAAAACCGGCCGTTGCCGATGTGTTGCGGTGCCGCCTCCAGGGTCGCCATCAGCGAGCGGAGAAACACCTGGTTGTGCACCGCGGTCCGGGCGACACCGCAATTGACCACGATCCGCTCCACCGCGTCGGGAAACAGCAAAGCCCAGTGATAGGCCTGCAAAGCACCCATGGACCAACCGTAAACACAGGCAACGCGATCGATGCCGAAAAGTTCCTCCAGCGCCTGACGTTGCGTCTCGACATTGTCTCGGACGGTCACCAGGGTGGGATAGTCCGGCGTATTGGACGGCGAGGATGACAGTCCGTTACCGAACTGATCCAAGATGACAATGAAGTACCGCGTCGGGTCGAGAATGTTGTCGGGGCCGATCAGCCACTCCAGATCCGGATGCCGTGCGCCGTAGCTGGTCGGATAGACGATGACGTTGTCCTTCGCCTCCGACAGCGTGCCATGGGCTTTCCAGGACAGCAGCGAGTCGGTCAGCACGGCGCCCGAGGGTAGCGTCAGGTCGCCGCCGCGCCAGATGCCTTGTTGGGTCGGCCAGGTCATTCAGTCTCGTCCTTTCGCGTCATTTTGGCCTCGCTGCGCAGCCCCTTTTCACAGATCGTCGCGGATACGTGGTCGGCCAGCAAGAGGGAGGTCGCCGACAGTGTCCACATCGCGCAGCGTTCGCAGCAACGCAACGCGACGGCCACGGAAATTTCGCAGCGTATCCGCCAGCGCGTGCTGTGTAGACCACCTGGCATTGACAAAAGGTTGCGCGGGCCGGCGCGGACCAAGCGCCACCAACCAATAGCCGCCGTCCTCAGCCGGCCCGAACACGGCGTCGTGCGAGCCCAGAGCGCGGAACGCGGCACGCAGGTCGGCGGCATTAGCGTGCGGGATGTCGCTGCCGATAATGGCAACATTGCCACAGCGAAATCGCCGACATGCGGTGTCCATCCGTTCCCCCACATCCCCCCTGCTCTGTGCTATCCGCACTACTCTGAGGGGCAGTCGGTCTTTGGCGCCGTCCGGCGTCAGCGCCAGCACGGTGCGGAAGTGCAGGTCGCGGTGCAGACTGCGTAACAGCCGGTGCAACGTCTCGGTGTGGAACCGCAACGCAGCGCGATCGCCGATGTCTTTCGCCAGCCGCCGTTTGACGGTGCCCAGGCGTGGCGTTCGCGCGAATACGACGACGGTGTCCTTCATCCGTAAATCCCAGCGATGTGGCGGGCCGGCACGCCGAGGAACCATAATGACAGGCACAACAGATTGCGTCCGGACCGGCGATACCAGCCATCCCGCTCCCATTTGGCGGCCGAAGTCACTGCGCCGGCGACCAGCCCGACCACGTTGCGGCGGCCAAGGCGGCGGATCAGATCGACATCCTCCATCAGCGGCAATGGCCGCATGCCGCCCGCGCCACGCAGAGTATCGCGGTGGATCAGCAGCCCCTGATCGCCATAAGGCAATGCAAGGAACCGACACCGCCAGGCGACTACTGCTTCCAGGCGTCGCGCCCTTGGGTCGGCACTGTCCAGGACGAAGCGGAAATATGCAGCTTTGGCCGGATTGTCGCGCATGTGGGCGGCGGCCTTGGCCTGCCAATCCGGTGTCAGCCTTGTGTCGGCGTGCAGCAGAAGCAGCCATGACTCAGTGGCGGCTTCAATGCCGGTGGCAAGTTGCTGGCCCCTGCCCTTCGGTGCGATGACCACTCGTGCACCAGCGTTTTGGGCGAGCATGACGGTGGCATCCGCACTACCGCCATCGGCGATGACAACCTCATCAACCGGACCAAGCGCGACCAATGTCGCGGTCAGCGTCGAGGCGGCGTTCAGTGTCGGGATGACTACGGATATTTTCACGTTTTGTTCTTGACTATCAGGCTGAGGTTCGCAATGGTGTGCTCGTGAACACATGGGGAACAGACCATGCCGGAACTCACTCAATCAGACAAGGACGCGCAGGCTGGGGAAGTTCCGGACCGGGACGCGGTAGGGGCACTCGACCGGGCGGGCATGGCGGAGCCGGAGCCGCCGGTGCGAATGCCGTCCTCTGCACAACGCGGCCGTGGCGCGGTCACCAATCCGGCGGTGCGATTTGAGTCCTCGGTGGTCAGTCCGTTCGATGACGGGTGGGACACGCTGACCGGGGAGATCGAGGAGCCGGTCAAACTCGCAACCACACTGATCAAGGACGCCTCGAAATCGGTCATCGCCTGGAACAGTTCACCGGATCTGGGCTTTGACCGAGCGGTCAATCCGTATCGCGGCTGCGAGCATGGCTGCGTCTATTGTTACGCGCGGCCGACCCACGCTTATCTCGGCTATTCGCCGGGGTTGGATTTCGAAACGAAATTGATCTTCAAGCCCGAGGTTGGCGCCTTGCTGGAGAAAGAGCTGCGCAAGCCGGGCTATGTGCCGAAAGTGATGGCGCTTGGCTCGAATACCGACCCGTATCAGCCGGTGGAACGGACCTTGAAGCTGACCCGCACGGTGCTGGAGGTGTTGGACAAATTCAACCACCCGGTCGGCATCGTAACGAAATCGGCTGGTGTGCTGCGCGATCTGGACATTCTCTCGACGATGGCGAAACGCAGCCTGGTGCGCGTGTATCTGTCGGTGACGACACTGGACCCGAGGCTGGCGCGAGTGATGGAACCGCGTGCAGCGACCCCCGCCCGCCGGCTGCACGCGATCGAGGAACTGACCCGGGCCGGCGTACCCACTGGCATCCTGACCGCGCCGATGATCCCCGGCCTGAACGACGCCGAAATGGAGAAACTGCTGGAAGCCGGCGCACGGGCTGGCGCGCGGCATGCGTCGTTCATTCTGTTGCGGTTGCCGCATGAGCTGAAGACCATCTTCGAGGCCTGGCTGCATGAACATTTCCCCGACCGGGCGAAGCATGTGCTGAACCTGATCCGCGACACACGAGCCGGTGGGTTGAACGACCCGCGCTTTGGCCACCGGTTTTCCGGGTCCGGGCCGTATGCGGATTTGCTTTTGCGGCGGTTTGCTCGGGCGGCACGGCAATGGGGGCTGGATGAGGCGCGCGAGGGGTTGGACTGCTCGCAATTCGCGGTGCCGGGGGAAAGGGCTGGTAAGCAGGACGTGCAATTGTCATTATTTTAGACAGTGGCGCACTCCCGGCGGCATGGTACGCATAAGACACGCGGAGAATGTGCATAAAGGACCTACAGGTCCTCCGCTAACTCGGCGTTCTCAGTGATTTTTCGAACGTTTCAACACACAGGCGCGATTGGCGCCATGCATCGGCGCCTCACCCCACCGACCGCAACCCTGCCCGGAACCGTTTCGCCAACTCGCGATACACCTCGGCATTGCGATCGAACCGCTTGCGTTCATCCTTGTCCATCACGCGGCGCAGTTTCGCTGGCGAACCGGTCCATAATTCGTTCGGACCGATCACTTTCCCAGGCGTCAGCAGTCCGCCGGCAGCGAGCATCCCGCCCTCCTCGATCACGGCGCCATCCAGCACCGTCGCACTGATGCCGACGAAGGCGCGGTTCTTCAACGTGCAGGCGTGGATCACTGCATTGTGCCCAACTGTCACATCGTCGCCGATGAATGTCGACATCGCACCAGTATCGACATGAATGACCGTGGCGTCCTGGATGTTGGTGCGCGCGCCGATGCGGATCGAGTTCAGATCACCGCGCACGTGGCAATGGAACCAGATCCCGGTTTCCGATCCCACCACTACGTCGCCGATCACCGACGCGGTGGGCGCGATGAAGGCATCCGCCGCAATCACCGGCGTGACGCCGTTCAGCGCGAAGATCGGGCCGAAGCCGCCATACGGCGGCTCAGGCATGCGCCATTTCCCGCTTTCCGACGCCTTCGAACAAGCCAAGCATCAGCCCGATGTTCTGCACCGCCGCGCCGGACGCGCCCTTGCCGAGATTGTCCAGCCGGGCGACCAACACGGCCTGGCGGTGCTTCTCGTTGACATGCACTGACAGTTCCATACGGTCGGTGCCATTCAATGCCTCCGGTTCCAGCTTGCCGTCCGCCTGGGGCGCAACCACCCGCACCAGATCGCAGCCGGCATAACGTTGCTGCAGCACATCGATCAGGTCGGCGCCGGTCGGCCGTCCGGTCAGCGTATCGAGATGCAACGGCACCGAAACCAACATGCCCTGGCGGAAATGTCCCACGGACGGAACGAAAATCGGCCGCCGGGTCAGGCCACCGTAAAGTTGCGTCTCCGGCACGTGTTTATGTTCCAGCGTCAATCCGTACAATTCGAACGCCGGACCATGCTCGGTGTCGTGCGCCTGGATCATCGACTTGCCACCGCCTGAGTAACCGGATACCGCATTGATGGTCACCGGATAATCCGCCGACAAGATTCCGGCATCCACCAGCGGCCGGATCAGGCCGATCCCGCCGGTCGGGTAGCAGCCGGGATTGGCCACCTGCCTTGCCCTGCCGATGCGTTCGTCCTGGCCCGGCAGCATTTCGGCAAAGCCGTACACCCAGGCCGGGTCGACGCGATGTGCCGTGCTGGCATCCAGCACCTTGGGCGCGGCATTGCCCAACGACGCCGCCAATGCAGCAGATTCCTTTGCCGCATCGTCCGGCAGGCAGAGCACGACAAGGTCGACCTCGGCCATGATGTCGCGGCGCGCGGCAGGATCGCGGCGTCGCTCGGACGGCAGGCTCTTCAACGTGATCGCGGGTAGCGCGGTCAGACGCTCGCGAATGCCGAGACCCGTGGTGCCGGACTCGCCGTCGATGAAGATTTTTGCCGTGCTCATGAACGCGGGCTCCTTTCGCGGCGCAACTTCAGGGTTTGGCCGGAGGAATGCAAGGGGCCGCCGGCTTCTGCTGGCCCGCCAGGCACGGCATGCGCCATGGCGTCCTTTTCGTCGAGCGTCACGGCGAGACGCGCCTCTTGCAGCGCCGTGGTCTGGATCTCCGTATAGGGACGCCGCGAGTAGGGCCAGAAGTCCCAGAAATACGCCAGTGCGTAGCCGGAATGACCTGGCGCAAAGCCGGGATCGAGTGCAATGGCCTGGCGAAAGAAATTCTGCGCCGCCTTGTTTTCTTCGGCGGCGGCGGCGCTAGCCCGCCCCCTCCACATACGGCTTCAACACTGCGTACAACGTCGAATGCACCGGCGTCGGCACGCCCAGTTCCCGGCCCAACGCAACAACCTTCCCCGACAACCACGGCAACTCGATGCGATTGCCGCGGATCAGATCGTGCGCCATCGAGGCCATCATTGCCGCGGGCGCTCCAGCCAGGAAACTCATGTTCCGCTGCGCCGCGTCCTCCGGCAGAGCGATGCCTTTGGCCCGCCCGACCGCAACGACTTCCTTCGTCGCCGCCTCGAACAGCGCCATGACCTCCGGATCCTCCCGCAACTTGCCGAACGGCAGGCGCGTGGCGGCGGTAATCGCGCTGTTGGTGGCAAGCACGATGAATTTCAGCCACAGCTCGGTCTGAATTTGCTTGCTGAGGTCAGCGTCAAACCCAGCCTTCCGGCACAGCGCCAGAAACGCCTCGCCCCGTGCGCTGCGTTCGCCGTTGAACTCGCCAAACACCAGCCGCATGAACGTTCCGGTCTGCCGCACCACGCCTGGCCCCTCGATCGTCGCACTCACCTGGGCCACCCCACCCAGTACCGCGGCGGCACCGAGAATGGGAATCAGCCGGTCCGCGGCGTCGATACCATTTTGCAACGGGATCACCGCCGTGCCAGGCCCGACCATGGGGCGGATGCGTTCGCCGGCACTCTCGACGTCCCAGAGCTTGACACAGAACAGCACGACATCGGCGGGCCCGATCGCAACCGGGTCGTCGGACGCCTGCGTGGGCACCAGATGCGTGTCGCCGCGCGGACTGACGATACGCAACCCGTTGGTTCGCATCGCGTCCAGGTGCGCACCACGCGCCAGGAACCACACATCCGCGCCTGCCTTCGCCAACGCCGCGCCAAATGTTCCGCCAACGCCGCCGGCGCCGATCACCGCGATCTTCATACGACCTCTCCTTGGTTTCACCCGTCAAGGTGCCAGCGGTTCGCGCGGCTTGACAGCCCGGTCAATCGGCGGAGCAGCCCCCAGGCCGGCGATACAGGCAAATCGGCGGTTCATCATCGCCACGGTTGACGTCGTCGAAGCAGGCGACCTGCGAGTAGCCGGGTTCCTGCCACCCTTGATCGGCAATCATGTGACTGAAGCGCCGCGTGTTGGCGCCGATCTGATCGAGGGTGAACTGCGGCACCTCGTGCCCGCCGCGCATCACGCGGACGATTTCCGGCCGGTCGGTGTGCGGCAACTTCAGATTGGGATCGTAAAAACCATACCACAGCGGCACGTCGCGATTGAGGTAGGTATAGCCACCGCTCCTCCAGAACCAAACGTCGCGCACCATCAGGCCGCACATCGCAGGCTCGGCGTGCGCGGCGAGCGTCACTTCAATGTCGGCACGCACCACCTGCCAGCGCCAGCCCAACAGGCCGGTGCCGGTGTGCCAGGATAACACCGTGGCCAGCAGCAGAAACAGCGTCGCTGCACCAGCGGCGAACGATCGGCGCGCATGGGCCAGGCGATCGATCAGCCACGCAGCGCCTAATCCGATCAGGATCGGGGCGATCGCAATCGTGAGGTAAATGAACCGAATCTCCTTGTGCGGCACCAGCGAATGCAGCAGCAAGGTCACTGCGGCTGAGATTGCCAGCGCGGGCATTCGGAACACTCCCACAATGAGCAGCGCGGCCGCTGGCCCCAACGTCACGAGGAGATAGCCGAGATAGTAGTCCGTGCCCTCGGTGCCCATGCCGGTGCTGACATGATCGAGCATGTTGCGCGTGACATTCAGCCAGATCGACTGAAACGGCGTGCCAAGCGTCACTGCGTCAAGCACGCCGCAGACCGGCAGGACGACGGCCAGGCCTCCGAGCAACAGCAAACGCCAGCGCGCCCAGTACAACCGATGCTGAAACAGCGCGGCGGCGAGCATGGGAGGACCGTACTGGAACCGTAGGCATGCGGCGAGGCCCATTAAGGCGCCGACCACCAGCAGACGGCGACGCTCCACCTTGTCCTGTCCCGCATCGGCCAAGCCCGTTTCGCCCTGGCCCAGAAAGATCGCGGCAATCACGACATGGGCCGCGATAACCTCGGTCAACACGGCGGGGGCGAAATAGATCAGATCGAACCAGATCGCGCAGAAGCCTCCGGTGACGATGGCACCGAGCTGGCCGAACTGACGCTGACCCACGCGGAAGCCGACAAAGACCACGACCAGAGACAAGGCGGCGCAGAGCGCACGCGTCAGCCGCACATAGAGCAGCGGATCGTCGCCGACCAGCGCGGTCAGGCGCATGATGCCGGCGATCAGGCCGGGCAGCAGCCAGGAGCGGATGCCGTCGACGTACTCCCACGGCACGACGCCGGTGCCGAAGGCCAGGCGGTGGCCTTGCTCGAAATACTGGAACGTTTCGTCATTGTACAGGACGTAGGTCTGGGTCCAGAACGCGATGACGCGCAACGCGAACGCCAGAACCAGCACGATGGGCAAAGTAGTGGCGACGCCGGCGAGGCGCGACGGCGCGGCATGATGCAGCGCGCGCGGCAACGGCAAGGTCTGGTTCCACGACACACCGGTTGAGTGGCCTGGAACGCCTTACCGCTCGGTTTCCGGGCTCAGGCCGGATCGAACTCGCGATCTTTCGACGGGATCAGGTCGTAGGGTAGAGCGAAGCCCGGCATGGCCTTGATCCGATTGGACCATTCGAGCAAATGTGGCCAGTTCTCGATGTTCATGCCGCCCTCGGCCATGAACACCATGCGGCCCCAGCAGCCGATGTCGGCGATCGTCGGGCTGTCGCCGACCAGCCAGTCGCGCCCCTTGATCGATTTGTCGAAGAAACTGAGCGCCGCCTCGGCGAGCGGCCGGAAATACGCCATCACCGCGGGATCGACGGTGCGAAACCGGCTGTAGTGCCGCACCTTGGCGACATTGCTGAGGGCGTCTGGCTCCCAGTCGAGCCATTCGCGCGCGGTCCAGCGATCCTGTTCGGTCTTGCCCTCGAAATGACCGGTGGTCTGCGCGAGGTAACTCAGGATCACGTTGGACTGCACGATGATCAGCCCGCGATGCTGCAGAACCGGGACCTTTCCGTAACGATTGCGCGCCAGGTGCTCCGGTTCGTGCTGTTTGCCGATCTTCAGGTTCACGGTGCGGAAGCTGAACGGGAGCCGTGCCAGCGCCAGATACAGCATCGGCTTGTACGACGAACTGGAGGTGAAGCTGCCAAACAACGTCAGCCGATCATCCATGCTGGTCCTCCGTTTGTCGTCTCTTATCTCAGCCGCTGAAACGGCCGGCGCCTTGGCACTTACGCTTGCCCGTCATGGCCGCCACCGAGCCGGCCGTCTCTCGCGGCACCGTGGGTCAAGAGATTACCCAGCCAGGTCGTCTACGCGGGAGGTATATCGTTGCCGGGCCTGGCCGGACACTCGAACCAACACCATACCACGAGAGATGGCCGGCTGGCTGGCTGGCCACGACGCATCAGAGGCCAGCTTAGCGCTTGCTGAACTGGAAGCTACGGCGGGCCTTTGCCTTACCGTATTTCTTGCGCTCGACCGCACGGGAGTCGCGGGTCAGGAACCCGGCAACCTTCAGAATGCCGCGCAAGTCCGGCTCGTAATAGGTCAACGCACGGCTGATGCCGTGCCGCACCGCGCCCGCCTGGCCCGACAAGCCGCCGCCATTGACCGTGCAGATCACGTCGAACTGGTTATAGCGATCGGAAACCAGGAACGGCTGCGTCAGCAGCATCCGCAGCACCGGTCGGGCGAAATATTGAACCACCGGTCGGCCGTTCACGGTGATCTCGCCCTTACCGGGCTTGATCCAGACCCGCGCCACCGACTCCTTGCGCCTGCCGGTGGCATAGGATCGGCCAAAAGCGTCGCGTTTGGGTTCGCGTTTGGGTTGGTCAGCCGCCTCAGCGGCCGCGGTGCCGCCTTGTGCGGCGGTGGCGGCCTGGCGAGTGGCCAGAGCCTCTCTCAGATCAGCAAGCGTGCCGGTTTGGCTGCCTGACATCGGGTTCAGCCTCTCCTGTTCTTCGGATTGAGCGCGCCGACGTCCAGCAAAGTCGGCTGCTGGCCGTCATGCGGATGGGTCGGACCAGCGTAAACGTGCAGATGTTTCATTTGCCTGCGCTGCAAGGGGCCGCGAGTGATCATCCGCTCCACTGCTTTTTCCAGCACGCGTTCCGGGTGCTTTGACTCCAGACGTTGGCGGAAGGTGAGGCCCTTGATGCCACCCGGATAGCCGGTATGGTAATAGAACACCTCGTTTTCCGCCTTGTTGCCAGTGATCTTCACCTTGCCGGCGTTGATGACGATGATGTTATCGCCGCCGTCGACATGCGGGGTGAACTGCGGCTTATGCTTGCCGCGCAGCCGGTTGGCGATGACGACGGCGAGGCGGCCGAGCACGACGCCATCTGCGTCGATCAGCACCCAGTCCTTCTTCACCTCCGCCGGCTTCAGCGATTGGGTGGTTTTGAGCATGGTCTGGCAGCGTCCGTATGGGTGAAGCCGCAGGTTATCGGTGGGAAGGCCTGTGGCGTCAAGGGATTGTTTGTGTGGTAATATGATACCACACATGCGATTGGTTTCGCGTTGGGGTTGCATTTCCTACCGATCAGTTGACTTTTTTGACTGGCCAGTTATCTGGGCAGCAATCCTTTGTCCTAACGGAGTTCCTATGCCCGACGTGACCAACCTGGAAACCGCAGTCCAGTTCGACGCCATCATCGTCGGCGCCGGGTTCGCCGGACTTTACCAACTGCATCGCCTCCGCGCCCTCGGTATGGCAGTCAAGGTGATCGAGGCGGGCTCCGGCGTCGGCGGCACCTGGTACTGGAACCGCTACCCGGGCGCCCGTTGCGACGTCGAGAGCATGCAGTATTCCTATGCGTTCTCCGAGGAACTGCAGCAGGAATGGCATTGGCCGGAGCTGTTTTCCGCCCAACCGGATATTTTGAAATATGCCAATCACGTGGCCGATAAGCTCGATCTGCGCCGCGACATCATGTTCGACACACGGGTGACCGAGGCCCGGTTCGACGAGAACACCAGCCAATGGTCGATCAACACTGATCACGGCGAACGCTTCACTGCCGGCTTCCTGATCATGGCAACCGGCTGCCTGTCGACCGCGCGGGTGCCGGATTTTAAAGGATTGGGCTCGTTCAAGGGCAAGACCTACCACACCGGCGCCTGGCCGCATGAGGGCGTCGATTTCACCGGAATGCGGGTCGGTATCATCGGCACCGGGTCATCGGCCATTCAGGCCATTCCGGTGATCGCCGAGCAGGCCGCCGATCTGACAGTGTTTCAGCGCACGCCGAACTTCTCCATTCCCTCGCGCAACGGTCCACTGGCGGAAAGTTACGAACAGGAGTGGAAGGACCACTACGCTCGACGCCGCGATGAGGCCCGGAATACGCGCAACGGCATTCTGGCTTATCCGAACGATTTCTCGGCGCTGTCCATCTCGCCCGAGGAACGTCAGCGCATTTACGAAGAGCGTTGGGTATCCGGCGGCACGACATTCATGGCCGCGTTCAACGACCTGATCTTCAACCAGGCAGCCAACAACACCGCCGCCGAGTTCGTGCGTGGCAAAATTCGTGAGATTGTCAAAGACCCCAGGACCGCCGAGCTGCTGGCGCCCAAAGATCATCCGATCGGCACCAAACGGATCTGCGTCGATACAAGGTATTTCGAGACCTATAACCGTTCCAATGTGCATCTGGTCGATGTCCGCTCCGCCCCGATCGAAGCAATCACCCCCACTGGGCTGCGCACGAGTGGCGGGAATTACGAATTCGATGCCATCGTGTTTGCCACCGGGTTCGACGCGATGACCGGAGCGCTGACCGCGATTGACATTCACTCCACAGACGGTTCGACCCTGAAACAAGAATGGCAGGACGGGCCGCGCACCTATCTCGGCCTGATGTGCGCGCATTTCCCCAACATGTTCATGATCACCGGGCCCGGCAGCCCTTCGGTGCTGAGCAACATGCACGTCTCGATCGAGCAGGACGTCAACTGGATTACCGAGTGTCTGGCCTGGCTGCGCGCACACCACATCGCCCGGATCGAGGCAACCCAGGAAGCGCAGGACAACTGGGTGCTGCACGGGATCGAGGTGGCGAACAAAACACTCTATCCGAAAGCCGCCTCGTGGTACATGGGCGCCAATATCGAGGGCAAGCCGCGGGTGTTCATGCCCTATATCGGCGGCGTCAACGCCTATCGCGAAAAATGTGCCGAGATCGCGGCCCAGGGATATACCGGATTCCGCCTGACTGGGCGCCCAGAGGTTGCACAGGCAGCGGAGTGACTGGCAGCAACCGCCGGCGCCAGCGCAACGCGCAAGGGCGGAGCCGTCGCACCTGACGCTTGATTCCGCGGCCTGTGCCAGCTACACACCGCGGCTTCGCGCCGCCAATAAGGACGATCGCCATGAAACCGGGCATCCACCCTGAATACCACGAGATCAACGTCGTTATGACGGATGGATCCACGTTCAAAACCCGCTCTTGCTATGGCAAGGAGGGGGACACGCTGCGGCTGGATATCGACCCGAAGTCGCATCCCGCCTGGACTGGAATTCAGCGGATCATGGATACCGGCGGCCAGGTGGCGAAATTCAACAAGCGCTTCGCCGGATTGGGAATCAAGAAATAGCCGGCCGGGTTGGGGGACGGCGACCGTTCAATCTGTGGCACAATAGCGCCCCGCTCAGACGCGACTTAAATCCGCTCCGTAAGGTTGGGACTGGCCAGGATGGCGCAACGTGCCGACCATTGAGTCCGCACACGGTGTTGTCACCCAGATCAACGTGTTTACCGTCGCGCCGGAGAAGCAGCAGTTGCTCGCCGACCCGCTGATTGAAACGGTCGAGGCGGCCAAGACGGTGCCGGGGTGGCTATCGGCCAGCGTTCACCGCAGCTTCGACGGCGCGCATGTCGTGCATTATGGGCATCCGAAAAGCAATCTGGAGCCCGGGACGGTCGCGCCGGGACAATATGAGGTCGTCTAAACGATCGAGTAATCTCTGACGGGCATCGTCACTGGACTGTGACGATCGCAGACATCGCGAGGCCGCCAATCCCCGGGCCCGCGTTGGGCATCACGAAACAGCAGCCTCAGGTTTGCCCACGTGCTCCGGGTCGGCGTCGCGCCAGCCCGCGAAACGAACCAGACCAATCACCGCCACGGCCAGGTAAACCGCACTGCCGGCGACGATGACCCGCGTAACGCCGAAGAAGGTGATCGCCATTGGGGTCAGTAGCATTGCGACCAGGATGCCCAGGCTGCACGCCGCCATATAAGCACGCATCGCCGCCGGCCGGTCGATCGCCGCAAGCCGGGTTTGGCGCAACACAGCCGTTGGAATGTCCTGCATCGGCCCGCCCATAGCGGCGAGCGCGGCAGCCGCCGCGAAGCCCGCCAGCCGCCACTCGACAGGCAGCAGGTTCGCCGCGGCCAGCAGCAAGACCCCGCAGCCGAAATGAATATTACCATAAAACATCTGGAATTGCGGCCGCGCCGGCAGCATCCGTCCACCGAGGAACACGGTCGCTGCCAGATTGCCGCAGCCATAGGCTGACAGGATCAAACCGTAGGCGCCCAGTCCGGCCGGGCCGCCCGATGCACCGACGCCGGTGTGTGTGATCATCAGCGGCAGACACAAGTAAAACACCGCGTACCAGACGCCATTGAGCGGCCCGGACACAGCCAGATAATAGCCGAGCAACGAATGGCGTGACGTTGCGCGATAACCGCGAATGACGCCATTCCAGACCGAGTCTCGGGTGATGCCGTGCGATGCGGCGAGGCCGCCAGGTCGACGGCGCCGGATCAGCAATAACGCGGCGGCCGATGCCAGAAACGTCAAGGCATCGAGCGTCAGAAAATGGATCACCGGCACGGCACTCACCAGCAGCGCCACCAGTCCTGGGCCGAGGAGTCGCGCGATCCGCCCGGTTGCGTCCAACAATCCGTTGGCGGCCGGCAACAGACGCGTGTCCTCGACCACGGACGGCAATACCGACTGCAGTGCCGGCCGGAACACGGCCTGTCCTGCCGCCAGCACAACGATAGCGCAAATCAGTCCCGTCACACTGGGCTTGCCGGTGACCAGAGCGGCACCAACCACACCCGCAAGCACCACGGCCGAGGCGAGATCGCTGGCGATCATGCCGCGCAACTGCTCCCACCGGTCAGCCCAGACACCGATGAAAAGCACCGCCAACAGAGCGATGAACGCCTGCAACGCGCTCAGATAACCGGCATTGGAACCCAATACCCCGACCGCGATCCAGGTCAGCGCAACGGCATAGAGCTGGTCTCCAACGGCGGAAAACGACAGCCCGCCCCAAAGCAGCGCCATCGATCGGCCACGTAACGGACGGAGAATGCGCATCGCCGACCCTTGTTGCGAATGACTCGCAACAAGCTTACACGGTGCGCCGGCCGCTGCAACCCCAAATTGAGGCGCCAGCATCCGAAAGCCTTGCAGATGGCGCATGCCGGGTCCGCGTTCGGGAGCCCCGCGTTGCCCTCGAGGGATGCCGGGTCCTATCGGTTCCCGGTAGGCACCGTATTGAACGGCCGGTTCTTGTCCACTCTGATATCGGCCGGCAAGCCAAGCACTCGTTCCGCTATGATATTTTTCAAAATCTCATCCGATCCCCCGGCAATTCTTGCACTGGGCGATGACAACAGCGCCGACTGAAACATGCCCCAGGCCTCGACCAGGTCATCGTCGATGACCATCCCGGCCTCGCCCATCAGGTCCATGCCGTAGCTGGCGATGTCCTGCAGCTTTGAGGCATTCACCAGCTTGTGAATGGAATTTTCCGGGCCTGGCGTTTCACCTTTCGACAAAGCGGTCATGGTACGGAATTTGGTGAATTTCAGGCCTTGCGCCTTGGCGTACCACTCGGCGATGCGTTCGCGTACCGCCTGATTGCGGATCGCCGGCTGACCGTCGATCAGCAGTGACCGGCTGAGCGTCACCAGATCGTCGACATCGGGACGCGCCGGATCGCCAACAGCGAGGCGCTCGTTCATCAGCGTGGTCAGCGAGACACGCCAACCCTGGCCGACCTGGCCAAGCCGTTGCGCATCGGGAACGCGGACATCGGTAAAGAACACCTCGTTGAAATGGCGGGTGCCGGACATCTGGTGGATCGGCCTGATTTCGATCCCCGGTGATGTCATGTTGAGGAAGAAGAAGGTCAGGCCTTCATGTTTCGGCACGTTCGGATCGGTGCGCACGACGATGATGCCAAAGTCCGACAGATGCGCGCCGGAAGTCCAGATTTTCTGGCCATTGATGATCCAATCGTCACCGTCTCGTTCCGCCCTTGTGCGTAACGCGGCGAGATCGGAACCGCCGGCCGGTTCGCTGAACAACTGGCACCACACTTCCTCACCGCGCAATGCCGGTTTCACATAACGGTCGAGTTGTTCCGGTTTGGCATAGGTCATCATGGTCGGGATGCACATGCCGAGACCGATCTCGAACAGTCCGCGGGGCACCGTGAAATCTTCTTCTTCCTGATTGTAGATGACCTGGAAAATGGGGGAAAGCTCGCGACCGCCGAAGCGTTGCTGCCAGGTGATGCCGGCGAACCCGGCATCGGTCTTTTTCGCCTGCCAGGCTTTGCAACGTTTCACTTCCTCGGCGGTCATGCCGCCAAGACGCAGGGTCGGACGCCCGGAGGCTTTCGGTTCGGCATTGGCATTGAGGAAGGCGCGGGCATCGGCGCGGAAGGCAGCTTCTTCGGGACTATCGTTGAAGTCCATGGTGAGGGTCTCCTTCAGGCCGCGTTGCGGGTTTCGATCAGGTCGACGAGCCGATTTTTCCAGAATGGCGCGCCACCAACGCGCAGTGCCAGTTGTTTCGATCTTCGGTAATACAGGTGACAGTCAAAAGCCCAGGTGAAACCGACGCCGCCGTGGGTCTGGATGTTTTCCTTGGCGGCGAGGTGGAATGCGTCGGTGGCAGACACGCGAGCCGTCGCCGCAGCCAGCGGCAATTCGGCGGCATCGGCGCTTAAGGCCCATGCCCCGTAATAGGCGTTGGAACGGGCGAGCTCGAGCGCAACATAAACATCGGTCAGTTTGTGCTTGATCGCCTGGAACGATCCGATCGGACGGCCGAATGCAAACCGTTCCATCGCGTAATCGCGAGCCATTTGCAAGGCGCCGTCAGCACCGCCGACCTGCTCGAAAGCGAAAAGAATGGCGGCGCGGTCGAGCAAACGTTGCACCGTTGCCCACCCCACGGCAGCGGGTAATTTTTCTGCTTGTGCATCGTTGCAGTCGAATTTGGCCTGGTCGCGGGTCGGATCGAGGGTGCGCAGCGTGGTCCTGGTGAGCTGCTTCGTCTCAACCAGGAACAGCGCAATTTCGTTGGATTCATCACGGGCGACGACGATCGCGAGGTCGGCAATGCCGCCATCGGCGACCGGCCATTTCGTGCCGGTGAGGTTGCCGGCGGTCACGCGGGCCCGGATCGCGTCAAGGGTTGGGTTGCCGTTGCCTTCCGCCAAAGCGAAACAGCCGATCAGTGAGCCGTCCGCCAGTTGCGGCAGATATTTTTTTCGCTGCGCCTCGGTCCCGGCGAGCAGGATCGCTTCGGCAGCGAGATAAGCACAGGACGCGAACGGCACCGGTGCGACGGCTCGGCCGATTTCCTCGGCCAGCACGCAGAGGCCTTCGTAACCGAGACCGGCGCCGCCGTATTGTTCCGGAATCGCCGCACCGATCCAGCCCATGTTGGCGATCTCCTGCCACAATGGCGGGGCATATGGCCGCTCGCCGTCAAGCGAACGCCGCACCACGGCGGGCGGACATTGTTCGGACAGAAAGCGGCGGGCCTGGTCGCGCAGCTGCTTCAGGTCGTCGGAGAAATCGAAGTTCATGGTTGGATGCCTCCGGCCGGGTTAGCTGGAAATGGTGACTTATGGTGGTCGGCGCAGCGACAGGTAGTGTCGGCCACTATCCATTGCTCGCCGGCAAACCTTGTGGAAACAGGTTCTGCGACAGCAAACCGCCATCGACGTCAAGCGTCGTGCCGTTTACGTACGCTGCAAGGTCGGACAGCAGGAACAGCGCCGCCTTGCCGATATCGTCCGTTGTGCCGCGGCGGCGCAGTGGGATCAGGCTATTGGCATAACCCTCGACCCGGCGCGGCGTGTCGAACAAACGCGGCGTGACGATGTGGCCAGGAGCGATGGCATTGACGCTGATCCCATGCGGTGCCCACTCGACGGCCATGGTCTGCACGATGCTGATCAGCCCGGCTTTTGCCGCACCATAAGCACCACGCATCGGGCTGGCACGCTGGCCATCGACCGAGGCGATGCCGACAATCCTCCCGCCGCTGCCGCGTTTTATCATAACACCCGCGACTTCCTTCGCGATCAGAAAGAAGTACCGCAAATTGAGCTGCATCTGCTGATCCCACACGGCAGCCGAGGTTTCCAGCAGCGATCCAAATGTGGCGGCGCCGACGATGGAGATCATGCGGTCGATGCCGTTGAGTTTTTCTTCGGCCTCAGCAACGATCCGCAGAATCTCTCCGTCCTGGAGCACATCGCCGATCACGGTAACTGCCTTGACGCCGAGGCCCTTGACCGTGCCGGCGACCTGCTCCGCCCGTTCCGCTACCAGATCGACCAAGGCAACGTCGCAGCCGGCGCGCGCCAGAAACCGGGCCGAGGCCTCACCCATACCCTGCCCGCCGCCGATGATCAGCGCCTTCTTGCCGGTCAGGCCAAACAGCGAAGCTTCTTCCGTCATGGTTTCCTCCGATGGGTCGGGGCGTCCATACACCACTATCGACAGCCGATCTACCGGGCGGTAGGATTTCGGCGTTATCAGTAAAAGGATGCTCCATGAGCCAGGCCCGCTCGACTGAAATCAATGCGCCCAACCTGTGGCGTCTCGAAACCCCTGGCCACAAAGGCTGGCAGCGCACCGCGCGCGCAGGTGATCCGAACAAATACTTCATGGTCTCTACCGACTCGCACGCCAACGAGCCGGCCGATCTGTGGGTCACCCGGATCGACGCCAAATATAAGGAACGCGTGCCGCGCATCATCACCGACGAGCAAGGCGTGCAATGGCGCTATTGTGAGGGCTACCGCCCCGATCGCGTCCGCGTCATGAGCTTCGAGGGTGAGGACTGGCTGCGGCAACAATCCGGCGCCGACGTGCAGGAACGCATTCGCGACAACCGCGCCGACGGGGTCGATGTCGAGATCATCTTCCCGAACAAAGGTCTCGCGATGTGGGCCACGCCCGATCCGGTGTTCGCCAATGCGCAATGCAAGGTGTGGAACGAATGGGCCTGGGAACAGTACGGCGCGTTCCCGGGTGAGATGCTGCCTTGCGCCGCGATCGCGACCGGCGATCTGGACGGCGCCATGGCGGAAATTGCCCGCGTGGCGAAAGTTGGCTTCCGCGGGTTGACCTTGCCGTGCAAGCCGATCTGGGGCGGGCACGACGTCGATCACGTCAACTACAATTTGCCGCATTTCGATAGGATGTGGGCGCTGATCCAGGAAGCCGATCTGCCGATCACGTTCCATGTCTCGACCGGCCGCGATCCTCGGGCCGCCCGCGGCAACGGCGGTGCGATAATCAACTACGTGACCCATTCGTTGTCGCCAACGATCGAGCCGGTGGCCAATCTGTGCGCTTCGGGTGTGCTGGAGCGCTTTCCGAAGTTACGCTTCGCAACGGTTGAGGCGGGCATTGGCTGGGTGCCCTGGCTGCTCGACGCGATGGATGAGGCATTCCGAAAGCATCACATGTGGGTACGGCCAAAGTTGCAGGGCCTGCCCAGTGATTATTATCGGGCACATGGGTTCGCGACATTCCAGGAGGATCCGTCCGGCTTATATCTGGCCGAGCGCTTCAACCTCATGGACAATTTCTGCTGGGCGAACGACTATCCGCACCACGAGGGCACGTGGCCACACTCAGCCGAGGCGATCGAACGCACCATGCCGATGCTGAATGATGTGCAACGTGCGAAGGTCCTCGGGCTGAATGCGGCACGGCTGTTCAAACTGGACGTGCCCAAGCATCAGCAACTGGCGATTTCCTGAAGGGAGAACGATCATGGCGAGTAATGGACAGGCGATTATCGAAATCGATCGCAAGCGCATGGCGGCGACGGTCGCGAAAGACTTCGATGCACTGAATCAGCTGATTTCCGACGAGCTGATTTATACGCACTCCTCGGCTCGGATGGACACCAAGGCGTCGCTGATCGGCAACATTCAGTCTGGATCGACGGTTTACACCGCGATGACGCCCTCCGAGGTAGTGGCGCAGGATCTGGGCGATGCCGTGGTGCTGACCGGCGTTTGCGCGATCAGCGTGATGTCGGGCGGCAAGCCGAATTCATTCAAGGTGCGCTTTATCGATGTCTATGCGAAACGGCCGAGCGGCTGGCAGATGGTGACCTGGCAGTCGACACGGCTCAACGATTAGCCTTCCACGTCATGGCCGGGCCTGACCCGGCCATCCCTCGCGGCACAGTGCTGGAACAGATGGCCGGGTCGAGCCCGGCCATGACGGGAGACCACGTGTATGCCTGAACGCACCCTGCGCGGCAAAACCGCGATCGCCGGCATCGGCGAAACCACCTACTACAAACACGGCCAATCGCCCGACAGCGAGTTCAAACTCGCACTGATGGCAATCGTCAAAGCCTGCGAGGATGCCGGCATCAGCCCGCACGACATCGACGGCTTCGCCTCCTATGGCAACGACCGGTCCGACGGGCCACGGCTTGCCGCAGCACTTGGCATCAAGGAACTGCGTTACTCCAACATGTTCTGGGGCGGCGGTGGCGGCGGCGTGTGCGGCGCGGTCGGCAACGCCTCCGCCGCTGTCGCGACCGGCATGGCCGATTGCGTGATCGCGTTCCGTTCGCTGGCACAAGGCCAGTACGCTCGCTATGGCAGAGGCAATGCCGCAGGCTCCGTGGGCGGCGATGACGCCTTCCTGTTCCCCTACGGTGTCATGTCACCAGCGCAACGCTTCGCCATGAAGGTCACGCGCTTCATGCACGAGCACGGCATCCGTCAGGACGCGCTGCGAGCGATCTCGGTCGCCTGTTATCACCATGCGCAAAACAACCCGAATGCGGTGATGCGAGGCCGCACCCTCGATGAGGCGAAATACGATGCGTCGCGCTGGATCATCGAACCGTTCTTTCACCTGTACGACTGCTGCCAGGAGAACGACGGCGCCGCCGCAGTGGTGGTCGTGCCGGCCGAACGCGCGAGAGATTCCCGGCATAAGCCAACCTATGTGCTCGCCTGCGGCCAGGGTTGCGACCATCGCAGCGCGGCGCCGGTGCATAACATGCCGAACTACCCGAGCTCGCATTTCCGTCAGATCGCGCCACGGCTTTACGACATGGCGAAACTAAAACCTGCCGACATGGGCATCGTGCAATGCTACGAGAATTTCACCGGCGGCGTGCTGATGAGCCTGGTCGAGCACGATCTGGTGAAGGCCGAACAAGCCAACGAATTCCTGGTCCCGGAAAATCTGCTGGCGCCGGGCGGCAAAATGCCGTTGAACACCAGCGGCGGCAATCTTGCCGAGTGCTACATGCACGGGCTGGAACTGGTCATCGAGGCAGTTCGGCAAATCCGCGGCACTGCGATCAATCAGGTGAAACGCAACGACGCCGCAATCATCATCGGCGGCCCGATGGTTACCCCGGTCAGTTCCCTCATTCTCGGTTCGGAGGCAACGCTATGAGCAGCACCTACCTTCCGGCCGGCCTGCCGACCCCATCCTCCGCCCCTGACGGTCTCGCCGCGCCGTACTGGGAGGGTACCCGCCGGGCCATGTTGCGTGTGCAAAAATGCAATGGTTGCGGCGCCTGGCAATGGGGGCCGGAATGGATTTGCCATCGCTGCCATTCGTTCGACGTCAGTTGGCGAGAGATCGTCGGCAAGGGCCGCATTTACTCCTACCAGCGGCCGCACCATCCGGTGCACAGCGCGCTCAATGGCCACGGCCCGTATATCGCAGTGCTGGTCGAACTGCCCGATTATGGCAACATCCGCATGGTCGGTAATTTGCTGGGTGATCCCAAGCAGACCGTAACGATCGGCGCGCAGGTCGAGGCAGTGTTCGAACCGCACGACAGCGCCGAGCCACCGTTTACGCTGGTGCACTGGCGCGTGGTCTGAACGGTCACACGCCCTTCGGGACAAACATATAACCAACGCCGCGCACCGTGCGGATTGCCTCGGGATGGCCGGGATCGTGTTCGATCTTTCGGCGTAACCGTGTGATGCGCAGGTCGATGGCACGGTCGAACGCCTCGGCTTCGCGATGGCTGGTGACCTCCAGCAGCCAGTCGCGTGCCAACGGGCGGTTTGGGTTCTCGACGAACAGCTTCAGCAGATTGAACTCGCCCGGTGCCAACCGCTCCTCAATGCCGTCAGTGCCGAGCAACAGCCGCCGCTCCAGATCCAACACCCGCCGTCCCATGGCGACCTTAGGTCCGGCAAGATCGCCATTTGCCGCCGCATTCGCCCGCCGCAGCACGCTCTTCACTCTTGCCAGCAATTCCCTGGGTTCGAACGGCTTGGAGACAAAGTCGTCCGCACCCGCCTCCAGGGCCGCGACCCGGTCGATCGTGTCGCTCAACGCCGACACCATAATCATCCCAGATCCTGGGCAGGTCTCTCGCAAATAACGGATCAGGCTGAACCCATCCTCGCCTGGCAGGTTAACGTCGAGCAGCACCAGGGACGGCACATCGCGCAAAATCTCGCGGCGAAGGGCCGGACCATCGGCAACACCGGTCACCCGCAGGCCATGACGGCCGAGATACTGCACAAGCATCTGACGCTGCGCCACCTCATCCTCAACCACGACAATTCGTGGGGAAGCCATCATTCCTGCCATTGGTCCCCTCTCACAACGTGGGTAACCAGGGGGTCAAGAGAGACGCCACGGCAATTATCGAGTTCCACGTGTATTCGCGGAAATGTGTTTTCAACTGCCACGCTTCCCATCCACCAAACGACGACCTAAAGTTGTATTTCTGGAAACGAGTTCCACTGTATATGCCGAGTCCCGGCCATACACCCCGGCAATCCAGTCAGATTGTTGAAAAAGCCTCGATGTAGCGCAAAATCCGTCTCCAATTCGTAGATTGACACAAGTTGACGGACCTCATAGGCCACGCCCAGCGGTTGCAACACTGCCCTGCTAATCACCTGTCTTCCCCTGAAACGATACAAACGATACAGTCACGCCATCAACGCGACACATCGATCACGGATGCTTAACGCTGCGAAAAAGGACTGATCACGAACCTCGCGAGCAATACCAGATCACAACGGCCCCGCTTTGAGATCATTCCATGGGTCGACAGTGATTCGCGCAAGAGGCTAATTCGCGGAGGGGGAAACACTTTCCGGGTGGAGTTTGGAATTTGGACTCACACCGGATGACATGGTCTGCGGGGAAGACACATGAGGACGGGCCTGGACGCGTCCCGCGGGACGTCGACACGACAATTTGACTCGCCGAATTTGGACGACGCGCGGGAACGGGAATTGCTCCTGCGCGCGCGCTCGACCGTATCTGAGGCTGACAGTCGTGCCGCCATCACCGAACTTTGGATGAGCCACGGCAAGCTGGTCGCCGCCACCGCTGCAAAATACCGCCGTTCTGACATCGACCACGACGACCTCATCAACGCCGGTCATCTTGGCCTGCACACCGCGATCATGCGGTTCGACACCGATCGCTTCGACACCAGGCTGGCTGCTTACGCGACCGTCTGGATCCGCTGGTACATCAACGACTACATCAGACGTAATTCAGGGCCCGTGCGACTCCCGGAGTCAAAGGCACATCGCCAGTTGGCACAATCCGGCCCTCGCCTGTTGATCGAGGCCCGCAAAGCCTGCGAGCGCGAAGGTGTCGAACCCTCCGAAAGCGAATTGCACCGGCGGATCGGCAACCGGGTCGGGCTCACTGCCGACGAGGTGGCGCATGGCATGCGATTGATCCAGGGCGCTCGGATGAGCCTGCACGCACAGGATGATGACGGGCACGAGTCGAGCCTGCCGGACCACGCCGCACCGACCGCCGACGATCTGCACCAACGTATGGATTATGAGCGGTTGCGGAAGCGGATCCGCATCCTGGCCAATGAAGTGCTCGGTGAACGCGAGCGTCAGGTATTTCTGGCGCGGTCCATGGCCGACAGCGACGACGTGCCGTCTCACGAAGATTTCGCCGAGCAGTTTGGCATCTCCTCGGCACGCGTGCACCAGATCGAGGTCAGCGCGCGGCGCAAGATTGCCGTTTCGTTGGCGGCATCCGGCTACGGTGACGTCACCGGCGATGATGTCGTAGCGCATCTTTCGCAGATCCGCGCTCGCCGCGCCTCTGCACGGAATGCGTTCGATCCGCCGTCGCTGAGAACCAAGGTCGCGGTGGCGGCGGACTAGAACCGCCATCAACGGCGTTTGACGGGACATTCGTTGCGGCCGGGAGTTTGTGTGATACTTGGTGCCCTCGCATCGTCAGGCCGTGGCAAGTCCGGTGTCCCGGCTATCGATCGCACTGTACTGGGCGCGTGGCTGGACGGCGACGACGCCGCCATCAATGGGTTTCTTGGTCTCTTCTACGAGAGCGTCTGTGCCGAGTTGGATCGCATGCGCGATCTGCTGGCGCTGGATGAGTTCGATCAATTTGCCAACGCAGCGCATCGGTTGCGCGGCGCAGCGTTGTCGATGGGCGCCCGCTCTTTGGCCGATTTCGCAGGTCTGCTGTTTACCGCGGCAGTGGCGAAGGATCGCAACGCCTGCGTCAATGGGATGCCGGTACTGGCGACGCATGTGCAACTGGTGGAGGCCGAAGTGCCCGCCAAGGCGCCAGTTACGCGGATTTAGCGGGCGCTTGCCGTCACGGCGGGCCACCGAGCCGGCCATCATTACCAGCACTTGTCGCGACAGGTGGCCGGGTCGAGCGCAGCCATGACGCGTAACGGCACTTATGGCGTCTGGTAGCGACGACTGGCTGCATTAGCACTCAAACGCGAGAACCAACCTTATCGCTATCGAGCAAGTGCCGGATTCTCGGCATCACCGCTTCGCCAAATGCGGTCATCGAGGCTTCGACCATGTCGTACGGCATCGCGCCAAGCTTGAAGATCATCGCCAGTCCCATCAGGTCGAGCTGACCCGCGAGACGAAGAATGGTGTTCGCCACCGTCTCCGGGCTGCCAAGGATCACCATGTCCTGCGCGACAATCTCATCGAAATCCATCGCATGCAGCATCGGTGCCTGGCGGCGCCAGAAGTCGTAGCTTTCAGGCAGTTTGCCGCCGCGAGTAAATTGCGTGTAGCGATTCCACAGCTGCCAATACTGTAAAAGATAATTCTGTGCTTCGGCGCGAGCGCGGGCATCGGTTTCCGCGACAAAAATCTCCCGCATCAGGTACAGCCGCGGGGTTGTTGAGTGACCGGACGAAATCTGCACATCGCGATACAGCGTCTGATCGCGCCGCGCCTGATCCACCGGCGAGTCGATCTGTGCGAACGGAATATCATGCTGCGCCGCCCACCGCAGGGACTCCTCGCTTTGCGCACTGACCAGGAAGGGGGGATGTGGGCGCTGCAGCAAAGGCGGCGACAACGGCCCCTCTTTCCGCATCGTCCAGTATTTGCCGCGATGGATGAACGTCTCGTCAGCAAAGATGCGGCGGATGAGGTCGAACGACTCGAGAAACATTTCCCGGGATTGCTGCTGATCGACGCCGAACGCCTCGAATTCCGGCGGGTGCAGGCCGCGGCCGAGTCCCATGTCGAAGCGGCCGTTGGTCAGATTGTCGAGCATCGCCGCCTCCTCGGCGACCAGCAGCGGATGGCGGAATGGCAGGATATTGACCATGCTGGCGAAGCGGATGCGGCTTGTGCTCCGCGCCGCGGCTGCGATCAGCAGGTTCGGTGACGGCACCGGTCCGGTCGGCAGCAAGTGATGCTCAAAGAACCAGATCTGATCGATCCCGATTCGGTCGGCGAGCTCGACCTCCTCAATCTGCCGACGGAACATTTCCGGATGGGTTGAGTTTTCGCGTGGCGTGGTGGTCGACCAGATGGCGAGTTTCATCGTTGCATCTCCCTTTGTTATGCCGCCAGCCATCATTGTCGGCATAGCGGCGGGGAACCGCAACCGGCGGTCGCCCAAGGACCTGGTGGAGTCGCCAGGTGTAACAATGTTGCAACCTGGAAGGCGCAATTTATCCACAAGCACGGAAGGCAGAGTACCGGTGCGCAGCCGAGCCATTTAGCTCGGTACAGCAGCTATTGATGCATCGAGTGTTCCATCATGCCGGTTGACCCCACAGCCAGCCGAGAAGAAACGCCCCGACTCCATTGGGTTGACCTGCTCGGCCATAAAGATGACCTGGTGGCATTGCCCGCGCCGCCGGATGGTGCGACCGATGCCGGCCGCCGCTTATGGCTGATTTGCGCTCTGCTGATCGTGGTGACCTTGGCAAGCGGGCTCGGGGTGATCTGGCAACTTCGCCACTCCGCCATCGCCAACGCGCAACGTGAACTGACCAACCTCGGTACCGTCCTGGCCGAGCAGACCTCGCGTACCGTGCAGTCGGTGGATCTCGTCTTGCACGAGGTCCAGGCCCGCGTCGGCGCGTCTGGTCCAACGTCGCCCGAAGCGTTTCGCGCGCAGTTCGCTGGCGAGCCGACCAGGCAGTTCCTCGCCGGGCTGTTACGCAATTTGCCGCAGGCGGAAGCGATTACCCTGGTCGATGCCAACGGCTCGCTATTGAACTGGTCACGCAACCGGCCTGCGGAACAGCTTGACGATTCGATACGCGACTACTTCCTCTGGCTGCGCGACCACGACGAAAAGGGCGCATTCATCGGTCTCCCGATCACTGGTCGGGTCAGCGGCAAGCGGCTCCTGTTCATTGCCCGACGCATCAATGCACCAGATGGGACATTCCTTGGCATCGTGGTTGGGCTGATCGATACGCGTTATCTCGAAGGCTTCTACGGAACAATCAGCATGGTGCCGGGAGAGTCGGTCGCCTTGTTGCGACGTGACGGTTTCCTGATCGCCAGGTATCCCGAACTGGCAAACCCTGGCAACCAGCGAGTGCCGGTTCAGTTCCCTTGGTACCAACAGGTTGCGAACGGCGGCGGTTTCTACCTCTCGCCCAGCCATTCCGGCACCGTGCCGAGGATCATCACCGTGCATCCGTTGCGCGACTACGGGCTGGTCGTCGACATGAACATGTCCGAGCAGGCGGCACTCCGGGTTTGGCGCGAGCAGACCTCCGCCATTGCGACGGCGATGGTTGGTGTAGCAGCAGCGTTGGCGGCGCTGTTTGCGGTCATCATTGCCCAGTTCCGCCGGCAGGAGGAGCAGAATGCGAGGCTGGGTCAGGGACGGGCCGCATTGCGAGCCAGTGAGCGCCGGTTGAAGGCCTATGCCGAAATGGCCGCCGATTGGTTCTGGGAACAGGATGCCGAACTGCGCTTCGTGCGCGACTCCCGCATTCCGCACATCAGCGTGCCGGACGATGTCGGCAAGACCAGGTGGGAACTGGCCGACCCGGCGATGGATCCTGGCCGGTGGGAAATCCATAAAGCCGTCCTCGCCGCCCGGCTGCCGTTCCGCGACTTCCGCTGGGAGAGGATCGGCATCGACGGAAGACGTCATTACATGAGCACCAGCGGCGATCCAATCTTCGACGAGGCCGGGATGTTTGTCGGTTATCATGGGATCGGCCGCGACGTCTCGGCCGATGTCGAGATCGCCGAGGTGCTGCGTACGGCGAAAGAGCGGGCAGAGGCTGCGAGCCGTGCCAAGTCCGAATTTCTTCGGAACATGAGCCATGAACTGCGTACGCCGCTGCATGCGATCATTGGCTTTTCGGAACTCATTCGTGACCGCACCGGTGGTCCGATCGTCGACGTTTACCGGGAGTGGGCCGGCGAAATTCACAACAGCGGCCGCCAGCTCCTGGAGCTGATCAACGACGTTCTGGATCTGTCACGTATCGACACAGATCGTTATGAAATGTCCGAAAGCAATGTTGATCTCCAGGCTATTGCGCGTGCCTGTCGCGGCCTGCTCAGGCAGCAGGCGGAGGCCAACCAGGTGCGCGTCGATTGCGAGATCGCCGATGCGGTGGTTCTGGCGGACCGGCGCGCGGTCAAACAGATCACGCTGAACCTGCTGGCCAATGCGGTGAAGTTCACGCCGGCCGGCGGCATCGTAACGATCTGCACCGAGTATGCCGGGAATGGCGATCTTGCCCTCGTCGTGGCGGATACCGGTATTGGCATCGATCCGGCGGTGCTGCCTTCGCTTGGCGAACCTTTCACCCAAGTGGATTCCTCGCTCCGCCGCAAATACGGCGGTACCGGACTGGGCCTTACGATCAGCCGCAAGCTTGCGGTCATGCATTGCGGCACGCTGACAATTGAGAGTGAATTGGGTCAGGGCACCACGGTTCGGGTCTACTTTCCGGCGGAGCGTGTGTTGGGCAGGCCATTGGTAAGGCCGCCGCTCGTGAAAGCAGACATTGCGTCGGCAGATCGCGCCGCGGTGGCGGTGCGAACCAGGTAGTGATTGACGCAGTGCCAACCGCGGCAGTATGATTGATTTGTATTGCATTTTGCACAAATACGCAGAACCGCTGAAGCGCAACTCACTCGCGCGTCCGGTCATTGCGAGCGCAGCGAAGCAATCTTCGTCGGTATGGACACGGAGATTGCTTCGCTGCGCTCGCAAAGACAGTGTTGCGACAGCGACTCCTACCCCGCCGCGAACCCCGCCAGCAACGCGCCAATCTGTTCCGGATCCGTTTGCTCCATCACCCGTCGCGCAAACCGCACGCAGGCATCCGAGTCCACCGAGCGCACCACCAACTTCACCCGCGGTACTGCCGATGCATTCATACTGAATGCCCGCAGCCCCAAACCAAGCAGCAGCGGCGTGATCCGCGGATTCCCCGCCATCTCGCCGCACAACGACACCGGCATACGCATCCGCAACGCTGCCTCGGTGGCGAACTGGATCAGCCGCAGCACCGCCGGATGCAACGGATTGTACATCGCCGCCACGTCGCTTTCACCGCGATCCACGGCCAACGTATGCGCGGTCAGATCGTTGGTGCCGATGGCAAAGAAATCCGCCTCCAGCGCGAGCGCATCGGCGGACAGCGCGGCACCCGGCGTTTCGATCATGATTCCAAGCGGCGGCAGTTTCTCCGGCACCCGATCGCCGCGGCGGCGCAACCGGCGTGCCACCCGTTCATAAGTCTCGCGCGCTGCACGCACTTCGCTCACCGTGGTCACCATCGGCAGCAGCACGCGTACCGGGCCATAAACCGAAGCCCGCAGAATGGCGGCCAGTTGAGTCTCGAACAACTCCGGCCGCCGCAGCAAAAGGCGCAGGCCGCGCAACCCCATCGCCGGATTGACGTCGGAAATATCCGGCACGAGGCCGGCGTTCGACAGCGCCTCGATATCCTTCTCGCCACCCCAGTCAAGCACACGGATGGTGACGGCATCACCATTCATTGCTTCAACGATGCCGCGATACGTTTCGGCCTGCGCGTTCTCGTCCGGCATCGTGTCGCGGTTCATAAACAAGAACTCGGTGCGTAACAATCCAATGCCCTGCGCACCGGATTGCGCAATCAGCGGCAGCTCGACCGGCAGCTCGAAATTGGCCTGCAGTTCCACCGTTTCGCCATCAGTCGTTTCAGCAGCCAAACGGCGTAACCTGGCATAACGCTGCCGTTCCCGCGCGAAGGCGGCAACCGCACGTCGAGCAGTGGCCACTGTCTGCGGACTTGGGTTCAGCATGACTGTGCCGGCGATGCCGTCCACCACCACAATGTCGCCCGGCCGCGCCGCATGCGTCAGCCCCGCCGCACCCAGCACCGACGGCACGCCCAGGGCACGCAACATGACGGCGGTGTGGCCGTCAGTGCCGCCCTCATCGGCGGCCACACCCGCGAGTCGCGACGGATCCAACAACGCGGCGTCAGACGGCCGCAGCGACTCGGCGACCAGGATCGCACCGTCCGGCAGACCGGCAAAACTGCGGAACGGGGTGCGGGTCAGGTTGCGGACGATCCGGCGGGCGATTTCCCGCACCTCCTCGGCGCGGCGATGCAGGCTGGCGCGATCCTCGGCATTCATACCTGGTTCGGCCTGGCCCATGATGGCAGCGGCGATCGCCTCGGCCTCGGTCGTCACGGCGCGTTCGGCGGAGAGCAACGTCTCGTCGATGCGCCGCCGGATGCCGCGGACGAGTCGCGAGGGGCCAATCATGCGCAGATAAGCGTCGATCAGCGGGGCAATTTCCGCCTGACTTTCCTCCGGCAGCACCGCCAGACGGGAGCGTAGTTTTGTCAGTTGTTTGCGCGATTGCAGGATGGCGGCGTCCAGCCGGGCGCCCTCGGCGGCGATATCGGCGGCGGCGATTTTGGCCTGCGTTACCGGGATTTCCGGCTCTTTGGCGTAAAACACCGGCCCGATGGCCACCCCGGCAGAGATCGCGATGCCGGCAAACCGCCGTTCGCCGCGCCGCGGCCGCACTGGACCCGAAC
>JBEKQQ010000005.1:0-85464 GCA_049519555.1 Acetobacteraceae bacterium
CGCCGTCCCGGGATTGCTCGGAGCATCGCTGTCCTGGTCGATCGCGCCGACTTGCCCGAGTTGCAGCCGGGATACGGTCAACCGGTCAAAACCACTGTGCAGAGGTACTAGCGGAGCACCAACTGATCCCACATCTCGGGGCGCCACTCTTGCAGAAACTGCGCCCCGCGCAGATCGCCGACTGGCATAAGATTTTGCTGCGGTCCGGTGGCCGAAACGGGCGGCCTCTCGCAGCAGCAGGAACCGTCGGCCATGCACACAGAGTTTTACATTCGGCGTTAGCCCACGCCGCGAGAGTCGAGACGGTGTCGAGGAACGTCGCCAGCATCATTGTGCCTCCGAAGGTTGACGCCGGACAGGTCGTGAGCCTGATAAACGGCCAAATTGCCCAGGTTCTCGCCAAACTCGAAAAATATGCGATTTACCCGATCGCTGTTGCCGCTTTTGGAACAGGCATGCGTCGCGGCGAGTTGTGCAGCCTGCGATGGGGCGCCGTCGATCTGGATTCGGCGACTATCAACGTGGAGCGCAGCCTCGAAGAGACCAACGCAGGCACACGCCTGAAGCTGCCAAAATCCAGGCAACGATTACGGCAAATTGTGTTGCCGGCATCGGTCGTCGACATACTGAGGGCCCACCGTGTCAAGCAAATCGAGTTGCGCCTCGCTTTGGGCATTGGCGGCCCGAGCCCCGACGATTTCGTTTTCTGCCAAGTGAACGGCTCACCCATTCCCCCTGATCGCTTGAGCCAGCAATGGAAGCGGACGGCAAAGGCAATAGGCCTCCATGTCACGTTTCATGCCTTGCGCCACACGCATGCCAGCGCATTGATCGGCGCTGGTTTTGATGTTGTGACAGTAAGCCGGCGTTTAGGGCACAGCAAGGCGAGCACCACCTTGAACATCTACGCCCACCGTTTCGCGGACACCGATACCGCCGCGGCTCAGGCAATGGACGCCGCCATGAAGAAGGCATAGTGCCTGGGTGACGATCGGGTGCCAATTCGGTCTCATCCCCTCGTTTTGTTCTGCGCGGGAGTGTGGTAGGCGCCTGATTTCGTTGGTTTGGATGGGTGGCCGAGTGGTTGAAGGCAGCGGTCTTGAAAACCGCCGTACGTGCAAGCGTACCGTGGGTTCGAATCCCACCCCATCCGCCACAATATTCAATTATATCATCGATTAATCGCGTGTTCCCGCGCAGTAGGCATATCACCCGTGCGCAACCTCCATCGACCGCTCGGAAGGCTCTCTGTCCAATATCGATTTCAGCCGGAAAGGCCGACATGTTCTTACTGACCGGACGCGGATGTGTCACAGCGACCGAAACGCGGAAAATGCCTCTGCGATCATCATTGAACGGACAGGCGGTCTATACCGATCATCCCTGGGCAGGGCTTGACCATGATTCACGACGCAATCGCAACGCCATCCCAGGTTGAGGCCGGCAAACATACGGCGCGATTACACACGCGCTGTCCGCCCTTATTGTTCGGAGGCCGGACTGGGTTTGTTGTGTCGGTTGCAAATCGGTATACTAACGTGATCAGCGGGCAGGCCGGCTGCTCCCACGCCGTAGTCATTGGACATCCTATTTGCAGAATGCTGCAGACGATGCGGCAAGCGGAACCTGATCAATATGCGAAGCCTGTCAGCATCATGCATTGCTCGCCAACCAAGCTGTCGATGGCAAATCAAGTGGGCCGGCTTGCGTGATACATCATACGGCCGCAATGCCCGTCATGGAATTACGTGTTGCGCGTCAGTGCGGCTGGTTTCCTTCAACGCTCCTGGTCAGATGCCCGCAATCGGTAGCCGACACCAATTTCAGTCAGGATATAGTATGGCCGCTCCGGATGGAGTTCAATTTTCTGCCGTAGCAAGCGGATGTATATCCGTAGGTACTGCACATTTGAGTCGCCGCGCCAGATCTCCCGCATAATCAAGTCACGGGTCAGGACCTTGCCAGCATGCCGCACCAGCAGTCGCAATAGCTCGTACTCGCGCGGCGATAAGTGAACCACTTCCCCTCGAACGGTGACAAGCCGACGGACGAGATCCACCGTCAGATCACCGACCCGAAACACGGGCTGCTCGCCTCTGCTCATGAACTGGTGCCGCTGAGCGACGCGAACCCGTGCGATCAACTCGTCCATTCCGAACGGTTTGGCCAAATAATCGTCCGCACCCAGTTCGAGCGCCTCGACCTTGGTGCGTTCTTCGTTTCGGCTGGATAACACGATGATTGGAACCATGATCTGCGCCGCCCGCAGTCGCGAGATGATATCGAGCCCTTCCATGTCCGGCAGGCCGAGATCGAGCACCACAAGATTGATCTTTTCGCGCTCAAGCAGGTCAAGCGCCGCCTTGCCGGTCCCTGCGGTCAGCACCTTGAAGCCATGACCGCTGAGCCCGGTCTGCAGGAAGCGTAGAATCGCAGGCTCGTCGTCCACCACCAGAATCTGCAGCGGTGCAACGGCAGATGTCACGTGGTTTGTCCTGGTGGGGCGGAGCCAGCCGGTATCGGCAAAATGATGGTGAATACTGCGCCACTACGGTCGGTTCGATTAGCCGCCGTGATGCGGCCTCCCATTGCCTCGACGTAGCCCCGGCAGATTGCCAGTCCGAGTCCGATGCCCGAACGTTGCGGCCCGTCATGTTTGGCGCGGTAAAACTTGTCGAAGATCCGTTCGAGGTCCGCTGGGCGCACACCTTCGCCCTCATCAATGACCTCGATCACCACCGTGGCTGACTGACGCAACGCGCGAACTTGGACCAATGAACCCGGTGTTGTGTATTTCGCGGCATTGTCGAGCAGGTTGAACAACACATGCTCAAGCGATACCTCGTCGCCGGCGAGAAACGGGAGGTCGCTGTCGAGCTGGACGCTGATCCGGTGATTGGACAGCGCGTCCGCGGAGCGATCCAGCGCGACGCTCACGACGTCGGCCAGATCAATGCCGCCAAACGAAGTCCCTGCGACGCCGGCTTCCAGACGGGTCATGTCCAGCACGTTGCCGAGATAGCGATTGAGCCGCCTGGCGTCCTCCTGAATCGCCAAAGCGAGGCTTTCACGTTTCTCGATGCCGACCGCAGGGTCAAGCGCGAGCAAGGTCTCGGTAGAGCCAAGCACGGATGCCAACGGCGTCCGCAGGTCATGGGAAAGCGAGGCCAACAACACCGCGTATAGTTCCTCCCGTTCGGCCGCACGGCTGGCCTCATTCAGGTCGTTCACGAGTTTGATCCGATCCACGGCCTGAGCCAGCAGGTCGGCCAAGGTGCCGAACAATGCCTCGGGATTAGGCAACTGAATGCCACCGACATCGTCACGGGCGATTGCCAGGACCCCCGCCTTACCTCGCGCGGTCAGCATTGGAACGAACAACCAAGTCTCCGAGACCGGCAGATGAGGCGAGTCGGTATCTGACGTGGCTCCAGTCTGCAACCACGATTTGATTTTCGCAAATTCCGTGCCAGCGATGGCCGGCCCGCCAGGCCCATTCCCCTGCCCGCCCTCCGAACCCCCGTCGCGATCGCCCTGGGCCGCCAACACGATCTGGACCCGTGCCTGCAGGATCGTCCGCAGCCGTGGCAATGCGGCATCCAGTACCTCATGCAATCTGGCTGCACCGGCGAGTTGCCGGCCAAAGCGGTAAAGGTCTTCGGCGATTTCCGCCCGGCGGCTCGCGGTTATCGCCTGACGCCGGGCGTAGCCAGCGAGGTTGCTCACGATCAACGCGGTCAATGCGAAAATTGCCAGCCGCACGACGTCGTCGGGCTGGGCGACATACAGAGTGTAGTACGGCACCAGGAACAGGTAATCGAACGTCACAACGCTCAGTACACCGGCAAATAGCGACGGCAGTAACCCGTAGGCAACGGCGGTCAGCACGATCGCGATCAGGTAAGGCAGGACCAGGCTGCCGGTCTGCAAATATGGTTGCAGCACCAGGCACGCGCCGGTCGCGATCGCGACCAGAAGCGCGCCGCTGAAATAGCGCGCAGGCGTTGCGTGTTCGCCTGTCCAACGGTCCAACACACCGAGTGACAGGCGGGCTAAACCGCGTGGCACATCCGCCCGCGACCTGGAACGGCCGAGGAACGGCGCCATCGCCATCGCCCGCACATTGGCGACGAAGCCGCGGGATCCATTCTCACGCCTGAACCAAGGCGGCTCACCCATCAGCCCCACCATCACCAGAGAAACCGGCGTACCGGACAGCTCCGGCTCGGCAAATGCTGTCGTCAGTGAAGACTTTGCAAGAGCGTACCACCCTCGCGCCTGCGGGACGGGCGTGTCAGGCATCCCGACCGCAAGCTTGCGAGACACGGCGCGACTCGTCTTGTGAGTCGACGGCGCGCTGGGCCGCGACCCTGGCATCGTGGAACGGCTGCGATCCCTGATCGACGACGGATTTTACCCAGTGTACGACCTCGGTCCGGGTGGCATCGTCGAACCCGGTGGCTCGCTCTGCGGTGCCTACGAACGGCGCAGCATGCAAAGCCGCGGCGATCGAATGAACATAAGCGGCGAACGCTGCTTCATCTGCTGCGGCCTTCCTGCGGTAGTGTTCCAGGGCAGCAACGTAAAGGCACGGGGTCTTTATCAGCTCCTGACCGATTTCGATGCGCCGCCGAGCGAGTTGCAGATGCAGTTGCACCTGTATGTGCGGCAGACAGGCACCGGACACATCGTGGTCCAGATCGACCTGGATCTTGTCGTCGACCTGAGCCGTATAGAAACCAAGGGGCGCGGTATCCTGTGTTGAACCGGACCGCTTCGCCAGCTCGGCGATCTGATCGAGCCGCAAGTCCGTCGCAGAGGCTACCTGTTCTGGTTCCGCAACCACATGAGTGTCGATTTTCAACTCGTGATCACACTGCGCAATCGCGGGCCGGGCGATACCAAGCACCAGGATAGCCAACAACAAAGACCGCATACTTCATGTCCCTGCCAGGGTCGTGCGTGCGACAGGGACCCGCACCATGAAGTGAGCACGTCCCGGTAACTATGCATCTGTATGCGGCAGAGGTGCATATAAAATCCATTCCTTGAACCGCGTCAGATAATATATGACTCTTATATCATCGCCGTAAAAACGTCGCCCTGCCGGCAATTACGGGCGTATATGACGCGGAAATATGCAGGGTGAACGCCAATCGACCATCAGGTTGTCCAAAACGTACACAGATATATACGTGTCATCAAGGCGGTTATATATGAATTTATATTCGGTGCGGTTTAGCACCATATAGACTCTATATCTGTTTACGATCTACAACGTTTCGTATGGTAACGTTCGTCTGATCCGACACCATGGCAACGTTGGCCCGACGTTTGCAAAGAGCAGCCGGGCAACCTGCGGGCGCAATCCCGCGCAAGCCATCTGAATTTTCACGACCGGGCGATCGAAACGTGATCGCTCCAAAACGAGGAGATGATGCTGATGCATCACCTGTTAAAAGTCGCCGTCGCCGCCTTGGGATCGGTCGGTGCGGCGTCAATGGGGGCCATGGCACAAACCACGACGGCTCCGACATTGACGCCGGCAGCAACCACCACCACGACCGCACCACAGCCTTGTACCGGAACCCCGGATCCATATAAGAACTACGCGTGTCTCGATCCCTATCTCGGCGACAACCCCTTCGTGCGCCTGTTCAACTATTATAAGTTGGAATGGGGTCAGTCCGGACCGCCGGTTGATCCGAACGCGCCACCTTCGCGAGCCCCCGGCTTTCACGATAGCTCTGTCGAGAGCACGCCACCAATGCCGTTCACCGAGTGGCCATATGGTGGTGTCACACCGCTTGGTGTCACTCGTACCGGTTCGGCTGACAGCCCGTTGATGATGGCAATCGGCAATACGACAATCGGCCAGTGGTTGAACTCGGCCGGCATTCAGATTTACGGCTGGATTGATCCCGGTGGCAATTTCAGCAGCAATACGCTGCGCAAGCCAGGCGGCAACGCTCCGATCAATTACGCGTATATTCCGAACACCGTCCAGCTCGATCAGGCCGTCATCTACTTCGACCGGTTTCCCGACACCGTGCAGAAGGATCACATTGACTGGGGCTTTCGGGTCTCCGCGATCTACGGTGAGAACTACCGTTATACGCAGTCGTACGGTCTGGGCAGTTGGCAGTTCAACGGCACCAATCAGGTCAACGGCTTTGACATGCCAATGGTGTACGGGGAACTCTATATCCCTTTTGTGCTGGACGGTCTCATGGTCCGCGTCGGGCGCTATATCTCGTTGCCTGACATCGAGGCACAGCTCGCGCCTAACAACTATATGTATACGCACTCGTTCACCTACGGCTACGACAACTATACCAACGAGGGCATCCAGCTCTCGATGGCCGTCAACCCGAACCTGATGGTCCAATTTGGCGTCTCGGCTGGCACCGAAGCGCAGATATGGAATTATAACACATATCGACCCAATCTGGCCCAGACCGTGATACTGCCCAGTGGCGCGACGATTGCGAACCCGCTGTATTCCGGTGCCAAGTTCAAACTTGATCCTGGCCTGCAACCATCGTTCACCGGGTGCGTCCGTATCGAATGGAATGAGGGCAAGGACAATCTTTACCCCTGCGTGGACGCACTCAATAACGGCCAGTGGGGCTACAACAACCTGCAGTGGTACGGGTTCACCTACTATCATAAGTGGAACGATCAATGGCACATCTCCTATGAGTTATACGACATCGTTGCCTATGGCGTGCCGAACATCGCGGGCAGCAACCCGAGCCAGGCCGCGGTGGCGACCTTCCAGCAAGGCGGCACGCCGTTCTCGCCGCAGTTCCTGGAATTCAATCCGCCGAACGGGGCGAACTGTCACAACCCGAACGTGGTAAGGTGCAACACGAGCACGATCGGCACCACCTTCTACCTCGCCTATTCGCCGGACTCGATGAACAACATCACGTTGCGTCCGGAGGTTTACTACGATCCGCAGGGCTTCCGCACCGGGACGGCGGCGACCTACACGAACATCTCGCTCGGCTGGCAGCATTGGTTCTCGCCACAGGTCGAGATGCGGCCGGAGGTCGGCTATTACCGCTCGCACGGCAACAACGCCTTCAATGGTGGCACCAGAAACTACACCTGGCTGATGGCGGGCGATGTGATCTGGCACTTCTGATACCGGAACGATCAGGGCGACTTGTATCTTTACGCGTCCGTCCCCTGATCCAGCGCGTCTGACTGTTCGGCTACCCGGCTCCATCAGGATCGCCTGATGGGGCCGGCTCATTCCACTGAAGCGCAAGGAGTTAAAACGATGTCCAACTCGAACAAAAATCGGTCGTTGTGCCGCTTCCGTAAGGCAGCAATGCTGATCCTGCCGTTGGGATTGGCACTGTCCGGCCTGGGTCAGCATGCCCAGGCGCAACCACAGGCTTCGGCGCCATCATGCAGCGCCGCGCTGGCTGACCTGATGGCTGAATGGAACAGGGTCGGCTACCAGGAGCCCTCAAAGCCGTCACAGATGGTCGTGTCCGGTCGCAATGGCCAAACGACGACCGCTGGCCGTTACTATTTCCTGCGGGCGGAAATCCAGGCCAGCGCGCGCAGCTGTGAGGCCAGCCGGCAGGAAGAAGCGATGCAACACATCAATACGGTTCGTGTTGCACTGGCAGGCCGGGGAACAATGGTACAATCCGGCAGTTGACGGTTGATCGACGGCACGCTCTGCGAGAAAGCGCGGGCCGTCGCTTCCGCGCCTATATGGTTTCCTTATGAAAAAACCTTGATTTTATACGACTGGCAGAATTGTGCGCCGCAAGATGATTGCCATATGATAAGTGATCCACTGCCGAAACTTAAGTGCGGCAACGGCATGCGGACAGTCGTCGGCCAGGAAAACACATACCACCGGATTGTTCCGCCACCAGAAATGTAGGGACTGCGTTCGCGCATTCCGATCGCCGACTGAATCCTGCCGACCAAGGGACCAAAACCGTGGACATGCCCGTAACCGACCCGCACACCGATATGGCACAAGCCGCAACCGCTTCGCCGGTTCGTCTCACGCGCAGACGTCAGTTCATTTTGCTGATCGCCGCCACAACGCTGGTAGGAGCTGGCGTGTTCCTTGGTCCGCGTGCCCTGCGCAAGCCGGAACAAGCCGTCGCGCCAGCCGAATCCCAGGTGACCGCTGATGGCGGCTTCAAAGCAACCAGCACGCAATGGGCCGACCTCAAAATCGAACCGGTGAAGCAGATGGATTTTCCGCAGGCCGAAGATACCGACGGTAAGATCGCCAACGACGACGATCTGACCACGCCGGTGTTTTCTCCCTATACCGGTCGCGTCACGAAACTCTTTGTCCGCGCCGGTGATACCGTGCATCGCGGCGATCCGCTGTTCGCCGTGCAGGCAGCGGAGTTCGCCCAGGGCCAGAGCGATCTGATCTCCGCCGTCGCGGCGTTGAAAACGGCAAAAGCCCAGTTGGCGCTGACCGAAGCGAATGAGAAGCGGCAACACGAGTTGTTCCTTGCCCATGCCGCCGCACAGAAGGATTGGCAGCAGAGCCAGGTTGATCTGGCCAACGCGCAAGGCGGCCTGAGTTCAGCCCAGATCGGGCTCGCTGCGGTACGCAATCGGCTGCGCATTCTGGGCAAAACCGATCAGGAGATCGATGCCGTCGAACAAGCCGCCGACGTGCAAAAGCTCGATCCGATCGGCATCGTATCGGCGCCGATCGATGGCATCGTGGTCCAGCGCCAGGTGGGGCTTGGCCAGAACATCGTCAGCGCAGCCAGCGGTGGGGGGGCAGGACCACAGTTCCAGATCGGCAACGTGTCGAAAGTCTGGATGCTCGCCAACGTGCGCGAAGAAAGCGCGCCAAAGGTGCATCTTGGCGACCCGGTGGAAGTGCGGGTGTTGGCATTCCCGAACCGTGTGTTCACGGGGAAGATCACGCGCATTTCGCCGACGATGGATCCGGTCCTGCATCGCCTGCCGGTGTGGGCCGAAGTCGACAATCCGGACGGACTGCTGAAGCCCGAGATGTTCGCCAGCTTCCGTATCATCAGTGCAGCCGCGCGCGCGCCGTCTCCGGCAATTCCGGACCGGGCCATCGTCTATGAAGGGGCCAACGCACATGTCTGGCTCGCCAACCCGACCGACAAGACGCTCGCGCTGCGTCAGATCAAGGTCGGCCGCGAGATTGACGGTACGGTTCAGGTGTTGGCTGGGCTCAATCCCGGCGATCACGTCGTCACGTCCGGAGCGGTATTCATCGACCGCGCCGCCTCCGGAGACTGAGCTGTGAACGCCCTCATTACCTTCGCGCTCAAGCAGCGCGTGCTGATGTTTGTCGTTATGATATTCGTGTTTCTGGCGGGTATCGTCGGCTTCCGGCACCTGAACATCGAGGCCTATCCGGATCCGGTACCGCCGCTGGTCGACATCGTCACCCAGAGTACCGGTCAGTCGGCTGAGGAAATCGAGCGCTACATCACGATCCCCATTGAAATTCAGATGGCGGGGATACCGAACGTCTCCGCCGTTCGCACGATTTCGCTGTTTGGGCTGTCGGATGTGAAGGTGCAATTCACCTACGACTTTACCTATGAACAGGCCGAGCAATGGGTGATCAACCGGCTGGCGCAATTGCCGCCGATGCCGAACGGTGCGCAGCCCGGCATTTCACCGGAAAGCCCAATTGGCGAGATTCTGCGTTACCGGGTGGTCGGGCCGCCGGGCTATTCCGTGCAGGACCTGAAGACGATCGAGGACTGGATGCTCGAGCGGCGCTTCAAGGCAGTGCCGGGCGTGGTCGATGTCAACGGCTGGGGCGGCAAGACGAAGGACTACGCGGTCACGATTGACCAGAGCAAGTTGGTTCACTATGGACTGACGATTCCCAATGTGATTTCCGCACTGAACAACGCCAACATCAATGTCGGCGGTCAGACGGTGGATTTCGGCCCTGAGGCGGCGGTCGTGCGCGGCGTCGGCCTGATCCACTCTTTGGACGACATTCGCAACACGATGGTGAGTTCCACCAACGGAACTCCTGTGTTGGTCGGCGACGTCGCGACGGTCAGCGTCTCCAACCTGCCGCGTCTGGGCATTGCCGGTCAGGACGACAATAACGACATCGTCCAGGGCATCGTGCTGATGCGCCGCGGTGCGGAGAGCATGCCGACGATCGAGCGTGTCGAGGCACTGATCCATAAAATCAACACGACGGGCATACTGCCTCCTGGCGTGCATATCGAGCGGATTTACGATCGCTCCGAGTTGATTGAGCTTACGACGCATACGGTCCTGCACAACATGGTGGAGGGCATTGTTCTCATATTCCTGTTGCAATGGATTTTTCTGGGCAATTTGCGAACCGCGGTGATCGTCTCGGTCACCATTCCGTTTGCGCTGGCTTTCGCGATCGGGTTGATGCTGATCAGGGGCGAATCGGCCAATCTGCTGTCGGTCGGTGCCATCGATTTCGGTTTGGTCGTCGATGCGACCGTGATCATGGTCGAAAACATCTTCCGGCGATTGTCGCAGCCGCCCAGTCAGCGATTCATGCATTCGGCGCTGGTGCAGCGGTCACAGTCGCCCGTCGAGTTTCGCGGCAAGTTCCGGGTCATCGCCAACGCGGCAACCGAGGTGAATAAGAGCATCTTCTTCTCCGCCGCCATCATCATAGCCGGGTTCGTACCGCTGTTCACCATGAGCGGAATCGAAGGCCACATCTTTGGTCCGATGGCAAAAACCTACGCCTACGCGATTTGCGGCGGCTTGCTGGCGACATTCACGGTCACGCCGGCGCTGAGCGCCCTGCTGCTCGACGATCATATGGAGGAAAAAGATACGCTCGTCGTACGCGCCATGCACAAGGTCTACCGGCCGGTGCTGGAGTTCATGCTGGTCAATAAAGTGCTGACCCTCGGCATGATCATCTTCCTGCTGGTCGGGGCCGGGTTCGCGGTGCGCACGCTCGGGCTCGAGTTCCTGCCGAAACTGGAGGAGGGCAATTTCTGGATCCGCGCCACCATGCCGACCGCGATCTCATTGGCCGAAGGTAACGGCTATGTGAACAAAATGCGGAAGATCATGGACAGCTATCCGGAGGTCGTGACGGTTGTATCACAGAACGGGCGACCGGATGACGGTACCGACGCCACCGGCTTCTTCAACGCCGAGTTCTTCGTGCCGCTGAAGCCATTCGACACCTGGCCGGCCGGCGTCGACAAGGAAGCACTCACCGAGGATATGACCAATAAGCTGCAGGCAGCGTTCCCCGGCGTGGACTTCAACTTCTCGCAATACATCGAAGACAACGTCGAGGAAGCCGCTTCCGGCGTGAAAGGCGAGAACTCGGTCAAGCTGTTCGGCAACGATCTGGAGATTCTTGAGCAGACCGCCAACAAGATGAAGGACGTGATGGCGACCGTCCCGGGCATCGCCGACCTCGCGGTGCTGGCGTCGCTTGGCGAGCCGACGGTACGGATCGACGTTGATCGTGCGAAAGCCGCGCGTTACGGGTTACAAACGGGCGATGTGAACGCCACGGTGACGGCGGCGATCGGTGGTCAGGCGGCCGGCAATCTTTACGAGGACGGCAGCGACCGGAACTTCCCGATCATTGTCAGGCTGGCTCCCGAATATCGCCAGAGCCTGGACAGCATCCGGCATATCATGATTGGAGCATCCAACCCGGCTGGTGGCGTCGTCCAGATTCCGCTGACCGATGTGGCGAATGTGCACCTCACCTCAGGGGCGGCGTTCATTTATCGAGAAAACCAGGAACGCTACATTCCCGTCAAATTCAGCGTCCGCGGCCGCGACCTGGGCACCACCGTGTTGGAAGCCCAGAAAAAGATCGATGAACAAGTGCAAATTCCTGGCGGCTATCACCTGGAATGGGTCGGTGAGTTCGGCAATTTGCAGGAAGCGATCGGCCGGCTTGAGGTTGTGGTGCCGCTGGCAATCGTACTGATCTGTCTGCTGCTTTACATCAACTTCGGCTCGCTGGTCGACATGTTGCTGGCGGCCAGCGTGATCCCAATGGCGCTGATCGGCGGCATCTTCACCTTGTACTTCACCGGAACCCCATTCAGCGTTTCGGCAGCGATTGGCTTCGTTGCGTTGTTTGGCATATCGGCGATGGATGGGATCATCGTTCTAACCTACTTCAATGCCGCACTTGAAGGTGGCCTTGACCGCACTGCCGCAATCCTGCGAACGTGCCACGTGCAATTTCGGCCGGTGATGATGACCTGCATTGTCGCCGCGGTCGGACTAGGGCCCGCGGCAATGTCGAATGGCATTGGTTCGCAGGTGCAGAAGCCACTTGCGCTCGTGGTCGTCGGCGGCATAATGTTGGCACCGATATTAATTTTGATCGTGCTGCCAGTGTTGATCGATCTGTTCTCCCGTCGTGCTGTCGAAGAGCCTGAGCCCGAAGCCCCGCTTGAGCTGGCGGAATAGATCATGCGCAAAGCATCGTTCGCGGTTTCCCTGCTGCTGGCAGGCTGCGCCGTCGGCCCTGACTTCAAAAAGCCCGAGCCGCCCACTGTTACCGGCTACATGCCTGGTGTGGCCCCGGCGCAAACCGTGTCCGCTAAGGGAGACTTCGGTGCCGCGCAGCATTTCGAACCGGGAGCGGACATCCCGGGGCAATGGTGGACACTGTTCCACTCCCAGCCGCTCAACGACCTGATCGAGCAGTCGATCAAAGCCAATCCCAGCATGACCGCGGCGCAGGCTGCGTTGCGTCAGGCTCGCGAGAACACCCTGGCGCAGAAAGGTTCATATTTTCCCCAGGTCTCGGCCGGACTTTCCGCCAGTCGCAATCTGACCCCGACGGCTGCCGTGTCGCCTGCCGGGCCGACAACGAACCCCTACTACAGCCTGATCACGCCGCAGTTGAGCGTGTCCTTTGTGCCCGACGTGTTTGGCGCGAATCGTCGTGCTGTCGAGTCGCTTGCAGCCCAGGCGGAGAATTTACGCTTCCAGCTGGAGGCCACGTATGTGACTTTGACCTCCAACGTGGTGACCGGGGCGTTCCAGGAGGCGTCGTTACGCGGCCAGATCGCCGCCACACAGGAAACGATCAAGGTCGAGTCCGACCTGCTGGCCATATTACAAAAGCAGTACGACCTGGGTCAGGTGTCGATGGCCGACGTCGCGGCGCAGGAAGCAGCATTGGCGCAGGCTAAGTTGGCGCTGCCGCCGTTGCAGAAGCAGTTGGCGCAGCAGCGTGACGCGTTGACCGCCCTGGCGGGCCGCTTCCCGAGCGAGGATGTCGCGGCCCACTTCCAACTCGCCGACCTGAAGCTGCCGGTGGATTTGCCAGTCAGCTTGCCGGCAAAGCTGGTGGAACAGCGCCCCGACGTCCGCGCGACGGAGGAAACGCTGCATTCGGCCAGCGCGCAAATCGGCGTGGCAGTGGCGGCGCGGCTGCCGACGATCACCCTGACCGCCAATGTCGGCAACAGCGCCAGCGCTTTGTCGAATATGTTCGCACCGGGAACGAACTTCTGGACCCTGGCCGGGGGACTTGCCGCGCCAATCTTTACCGGCGGCACATTGTTCCACAAGCAAAAGGCCGCCGAGGCAGGGTTCGATCAGGCCGCCGCGCAATATAAAAGCACCGTGATAGCAGCGATGCAGAACGTGGCCGATGCGCTGCATGCCTTGCAGTCCGACGCGGATGAGCTGGCTGCAGCACTCGCATCCGAGCAGGCTGCTGGCCAAAGTCTCACCATCGTCCGTAAACAGCTGGAACTGGGTCAGGTTGCCTATTTGGCGTTGCTAAACGCCGAGCAGACCTATCAGACTGCGAAACTGGCCCTGGTGCAGGCGCAGGCTGCCCGTCTCACTGACACCGCAGCACTGTTCCAGGCACTTGGCGGCGGATGGTGGAACCAGACGTCGCAGGTGGCAGAAAAATAGCAGTGCGGCCGAAATTCCTGGCAATATCCGGTGCAAAACATTCCATATTTTGACTGCTTGCTGGCGGCCACGGCGGTAAGATCTCGTTGCTGTTGGTTGACGCAGGTTCTGCTGCTCGTCAGCTGTTCCGGGTCGCAAAGTGACCGCGACCTGCGCAATCAATTCATGGCCAGCACTTCGGGCAGGCACACATTTCTTGGGGGGCCACCAGACCCGGCGCGGGCTGGTTCAGGTGCGTGACTCTGGCCATCGGGCCTTGCGCCATGATGCTGCGATCCAAACCATTCGCCGCAACGTAGCCTTAGGTCTGCGCATGCAGCCGAAAACGAAACAGACGCACCGGCCCGCGGTATAGGCGGGATGGCTCGCGCGTCGCTCATCGGCCATCACATCCGCCATGTGTCAGCGGACCGTTGTCCCACTCACCAACCGGACGGCGGATCGTGCGGCAGGAGCGGTGGCGTTGCGCACAAACTCGTGTGGCTGGAACAGCGTCGCAATCAAATGCTCGTCCACCGGCAGAATGTAGAGCGGTATCCTGGCCATATGGGGCAGATGCCGTAACAATTGCCGAACCGTGTCCGGCTCGACATCGATGCAGCCATAGGTGATATGTTTGTCCTGCCCGGTGGCGGTCCGAAGCCGCACATCTCGGTGCTCAGACGGGGCACCCAACCAGACCCTGTGGATCGAAATATCCCAGTCCTTGCCCTGCACCTCATTGACGTCGAGGGTTTCGCCATACGCTGGGTCATAACCGGGCGAAACAGTAAATCGTCCGGCCGGGGTGACCTTATATTTCAGCCCCCTGGTCTCGGAAAAGGACTTGCTGAAGGCGTCCGGCGGAATGGTGTCAGTGAGGCTCTCTCCGGTCAGTGCTGCGCCGCTGAACGTTGCTCTGCCGTGTTCGAACGCGATGATCCGACCCTCGAGCTTGTCGATCATGAGAAAGTCCTGGTCGCCGTTCTGAGCCGCAATCCGGCTGACCCGCTGCGCGGCCGCTGACAACTCTGGTGCAGGTCCGGTGGAAAGCTCAACGGCGACATCATGGGACATAAGTGTGCCAGCATTCCGGCCGGCACTATGAGGTGCCGTGTCGGGACCTGCCGCGAATGCCGCTGCTGGATAAAGCAGTTGTGCGCTCAGCATCACTGCCACGCCGGACGCAATGACATTGCGGTGTAACTGACGACAAATCAGACGATCAAAAGGCACGTAGCACCCCCTGAGTTGGTCCCTCCCATGGACGGAGACAGATGTGACAAACCAATATCGAGGTCGATTTTTTACAACAAAGTTCCATCGATGTCACGTATTCATCTGACCAGGTGGGGAACTGCCGCAAGTGGCACGCCCGAACCCATCCCGAACCGGTTGCTGGCCGAACTTGCCCGATTGCACCGGTCACCCCGCAACTCAGGACTTGTTGATAATCTAACGCTTCATCATGGTGGTCTTGGCGAGATGGAATAGTTCCACTCGCCGTGAAACCCGTGCGGCGCGATGTTGATCTCCGCCATTTCGGCGTCGGAGACCTTGATGCCGGCCGGGTAGAGCTTCGGATCGATGCCACATTTCACGTTGCGACCGGTGCGCGTGGTTGTGCTGGCAATCAGTTGCACGATAGCCTGATAACTGACCAACAGCTTGCCCCGCCAGTTCTGCGTGATGAACGAGAACAGCCGGTGTCCGATCTTGTTCCATTTGCTGGTGCCTGGCGGCAGGTGACAAACCGTGACGGTCAGATCCAGGTCATCGGCGAGATTTTGCAGTTCGCGCTTCCATAATCTCACCCTGACACCGTTGCTGCCGCCACAGTCGGCGGTGTTCAGCAGAGCTTTGGCGTCCGGATAACGAGCCCGCCCCATTTCCAGCCACCATCGCCGGATCGCGTTGACCGCGAAACTGGCCGTGTCGTGGTCGATACCGACACTCACCCAGCCCGTGTTGCCCGGGATGTCCCCGTGTTGCCCGCGATGTCATAGATGCCGTACGGTGCCGCGCGGCCGAGTTCCGGGATTTTGAAATCGTGTACCCGCACCGGTTCGGGTTGCCCTTTCGGGCGCAATTCGCGGCCGGCGTTCTTGAAGTCGCCAACAAGTTCTTTCTTCTTGGTGTCCACGGAAATCGCGGGCTGGCTCGCCGCCAGGGCGGCCGTCACCTGAGTGTCGATGTTGCCGAACAGCGCGTCCCGATCAGGATTATGGGCACCTTCTTTGGTTTTGCGGTTCGATTGCAGGCTGAAATTCAACTGCCGCAACAGATCGCCGACGACATTGTGTCCGATCTCGTGACCCAGGGCCCACAATGCGTCGGCCAGATTGCGCGGGCTCCGGCTGGTCCACGACAGAGGCGCCTCCGGATCGCCGCGCGTCGCGGGTTCGACGAGGTCCTTCAGGTCGCTCAACAGCGTGGGATCGACCTTTGTCGCCTTTTTCCGCCCGCCACCCGGCCGCCGCACCCGCCCGGAGAGCGCATCGCCAGTCGCCCGCTCAAGTTCGTCCAGGCCACGCCGGATGGTGCTTCTCGCCAGGCCGGTGATGCGGGATGCCGCCGAGACGCCGCCACGTCCCGCCATGCGTGCCTCGGCCGCAGCGAACCGCCGTCGACACCGCTCGTCCAGAACGGGGGCAAGCGCCGAATGGCGAAACGCCATGGCCGCTTCATCGATTACACGCCGAGTCTATCGATCACACGGCAAGTCTATGGTACCTTCGGACCGCGCCGGAATCGTCGAAATGCCGGAAACGCGATTCGCTTATTTATCAACAGGGCCTAAGGACCGTCCGAAAACCCGCCAGCATGGCGTCCGAGGCAGCAGCGATGAAGGACGGCGGCGATTGATAGCGCACCCGGCCCAGTTCCGCGGGGTGGAACAATCCGACATTGTCCGGGTCATCATGGAAGCTGGCGCCATTAGCGCCGGAATTCGCGCATGGCGTCGCCGCCGTCCGGATAGATTCCGTCCCGCGGGCCGGACACGACGATCGGACGTTCGATGCGCAGTAGCTCGGTGGGATTTATCGGCTCACGGTCTCGGGCCAGGGCGGTGTTGAGAAACGCCACGTCATCGACGGACATGCGTGCTCCCTGCCGACTGGCCTCTACTGTAGCTTAATGCGCATCGGCCGGCAGCGAAACATAGTTCCGACGGCCAGACAAGGCAGCAACCTGAAGTAGCAACGACGTTCCACTTTGAACGCGCCTGGCCGAATTTGGCCAGTGTCGGTGCTGGTGCCAACGCACGCGACGATTGGCTTCGTTCCGCCATTTGTGCTAATCGCTGAAGCAGAACACAGACCCACTGGCGATCGGTTCCCGGGGCCAGGCGCGGACCGGTGAGACCACGGACAACGACAACGCCGGTGCACTGACCAAGGGAGGCAATAATGACCATCGTGCTCGACCACACCATCGTTCCGGCGCACGACAACGAGGCGTCTGCCGGATTTTTCGCCCGCATCTTCGGGCTGCACTATGAAGGACCTGTGTCACACTTTGCACCGGTCAGGGTGAACGACACCCTGGTCATGGATTTCGACACCTGCGCTACGTTTGAACGGCATCACTACGCGTTCAAAGTCAGCGATCCGGAATTCGACGCGATCTTCCAACGGGTTCAGGAGGCAGGCCTTGCCTATGGCAGCGGTCCCCGCTCACCCGACAACATGGCGATCAATCACCGAGGCGGCGGGCGTGGGTTCTACTTCAAGGATCCCAACGGCCATTTGCTGGAGGTTCTGACCGTCTGATTGCGGACCGCAATACCAATCGGGTGCTGCAACCAACACCGATGCGCACCGACAGTGTACTTGCCAGACAGCATCACGTGGCGCGCAGGCCGAGACGTTGCAGCCGCGGCAGGACCTCATCGCAGAAATACGGCAACTCGTCGGTGTAGTTGACGAACGACAGAGCGATGCCGCGTGCGCCGGCCGCGGCAAGCTCCGCCAGATCGTGCGCGACGGTATCGGGGTCGCCGGTTACCGGCACGCCGCCCATGCCGTTGGCCTGATGGAGGCGCCGTTCCTCGAAGTCGTGCGGCCAACGCTCTCTTGTGTCGCCGCGCATCGCCATGATGCGATCGACCGCGGCCCAATCGGCGTTGTCGATGACGCAGTGCCGGTAATACGCCTCTGCGTCGGCTTTGGTTGGGCGGCAGGTGATGACGGCGACGGTGTAGACGTCGAGCTCACGTCCCTGCTCACGCGCCAGTGCTTTGGCACGCGCCACGTGCGCAGCGAATTCGGCCAGCTTGCCGCGCGGCGTCATGGAGAACAACGCATCGCAGTTGCGGATGGCGAACGCCTGGCCGGTGGGGGAGGCGCCGGCGTTCATGATGATCGGCCGACGGGCGCCGAACGGTTTCGGTTTGGCACGAACCTGTTTGAGCTGGATGAATTTGCCGTCGAAGTCGAACTCGGCCTCTGCTGTCCAGGCCAGTTTAATAACATCCAGCCACTCCTGGGCGTGCCGGTAGCGCGCTTCGTGGTCGCGCAGATCGGCGCCGAACATGGTGAACTCATCCTGGTTCCAGCCGCAAACCACGTTCAGTCCAAAACGTCCGCCGCCGATATGATCGGCGGTGACGAATTGTTTCGCAGCGACAAGGGGATGGAACATTGGTGCGTGGACGGTGCCGAACACGGTGATCCGTTGCGTCACGGCGAGCAGGCCGGCAGCCCAGGTGATGGTTTCGAGGGTCTCACCTTGGTAGTCGGTGTCGCCGCCATAGCCCTTCCAGCGGCCAACCGGCAGCATGAACTCGATGCCGGCAGCATCGGCCATCTGCGCGAGGCGCAGACAGTCGGGCCAACTGCCGCTCCAGCGTTCGGGCACTTTTGTTACCGCGCGGCCGGAGGAGCAGTTAGCGCCGAACAGGCCGAGCTTGAGGCGATTTTCGGAATAGAGGGCGCGGCGGTTGGCGAGGGTTGGTTGCATGGCGGCTCTGGGGGCGGGACGAGATTGGGCGAAGGTAGGAGGTGGTTCGTGGAAGGGGCAATGGGACATCGCCGCACGTGAAGGGACCGTCCGGAAAGTGCTAAAGCGCCAATCGCGGGCGGACGCAACCCGTGCCTTCCGGTGGCGCAACGATCGACACCGTGCATGACGGTAGCTCCAACTACAACTGCGACAGGCCGCATCGTCGGGGCTTGGGTGTATGGCAACGCACCGGCGTGATAACTTTCGGCAACGCCGACACCGGCCATTCAGGGAGAAACACCATGACAACCCAACCCGGTAGCGTGCTGCGTCTTGAACTCACCGAACGTCTGACACCGGTGTTCGACGGCAGAAGCTTCGGTCCCATCGGCACGTATGAATCGCTGAGCGGGACGGTGCACGGCGAACTCGATCCGCTGCACCCGTTGAACGCCCGCATCATCAACCTGGACAAAGCGCCGCGCAACGTTGCCGGCCGCGTCGAATACCGCTCGGACTTCACGTTGATGACGCCGAGCGATCTGGCGAAAGGCAACGGCTGGCTGCTGTACGACGTGCCAAATCGCGGTAACAAAGTCGCACTGACCCGGCTCAACCGAGGCGCCGACGGCAATCGACCGACAACTGAAGCGCATGCCGGGGATGGGTTCCTGATGCGGCACGGGTTCTCGTTGATCTGGAGCGCGTGGCAATCCCGTGTCCCCGCGGGAGCCGACCGGCTGAACGCGGTTTTCCCCACAGTCGCCGCCACCGGCATCAATCGCGATGAGTTCATCGCCGAAGGGTTTGGCCCCGGCGATGCGTTCATCCAGGAAATCTCTGAGACGACCTTCGTTGGCACTTTATCGTATCCGGCGGCCGATCTCGGCCGTGACAAAGCCACGCTGACGGTGCGGGAGCGGGAGCGGGATCCACGTGCCACACCGCCGGGTCTGGCGTGGCGCTATCTTGATGACACCCACATCGAAATTACTCGCCCGCCGGGCTTCGATCGCGGGGCAATTTATGAATTCATCTATCCCGCCAAAAACCCCGAGGTCATGGGGATCGGCTTTGCCGCAATCCGCGACCTGGTGTCGTTCCTGCGCAACGATACGTCTGCGAACAATCCGATCCGCGGCAGGGTGCGCCATACTCTGGGCTTTGGCATTTCGCAAAGCGGGCGCGTGTTGCGCGACCTCGTGCATCTCGGGTTCAACCAGGACCTGAACGGCAACAAGGTATTCGATGCGATCTTCCCGGTCGTGTCCGGTTCTCGGCGCACCTTCATCAATTTCGCGTTCGCTCAGCCGGGACGGTATTCAAGGCAGCACGAAGATCATGCGTTTCTGGATGATCAGTTTCCGTTCACGTATCCGACGCTGACCGATCCACTTAGCGGCAAGACTGATGGCATCATGCGGCGCGCAGCGGAGGCCGGGGTCAGGCCAAAAGTCATACATTTAGACGCGGATTCGGATATGTGGGCAGCGCGGGCCTCGCTGGTTGCAACCGATCCCGCCGGCAAGGATGTGGCGATGCCGGAGGATGTGCGGATTTACCTTGCGTCCAGCACGCAGCATGCGGTGCACAAGCCGGCGGCGAAACATGCCGGCCAGTTGCCGGGCAATCCGCTTGGCTACAGTTCCTGGATGCGTGCGCTGCTGATCGCGCTGACCGAATGGGTGGAAAAGGGCACGCCGCCACCAGCCAGTCAGTTTCCCTCGCATGCGGCGGGATCGCTGGCAACGCGTGAGGCGGCCGAACACGCGTTTCCAAAGATCCCCGGCGTGCGGTTTCCCGATGTGCTCAACGCCTTGCATCTGCGCGATCATACCGTGGAGCCACCGGTCGACGGGCCGGAATACAAGGTGTTCGTCAATGCGTTGGATACCGACGGCAACAGCCTGGGCGGCCTGCGTCATCCGGTGCTTGCCGCGCCGCTTGGCACCCATACCGGTTGGGCGATGCGGGTGCCGGGTTACGCCGAGGGCGATCTGTTCACCGTGCAAGGCTCTTACATTCCGTTTCCGGCAAACGAGGCCGAACGTCGTAGCGCCAGCGATCCTCGGCGTTCAATCGAAGCACGCTATCCTTCGCACGCGGCATGGGCGGCGCGAGTGATTACGGCGGCAGAACAGCTGGTTGCGGAACGGTTGCTTTTGCGCGAAGACGCCGATCGATTGATCGCAGCGGCCCGGGAATCTTTCGATGTGGTGGCGGTTTTGTAAAACCCGCCCTGGACCAGGACGGGCCGGGTCCAATGGGCAATTTGCCCGATGGAATTGCGCCGGACGTCGCTGCGAAGAAGAGCTGTGACGACGAGTTGTAACTCGGCCGACTGTCACAACCCCTGGGCTTGTCAGACGACCGGCGCCTGACGGCGCTCGACGACGTCGACCCGGCGCGCTGTCGCGCGCAGCGGGAGGCAGGATCGTGGCTACGATTACTGGGACCAACAGCAACGGCTACAGGAGGCCGATTTCGACCCGGCTCAATCTGATTGGACAGTGCCCAAACTGTGGGCGTCGACCGAATGCCGTTCTGTCGTTGGCAAAGGCAGAGACAGGCTGCACCACAAATCCACCTACGCCCCAGCAATCCCCGGTCGATACTCGAACCTCTCCCCCGCCTCCCGCCCGGAGTTAAACGCATCCGGGATCACCTTCCGCCGGGTCGCGTTCAATCGCCGCAGCGTCAACCCAAGTCTTTCTATTTCCTGTTCGATGATCGACTGCTTGACCGGCACCAATGCGCGTCCGCTCGTTCCACCCGCAGCCGCATCACGCGCGCACCGCAGCGCATTCAGCTTAGCAATAATCCCGCGCGCAAGGCCCACCTGAAACGAGTTCGTAGCCGACCTCCGGTCGCCGGAGAACAGTGACCCATAAAATTTCCCCGCCTGAAACGCCGTTGTCTCAGCCACAAAAGCCAGCGCCACGAGATCGTGCAAATATACCGCTGCCTGCACATCGCCAGGCAGGCCAAAGAAAATATAGCGTAACGCCCCGCTCTCGCCGGTTTCCGCCCACACGCGGCAATCGAAAAATACCGCGATCGTCCCCATGCAATCGTCGATCGGCCCTCGCCGTTTGCGACCGGTTTCCACGCCGATCCCTTCGCAACTTTGCTTGCGCAGATCGAGTTCGCTGACACTTAATCCATAACGATCCAGCAACTCGGCAACCTTTTCGGCCGCCGCCATTGCTTCCTGTTCGGTACAGCCTTGCTCGACCGTCTTCTCGCGCAAAGCGCGAATCCGCTGCACCAGCTTATCGAGATCGCCGCTCGCACCCTGCGCCCGACCGACAGCCAGCCGTGCCCGCTCACGTAATTCGTTGAACAGCACTTTCGTGGCAAATCCGCAGCGGCCGTGTTTAATCGCGGCATCCACCTCGGCCGCAGCGCGATCAAGACTGAACCGTGATGAACCATACGCCTCGCGCGCAGCCATGAACTCGATCAGCGTTGCGGCGATGCGCCGATACGCCTCGGCCAGGCGCTGCGCGCCGGCATCCCGCGCAATGCTGACACTGATCAACGCATTCAGCAGCGGCTGCACTCCGATCAACGCCCGCACCTGGGCGAACTCCTCCGGCCCAGGATCGCGATCGAGCAGAGCCCAATTGGCAGCGACGGCGTCGAGCGGATTGTGCTCGGGGTCGAATGGCAGCTCCGGTACCGGCTCGCGCCAACCGGCGGCAGCCGCGCCACGACGGACCATGTACCGGAAAAGTGAGTCGGCACAGCGGATCGGATTTGTCAGTCCGCGTACTTGCGGCCGGACGAACCCTTGCGCCACGGCAAGCCCCTCCTGGTCCAATGGCAGCAGTGCGCCGGTGGCAATCGCCGACCCGTCGACGGTCACGGCGAAACGACCGAACACCACGCCATCCGAGGTGGCGGACGCGAACGGCGAGGGCAGCAAGGTCCGGGTTTCGCCTGTTGCGAGGTCTTCGAACCGGTCCCCGGCCAGTCGTGCAACGCGCGGCTGGCTCCGACGCAGCAGCGCGACGGCCGCGAGGTCGTTCGCCGGCCGCTCGAGCATCCCGCGTGCCAACCGGTCAAACGCTGTCGACCCGCTCATCGACGGCGTAATCAGCGCCAGTTCCAGTGCCAGCGACCGGGCGAACGCCAAATGCCCGTCGTGCACGATCCAGAGCACACCGGACAGCCAGGTTCGCGCCTGGTGCTCCGCTTTATCGCGAGCGACAAACGCCAGCGCTTCGTCATTCAACGCCGGCAGCCTGGCGGAAATTGCGTCCGCCCCGGCGGTGCCGAGACCTACGGCGGCGTTCCCTCGGTTCATCGTCACCTCGCACGTTGGCCATAGCAACGGAATGCCGGCAGTCGCGCCAACACGGCATTGAACCGGATGGCCATACGCACATATCAAAGGCGCACGAGTCGCAAGAATTCTGCACTGAGGACCGGCAGGTTTCGACGGGACGTCTCGGGCCCAACGAGATGCGCTGTTGCAACAGGGCGACCCTGACCAGAATCCTCGAACCAGGCATGACCGCAAACGCGTAGCGTGTGGGGAATTTACCTGGTCTGCCCAGACGGACTCGGGCATCATCTCCCGGTCCCGGAACCGCAACCTGATCGGCAAGTGAGTGGCCAAAGCCTTCAAGAAGCAACCACGTCCCCACAAAGTATCCCGCAAAGGCGACCGCTTCCGCGAACCGCGCGACGGACTGCCGGACACCACGATGATTTTGATCACCGGCACCGATGCCGACGGCGATCCTGTCGGCCGGCCCGCATCGTGGGATGCGAACGATGGCCGCGCCCCGGTGATCCGTATGCTCGCTGAACGGCCTGGCCAACCGGGCCTCGCGCCTGGCGATCGCGTGCTTGCCCGGCTGCGGCCGTCCGGCCCGGGCCATTACCAGGGCCGCACGATCCACCGCCTGAGCGAGGGCCCGTCACGGGTCCTTGGCGTGTTCCGGCCCGGCCATCCTGACGGCCGCATCATCCCGACCGACCGCCGCGCCAAGGCCGAGTGGACCGTTCCGCTTGGTCACGACGCCGGTGCCGCAGCCGGCGAACTCGTGCTGGCCGAGCCTTTGCCGCACCACAGGCTCGGCCTCAAACCCGCGCGCGTTGTCGAACGCCTCGGCCATATGGGCGAGGCAAAATCGGTCAGCCTCATCGCCATCCACACCCACGACATTCCCGTCGCGTTCCCCGATGATGCGCTGCTCGAGTCAGCCCATGCGCAAGCCGTTCCTGCCAGCCAGCGGGAGGACCTTCGTCATATTCCCCTGGTCACCATCGACGGCGAAGACGCCCGGGATTTCGACGACGCGGTCTTCGCGGAGGCCGACAGCGACGGTTTTCGTCTGATCGTGGCGATCGCCGACGTCGCCTGGTATGTGCGGCCGGGCGCTGCCCTTGACCATGCGGCGCGCAATCGCGGCAACAGCGTGTATTTTCCCGATCGCGTTGTCCCCATGCTGCCGGAGGCCTTGTCCAACCAATGGTGCAGCCTGCTGCCAAACGAGGACCGCGGCTGTCTGTTCGTCGAAATGCGGATCGACAGAACCGGCCGTAAGCGCTCGCATCGTTTCGGTCGAGGTCTGATGCGCAGTGCGGCACGGCTGACGTACGAACAGATGCAAGATGCGGTCGACACAAATGCCGATCTCATCGTCAACCCGCGCCCGCTTTATGATGCGTTTCGTGCGCTGCTCGGAGCCCGCATCGACCGCGGCACTCTGGACCTCGATTTGCCGGAGCGCAACGTGGCGCTCAGCCCGTCCGGTGAGGTGCTGGCGGTGGTTCCGCGGCCACGGCTCGACAGCCATCGGCTGATTGAAGAGTTCATGGTGCTGGCCAACGTTGCGGCCGCGGAAGAACTGGAGCGGCTGACGCAACCTGTGGTCTATCGCGTGCACGCACCGCCGTCCGATGAAAAGCTGACGGCGTTGCGCGGCTTCCTGAACGGGTTAGGATTTTCGTTGCCAGCCGGCAATCAGTTGCATCCGCGCGATCTCGACCGCGTGTTGCGCAAGGCCGCCGATACGCCGGAAGCCCAGTTGGTCAATGAGGTGATGTTACGAACCCAGTCGCAGGCGGCGTACAGCCCGGACAATATCGGGCATTTTGGTCTCGCACTGACCCGCTACGCGCATTTCACCAGTCCAATCCGGCGCTATGCCGATCTGCTGGTGCACCGGGCGCTGATCAGCGGATTGCGGCTGGGTGCAGGCGGACTGGCGGAGGGGGAGGCGATGCGGTTTGCCGACACCGCCTCTCACATCACGGGAACCGAGCGGCGTGCGGCACTGGCTGAACGGGACGCGATCGACCGCTACCTCGCCGCGTTCATGGCGGATAAGGTTGGCGTCCGGTTCGCGGCGCGCGTTTCAGGGGTGACCCGTTTCGGCCTGTTCGTTACCGTGCCCGCCAGCGGGGCCACCGGGCTTGTGCCGATGGCCGCGCTCCCCGACGATTATTGGCATCATGACGAGATGGAACAGACCCTGACCGGAAGCCGGACCCGCCGGGTGTTCCGCCTGTCACAGGACATCGAGGTTCGGCTCGCGGAAGCGAACCCGGTGACCGGCAGCCTCGTCTTCCAAATTCCGCGGGCGGAGCAGCCGAGGAAGCGGTCGCGTTCCCGGTGATCCGCATCGTCTTCCTGTTGTGCGTTTGCCTCGCCCGGGTGGCGTTTGCCCAGGGCGCTCCGGCGGGGAGCGGGTTCGACGTCGAGGCGCTGGCGGCGGTGCAGACCGAAGCGATCGATTTCATGGTGCCGCGAACCCTGGATCCAGTGACCGCAGCGCAACTGGCAACCTGGGGTCTGAGCGGTCTCACCACCATCGATCCGGCACTGACGACGGTTGTCCGGGATGCCAATGTCGAGTTGCTGCAACACGGCCAGCGCCTCCTCATGGACACCGCATCCGGTTCGGACGCCGCGTCCTGGGCGGAGGTCGCAGCGAGGATCGTGGCGGCGGCCTATGCCGCTTCGCCCGCCATGCGGCAAATGGGACAACCGGCGGTAACGAAAGTGCTGTTCGACGAAATGCTCGCCCATATCGATCCGTATTCCCGCTACCTCCCGCCGATCGAGGCATTGGGCGATCGGGACCGGCGTGTCGGGCATGCCGGTATTGGCGTGACATTCGTGCAGCACGGCCGGTCAGTCGCCGTGCGGGACGTTGTCATTGGCAGCCCGGGGGCGTTGGCCGGGATCAGGCCGGGCGATGTGATCCAGTGGGTCAATGGCCGCACCGCACTCAACAAGGATCGCGAGGCCATTGACGCGATGTTGAACGGTCCGGAAGGTACCGAGGTTCGGATGGGCTGGGTCAGTCCAAATGGCACCACGCGTGGTGCGACTTTGACGCGCGTCATGATCCCGCCGGAGACGGTGTTCCCCTGGCGGAGCGGCGATGTCGAAATCATTCAGATCACCGGATTCAGCCAGACCACGGATCAGCACGTCATCCGGGTGGTTCTGGCCAGCCTGCAGCCGCCGCGCCCGGTCACCGGCATCATCCTGGATTTGCGCGGCAATCGCGGGGGCTTGCTGCGGACCGCAGTGGCAACCGCAGAGGTGTTTCTGGCTCCCGGCGTCGTCGTGCAGACCGCCGGCCGTGCTCCGGAAACCAATCGCATCTGGAAATCCGGCGGGGGTGAACTGGCGAAAGGCGTGCACATGGTGGTGCTGGTCGATGGAGGCACTGCGAGTGCCGCGGAAGTGCTCGCCGCTGCTCTGGAGGATCGCCGCCGAGCGGTGGTGATGGGCAGTTCGACCTTCGGCAAGGGCGTGGTGCAGACCATCGACCCGCTGCCGGACGGCGGCGAGCTGTTTCTGACGTGGAGCCGCATTCTCGCGCCACGGGGATGGCCCATTCAAAGTCTCGGCGTGATGCCGCAGATTTGCACGAGCAAGGGGGATGACGCGGTGCGGCGGCAACTCGCGGCGCTGGCCGATGGGAAATGGCTGATGGAGGCTGCGGTTGGCCGGCATGACGCGGCGCGGGCTCCGCTGACGCCGGATCAGATCGTGGCGATCCGGGAGCCCTGCCCTGCGGCCGATCCGCGTAAAGCGGATATGTCGGTTGCGGAGACGTTGGTGGAGACGCCTGCGAGTTACGCTGCGGCGCTTCTGGAGCCGCTGGAGAACGATCCGTAGAGCGGGGTTCGCGTGTGGGGCGGCCTACGGGTCGATACCGCTCACAGCCTGGGCTGCAAACGCTTCGGTTGTCCTATGGTAGAGCTTCAAAGGGCCATTACGCCAGGACATGTTCTTCGCATCTCACGTTCATGGCAAACGCAAGCAGGCCTCGCACGCTGAACCTGGATACTCTCGTCGCGAGGCAGAAGGTCCATTCAGCACCGTGTATAGCTGCGGCTATTGAGTTCGAACACGGCGTACTGCGTTCCTCGCCAGGCCGCGATGAAAAACCCAGCCTCTTCGCGATTTGTTAACGCGCATCCCTCAGGCTCGCGCGATGAAGCGGCTCGAATGCCTGGACGGACTGCGGGGCGTGCTGGCCGTCTACGTGATGCTCGGCCACATGGCACCGTTCGCCGCATTGCCGGCCTGGATCGTCTCGCCGCTGGCGCATGGCGGCGCGGCAGTCGACGTCTTTTTCATCCTGAGCGGCCTGGTCATCTTCCGCTCGCTGGAGAGTTGCCGGTTCCAGGCGAGACCTTTCCTGATCTTGCGCACCACGCGGATTTTTCCGGTTTTTCTGGCGATGCTCGCTGCCGCGATCGTGCTGCAACCGCTGCCGCCGCCGTTCGCCGCCATGCCCTGGATCGCCCCTGACGGCCTCGCCCACGACATCCTCCCCCAAGGCTGGCCCGCCAACTGGGCGGTCGAGATTGCGGCACACCTGACCATGACACACGGGCTGTTCCCCAATGCCCTGCTGCCCGATGCCTGGAACAGCTTTCTCGCCGCTGCCTGGAGCCTGTCCACCGAGTGGCAGTTCTACGTCCTGGCACTGTTGCTCGGGCGCACGCGGATGAGCGTCGAAAGGCTGGTGACGGCGTTCCTGTTGCTCGCGGTCGCCGGCCTCGCCTGGGACATGTCTGCCCCCGAGGCGTGGCGGTTCAGCCGCGCATTCCTGCCAAACAAAGCGCAGTACTTCGCCCTGGGGATCGCCAGTGCGGCCTGGACCGCTCGCCGGTCGTTGCGATCGTATGTTGTGGTGCTTGGCGCGACTCTGCTGCTGAGCGCTGCGCACGGCAATGTTGGAAAACTGGTGCCACCGCTGATCTGGACGCTGTGTCTGGCTGCGCAATTACAGCCCGTCCGGCTGGCCCTGATCGCGGTGCCGTTGCGGTCGCGCATCATGCAGTGGCTCGGCGCAATATCCTATCCGGTTTACCTGGCGAACGAGCCGATCCAGAAGGCGCTGGCCTACGCGCTGGTTTGTGTCGTGCCCGGCCACCCCGTGACCTTTGATGTCGTGTGGCTGCCGGCAGCGATCGCGCTACCGATCGGTGCCGCGGCGTTGCTGCATCGGTATGTGGAAACGCCGGCGCACCAATGGGGACGGGCACTGGCGCGTCGCAGTAGCAGCCTTGGCGTGACAACGGCCGGGGCCAGATCCTGAACCGGGAATTGCGGCGCAACGGCGGTGGTTGCCATCGACCTGACCAGGCAAAATCAGCCGCCGCAAGTTAAATTCCGAAACGCCGGGAACCGCCACGGGGTAACAACGATGTAACTTTTGTGGGTCCATCGTAGCCGCGTTGGTCGTTCGGTCTCTCCCGCGACCGACTCTATCCCCCGGCAGGCGCGTCTCTTAGGTGGCGCGCCTGTTTGCGTATTTTTGGTAACTTTCTGTTAACCTTCGTCGGCTATTGTGATTTGCCGGCTGTGGTGTCGCCCACGGGCGTTCTCATGACTATCGAACAGGCACGTTCTCCCCGGAACGTGCCTGTTTGGCATTGGAGCGCGACGGCGTAATCTTGGCACCCGTCAACGCCACTTGCCTCGAAATCGCCTGGTGATTGCGCATAATTCGCGCAAGTCAGGCCGCGCCGGCGAACGCCCGTGCCACCGCCGCCAGTTCCAGGTCGGCACCGCGCGCCCCGACAATCGACAATCCCACCGGAGCACCGCCGACCTGCGCTCCGGGTAGGTTCACCTGTGGCGAACCGGTCAGGCCGCCCAGACAGGTCAGCGACGAAATCCGCTCGCGCGGGAACGCCAGTTCGGAAATCGACAGGCCACGCCTTGGCGCGGGGAATGGCGTCGTCGGCAGGCACAGGATCGTGCCCGGTGGCAGCAACGAACGCAGCCGGCCGCGCGCTTCCTCACGCATCAGAGCTGCGCGCGTGCGTTCGGCATCGGTGATCAGCGAACCGATGGTCAGTCCGCGCGCAACATGAAAAGCGAAGCGCGGGCTGATGGCGTCAATCCAGGGCTGGAATGTTTGCCACGCCTCGCTCTGTTGCAGACAACGTTGCGCGGCCTGCCAGACCGACAGACCTTGCGGAGCCAGGATGCGGTCGCGGCGGTCGCCTATAACGGAGGCCAACCGGTTAACCATCGGCTCCAGCGCGGCAGCCACCGCGGGATCGGCAAAAGCGAAGGTATCGCTTGTGACGATCAGCCGGTCCGGCAACGACGTGGGGGTTGCCGCGCCGAACACCGCCTCGCAGACGCGGGCAAATGTTTCGGCGTCTCGAGCGAACCAGCCGACCGTGTCCGACGATGGCGCCTGCGCCAGCACGCCGGAGAAGTCGACCCGTCCATGCGTTGGCCGGATCCCGAACAGGCCGCAGAAACTGGCCGGCACACGCACCGAGCCGCCGGTATCCGTGCCCAGAGCGAAGTCACATACGCCCGCTGCGACAGCCGAGGCCGACCCGGAAGACGAGCCGCCCGGCACCAGCTCCGGTGCTGCCGGGTTCAATGGTGTCCCGGTGAACGGGTTTTCGCCCAATATGCCGAGAGAAACTTCGTCGGTGGCGGTCTTGCCGATGACGGAGGCGCCGGCTTGCATCAATTGCTCAACGATCCAGGCATGCTGCATCGGCACCGGATGGCTGCTCTCCCAGTCCGGATTGCCGCCGCCGGTTGGCACACCGGCGACGTCGATGAGATCTTTCACGGCAAAGGTGAGACCGGCCAGAGCACCATTCGCAGCGCCTGCGACATGGCAACGCGGACCGGGCACGAAGGCGTTCAGGCTGTCGGCGTCTGTCATTGCTTTTCCAGTCCGATTGCGGGCCGCCCTCTGGCGTTGAGGGCAGGATTGATCGTACCGTAATGGCCTGGTTTTTGCTGGCAGGTCCAGATGACCGACCGTGAGGAGATCCCGAAAATGCCACCCACGCTCACCGACCCGGCCCTCGAATATCTGTTGCAGAGCGCCGGTCTGACCTTGACCGACGCAGAAAAGGCCGAACTGAAAAGCATCCATGATGGTTTGGCGGCGATGAAGGCGCGGGTCCGGCAGAAGCGCGGGCACATGGCCGAGTTGGCGCATACCTACGATTTCATGCCGGAGGACCTCACATGAGTATTCCGACCATTGCCGAAGCGGCGTCGCTGATTGCGGGGAAGAAGCTGTCTCCGGTCGAGCTGACCAAGGCCTGTCTGGATCGGTTGCACGCGACCGAGGCGACGTTGCATGCCTTCGTTCTGCCGACTGAGGATCGCGCGATGGCGGATGCCAGGGCAGCCGAGGCGGCGATCATGAAGGACGGCCCGCGCGGGCCGATGCACGGTATTCCGATTGGCCTGAAGGACATCGTCGATACTGCCGGTATCGAAACGACTTGCGGGTCGAAAATCCTGGCCGGCAATGTGCCGGAACGGGATGCAGCCTGTGCGGCGCGTCTGGCAGCCGCTGGCACCGTGCTGATGGGCAAGCTGACAACGCATGAATTTGCCGACGGCGGCCCGTCGTTCGATCTGCCGAAGCCGCCCGCGCATAATCCTTGGAACCCGGAACACTTCACCGCCGGTTCGAGCAGCGGCACCGGGGCGGCGGTCGCTGCCGGCGTGATTTTGTGCGGCATTGGCACCGATACCGGGGGCTCGATCCGCGGGCCGGCGGCGTTGTGCTGCATCGCCGGGTTGAAGCCGACCTATGGGTTGGTGTCTCGCGCGGGTGTCGCGCCGGCAGCGTTCAGCCTGGACCATATCGGCCCGATGGCGTGGACCGCCGAGGACTGCGCCATCATGTTGCAGACGTTGGCCGGTCACGATCCCAGCGACCCGGCCAGTGCGACGCATTCGGTGCCGCATTACCGCGAGGCGCTGAGCGGTCATCTGAAAGATGTCCGGGTTGGCGTGATCCGGCATTTCCATGAACACGACTACGTTGTTGAACCCGCGGTGCAGACCGGGATCGACAACGCGCTGGCGGTGTTCCGCTCGCTTGGTGCGACAGTCAGCGATGTTGCGGTGTCGCCATTGCAGGACTGGCACGCCTGCGGCTCGTTGATTTCGATCACCGAGCGTGCCGCGGCTTATGAGGAATGGGCGCAGACCCGGCTGGGCGATTTCTCCGAGCGGGTGCAACGGCGGCTGCATCTGGGGGCGCTGGTGTCCGGCGTCGATTATGTGCAGGCGGTGCGGCGGCGGCGCGAACTGCGGTCAGAACTGCAGGCGGCGATGCGGGATCTGGACGTGGTGATCACTGCCGGCGCGCCTGGCGAGGCAGCGCGGCTGGATGCCATTCCGAAATGGGATCTGTTCGACAAGCCTAACTTCACCATGCCGTTCAATGTCACGGGGTATCCGGCGTTGTGCGTGTGCTCGGGTTTCGGCCCGGGCGGCTTGCCGGTAAGCGTGCAGATCGTTGGCAAACCGTTTCAGGATGCCATGGTGCTGCGAGTCGGCGACGCTTTCGAAAAGGCCACACAGTCGCGGTCGCGGCGTCCGGCGATGGTGACATAAGGGGGCCGGCGCATGACAACTCATACCTTGCGGGCCAGCCCGGAGACCGTGCGGATTGGCGTGTTCAACGCTTTGTTCCCGCCGGTGATGATCATAGAGTCAGGCGATCGGGTTGAGGTGCAGTGCGTCTCGGGCCGTGAATCGGTGATGCCACCGGCAGATGCGCCGTTCACCATCCCGCCGGAACTTTCGGCGATTATCGCAGCCAATCCCGGGGTGCAGGCCGGTCATATCGTCACCGGACCGATCGCCATTGCCGGCGCGATGCCGGGTGACATGTTGGAAATCCGCATTGAAAAGATCGTTCCGGGTGCCGATTGGGGCTACAATGTCATCCGGCCGCTGGCAGGTACCTTGCCGGAAGATTTTCATGAAACCAAATTGATGCACATTCCGGTCGACGCCGGCCGCGGGGTGTGTTCGCTGCCCTGGGGCACCGAACTGGCGCTGGCACCATTCTTTGGTGTGATGGGGGTGGCACCGCCGCCGGAATTCGGCACCATCGCGTCGAAGGAGCCGCGCATTCATGGGGGCAATCTCGACAACAAGGAAATGACGGCGGGTTCGAGCTTGTTCCTGCCAGTCTGGGTGCCGGGGGCGAATTTCTCCGTCGGCGACGGTCACGGCGTGCAAGGCGATGGCGAGGTTTGCGTCACCGCGCTGGAAATGTGCCTGACCGGAACGTTCAGCTTCATCCTGCACAAGGCTGTGCCCCTGAAGATGCCGCGGGCCGAGACGCCGACACATTTCATCAGCATGGGGCTGAATGAAGACCTGGATCAGGCGATGAAGCAGGCGCTGCGCGAAATGATCGCATTCATTTGCAGCCGGACCAATCTGTCACGCGAGCAGGCGTATTCGTTCTGCTCGCTGGCGGTCGATTTCCATGTGACGCAGACCGTGAACGGCGAAAAAGGCGTGCACGGGATGTTGAAAAAGGGCCTGTTGTTCTGACCGCCGAGGAGTTTGAACATGGAAACCGAACCCGCACGGATGACCGCGGCCGAGGCATCGGCGCTGATCCAGTCGCGAAAGATGTCGTGCGAGGAACTGGTGCGGTCGTGCCTCGCCCGGATTGCCGCGCGCGACGCGGAGGTGAAAGCGTGGCTGCGGCTGGATCCGGATTACGTGCTAAGGCGCGCTCGCGAACTGGACAAACTGCCGTCGAAAGGTCCGCTGCACGGCCTGCCGTGGGGCGTAAAGGATGTGATCGACACCGCGGATTATCCGACCACGCAAAACTCACCAATTTACGACGAATTCCGGGTCGGCCGCGATGCTGCTCCGGTCGCAGTGGTGCGCGGCTCGGGCTCGTTGATCCTGGGCAAGACCGATACCGTCGAGTTCGCGTCGTTCGGCCGCAAGGCGCTGACCCGCAACCCGTATAATCCCGCCCATACGCCGGGTGGCTCGTCGTCCGGCTCGGGCGCGGCAGTGGGCGATTTCCAGGTGCCGCTGGGCTTTGGCACGCAGACCGGCGGCTCGCATATCAGGCCGGCGTCATTCAACGGTATCTACGGCATGAAACCGACCTGGAATCGCGTCAGCCGCGAAGGCTTGCGGATGTCGTCGATTACGCTGGACACGATCGGGTGGTACGGCCGTTCCGTCGAGGACCTGATCATCGTGGCCGAGGCGTTCCGCATTCCGCGCGACCCGATCCCGGTGTCGGTCAAAGGGCTGCGGGTTGGACTGTGCCGCAGTCCGGTTTGGCGGGAGATCGAACCGGCCGGCGAACTGGCGTTAAATACCGCAGCCAAACGTCTGACCGACGCCGGCGCCATCGTTGAAGAACTGGAACTGCCGGAGCCATTTTCTCGCCTGCACGCCGCCCATATGGTTATCGCGGAGAGTGAGGGCGCCGCTGCGTTCCTGCCGGAATACATCAACGCCAACGCGCTGCTGGCCACTCCGTTGCGGGAACGCGTCGAAAACGTGTTGCAGATCACCGCAAAGCAGTTGGTGGAAGCCTATACTCTGGCGGATCAGTGCCGGCCGGTGCTGGACGGAATGTTCGGCCCGAAACTCGATGTCATCCTGACACCCAGTTCCAAAGGCGAGGCGCCGGAAGGCCTACATACCACTGGGGACGCGGTGTTCAACAAGATGTGGACGTTGATGCACGGTCCCAACGTTGGCATTCCGGTTTGTTTTGGTTCTACCGGATTGCCAGTGGGTGTGACCTTGCTTGGCCCGCAAATGGCGGATCAGCGTCTGTTGGCGATCGCCGCCACCTGTGCACCGGTGATCGACACCGAACCGGAAGCGAGGAAACGCCGCCTGTGGCCAAACTGACCGGTCAGGCCATGGCACCTCGCGCGGCCACTGGCCAGAGGCTTTCCACCCGTCCGCCGCGCACGCCGACATACCAGTCGTAACGGTCGACCGTCGGATCGCAATGCCCCGGCACCAGGCGCAGCTTTTCGCCCAGTTTCGGCATCGTTGTTTCGCTGCCGACAATCAGCTTGCCGTGTTCGTCGGAGGCGCTGACGTAACGAATATCCGGCTTTTGCCAAACGACCGGCATGCCGGAATCAATGGGCACCGCCTTGTGGCCGGCATCCAGCACGGCAAGCCCGGTATGCGGTGCGCTCATGACCGTCGCCAGTACGAACAACGCATGACGGAATGTGCTGATCGGGTTGCCCTCTGCATCCAGGTTCCGCGCATAGTCGGCATCCATGAACACATAGCTGCCGCATTGCATTTCCGTGTAGATGCCTGACGTCGATTCAATCTGGAACGTGCCGGTCCCGGCGCCGCCGACGATCGGACAATCGAGCCCCTGTTGGCGCAATTGCTCCACAGTGCGGCGCGCGGCGTCCACCGCACTGCCGATCAAGGTCTGCCGTTCCGCCACCGTGCGCTTGTGTTGCGCGCTGCCCTGATAGGCCTGCAGGCCACCGAAAATCAGATGTTTTGACACGGCAATGCGTTTCGCCAGTTCGACCGCGGCGGGACCCGGGGGAACGCCGCAGCGGGCCGCTCCGACATCGATTTCCACCAACACCGTCATGCGCCTTCCCGAATTCGCCGCCGCCTGTTCGATCCACTCCACCTGGAGCGCATCGTCGACACAGACAGCGGTTTTGGCGATCGAGGTCAACGCACACAACCGGGCCAGTTTCGCCGCACCGACAACCTGATTGCTGACCAGAATGTCGGGGATGCCGCCCCAGGCCAGCACCTCGGCCTCGGCGACTTTCTGCACGCACTGACCCACCGCACCGCGCGCCATTTGCAGTTTGGCGACCACCGGAGATTTATGCGTCTTGGCGTGTGCGCGCAGCTTCACGCCGGTCGGCGCCAACAACGCCGCCATGTGGTCGAGATTGTATTCGAACGCGTCCAGATCGATCACCAGAGCCGGCGTATCGATTTCTTCTTCGCGCATGCCGGGAATGGCGGGGGGTGTCTGCAACATCGTCTCATCCCTTCCTGGGCTGCCGACGGTTTAGGCTTTGGGCTGCGCTTCGACAACCGGGGCGTTCCGCGGTATCAGCAGTGGTCAGCATGGGGCACGTCTTCACATCGTTACCAATGCGCCGCATTCTGACGGCCTGCCTCGCCGCTGGCGTGTTGCAGATGCTGGTGGGATGCCAGAAGGCGTCACTACCGGCCAGGCCAATACTGCCACGCGGCGATGTTACCGCTTACGTGATCGCCGCCGGTTGGCACACCGAAATCGCGCTGCCGGTGAGCGCGATCACGGGTCCGCTGCAAGCCTTAACGCGTGACTTTCCGACTGCGCAGTACCTGCGATTCGGCTGGGGTGAACGCGAATATTATATGGCTCGGCAACCCACCGCGGGCGACGCCTTTCGCGCGCTGTTCCCGGCGCCGGCGGTGTTGCTGGTGACCCCGCTGGATCGCGCGCCGTCATCGACGCCGGTCGGCTCACGGACCTTTGCGGTTGGCCTGACGACGGCCGAGGCCGGCCGCCTCGCGGATTATATCTGGGCTGCGTTCGGACAGCCAATCGATGGGACGCCAGGTCGCCTTGGCTTCGGCCCGTATTCCGGCAGCGCATTTTACGCCGCGAGCGGTACCTATAGCGCGACATATACCTGTAACACGTGGACCGCGGATGCGCTGCGTGCGGGTGGAATCCCGGTGGACACGGTTGGTGTGGTCATCGCGAGCCAGTTAACCAATCAACTTGAGGTGCTGTTCGACGCGGTTCACTGATGTGCCTGCGATACTCCGGGCGTCCCGCTTCACAGGCCGTGGTGAGCCTTAGATCAACCGCGATGTCGCCAGGTTACGGAGGAGTTATACCATGCGGGCCACGCTGATCGGTCTCGGTGTGCTGTTGGTGATCCTCGGCCTGGCCTGGCCGTGGATCATGCGTCTGGGTCTCGGGCACCTGCCAGGCGATATCCGAGTCGAACGGCCGGGCTTCGGCTTCTACTTCCCGTTCGGCAGCAGCCTACTGGTCTCCGTGGTGGCGTCATTGCTGCTCAGCCTGATCTTCTGGCTGTGGCGGCGCTGACCGGCGTTATTTAAACGAATACACCGCCAGTGCATTATCGTGCAGCAACCGGCGTTTTTCCACCTCGGTCATCTGGAACCGCCACGCGAGGTGCGGATCGTCGAAATCCCAGTGCGGATAGTCGCTGGAATAGACCATGCGGTCCCAACCGATCCACTCGAACACATTTCGTAGATCATCCGGATGTTCGGGTTCTTCGACCGGCTGGGTTGCGTACCACAGGTTGGTCTTCAGGTAGTCCGAAGGTTTCCGTTTCAGGTCCGGAACCTCGTCCCGCATCTTCGACCAATGCGCATCGAGTCGCCAGCCGAGTTGCGGCACCCAACCGAAGCCACCCTCGATCATGACAATCTTCAGATCGGGGTAGCGGTCGAATACACCTTCGAGGATCAGACTGACCGCCTGATTCATCATCGAATGGGTCAACATCTGATGATCTTCGATATAGAACTGCGGCCAACCGCTCGGCGACGGCGCGCTGGTCATGGTGCCACCAATGTGCAGCCCGATGGAAAATCCGTGTTCCAGCGCAGCCTCGAAGATCGGCCAGTAGCGGCGGCGGCCAATCGGCTCGGCGGTCTTGGAGCCAAGCTGGATCTGGCAAAACCGCCAGTCGCCGGCGCGTTTTTCGATCTCCCGAACGGCCGCCGGAGGATCTTCCGCCGGCACCAAAATCGACGCCCGCAACCGCGGCTCGGGATCGACGAATTCCTGCGCCTGCCAGTCGTTCATTGCGGAACACAATGCCGCCGCCTCGTCCAGGTTCCGAGAAGTATTGCCGCCGAGAAGCGGTTCCAGCACGCCATAGGTGATATTGTATGGATCCAGCAATTGCTGCCTGATGAAATCGACGTCGGACCCTGGCGCACCACCATTCGGTGGCCATGAATCCCGCCGCGAGGTGTTGGGCGAGAACCGCGGATACGTGCCGCGCGCAGCATAAATGCCGGTCGTCATCTGGCCATATTCGGCAACGTGCTTGCGCCAGCGTTCCGACAGATATTTGTTCAGCGCACCCGCCTTGGGATACGGATGCACGTCGCAATCGATGATGCCGTATGTGCTGCTGGCATCTTCACGGTGTTGCGCGACATCGACGGGCGCATTCATGACAAAGTCTCCTTGAGCCGAGGATAGGTAGCGAGCGGATTGTCCACCCTGCACCGTTGCAGAACCGCGGCGGACAGACCGGGCGGCGTCACCGCATCGCCGTTAAACTGCCAGTGCGGATAATCCGACGAAAACAGCAGCATCTCATCGCAATCGAGTTGTTCGACAATGCGCTCGACGGTTTCCTGGTCTGGCGCGTCGAACGGTTGCGTCGTCAGGCGGATGTTGGACCGGATGATATCGGCAGGCGAGCGATTCACCCACGGCACCTCGGCACGCACGCCGCGCCAGGTCTTGACGGCACGCCATAAGAACGCCGGCAGCCAGCTGACGCCCGACTCAATGAACACAAACTTTAACGCCGGGAATTTCACGAACACGCCGTTGGAGATCAGGCTCAGCAGCTGATCCTCGAACAACTGACTGTTGGCGACATAATCATGCAGATAATGCGAGGGCCAGCCACCTGACGTCGGCGCGTAACGATACATGCTGCCGGCGTGAATGCCGATCGGCAGTCCGTGCCGCATTGCTGCTTCATAAATTGGCCAGTAGTAGCTGCGGCCCAGTAGCATCTCGCAGGCGGCGGGCAGCAGCACCTGGACGAAACGGCGATCGACCGCGAGGCGTTCAATTTCCTCCACCGCCAGCAATGGCGCCTGTGCCGGCACCACGATCGAGGCCCGCAGGCGCGGTTCCTGGTTCAGCCACTTATCGATCATCCAGTCGTTGACGGCGGCACAAATTGCCGCGCCCATCGACTCGCTGGTCGCAACCTGGCCGCCGGTCAGCGGGTTGCAGATCGCCAGACCAATGCCAAACCGATCCAATGCCTGAGCGCGCATTGCATCCAGGCTAGACCCCGGCCGTTGCCCAGAGACCCGCCAATCGGGCCGGCAGGTGATCGGTGCGCCGAGCGGGTAACTCATCATATCGAACCCGTCGATGCCGCGATCGACAAACGACGTGCGCCAGAAGTCGCTCATATAGGGCAGCAGCGCCTTGATATCCGGCACGCCCGGATGGATGTCGCAGTCGATCACCGTCATTTCAGTCCCGCTCGTTTCAGGGTGCGCTGCCAGTCCGCCGCCACCCCGTCGAGCGCCACCTTAGCCGATTTCTCGCCCAATAGCACGGCCGAGATTGCTACGCGCAATTGCAGCTCCAAACCAGGCCAAATCGGATCGCGCGGTTCCAGTTTCGCAGTTTTCATCGTCTGTGCCAGCACCGGTGCCCAACCGAAGCGTTCGGCGACCGTTGGGGCATTCAGTACCGACACGCGTGGCGGCGCGTTGCCGCGTTCCAGCGAGCGTTGCATCCATTGCTTGCTGCAGGCCATTTGGATGAACTCGAACGCCCATTCCTGATTCTTGCCGTCCTTCGGCACGCTGAACGTCCAACCGCCCATCGAGGTGCAGCTTTCGGCAACGGAATGATGGCCGGGAGGCACTGCCCATGCCCAACGATTGCCGGTGTGCGACAGTTTCGGGTCATTGATGAGCCCGCCATAGGGCGCCAGTGTGATCGTCATCGCGTAACGATCATTTTGCCCGCCGGCGATGATTTCATCGAACTCCCAGGTGATAGAGTCGGGCACCACCACTTTGTATTTCGTCATCAGATCGCCGTAATATTCCAGTGCCTCGACCGCCTTGTCGTTGTTGATAAAGATTTCCCAGGTTTCCGGGTCGAAATAATCGCCGCCGTTGCCGCGCAGGAATGGCGAAAAGCCGCCGACGATGGCCGGCCCTTGCCGACCCCAGATTCCCAGACCGTAACGTTCTGGCGGCTTTGTGGTGGCTTTGCACGCGGTGAGGAACTCATCCCAGTTGCCCGGCGCCGAAGTGATCCCGGCATCGGCGAGCAATTGCTTCTGATAATTCAAAATGCTCGCCGTCACGCGATAGGGGATTCCGAGAATCCTGCCCTTGTAGCTCGCCATGTCACGGACCGACGGCAAAAAATCGTCCCAGTCGAAATCCGGATGCCTTGCGGCAGCTTTCGCCAGCAGCTTCTCGTGATCCTCAAGATGCGGTGCGAGCCAGCCGGCAAATGGCGCAGTCCACTGGATAACGTCGATGCCAACCGTGCCGGAATTGAGTTCCGCTTTCAGGCGCGCGCTCAACGCGTCGATCGGCAGCAAAGTGAAATCAATCTTGATGCCGGTCTCTTTTTCAAAGGCCGGCGCGACCTCTTCGACGAGGCACCAGTGCCACGGACCATTATCGCCGACAAACACCAGCTTGTCCGGCTTGCTTTGCGCCAGAGCCGGCATTGCCAGGACGGCGGCCGTTCCCGCCAACAACTCACGCCGTTTCATCCCTTGACCGCTCCTGATGACAGGCCCGCGACCAAATGGCGTTGGGCGAGGAAAGAGAACACGATGACCGGCAGGATGACCAATACGCCGGAGGCTGTCATGCCGCCCCAGTCGACACCGGTATCGCCGCCGGAGAACGCTGCCATCAACACCGGCAAGGTGCGCGTCGCGTTGTTGGTCAGCACGGCGGCAAACAGAAAATCGTTCCAGGCCAGTTGCAAACACAAAATGCTCGCCGCCACCAGGCCAGGTCGGATCAGCGGCAGCACGACATGGAAAAACGTCTGGTAGCGGCTGGCGCCGTCAACCCAGGCGCTCTCTTCCAGTTCCCGCGGCAGATCCTCGAAGAAGCCGCGCATGATCCAGACCACCAAGGGCAGGCTAAAGGTGGAATAGGCGAGGACGACGCTGGTTCGCGTCGTGGTCAGGCCGATTTTGCTGAACAGCACATACATCGGCACCAGTACCGCAATCGGCGGCAGCATGCGCATGGCAAGCAGGCCGAAGAACATGAAGTTGCGGCCGAAGAAGGGAAAGCGCGCGAAGGCATAGGCCGCAGGAACGCCGACCAGCAGCGACAAGCTGACCGCGCCACACGACACCAACAAGCTGTTGACAAAAGCCTGCAGGAAATCCGCGCGACCGAACACCGCGACATAATTCTCCCAGGTCGGCCACCAGACGAACAACGGCGGATTGGCGAACACCTGCAACCGCGTTTTCAACGACAGTCCAATGATCCACAGCAACGGAAACAAAAACGCCATGGTCAGCGCAATCAGCGCGGCATAAACGCTGCCCGCAAACAACAATTTGCCGCGGCGCGAGCCGACGTAATTCAGCGCTGCCATCAGCTGACATCCCGCCGGTGCACCGTCGACATGAACACCAGACACAGCAGCATTGACATCAACAGCATCAGCCACGAGGCCGCCGCACCCAGCGAAAGATCGAACCGCACGAACGAGGCCAGATAGGTGAACTGCGACAACGTCATCGTTGCATTGGCAGGCCCGCCGCCGGTCAGCACGTAGATGTTATCGAATGCGCGGAATTCGAAAATCGTCCTCAGCAGGAGTGCCACCAAAATGTATGGCCGCAGCAACGGCAACGTAATGTGCCAGAACATTTGCCAGACGCTGGCGCCATCGATGCGCGCTGCCTCGACCGGCTCATGCGGCAAGGACCGCAGTCCGGCGAGCAACAGGATCGAAACATACGGTGCATTCTGCCAGACATTGACCAGAGCGACGGCAAACAGCGCAGTGCCGGGCTTACCCAACCAGACGATGTGCTCGCCGATCCAATAGTTGATGACGCCGTGATCGGGATCCAGCAATAATTTCCAGCAGAACGCGGCGACCACCGGCGTGATCATCATCGGCACGATCAGGAGTGTGCGGAAGATCGCGATATAGGGCAGGTCGACGTTCAACAGCAGTGCAATGCCCAGGCCGCAGATCAGCTCGGCCGAGACGGTGGCGGCAGTATAGATCAGGGTCAGCTGAATGCTGCCGAGAAAATCCGGATCCGTTAGCAAATCCTCATAATTCGCCGTGCCAACGAATTTCCCATCGAAGAGGCCAAGTTCCGGCGCCCAACCTTGGAAGCTGAGAAATCCCGAGAACAGCAGAGGCAGGCCGAAAATACACAGCATCAGCACTGTGGTCGGCAGCACTGCGAATTTAATGAAGTGCCGGTCCAGCCAACGACCGGACGCCCCGGGCCGAGCCGACCGGGTCCGGGCTGCAGAAACAATGCCAGCTTCAGCGGCAGAGCTCGCCGTTCCTCCCATGACGCGTTCGTTCCTGTCGCGGGTTAATCCGACCCGGACCATAACCCGGCCGTTGCACCCCGTCACTCTGGGCAAGGGGCACTCTGGGCGAGGGGCACACTGGGCTTGGGGGTTCCAGCCCGGGCGCGATTACGGCACAATTGATATATGCACTTCGATCTCAAGCTCTGGCGTCTCACCGCCGGCCTGCGAGGCCGCATTACCTGGTCCGTGTTCCTGGGCCTGGCCGCATTGTGCGTCGGCATCACCCGGTTCGTATTCCTCGGCCGCTTCCTGGCCGGGGTGTTCCGCGGCGATCCCTGGACTGACCTCGCGCCGTGGCTACTGGCCACCGCGGGCGCGATTCTGCTCCGATCCGCGCTCGATCACGCTCGCACCATGGTGGCGCACACCACTGCCACGCGGGTGCAGGAGGTGTTGCGCGCCCGGCTGTTCGACAAAATCCTGGCGCTGGGGCCCGCCTGGTTTGGGGCGGAACGAACCGGTGGCGTCATGCTGTCGATGGTCGACGGTGTCGAGCAACTGCAAACGTTCTTTGGTCAGTACCTGCCGCAGGTCACGATCGCTCTGTGCGCACCGATAGCCATCTTCGGTTTCATCGCCTACTGGGACCTTCCCGTTGCCGCCGTCATGCTGGGCGCAGCGCTGTTCACTCTGTTTCTCCCCGCGACGGTGCATCGCCGGACCAGCCGCGCCTCCAAGGGCCGGCACGATGCGTTCAAGTCGTTCGGCGAGGAATTCCTCGATGCCGTGCAGGGCCTGCCAACCCTGAAAGCCTTCGGGCAGAGCAAGGCCTACGGCAAGATGCTCGGCGACAAGGCGCGCGCTCTGTCGGATGCAACGTTCTGGGTGCTGGCGCTGAACGTCATGACCCGCGGCTTCACCGACCTCGGTACCGCAGTCGGCGCGGCAGCAGCAATGGCACTGGGCGCGTGGCGGGTCGAGCATGGCGACATGTCGCTGACCGCGCTGCTGATCGTGTTGATGGCCGGCACCGAAATCTTTCGGCCACTACGCGACCTGCGCACCGTGCTGCACTCCGGCATGAACGGGCAAGCGGCAGCGAACGGCATCAACGCGTTGCTGGATACCCCGGTCACCGCGCCGACCGCGCCGCCGCATCCGCAGCCGATCGCTGGGGTTCGCCCGGAAATCGAATTCGACACAGTTTGCTTCGCTTACCCTGGAGGACGGCGGCCCGCGCACACCGGCCTCAGCTTCACGATTGCTGCGGGCGAGCGGGTTGGCGTGGTCGGGCCGAGTGGATCGGGCAAATCGTCGATCGTGCGACTGTTGTTGCGGCTGTTTGACCCGCAGTCCGGCGTCATCCGGATTGGCGGGCACGATCTGCGCTCATTCGACCCCGATGCAGTACGCAGCATGATCGCGGTGGTGTCGCAGGATACCTGGCTGTTCCATGGCTCGGTTGAAGAAAACCTGCGCCTCGGCCGACCTGACGCGACCGAGGCCGAGCTGGTGGCTGCCGCTCGCGCGGCCAATGCGCACGACTTCATAATGGGGTTGCCAGACGGCTATCAGACGGCGATCGGCGAACGCGGGTCGCAATTGTCCGGTGGCCAGCGGCAGCGGCTGGCGATCGCTCGGGCATTGCTGCGCGATGCGCCGATCCTGGTGCTGGATGAGGCTTTGTCCTCGGTCGATGCCGAAAACGAGGCGGTGATCCAACAGGCGCTAGACCGCCTGATGACCGGCCGGACCACGCTGATCCTGGCGCACCGGCTGTCCAGCGTGATCGGTGCCGACCGCATCCTGGTGCTGGAGGACGGCTCCGTTGTGCAGTCCGGCTCGCACGCCGCGCTGATCGCCCAGCACGGGCCGTATCGGCAGTTGATGGGTCCGCAAATGGCGGAAACGCGGGACAGCGAAGTCGTGCTGCTGGAGCCCGCGGTGCGTCAGGCGGAAACCGAGCCCACGACCAGTGCGGCCGTGACAAGCATTGCCGAGGACGCTGCCTCGGTCGGCTGGCCAGAAACGATCCGGACGTTGATGGGGTTTGTCCGGCCGTACCGCGGTCAACTTGGCATCGTCATGGTGTGCGGCATCCTGCGAGTGATCGCCTTCATCGGCGTCGGCGTATTCGGCGCATTGCTTCTGGGCGCGGTGCGGAACCACGCGCCGATCGAGACCTTGATCATCGGGTTGCTGCTGACCGCGCCGTTGGCCGGGGTATTGCACTGGCTTGAATCCTGGATCGCGCACGCGATGGCCTACGCGTTGCTGGCCGAGATGCGGATCCAGTTGTTCCGCAAACTCGATGCTCTGGCGCCGGCGTATCTGCTGCGGCGGCGGTCAGGCGACCTGGTCGCCCTGGCAACCCAGGACGTCGAGACGGTGGAATATTTCTTCGCCCACACAATCGCCCCCGCCATTGTTGCGTTCCTGGTCCCGGCGGCCGTGCTGATCGCACTGGGGGTCATTGCGTGGCCGCTGGCGCTCGCTCTCGCGCCGTTCCTGATTTACGCCGCCGCCTCACCGATGCGCGGACGGCAACGGATCGATACGCTCGGCTCGGCGGCTCGTGGCGCATTGGGCGAACTGGGCGCCTACGTGTCCGAGACGATCCAGGGCATGGGCGAACTGGTGGCGTTCAACGCTGCCGGCCGTCGCCGCGACGGGTTCATGGACGCGGTGCGGCAATATCAGGCGACCCGGCAGCGGCTGCTTGCCGATCTCAGTTTCCAGACCAGCGCCCTCGAGGTCGCCACCGGCCTGGGCGGTCTCGCGGTTGGCGGGGTTGGGGCGTTGCTGGTGCATGCTGGCTGGTTCTCTCCGGTGTTGTTGCCGCTGTTCGTGCTGATCTCGATCTCGGCTTTCTTGCCAGTGTCTGAGATCGCCCAGGTGGGGCGGCAACTGGCGGATACAATCGCTTCGACGCGGCGGTTGCATGTGGTGCACGCCGAGCCGGAGGTGATCCGTGATGGCACCATCGTTCCGGCACCTAGGGCGGGCGGCTCGGCGCTGCAGTTCGAGCATGTGACGTTCACCTATCCAGGCCGCACGCGGCAGGCGTTGTCGGATGTGTCGTTCGAAATTCCGGCGGGCGCGACCGTTGCTCTGGTCGGGCCGTCAGGTGCTGGGAAGACTACAATCGCCAATCTGTTGCTGCGGTTCTGGGATCCGCAGGGCGGCCGCATCCTGCTGGACGGTGTATCGCCGCCCGATTTGACGCTGGACGGGCTGCGTGGGCGGATCGCGTTGGTGGCGCAGGACACCTATCTTTTCAACAATACGTTGGAGGCGAACGTCCGCCTCGCGCGGCCCGACGCGACGCAGGAACAGGTGTCGCTGGCGCTGTCTCGCGCTGCACTGGCTGAGTTCGTCAGCGGTCTGCCGGAGGGCCTGGCGACCAAGGTGGGCGAGCGTGGCGTGCAATTATCCGGCGGTCAGCGGCAACGCATCGCGATCGCGCGCGCATTTCTAAAGGACGCACCGCTGCTGGTGCTGGACGAGGCAACCTCGCATCTCGATACGATCAGCGAGCAGGCGGTGCGATCGGCTCTGGGTCAGTTGATGGTGGATAGGACGACCATTGTCGTGGCGCACCGGCTGTCGACGATCCGGGCGGCGGACCTGATTCTGGTGTTGGAGGCAGGCCGGCTGGTCGAATCCGGGACGCATGCGGCGTTGATGGCGCGCGGTGGGGTTTACGCCAGGCTGGTGGACCGGCAACTGGCGGCAGTTGCGTAAATAGTGAGGCACTGAGATGTCAAAGATGTTTCCCCGGATCGAACCGGCATTGCAAGAATTCATCGAGCGGCAGCGGATTTTCTTTACCGGCTCTGCTACGGCGGATTCGCGGGTCAATGTGTCGCCCAAGGGCTCCGACAGTCTGCGGGTGATTGGCCCAAACGCGGTCGCTTATCTGGATCAGACCGGCAGCGGCAACGAGGCGGCAGCACATCTACGGGCGGATGGGCGCCTGACCATCATGTTCTGCGCGTTTGAAGGCCCGCCGATGATCCTCCGGCTGTACGGGCACGGCCGGTCGTTGCCGGCGGGGAGCGATGAGTACGAGCAACTGCTGGCGAGTGCGTTCGGCGGTGACGAACCGCCTGGCGCACGACAGATCGTGCTGCTGGATGTCGAGGCGGTGCAGACTTCGTGCGGTTATTCCGTGCCGCTTTACGAATTCAAGGAAGACCGTCAAACCCTGAAGAACTGGGCTTCGCGGAAGGGCAAGGACGGGATCAGGGAATATTGGCACGAGAAGAACATCGCCAGTATCGATGGTCTGCCGACCGGGATGCTTGAGGTACTCGGTGAGGCGGCGGATTAGTTCCTGGGGTTCATGAAGTGCCTCCGGACGGAGACGCAGACGGGCTGGTCGATCGATATGCACAGTCCGCCGACCATGCACGAAACTTTTTCTTCTCTGTTCCTCTGTTCCTCTTAAATTAAATCTCTTGGCGCTAATTAATCAGGAACCACTCAAGGAAGCTGTCTGCGCATCATATGCCTGGTCGCGCTGGAACAGCGGTCTCCAGAACTCATGCATTCTGTGAATTACGCTGCTGTCGTCACGTCTCCCTTGCCGAGAAATCGATAGCCCACACCCTGCTCGGTGACGATCAGCACTGGTTCGTCCGGCGATTCCTCGATCTTCTGGCGCAAATTCCGCATGTGCACGCGCAGCACCTGGATATCGGGCTCGTCCGGACCCTCCCAGCATTTCGCCATCAAATGCCGGTGCGTCAGAACTTTGCCTGCATGGATCACCAGCTCTCGCAACAGCGCGTACTCCCGCGGCGTCAGTTTCGGATCGACCCCGTTCACCCGTACCTGTCGCTTCACCAGATCGAGGCTCAACCGCCCATCATCGTAAACCGGCGAGCCGCCTTGCATTCGCAGGCGGTGCCGCAACGCAGCGCGCACCCGCGCCATGAACTCGGCCACGCCGAACGGTTTGGTAACGAAATCATCCGCCCCCAGATCGAGTGCGGCGACCTTGCGAGATTCCTCATCCAGCGCGGACAACACCAAAATCGCCGGTGCGCCAATCGCCAGAACGGGGGCGATCAATGTGGCGCCGTCACCATCCGGCAAGCCCAGGTCCAACACGACCAGATCGGGTTTGGTTTCGCGTGCCAAAGCCAGTCCGGTAGCGGCCGTTTCCGCCTCGGTCACATCGAAATCCTCGGCCGTCAACGTGGTGCGCAAAAATCGCCGGATTGATTTCTCGTCATCAATGATCAGAGCGCGCAGCCGTTTCGGTGCCAGAGTCATGACAACACCGCATCCTTCGGAAACGTTAAAGTGAACACGGCGCCCTTGCCGTCACGTCGATTGCGCGCGGTAATCGATGCGCCCATCAGTCCGGCAAAACCCTTGACGATGGGCAGGCCAAGGCCCGTGCCGCCCGCCGCCGTGTTCTCACCGCGCCAGAATTTTTCGAACAGTTTTGCTTCTCCATCAGCCGGCAATCCGGGACCCTCGTCGAGCACCAGGAACTCCATTGCCCCGTCGCGCAGCCGGACCTGCACGGTCACCGTGCCTTTGCCGCCGTGCAACACCGCATTCTCCACCAGGTTCAACAGCGCCTGATGCAACAACGCGCCATCGCCCTTCACCATCGGCAATCCCGGCTCGACATCGGCGACCAACCGCACGCCTTCGGCAATTGTCGCAGCACGCTTCATGACCGAGGAAACAATATCGGAAACCTCCAGCGCCTCCAGCTTCGCCTTCACACCGCCGGCGTCCAGCCGCGTCATGTCGAGCAGTTTGACCACGTAGCGTTGCATCCGGTCGGCTTCCGATTCGATGCTGGCCAACAGCTCTGCCTGGGTTGCAGCATCGTGCCGCTCGCCATAGGCGCGCAACGAGGATACCGCGCCGAGAATCCCGGCGATCGGCGTCTTAAGATCGTGCGACAGCGAGGCCAGCATGGTGGCACGCAATTTCTCGGCATCCATTTCTACCCGCGCTTCTTCGAACGCGCGCGCGATATGTGCCCGTTCCAGTGCCGAGGCACCCTGATCGGACATCGCATCCATGCGCCGCCGTTCAGCGGGTGATAGTTCCGCATCGCGCGCGATTGCCAGCACGCCGGAGAACAAGCGCGCCGTCCGCAACGGAATGAAAAACCACCGCACACCCGACAGCGTGTCAGTGCCCTTCCCCGCCGGTGTGCCTTTGTCCGCCGTCCAATGCACCGCCGCCATGTCGGCATCGGTCAATGTCGGTGTTCCCGGTGCCGTGGCGGCCAGTCGCAATCCGCTCAGGCCCACCCGCGCAAAAACCGCGCATTCCGCATCAAACGCACGCGCGGTGTAGCTGGCAAGGGTTCGTGCCACCTCATCCTCGCCGGCCACCGCGGCGAGACCACGGGCCAGGCCCAGAAGTTCGCGCGACGTCCGTGCCTCGGTGCGCGCCGCCAAGGTTTGATCGCGGGCCTGCGCGGCCAGCGACGACACGACGAGCGCCGCCGCACCAAATGCAATCAGCGAAACGATCGCCTGCGGATCGTGCACGCTGAAACTCATGCGCGGTTCGGTGAAGAAGAAATCATAAGCGAGCACACTGAACAATGCCGCCACCAACGCCGGCCACAACCCCGAGCGCAACGCACTGATCAATACCGGAGCCAGAAAGATCAGGCCCAAATTCGGCACGCCAAGCCAGCGATCCAATGGCACCGCGATCGCGATCGCCGCCGCCGTCCCGACCGCCGCTTCGATGAGGCCCCTCGGGGTCAGTGCGGACGACGGAACGACAGCGCCAATTTTCTGTCGTTTCGCACTGGACATTTCCTCCGGCACGACGTGCACCGCGATCGATTCCGAGTGATTGATCAGATCCCCGACCACCGAGCCGAATACCGCAGTGAACCACAGCGGACGTTTCGCTTTGCCGACGACAATCTGGGTGACATTTTGTTCGCTGGCATAGGCCAGGATCGTGTCCGACACCCGGTCGCCCGGCAGCGTCGCACTCTCGGCACCGAGCCGGGTCGCCAGCCGCAGCGCCTCATTGACGCGAGCGCGTTCCGGGACGGTAAGCGCCCGGTCACGGCCGGTTTGCACATGCACGGCAAGCCAACTGGCCCGCGCGCGATCAGCCAGACGTTTCGCATTACGCACGACTTCGACCGCCGCCTCGCGTTCGTCAACGCAAACCAAAATCCGCTCGTTCGCCGCCCATGATGCCGTCTCACCCTGGGCCTGACGGAAACCGCGGACCTGAATGTCGATCCGGTCGGCGGCGCGGCGCATCGCGAGTTCGCGCAGCGCCGACAGATTACCGGGCGCGAAGTAATGCCGCATTGCCCGGCGCGCCTGGTCGGGAGCGTAAACCTTGCCCTCACGCAGCCGTTCGATCAATTGATCCGGCGTCAAATCGATCAGCTCGATTTCGTCGGCTCGCTCGATCATCGCATCGGGGACCGTTTCGCGCACCCGGACTCTGGTGATCCGCGCAACGATGTCGTTCAGGCTTTCGACGTGCTGAATGTTCAGCGTGGTCCAGACGTCGATGCCGGCCGCGATCAGTTCCTCGACGTCCATCCAACGTTTGGGATGGCGCGAACCGTCAGCGTTGGTGTGGGCGAGTTCGTCGACCAGAGCGATCGCAGGCCGGCGTTGCAACAGCGCGTCGAGGTCCATTTCCTCCAGTTCGCGCCCTTTATAGGCGACCTTGCGGCGCGGCAGGATCTCCAGATCTTCGCATAGTTGCTTCGTTTCGATTCGGCCATGGGTTTCCACGACCCCGGCGACGACATCGACGCCGTCGGCGCGTTTCTTGCGCGCATCGGCCAGCATCTCATAGGTTTTGCCGACGCCGGGTGCCGCACCGAGATAAATCTTCAGTTTGCCACGCGCTTCCGCCTCCGCCTGGGCCAGCAGGGCATCCGGGGACGGACGATTTCTGACGGTGTCGCTCAAGCGAAAGAGCTTTCGGCCGGGCCGGTCGATGCGCCATGCAAACGGCGGCAGGACCACACAATAGCGGTCAGCAGCGACGTGCGAAGGTCGTCAGGCATGGGAATTCCTCACACCGGTCGAAGGGTTGATAGCACGATATCGGTTATTCTCATGCCAACGAATGGTGCGGTCGGGGGGGCTTGCACGCAAGCCCCCGGGTTGGCGGGGCAGGATGTCATCATTGTGAGATAAAGATTCGAGTTCGTTTGGTGGACCAGGATATTAAGATCATCTTAAGATAGCGGCGAAACAGTGCGGGTCATTGATCCAGGACAATCGTCCGCCATCCAGGGGCGCGAGCACGGATCAGGGTCGAATCAGGGTCATCGTCGTTGAAATGGACCGACTGCCAGGACTGCACGATCAGTCTGGGTTCCACGACAGTCAGCATGTGCCCGCTGAGGCTGCCGTCGAAGGCGCGAAACGGGGTACCCGGTGTCGTGCCGATCATGACTGGCGCGCCGGTGATCTCCGCATGGGCAGCAGGGCCAAATACATCGCGTACAGGGACTGGGCAGGAGCCGTTAGGATGACAGACTGCTGGATGAAGCTTCTCATGTCGCGTCCCTCCATCGTCATGTTGGCGTGCGCCGACGCTACCTTTGCGATCGCGCCCGACCGGGCTCGGAGAGTGGCATGGACCGCCGCGCACCGTCATCTCCCGAACGCGGCCAGACACCTGATCCAGCGCGGTGCCACATCAGGTCCCCCGAACAAGTCGGGGGATAACGGTGAGAGTGAGGTTGCCGTCGACGAGTCCGCGATGAACGGCTGTCGCCGTGCAGCTCGGCCCCCGGCGTCAGTCCGCCTGTTTCAGCTTCAGGAACCAGGCGCGCGGACCGTCATGATCGCGCATATGCTCCTTGAACCAGCCCGCGACGAAGTCGAAGAATTCGCCGGCGTCGACCTTCCGTCCAGCCTCGAGCGTTTGCGACATCTCGCGGAATCGGCCGACGAAAACTTTGTGCGCCGCCTGGTGCGTTGCCAGATTGGGAAAATCGTGACGCCGCATCAACGCCTCCTCTTCGGCGAAATGCGGCTCGATCGTCGTCGCGCCCGGCTGCGCCATGTGCGGCACCGCAGCGCGGCCCTCACGCTACATCAGATGGCCGAACAACGTGTTGAGCCCTTGCATGAATGCCGGGTGGTGCCGGATCGATCGAGGCAACGCCCACGGTCCAGACATTGCCTCAGGCAAGCAGACGGACCGATTCCCGATCGGATCGCACCTGTTCCAGGAAGCGTCCCACCTGGGTTCGCAAGGTCTCGGTCTGTGCCAACAACTCATTGGCCGAGCCGTTGATTTCGCTGGCCGCGCTGCCGGTTTCCCGCGCGGCGATGTCGACCTTGGCGATCCGCATCGACACCTCCTGGGTGCCAGACGCCGCCTGCTCGACATTGCGTGCGATTTCGGCGGTGGCGGACGATTGCTGCTCCACCGCAGCGGCGATCGAGGCACTGATCGCACTCATCTGCGACATCACCCGCGTAATCGAGGCGATCGCCTTCGCGGCATCCTCGGTCCCGGCCTGCACCGCGCCGATTTTGCTGGCGATCTCCTCGGTCGCGCGGGCGGTCTGGCTGGCCAGGTGCTTCACCTCGCTGGCGACCACGGCAAAACCGCGACCCGCCTCGCCCGCCCGTGCCGCCTCGATCGTTGCATTCAGCGCCAGCAGGTTGGTCTGACTGGCAACATCGTTGATCAACGCCACGATTGCGCCGATCGCGTTGACGGTTTGCGACAGTTTCTGCACCAGATCGGTGGTCTGAGTCGCCTCCGCATCGGCCCGCGTGGCAATCGACCGCGCGCTCTCAACCTGTTTGGCGATTTCACTGATCGAGGCGGTCAGTTCGTCGGACGCACCCGCAACAGCCTTCGCATTGGCAGCAGATTGCGCCGAGGCGGAGGCAACCGAGGTCGCCTCGGCACTGGCCCGTGCAGCGTTGTCCTGCATCAGCTTCGATGCCGCCTGCAATTGTGAGGTGGCCGAGCCGACCGATTCGATGACGCCACCGACCTGCCCCTCGAAGCCGTCCGCGAGCTGGCGCAATGCGGCCTTGCGCTCGGCCTGTGCCGCGCTCTTCTGGCTTTCCTGTTCGTCACGTAGCCGATCCATCTCCACCATGTTGCGTTTGAATACATCCACGGCTTTGGCCATGGTGCCGATTTCATCGCCACGCGCAACGCCCGGAACCGCAATGGTCTTGTCGCCGCCGGCCAGTGCGCTCATTGCGTTGCACAGACGAACCACGGGTCCGGCGATGCCACGGCCGATCAACCAGGCAAGTACGCCGCCGAGCAACACGCCGCCGATCGAGAGCATCCATACCAGCCGGCGTGTCTCCTCGAGGGTGCCCATCGTTAAACGCTCTTGCGTCGTCTCCTCCGCAATTCCGCTATCCCGGATCGTTTCTGCATCGCGCTGTATCTGATTGCCGTTGCTGCGCATCTCGCCATCGATGAGGTCGCTGACCTCGGTTTGCGCGGCCACGACCTGGTTCTTCGCCTGCTGAAAATCCGCCAGACTTGCCAGGGTTGTTTGGCACTTTGCCGCCAGCGGGGTACCCTCGGTGATGCCGCAAATGTGCCGCAGGGTGTCGGCAGCCGCACTGAACGCCTTATCCGACTCCAACGCAGCAGCACCGCCGAGACGTCCGACCTGTCGCGCCGAAGCAACGCGGGCCATCAGGATGAGCCGGTCGGCCTGGTTGCCCAGTACGGTGACCTCGGCGTTGTCTGCCTTCGTCGCATCGGCAATCAACTCGGCCAGAGTGCGCGCCACCGCCGCACCGGCAGCGGGGAGACCGGTGGCGTTCAACTTCGCCGCGAGCTGAGTGGACGTCACGACCCGATCGAAGGCCTGCAAATAGGCGCCGGTCAGCCTGGTGATTTCCTCAATCTTTGCGTGCCGCTCGGGGTTTTTGATCTCGGTAAGGCCCTGGCCGAGTAGACCACGCAGGTGTTCGGCCTCCTTGCGTACCGCCGCCACATTCGCATCTGCCGAGGTGGTCGCATACTCGCGCGCGTTACGCCGCAGTTCCAGGAAACTACGATCGATTTCTCGGGCAATGCCGACGACGGTCACACGTTGTGCGTAAGTGGCGAAGCCTGCAGCAGCGTCGCTGAAGGCGAAATATGCGGTGGCACTGGTGACGACCAGGATCGCCAGCACGCACACGAAGCCCAGACCGACCTTGAAGATGATCTTGCGGTCGGTGAGCAGCGAGGTCAGGCCGTTGCGGTCACTCATGAACGGGATCCTTGTGCGATTGTCGAGATGACCGGAACCGGAAATACCGATCGGTGTTTGTTTCGAATGAGGCGTGTCGACGAACGGATCGAGCGGCCCAGGCGTGGCCTCAACCCGAGCCGAAGCAGAGTCACACGGCAACGGTTAAGAACTGCTGAACGACGGCGGGAGAATTCCGGAGTGGCGCGGGCAAACGGACACTCACCTCGCGAGTACGGCCGGGTAAGGTGCACCCTGGCCAGCGCCCAAAATCGTTGGAGCGCGACACATTCCTTTTATCATCCCGAGCGCACCGAGGCGACGTCGTGAAAAGATGCGCATTGACGAGGAGGTTGCATCGCTGGATTCGCAACGACCGCGCGCTGCGCCCAACTCACGTTACAATGATCGTCGGTACCGGGCGGGACGCCGGCCTGGCCTTGCCGGGCAGCGCGAGGCTGGGCTGGCTGGAGCGTGATTGCCGAAAGTCGGTTATTGCGCCATCAAACCGCGCACGCAGCGTGACCGGTTCAATCTGGATCGATCTTGCGGTAAATCCTCAGGCGATGCTGATCCGATCAACGGTAACCGGAGATGGCACATGGCCTCGACTACAAATGCCGAACCAATCCTGGCGAAGCGCTATGCCAACAGGCTCTACGATGCATCCAACGGTCGCTATGTCTCCATTGAACAGCTGCGAGGGTGGGCCGCCGAGGGCGTGACATTCGATGTCATCGATCAGGAGACCGGCGCAGACATCAGGCGCGTGCTGCTGGCATGAGGGCCGATTTGGGGACGCCACCGTCTCGATCGAAACACCAGGCGTCCATCCCGGACACGGCTTGCCTTCCGACAAAGTCTGGCGGCGGTGGCTGCTCCTTTGCAATTGTACCGGGAACCGAGACGAGAACGCTGCCCAACTTGTCGGGACCGGCGTAGGCAAAGCCCAGGGCATGGATGAATTCCGTGCCTGACGCCGCCTCGGTTCCACCCAGCAACACCAATCACACAATCACGCGAAGCAAGACTTCATCACCTGGGCGAAGGCCCGTGCTCGATGACTGACGCAATGTTTGGCGTCCGGCGCCATCTCGCCGAAGGTTTCGCTGCCGCCTTCGGCGAGGAACATTGGATCGTAGCCGAAACCATGTGTGCCGCGTGGCGGCCAGACCATGGTGCCGTTGACCCGGCCGACGTAAGTCTCGGTGTGCCGATCCGGCCAGGCGAGGCACAGCGCCGCCACGAACCACGCCCGCCGGTCGGCTGCGTCGCCGGCTTTTTCGTGCACCAGCGCCATGGCTTTGGCGAAGTCCTTTTCGGGTCCGGCCCAACGCGCCGAGAACACGCCTGGCGCGCCATCCAGTGCTGCGGCGCAGAATCCGGAGTCGTCGGAAAATGCCGGCAGGCCGGTGGCGGTCGTCGCCGCCAGTGCTTTGATCCGTGCATTGCCGGCGAAGTCCGGGGCGGTTTCGTCCGGCTCCGGCAGGCCAAGAGCGCCGGCGGAAAGGACTGCAATGTTGAATGGGCGCAGCAGGTCGGTCAGCTCGACCAGTTTGCCCTGGTTGTGACTGGCCAGGACGAGTTTGCTGCCGGGCAGTAGTTTGCGGCCCATCAGTTGCCTACGGCCTTGCGTTGTGCGGCGAACAGCGCCGTTGTGCCGGTGCGCGCAAGGCGCAGCAGTTGGGAAAACTCGGCTTCGGAGAAGGAGTTCTTCTCGGCTGTGGCCTGGATCTCCACCAGTCCGCCGGCATCGGTCAGCACGAAATTGGCATCGGCGTCGGCAGTGGAGTCTTCGTCGTAATCCAGGTCCAGCACTGGCTCGCCACCGACGATGCCGCAGGATACCGCGGCGACCTGGCCGGTCAGTGGCATCGTTTTCAGCACGTTCATCGTCACCAGGTGGCGGAACGCCAGTGCGAGGGCAACCCAGGCGCCGGTGATCGAGGCACATCGGGTGCCGCCATCGGCATTCAATACGTCGCAATCGAGGGTGATCGACATCTCGCCCATCGCTTTGCGGTCGACCACGGCACGCAACGAGCGGCCGATCAGGCGTTGGATTTCCTGGGTGCGGCCGGATTGCTTGCCTCGTGCGGCTTCCCGGTCGCCGCGGGTGTGGGTGGCGCGGGGGAGCATTCCATATTCGGCGGTGACCCAGCCCAGTCCGGAGTTGCGGAGGAAGGGGGGGACGCGGGTCTCGACGGAGGCGGCGCACAGGACCTCAGTGCGGCCCATGCGGATGAGGCAGGAACCCTCGGCGTGGTGGGAGAAGCCAGTGGTGAGGGAGATTTCTCGTAATGCGTCGGCGGCGCGACCGGATGGGCGCATGTTGGGTGCCTCCTGGGGTTGGAGCGGGGTTATACGGGGGTTGGGGGGTGCGGGGTAGGCAGTGGATCTGGATGCCAAGCGTCGGCGGCGGCGTGGTTGCCAAACTGTGCAGCACTGGTCTGCCAGGGGCTCGTGCATAGGGAAAGACATTCTCATGCACGATGCTGATGGTCCGTAACTGACGCTTTGACCAAGCTGCACAAGGTATGATCTTATCCAAAATGTACCAGTGATATATCTCGGGCGCGCACGTTCACTGGTCCAGCCGAGTCCTGTTCCTTTGCCACACTTCGTTCCGTCAACCACTGGATTTTGGGGGGAGGGAATGCCGACAGCTTCCAGCGGCTTCACGGTCCGCGAGACGCACGGAATTCTCTTGCGACCCGAGAAGGAAATTCTGGCTTCAAGTGATAACAAGGCCTGGCCTTCGGTATATGCGTCACTGCAGCGAGAAGTGCCGTTCGAAGGCAGCTTTAGTTCTGTCCCGGATCAACTGATCGTGCTGCACCTCGGCGGTCCGATCATGGTCCACCGTCGTATCCAAAAGGGCGAGGCCAGTCGTCTCATCCCTCCTGGCGGTCTGTTCATGATGCCGGGCGGCATGGATTTTGGCGTACGGACCAGCGGGACCCTCCCCACCCTTCACCTCTATCTCCGGCGTGGCCTTATCGAGGAAGTCGCTGAAACCATTCTGCCAGGCGAACCGGCTCACCTTGAGTTGCTGCCACGGTTTGGTGACAGCGATCCGCTCATCGAGCGCCTTATGCTGGGTGTTCGGGACGCGCTCTACGACGAAGCACCCTCAGCGACACCCTATGTCGATTACCTCGGTCGTGCGATTGCGGCCCGCCTCCTGCGCGGCCACTCATCGGCCTCGCCGCCCGACACCGCGCCAACGAGGCTGGGCCGCGGCCAGCTCAACAAGGCAATCGAATACATGGAAGCCCATCTCGAGCAATCAATTGGTCTCACCGCAATCGCAGCTGCCACGGGGCTTAGCCCGAGCCACTTCGCGCGCCAGTTTCGTACCACGATGGGTATGGCACCGCACCAATATCTCATGCGTCTGCGGATTGAACGCGCGCTGTGCCTGTTGGACGAAACCGATACGCCGGTCGTCGAGATCGCGTTCACCTGTGGCTTCGCCAACCAGGAACATCTGACGCGGCTGTTCAAAAGAAGCCGCGGCGTCACGCCGGCAGCTTATCGCAGGGCTCGCCGCAGTTAGCCGCACCGGTCCATAGGTACTATCGGCCCCGTCGGGCGCTGGCAGACGATCGTTTTGTGCAAAATAAGCGCGTTCATTGTGCAGGATATGGGTGTGCCATCATGTCAGCATGACGGCCGAACTGAGCCTGGTGACGACCAACACCGCACACACAGGGGGCAAAATCCGATGACGAACAATGTCACGCACGATCGCATCATGCAGCTGGCGATCGGATTCTGGGCATCCAAAACACTTCTGAGTGCCGTTGAAATCGGGGTTTTCGCCGCCTTCGCCGAGGGCCCCCTCGATTTGCCGGCTCTGCGCGTCCGGCTGGGGCTACATGAGCGAGCAGCCCGAGACTTCTTCGACGTTCTGGTCGCGCTTGGTCTGCTGCAACGGGATGACGACGGGCGATATTCCAACAGCGACGACGCCGATCGTTTCCTTGATCCCGCCAGGCCCGGCTACATCGGTGGTATCATCGAAATGTTCAACGCCCGCCTCTATGGATTTTGGGGTTCGCTGACCGAGGCGCTGCGCACCGGTGAGCCACAGAACGAGGCAAAGCACGGCGGCGATTTGTTCGGCGCGCTGTATTCCAATCCGGCCCGGCTGGAAGGATTTCTTCGCGCCATGACCGGCCTCTCACTGCCGGTGGCGCAGGCACTTGCGGGCGCGTTTCCGTGGGGAAACGTGCGCACGGTGTTCGACATCGGAACCGCCCAGGGCTGCGTGCCGGTGGAACTGGCGCGTGCGCATCCGGGTCTCCGTGGCGGGGGGTTCGATCTTCCTGCCGTTGAGCCGGTCTTTTCGCACCATGTCGCATCGCACGGCCTGTCGGACCGGTTGCGGTTCGTGCCAGGCGATTTCTTCGTCGACGATCTACCGCGGGCCGACGTGCTGGTGATGGGACTTATTCTGCATGACTGGGACCTGCCGACCAAGCGGATGCTGATTGGCAAGGCCTATGCGGCGCTGGAGAAAGGCGGCTCGCTGATCATTTATGAAATGCTGATCGACGATGCGCGAAGGAGTCACGTGCCCGGACTTCTGATGAGCCTCAACATGCTGATCGAAACCAGGGGAGGCTTTGATTACACCGGAGCGGACTGCATCGGTTGGACACGGGATGCGGGCTTTACCGATAGCCGCGTCGTGCCTCTCGTGGGTCCGCATAGCGCGGTGATCGCCACCAAATAGATGCGGTCCAAATCGACCCAATCACGACCGCTGTAGCCGCGCACCACCACTATGAGGGCCGATCGTCAGTCAGTATCGATTCTGTGGGCAGCGCGCGCGACGACTGGCGCAATCATCGCGCGTAACTCTCCCCATTGCGCTCCCGCGAGAGCGTGCCGCGCGCTGATCGCGCCGTCAGCCGGGCGGAGCGGCGACGGTCAACTGATGTTGATTGGCCACCTCGACGAGCTTCGGGATATCTGGCGTCTCGGGTGAGATCGCGCGATGGACATCAGTGAAGAAATGAGAGGCCGCCTCACGCGATGTCATGGAGATCATCTCCCCGCCACCCTGGCCGAAACGGAACCAATGCATCGTGCCGGCCGGCAGATGCACCAGCGTACCCGGCTCGGCGATCATGTCTTTGTCACCGAAGCCGAACGCGATATTGCCCTTCACCACGTAAAACGACTCATCCCATGGGTGGCAATGCGGTGGCGGGCCGCTACCTTCCGGGCCTGCCTGGCGAAAAATCTCATAACCACCGGTTTGTGCACCTGACGCGAGAACGGTGATTTGCTCTCCGACGACATTGAGCGGGGCCGGCGCTGTCGCCGGGGTGACCACGAATGCTGTGGGCATGGAAGTCCCCTGAATCTTTGGCGGTTGCTGAATGGGCAGCCGATCCGCCCATCCGGTCTACAGGTTAACATTGCTTTCCCGGCTTCTTCAACACATGATCACGGACAGGCACTCACAGTTCTTCACTGGTGCGTAATGCTTGCGTTGCGGAAGACCGGGCCCGCGTTGCCAACTCTGAAACAATTGCTTCCCACTCGTAACCGAAATGGTCCGATGGCCCCACCGCCCGTTGCGGAACCCCTGGATCGGCGCAACAATTCCCGTCCGCGCTCCACCGCGCGCCGCCGATCACCGCCTCAGGGACCGAAAGCCATGGACACGATCACCTCGACCGCCTCCAACGCCCGCACCGACTCCTTCGACGCGATCATCATCGGCGCCGGCGTCTCCGGCCTTTACCAGCTCTACAAACTCCGCGAACTCGGCCTGCGGACGCTGGTGCTCGAGACCGGAACCAATGTCGGCGGCACCTGGTACTGGAACCGCTACCCCGGCGCTCGTTTCGATTCCGAAAGCTGGACCTACGGCTATTCCTTCTCCCCTGAACTGCTCAACGAATGGAACTGGGAAGAGCACTTCGCCTCGCAGCCCGAGACCGAACGGTATCTGAATTATGTCGCCGACAAATTCGACCTCCGCCGCGACATCAGGTTCCGCAGCTGCGTCACCGCAGCGCACTACATGGAAGAATCCCGCCTCTGGGACGTCATTCTGGAAGACGGCCGGCATTACCACACCCGCCTGCTGATCACCGCCATTGGCGTGCTCTCCGCCCCGACCATGCCGAACATCCCCGGCATCGACAGCTTCAAAGGCCAGTCCTGCCACACCGCGCACTGGCCAAAACAAGAAATCGACTTCACCGGCAAACGGGTCGCCGTCATAGGCACCGGCGCCACTGCCGTGCAAACCATCCAGACCATCGCCAGCAAAGTCGGCCATCTGACCGTATTCCAGCGCACCCCAAATTGGTGTGCCCCCTTGCACAACGCGAAAATTTCCGAAGACGAGATGCGCGACATCCGCGCCCGCTACGCAGAAATTTTTGCGCGTTGCCACGAAACCCCCGGCTGCTTCATCCACAGCCCCGACCCACGCTCCGCCCTCGAAGTGACGCAACAAGACCGCGAAACGCTCTGGGAAAAACTCTACGCCGAGCCCGGCTTCGGCATCTGGCAGGCGAACTTCCGGGATATCCTGACCGACCGCCGCGCCAACGCCCTGATCTCCGAGTTCGTCGCCCGGAAAATTCGCCAGCGCGTCAAGGACCCGGCGGTCGCGGAAAGACTGATCCCGAAGAACCACGGCTTCGGCACCCGTCGGCTGCCGCTTGAGACGTTTTACTATGAAGTTTACAACCAGCCCAACGTCGCCCTGGTCGACATCAACGAAACCCCGATCGAGCGCATCACCCCCTCCGGCATCAAGACCACAACCACCGAGTATCCATTCGACATCATCATCTACGCCACTGGCTTCGATGCCATCACCGGCGCCTTCGACCGCATCGACATCAGGGGCGTCGGCGGCGCCCGCCTGAAAGACAAGTGGCACGACGGGCCGGAGACCTATCTTGGTGTCCTGGTCGAAGGCTTTCCCAACCTGCTGATGGTGATGGGCCCGCACGCCGGCCTCGGCAACTTCCCGCGCGCCGCCGAATACAGCGTCGAGTGGGCTACCGACCTGATCCGCTTCGCCCACGACCGCGGCCTGACCCGGATCGAAGCCACCGCAGAGGGCACGGCCAAATGGACGGAGCACGTCATTGCGATGGGCCAAGGGCTGCTGGCCAACGAGGTCGACTCCTGGATGACCGGCATCAACCGTAACATCGAAGGCAAGCAGGTTCGAAAAATCATGCGTTACAGCGGCGGCTACCCGGCCTATCGCGAGCACTGCGACGCGGTGGCGGCGGAAAACTATCGCGCGCTCAGCCTGGCCTGAGCACCACGCCGCGTGGGCGGGCAATCAACCCGGCCAGGCGTCCGACACCGCCGGCGATTGCCATCTCCCGGCCCGGAGGCGCAAGCTCGCAGCGGCAAGCCGGCCCGGATCCGGGACCATAACAATAACAACCAAGGGAGGCTCGCCATGCAGCGCCGCACATTGTTGAAGGCAACCGCCCTCGCATCCGTATTGACGCGTCTGCCCACCCCGTCCATCGCTCAACCGGCCAAGGCTGCGACCTTGCGGTTTGTGCCGCAGGCCAACCTCACGTTGCTCGACCCGGTGTTCACCACCGCAACCGTGACCAGCAACCACGGCTATTACGTTTTCGACACGTTGTATTCGGTCGGGCCGGATGGCACCCCGCACCCGCAAATGGCCGAGGGCCACACCGTCTCGGATGACAAGCTGTCCTGGCGCATCCGGTTGCGCGAAGGCCTGGCGTTCCACGACGGCTCCCCGGTACGAGCAACCGACTGCATCGCCAGCATTCAGCGTTGGGCGATGCGCGACCCGTTCGGCCAGTTGCTGGCCGCCGCCGTCGACAGTTACGTGTCCGCCGATGACCGGACCATGGTTGTTAAATTGAAGCAGCCGTTTCCGCTGTTGGCCACAGCGCTTGGCAAACCCGATTCGTCGGTGCCGTTCATCATGCCGGCGCGGCTGGCGGCAACCGCGGCAGACAAGCCGGTGACCGAGATGGTCGGCTCCGGCCCCTACCGATTCGTCGCCAGCGAATACGTCAACGGCAGCCGCGTGGTTTACGAAAAGTTCGACAAGTACGTCTCCCGCAGCGAACCCGCCGTCTGGGCCACTGGCGCCAAGCAGGCTTACTTCCCGCGCATCGTCTGGAACATTATCCCCGATGCCGCCACCGCGGGCGCCGCACTGCAAAACAACGAGGTCGACTGGTGGGAGCAACCACTGGCCGATCTGCTGCCGCAACTCAGCGCCGACAAGAACATTGCGGTGCAGATCGACCAACCCTGGGGCCGCCTGTCGTGGCTGATCACCAATCAGCTGCAACCGCCGTTCAACGACGTGCGGATCCGCCGCGCGATGATGATGGCGGTACGTCAGGAAGACTACATGCGCGCCACATTCGGCGACGATCAATCGCTGTGGCGCGTCTGCAAGGACGTGTTCCCGTTCGGCACGCCGTATTATTCCGGCGCCGATGGCAGTCTCATGCAAGGCGACCTCGCGGCGGCTGCAAAAATGCTGCAACAGGCCGGCTACTCGGGGCAAAAAGTCGTGGTCATCAACCCGACCGATTTCCCGGCCATTCATCCGCTGGGCCTGGTCACTGCCGACACCCTGAAAAAAATCGGCATGAACGTCGAGTTGCAGGAAACCGACTGGGGCACCGTCGTGCAGCGGCGCGCCAGCATGGAGCCTGTTGAAAAAGGTGGCTGGAGCGTGTTCCACACCTTCGCCTCCGCGGCCGCGGCCAGCACCCCTGCGACTCATCCGCTGATCAATGGGCGTGGCACCAAGAGTTGGTTCGGTTGGTGGGACAACGCTGAGGCACGCTCGTTGACCGCACAGTGGCTCGCCGCACCGGATGCCGCTGGCCAGGACAAAGCGGCCAAGGCACTGTCGCATGTGGCGATGACCGACGTGGGCGCGATCGCAGTCGGGCAGTGGTATGGCAAGACTGCGTTCCGCCGGAGTATTACCGGTGTTTTGCAGGGCGTCTCGCCGTATCCGTGGAACGTTCGGTCGGCGTAGCAACTGTCCGCCGGGCCGGGCGTGATCGGTAAAACCTCGTGCCGGCCCAGAAACCAACGGAGTGACCGATGGAGGACGATCCGGACCGCCGCACAGTGCTGCAGCGAGCCGGCATCGCAACCATCGCCGCCGCCCTCCCCCTCCGGACCCCGTCTCCTGGGCTTGCGGCCGCAGCGGCATCGCCGGCCGACCCGGCGTATCGCACTGCCTCCGAATTGATTGCGGCGCTGGCCAATCGGAGCGTCTCGTCGCGCGAACTCACCAACGCGGCGATCGCTCGCATCGAGGCGCTCGATCCCAAAATCAACGCCGTTGTGGTGCGCGATTTCGCCGCCGCCGGCGACGCGGCAAAAGCGGCCGACGAAGCTCTGGCCCGTGGCGAGCGCCGCCCGCTGCTTGGCTTGCCGATGACGGTCAAGGAGCAGTTCAACATCGCCGGCCTGCCCACCACCTGGGGCAATCCGAAGTTCAAGGAATGGCGGCCGACCGCGGACGCTTTGGTGGTGACGCGACTGAAGGCGGCCGGCGCAATCATTCTCGGCAAGACCAACGTGCCGCTCAATTTAGCCGACTGGCAGAGCTACAACGAGATTTACGGGACCACTAACAATCCCTGGGACCTTACGCGCACTCCGGGCGGTTCGTCAGGAGGCGCCGCAGCTGCGCTCGCGGCCGGTTTCACCGCACTCGAACTCGGCTCCGACATTGGCGGGTCGTTGCGAGCGCCGGCGCATTATTGCGGGGTGTTCGCGCACAAACCGAGCCTCGATCTGGTACCGTTGCGCGGCGGCGGTCCGCCTACGACGCCGGCAGTGCCATCGCATGGCGATCTGTCGGTGGCGGGCCCGATGGCACGCAGCGCGGCCGACCTGGCGCTTGAATTCGACGTGCTGGCCGGACCCGACGAGCTGCTGGACGGGATCGGCTACCGGCTCGCGCTGCCGCCCGCCCGCCGCACGACGCTGCAAGAGTGTCGTGTACTGCTGCTGAATGCGCACCCGCTTTTCCCGACCGCGAGCAGCGTGGCCGGTGCCTTGGATCGGCTGGCCGAACGTCTCGGCAAGGCAGGCTGCACGGTGCTCAGGACGAGCCCTAGCCTGCCCGATCTGGCGCGCAGCACCCGGCTTTACCTGGAATTGTTGAATGCCGTGTTCAGTGTTGGTCTGAGCACCGCCACCCGCGAAACGATCAGCAGAGGGGTCGCGGGGTTGCCATCTGGCGACGAGAGTTTGCAGGCGTATCGGCTGCACGGTCTATCGATCAGTCATCCCGACTGGGTGCGGGCGAACCATGTTCGCGATTTTCTACGTCAACTGTGGCAAAAACTGTTCCGGGATGTCGATGTTTTGCTGTGTCCACCGATGCCGACGCCGGCCTTCCCGCATGACCATTCGTTTCGCGCCACGCGACTGCTCGACATCGATGGCAAACAGGTTTCCTATAACGACCAGATCGTATGGGCCAGCGTTGCGACACTGTTCGGATTGCCGGCAACCGTGGCACCGATCGACCATTCCGAGAGCGGACTGCCGATCGGCGTGCAAATCATCGGCGGCTATCTGCAGGACCGCACCACGATCGCTTTTGCCGGACTGATCGAGCGTGAATTCGGCGGCTTTGTCGCGCCCCCTGCATTGTAGGCCGAATCGAGGATTTCATTTCTGTTTCGCAGCGCTGATATCCGATTGGAAGGCATTCTAACCCGCCATTAACGCACGGCCATCCGTCCCGTACGCGGGCACACCTAAATGCCGCAAAATGGTTGGCGCCAGATCGACGATCCGCACTGCCTCCCCTCGCTGTCCGCCAGCGATGAAGTCCGGGCTGTCGATAAGCAGCACCGGGGATTGCTCGAACACACCCAGACCACCGTGTTGGCCACAGCCCAACCGGTCCGGCTTGTCCCATCGCGGCTTTGCCACCAGCGACCGACCAGGTATGCCGAAGTCATTCACCCCGGCATCCGCTCGCATCGACACGGCGAATGCCAGACCGTGCAGTGGCGCCTGGCCGACCTCGCTCAGGTCACCAGCAGCGAACACGGCACCAGCCCAGGAGGCGGTGCGGAGATGGGCGTGGAGAGCGGCGCGGCGGCCGGCGGCATCCGGGTGCAGGTAGATCAGCGTCGCAGTGCCGTTTGCCATTGCCACGACATCGGTCGAGTCCGGACCATACTTCAATCCGGCAGTGATAAGATCCGCCTCCACATCGATCACGCCGCTGACCGTTTCGTGGCCGTGATCGGAGGCAACGATCAACAGAATGTGATCGCCGTTGTCGCGCTCCCGCGCCACGGCATCGATCACGCTGCCGGCGTGGCGATCGGCCTCGCGCAGCACGGCCAAATGCTCAGGCGAGCCAAGCGGCACGTTGTGCTGAATGTGATCCGGTTCGCCGCACCACAGCAGGCCGAACGCCGGCCGGCGCTGTCGAATGACCTCGGTGATGAAACGATCCGTCATCACCCGGTCACCGGCCGCGTCGAGCGTGACGTGCAGCGGATCGTCGACCGGTCGCAGGTCGGGCGCGGTGCAGAATGCCCGGTGATAAACATGGCCGAAACCGTCGGGATCATGCGCACGTGCCGCCCCGGGCGAGACATTGTTGAAAATGATCGCCCCGCCGTGCGGCGCCAGGCGTTCTGCCAATGTTGGAACCGCCAGCGCCTGTCCGGTGACCGCCTTCTTGTGGTGCAGAAAATCGGGCCGGCCGACGTCATGCGCCACCAGTTGGCCGGCTTCCAGCAGTGCCACCGCGTTGCCTTGCAAGCCGTGCCGCGCCGGAAAACACCCGGTGGCAAACGTTGCCGATACGATCCGGGTCGCCGAGGGAAACGCACTGCGAAATGCCGGGAAATATTCCGCCTGCCGCATGAACGCGGCCAGCCGCGGCGTTGTCGCCTCGGTCACAAAATCCCGGCGGAGACCATCCAGGACGACCATGATCGCACGGCGCATTTTGGGCTTCCCGGCTTGATGTTGCGCTGATCGTGCTACACTACGCGGCCGGCGAGGCCAACAGCCGTGACTTCCAAGTACCCGGGATCCTCGGAACGCGATGCATCCCTGCCGTCATCGCGGTCGCCTTCCGTGATCGCGGTCGCGTTCTGTCATCGCGAGCGCCGCGAAGCGATCTGGTAAAAGGTGCGCACCCAAGACGACATTGCCTCGCTGCGCTCGCGACGACCGTGGTGGCGAACTTACACTTCAGTGACAGTCGGTACCCGGGCCAGGCGTTAGCGCGATTTTTCGTTGACCCAGTATGCATAATTGATTTCGAGATTTTCCAGTAAACTTACCACATCGGTCACCTGACCGCTCACCAGCTCATGCCACTGGGCCACCAAATCAAATTCCTGTTCGACCAGTTTGGACACGGTGTTGGCACCTCTGGCCTGGCGGAATTCGTTGGCCCAGTCGAGCCAGCCTTGCAACCAGCTGTCTTGCAACCGGCACTGTCGCTGCCACACAGCATCCTGCATTTGACACAGTTCAAGCCAGATTTGCGGCCAGGATCGCGGATCGATCCGCCACGGCAACAAGGCGGTGGTTGCGAGGCCGGTGCCGGCAGCCCGCGCCGCCCAATTGCTCATGACGTTGGTTGCCTTGTGCATGAGCGGCGTTGCTGCGGGCGGCGCGGCCTGCGGCGCAACCTTGGCCCAGTCCGCGAGCATCGCGCTTGTGTCGATATCTGCCATGACAGAGACGCGTCCTTTCGAGTGATCAGCCACCAAGCCGGCGCAGCATGCTGTAAATGGCTTTGATCTGAATGGCGTTGCGTGAGTAGTAGTCGGGTCGACCAGGATCCGGACTGGAGTAACCCCACCAATCCCAGCAGCCATCCGGATTTTGCGCAAAGTCGTCGTCGCGGCCTCGTACCTGGGGATACAGCACAATGATATTGTTGCTGTCCGCCATGGTGTTGTAGCCGGTAGTGGTGACGTAACGGTTGCCGTAGGGTGGTTGGTTGGCGTTGTCGGGCCGGCCGTAAACGAAGTTCACGTAGTCGTAGCCTTGCTTGCAGCCATGCAGGGCGATGTGCACACGCGCGGTCGTTCCGTTCTCGACGGCGGATGGTACATAGACGAAGCCATACTCGCTCATGCAGGCGCGCGGATCGCCATCGAAGAATTCGGTTTGATCGAAGCGCAACAATCGGCCGGTCGCGCGGTCGGCGGGCGGTTGCAAATTGTCATGGATATGGTTCAGGATGGCGTGGGATTGCATGAACCCGCCGTTATTCAGCCAAGGTGGTTGGTTGGTAGCGAGAGGCGAATCCTCAGGGTTATCGGTGACCAGCGCGTGGCCGGCGGGGATATTGTCATGCCAGGCGATTTGTTTGCGGTCGACGCCCAGAAGTTCGTAGAAGCGCCTTGTGCAGTTGACGGTTGCCGGGGCCACGACGTCGTCTCTACTGCCGGTGAAAATGTAGATCCGATGGCCGGCAAGATTGACGATCGGGTCGATTTCGCCGGCCTGGGCTGTCGCGTTGGCCAGCTGCGCGAGGTGTTCCGGGTTCGGTGCGGTTTGCGGCAGCAGCGGATTCAAGCATAGGTTGATTGCGCTTTGCTCGAAGGCATCTTCCGCCAGAAAGGCCGCGGCACGGAACGATTCGGCGCAACGGTATGGGCCTCCCGCGACGATCCCTGCACCGCAAAACCGCGACGAATAAGCCAGATGCAATTGCACGGTCATGAATGCACCTGAGGACAATCCAGAAATTGAACTCTTGCCGGGATCGACCTGGTATTGCCCAAGCCTTGTGGCGTTTTCCGCGGTTATCATTGGAAGCTCTCTCCTGGTTGCAACCTGGAGTGATAGCGGATCTGCGGCCTCCGTATTGGCGATGCCCGTGGACCGCGTCGCACGTATAGTTCGGGTTTTGCATTGCAACAAGAGTTTTGTTATCGTCCCCGGCGTGCAACTTGCAAGATAGTTGATATTAAAGGTTTTCCTGAGCCGCGGGCGTGGTTTGCCAACAACGCAGTGTTCCGTCATAGCCGAATGCAACCGTTTCGTGCCGACCACCGGACAGCAGCCAATCCGGCTGCCCGCGGCGTTCCCGCCTGGCCGCCGGTTGCCAATCCGGCGTCGTCGTGGCCGTCCCTTATACGTCCGGCGCGCCTTTGCCGCAATGTCGTGCGCAAAGACGATGACATAGCCATCGAGATCGCAAATCGCGAACTCCCGATTGCCATAATATGGCCGATCGGTCGGCTCGTAGACCACACGGGCACCCTTCGCCTTGAACTCGGCAAACAAGGTGTCGGCGTCGTGCACCCAGATGTAAGCGTCTCAGGACTCGTCATCGCTGCCGCCGTTCGGCTGCACCCGAGCCTTGTCCTCGGCCTGACTGAGCATGATGGTCAGGCCGTTGCGACGCGGCATGCAAAAACACGGCGGCTCGCCCCGGATCCGATCGACCGCGAAGCCGAGAACGTCGCGATAATATGCCGCCGCCGGCTCGATGGCAGAGATGAAGAAAACCGGCGCCACAGCGAGAAACTGTCGTTGTGGCTGAGAGTTTGCGCTCATGACATTGGTCTCCGTAGTGCAGTCCGGATGGTTTCCCGGTCATCGCAAGCGGGTCAATCCTCGCGCTCGGTTACACTTTGCCGCGACAGCATGCCGCCGCTGCTCTCCCGGGGTCATTGTGAGCGCAGCGAAGCAGTCTCCGCGTCGTTACGCACCTTTCACGAGATCGCTTCGCTGCGCTCGCGGTGACCGGCGGCGCTCGCGACGACCGAAGGCCCTCGCGGTACTGGAAGGGCCGTGTCGCGCTCCAACAATTCCGGGTACCAGGCGCTGGCTCAAGACCATAGTGCCGAGCTCAGATTGATTGCAATCATTCGCCTCGGACCCAGGATTCTTGCAATCGAAACGAGTCCAGCTTCGAATTCGGAGTGGCCAGGCAGCAGTCGCTTCCGGCGGCACCGGCAACGGTCGTTAACCTGGCGATCGCTTTGCAAGAAACTCCGACAGCGCGTCCGTCAACCGGCGGAGCTCCATGGTTGAACCGATGGTGATCCTGACGAAGTCGGAGACAAGCGGGTCCGAGAAATGCCGGACCAGCACCGCCCGTTCCCGCAGCGCGGCCGCCAGCTCCTGGCCAGAATGACCCGGGTGACGAACGAAGACGAAATTGGCACTGGACGGCAGCACATCGAACCCTTGCCCCGTCATAGCCGCAGTCAGACTCGCCCGATTGCGCATGATGACCGATCGCGTCTCCTGGAAATACGGTTCATCCTGGATGGCGGCGATTGCGCCTGCCTCAGCGGGCCGACCCAGAGGATAGGAGTTGAAACTGTCCTTCACCCGCGTCAGGGCCTGGATCAACGTCACATCCCCGATCGCGTAGCCGACGCGAAGGCCGGCAAGCGAGCGCGACTTCGACATGGTCTGGACCACCAGAAGATTGTGATGCTCCTGGATCAGCGGCACACAGGTTTCTGCGCCAAAGTCGACATAGGCTTCATCGATCACGACCGGCACATCGGCCCGCTGTTTCACCAGTCGCTCGATCTCTGCGCGCAACAGGGCGATCCCGGTCGGAGCATTTGGATTGGCGATGATGATTGCCCCACCTCGGCGCAGATAGTCATCGACCCGGACGCGCATCGCCGCGTCGAGCGGGACCACCTCGTGGTCGATGCCCAACAGCCGGCACCAGACGGGGTAGAAGCTGTAGGTCACGTCCGGAAACAGCACAGGCCTGGACTGTTTCAGCAGCGCGGCGAAGGCATGGGCCAGCACCTCGTCCGAGCCGTTGCCGACGAACACCTGGTCAGGTGCGACCTTATGGTAATCGGCCAACGCCTCGCGAAGCCGGGTGGACTGCGGGTCCGGATAGAGGCGGAGCGTATCGGCCGCCGCTGCGCGCACCGCCTCGATCGCCTTCGGGGACGGTCCGAATGGGCTTTCGTTGGTATTCAGCTTGACAAGGCCTGGGATCAGCGGCTGTTCGCCAGGCACATAGGGCGACAGGCCGCGGGCAAGCTCAGACCAATAGCGGCTCATGGTGTTCCTCCAGCAGACCAGTACGTCAACGGACGGATGAGGGTTCCGACACCACTGGTCAAGAAAGGCCGAGGCACCATTCAGAAGACCGGCTCCCGAGGTTTGGACGTCGCGGGTTGGCTGGCGCCGCGCCACCACGCTTTCGGAGGCACGCCAGTCATCGACGTCAGGCGCCGAGGCTTTGCGCGATGATCCGGCCGGCTTCCGCGATAACCTGCTCGCGGGATGAGCCCGGTTCGATCGATTGGGTGTAGTACACAGCAGCAACGATCCGGGCAGCGCCGGGCGGTACGATGATCCCGATATCATTCCGGGTGCCGTGCTCTCCCGACCCCGACTTGTCGCCGACCCGACAGCCGTTCGGCAGGCCGGCACGCAGCAGGTTGCCCGTGACCTTGCTGTCGAGCATCCAGTTTTCGAGCCGGGTACGGGAAGCATCGCTCAGGGCCTGCCCAACGAGCAGCAGATTGAGGTCGTGCACCATCGCTTCCGGGGTGGTGGTATCACGCGGGTCGCCGGAGATCGCGGTGTTCAGCGCTGGCTCGGTGCGGTCGAGGCGGGAGGTCGCATCTCCGATCGAGCGGGCATAACGGGTCCAGCCGGGTGGGCCGCCGATCAGTCCCAGCAGCAAATTTGCCGCGGTGTTATCGCTCCATTCAATGGCCGCAGCGCACAGCGCATCCACCGTCATGTAGCCGGTATCGACATGCTTGCGCGTAATCGGTGCGTATTCGAGCAAGTCGGTCTGACCGAAAGCGACACGCCGGTCGAGCTTCATCTGCCTCTGATCCACCTGGGCCAGGATGGCAGCAGCGGTCAGGAATTTGTGCGTGCTGCACATAGCGAAGCGTTCCTCGGCGCGATAGCCGATCCGGTGCCCCGAACCGGTATCAAGCGCGACGACACCAAGCCTTCCCCCGTTTCTCGATTCGAGCGCCGCGAGGGCCTCTCGTGTCCGTACCGACGTGGCGTCCGAAGCAACCTGTCGCGTGGCGGCCGGGGCTTGGGCGCGAGCCGGCAGTCCGCGACAAAGCACGCCCCAGACGGCGGCGGCGGCAATCGCCCGGCGGGTTAACAGAGTCATGGTAGGTTCCTTGAGGCCTATTTCCGTGAGGGATGAGCGTCACTGGGGCATGCCGGCGTTGTCTCATCACGGCACTAATCGATGTGCTCCTGCTCCAACCACGCCTCGCTCTGCATCTCATCCAGCCGCGACGCCGTGCGTTCAAACATCTTGGCATTCGTGCCACGCCGGTACAACTGGTCCGGCAACGCATCGGCGGACGCAATCAACTTCACCCGCTGATCGTACAGCGTATCGATCAGATTAATGAATCGCCGCGCCGCCTCGTAGTTGTCCGGCGACAGCAGCGGGATCCCATCCAGCACCAGCGTATGAAACTTCGTCGCGATCGCCAGGTAATCGCCCGGCCCCAGAGCGGTCCCGCACAACGTGGCAAAGTCGAACCGCGCCACTCCCTCCGCCGCCGCCGGCACCACCAGCTTGCGGCCGGTGACGGCCAGCGTCACTGGTTCCGGCTTCACACCACTGGTCAGTGTCACAAACGCCTTATCCAACGCCCGGCGAGAAAACGCATCGGCCGGCACGTACCAGGTCCGCATCCCGCGCATCCGCTGGCGCCGAAAATCGCGGCCTGAGTCCATCATCACCACATCGAGCCGTTGCTTGATCAGCGCAATGAACGGCAGGAACGCATCCCGCCCAGGCTGGCCCTTGAACAAATCGTCGGGTGCGATGTTGGAGGTGGCGACGACCACCACACCGCGCGCGAACAGCGCCTGAAACAGCCGGCCGAGGATCATCGCATCGGCAATGTCGTTGACCTGGAACTCATCGAAGCACAGCAGTGCGGCGTTGCGCGCAATCGTCTCGGCCAGCGGCGGGATCGGATCGGTGCCGTTCGGATTGGCCTGCTTCCATGCAAACACCCTCGCGTGCGAGGTCTGCATGAAACGATGGAAATGGATGCGTTGTTTGCGCGCTACCTCGGCGCTGGCGAAGAACAGGTCCATCAGCATGGACTTGCCGCGCCCGACCTCGCCCACCAGATACAGACCCCTGGGCGTCCCGGCAGGGGCGATAAACACCTCGGTCTTTCGGCGAAACAGCCGCTCGCGCAACCCACCGCCGGCGGGTCGCGCAACCACGGGCGGATCATAGCCCCGCAACGCCTGCCACAGCGTCTGCAGATTTCTCGCGGCAAATTCCTGTGACGGGTCGGGCGCCAGTTCGCCACGGGCCACCTTGGCACGCCAGGCAGGCAGGGGACCGGAGGCAGGAGCGACGTTCGTATCCATGGCGGCACGGTCGGATAGCGCGTCTCGGCCGGCGCCGCTAGATTGACCCGGCCATTCGTTTGCGCAGGTGATGACGTCGCGAACGATCCCGAGCTGAAGGAAAACCTGTGCCGCCAGCCCAATTACCAGACCCAAAGCTTCCCGCCGCCATTCTGCCACGCGTCATCGAGGCGGCCCGTGATGCCGGCCACCTCATCGCGGCCGAGTTCGCCCGCCCGGATGGGCCACGCTTCAGCGACAACGTGACCGCCCCGCTGGACCGCGAGATCGAACTGATGCTGCGCGACCGCTTGCTCGCCCTGGTCCCCGCCCGCTTCGTCGGCGAGGAAGCCGGCGTGCTGGAAGCCTCAACAAAGGCTTCCCTGGCAAACGGCTATTGCTGGGTGGTCGACCCGCATGATGGGACCCGCGCCTTCCTGGAGGGCAAGCGAGGCAGTGCGGTCTCCGTCGCTCTGCTGCGCCACGGTACCCCGATCCTCGCCGTAGTCTACGCCCCAACCAGCCCCGACCGCGGTCCCGACCTCATCGCCTGGGCGGAAGGCACCCCGATCTCCCGTAACGGCCAAGCCGTGACCATGGATCTAAGTCAGCGCGAACTGGCGGCCGGCGATGTCGTGTTTCTTAATCACGGCGCCTGGCAGCGGCCGGTCTGGCACGGCAAGGCGTGCGCGCCGGCCGGGTTCATGCCGTTGCCCTCGATCGCTTACCGGCTGGCGCGGATCGCCGTGGGGGACGGGATTGCCACGTTGACGCTGCGCCCGGTCAACGCACTGGACATCGCCGCCGGCCACGCTTTGCTGATGGCCGCCGGCGGCGTCCTGGTGGCCGAGGACGGGGTCCCGGTCACCTACAACGAATTGGGCGAAAGCCGCCCCTCTGCCTGCTTCGGCGGTGCCCCAAAAGCGGTGGAGGCGCTGCGAGCGAGAACCTGGCGCGGCAGCCAGGAGCCGCGCCGGGAGCCTCGGGTAACGCTGACCTGGCCGCGCACGGTGCCGGAGGCGATGCTCGACCGCGCCGCCGGCTGTTTGTTCGGGCTGGCGCTCGGCAGCGTTCTGGGGCCGGAGACAGAGCTGGCACTGATCGTGGCACGGAGCCTCGTGGGGTTGGCGAAATACGATGGCGATGCGGTCGATCAGGCGGTGACCGCATGGACCGCGGCGGGCGGTCAGATCAACCGGGCCTCGCCGTTGGTTCGCGCCATCGGCATTGGGATCTGGGCTCGCGATCCGGATGAGGCTGTTGCCGCGGCACGGCGGGATCGTCGGCAGGCTCCAGCTAATTTCGCACTCGCCGGTGCGATTGCTACAGGAGTGCGGGGTGGCACGCCGGACGCCATGCGCCGCCTGCTCGGGGATGCCGGCCTGATGATGCCGGAGCCTGACGCCACCACCTGGCCATCCGCCGTCTCCGGTGCGTTGGCCGGTGCCGCTTATGGGCGAGGTGTGTTCCCTGTGCCGCAGGTCATGCGCGTTCTCACCTGGCGGCCCGATTCCGGGCTTGGCGTGGCGCAGCCCAGACCCGAAATCTGCTGGACCGACGACCTGGTCGACCTCGCCGAGGCGCTGCTAAGCCAGGGCCAACGCTCACTATGACCACCCCTCTGGCCACGAGAGCCCGGATGATCACCCTGGACTACCAGAAATTTTCCGACACGCCGCTCGGCACCGATCCGTTCCCGCATCTGCTGGTGCCTGGCTTCGTGCCGGCCGAGAGCCTCGCCCAGGTGCTTGGCGATTTGCCGGCGTTGCAGCGGCGCGGCTCGTTTCCGCCGGGCTCGGTGCGTCTGGGCCCCGCGGCGCGCGACCTGGTGCAGCAAATGGAGGGCGAGCGGCTGCGCAATCTGATTGCGGCACGGTTCGGCATCGACCTCGTGGGGGCGCCGACCATGCTGACCTTGCGCGGCTGGACCAGCGAGCGGGACGGCCGCATCCACACCGACTCGACCGCCAAACGGGTGACCGTGCTGCTGTATCTGAACCAGGAGACCGAGGCGTTCGGCCGGCAGGAAGGCTGCCTGCGGCTGTTGCGCGGGCCGGGCGATCTCGAGGATTACGTTGTTGAGGTCCCGCCGGTGAACGGCACGTTGCTGGTGTTCCCGAACGGACCGACGACGTGGCACGGCCACCGCCGGTTCGTCGGGCAACGTTACAGCATTCAGCTGAACTATATGACCACGGACGAGAAAGCGCGCAGTGAACTGCGCCGGCATCGGATCTCGGCGTTCGTAAAGCGGCTGACGATGGCGGCATAGCGGGGAGCCCGAGCGAGGCCAGCGACGACAACACGCCCGGCTCGCCGGCTTTCGGAGTAGCGGCTGCGCGTATAGGATTGCCGTCCGGTCTGGGAAATTCGCGGACGGGCAACGTCCGCCAATGGAGGATGCGATGGATGGTATGACGCGCGCGGATCTGCAAGCTGTTATGGCGCCACTGAACTTCATGGAGCCGATGGCGGAGAAGCCGTTTGCCTACAATTACGAGCCGCCACCCGGCGTGCCGGCTCGCAACGGGCGGCCGATTGAACACCAGGTCACCATCCACGATGCGCGCCCGGTCAACGACGGGCTGTCGCTCGACCGCGAGGGCTTCGTGCTGCTGCGCCACCAGACCGCGGCAGCTGATCTCTACGACGATACGATCATCACCTCGGTCTACTACCCGGAGTGCGAGCGGCTGATGCAAGAGGCAACCGGGGCCACCCGGGTCGTCGCGTTCGACCACATCGTTCGCAACGCCGCCAAGGCCGCAACCAAAGGCAGTGGCGTCAAGCTGCCCGCTGGGCGGGTTCACAATGATTACACAGCCTGGTCGGCGCCACAGCGCGTTCGCGATCTGATGGGCGACGAAGCCGAGGAACTGCTGCAGCACCGCTTCGCCATCAACAATATCTGGCGGCCGATTGCCGGCCCTCTGCTGCGCTCGCCCCTGGCCCTGTGCGACGCCGAGACGCTGGACACCGAGAACCTTGTCGCCTCCGAGCTGCGCTATCCCGATCGCACCGGTGAGACCTACGCGATTACCTACAATCCGAACCAGCGCTGGTACTATTTTCCAAAGATGCAGCCGGACGAGGCGTTGCTGATCCGCTGCTTCGATTCAGCGCGCTCGGGCCCCGCACGGTTTTCGGCGCACGGCGCGTTCGACGACCCGCAAACGCCCGACAATGCGCCGCCGCGCGAGAGCATCGAGGTGCGGATGTTGGTTTTTTACCAGGGCCCCGGCAAATAGGTTTAGACGGATTGCGGGGTGAGGCTGCCCGCTCTGGGCTCTTAGTCGCGATGGGCATCTGGCCAGATGGCCGCAATCGACTCAAGGCGGTCATTCGCGGCGGATGGCCCAAAGCCCGGCGTGGGCCGAAAGTGGAATGGCAGCTCTGAAGCAACCGAGACTGGTACGCAGCCGTTTACACCGCGCGAGCGGTTCCACCGGTGTCGACCCGAAGCGGGCCGCGGAGCGATAGGTTGAACGGCCTCGAAGCGGCCGAAGTCTGTTGATGCCTTCAGAACACGCGTTCAAGACAGTCCCTATCGGGTCAACCTCAATGTCCGGAGAAGCACGATGGACGAACGCCGTGTTGGCTCGCCCTCCAGCGCCCGTTGGGCGATTGACGAAATCCCCTTCCGTGAACTCGACCGCGACCTGGTACGCCATGATCGGCACCTGTTTTATGGCGTGGTGGCGGCCTCTTTCATCGAGATCACAGCCGACCTGTACACCGCCGGTCTGGTCGAATTCTATCGCGGTGATGATGAGGCGACTGAGTGGCTTTCACAACAGTGGGAACCTGAGGAATTGCAGCATGGCGCGGCGCTGAAACGCTATGTCGAAACCGCCTGGCCGGAATTCGACTGGAATACCGCCTATGGCGGCTTCTTCGCGGAATACTCCCGTTGCTGCGGGGTTGATGCGTACGCCGCCACCAGGGAACTGGAGTTCGCGGCGCGCTGTGTCGTCGAGACCGGCACCGCTACATTCTATCGCGCACTGTCCGATATGACCGCCGAGCCGGTACTGAAACGGATCGCCAGCCTCATCGCAGCCGACGAAGTACGGCATTACAAGCATTTCTATCGTTTCTTCCGGCGCTATCACGCGCGCGAGCGAACCAGCCGGCTGGTTGTCGCACGCACGCTGTGGCGGCGCATGACTGAGGTGGACGCCGAGGACGGGCTTATCGCATTCAAGCACGTTTTTCGCGTCGCCAATCCAGGTTGCGAGTTTCAGCCTGGCGACTATCGCGCCTTCCGCAGCCGCACCCGGATTCTTGCGCGGCGATACTATCCTGTTCCCATGGCCGTACGTATGTTGCTGAAGCCGTTGGAGTTAAGTCCACCCGTCGTCCGCTTGATCGTCCCGCCTATCGTTTCAACCGCGCAGTTATTGCTACGGCTCTGATCAATGGTCCCCATTCTGTCCACCCCACGGTTATGGTGGCTTTTGTACCGGCCGCCGGCGTGATGGCGTAAGATCGGCCTGGCGGCGGGAGAACGAATGATGTCGCTCTATCAACTGTTCAAGGCGAATGGGCCCAATGGATTTGGGTACGGGACGACGGCGGAGCAGGTGACCGAAGGGATGACGCTCGCCGGCAAAACCATGCTCGTTACCGGCTGCAATTCGGGGTTGGGGCTGGAAACGATGCGCGTGCTGGCGCTGCGCGGCGCCCGGGTCGTTGGCGCCGCGCGCACGATCGAGAAAGCACGGGCGGCCTGCTTGTCGGTGACCGGCCAGACCGTGCCGCTGGAATGCGAATTGTCGGACCCTGCGAGCGTGCGGGCCTGCGTGGCCACCATCGAGGCGGAGGGGATCAGGCTCGACGCGATGGTCTGCAACGCCGGGATCATGGGGTTGCCGAAACTGGAGCGCGTGCATGGCTATGAGGCGCAGTTCTTCACCAATCACATTGGTCATTTCATGCTCGTCACGGGGTTGCTCGGGCAACTGACGGAGACCGGGCGGGTCGTGCTGCTTAGCAGCACCGCGCACACCAGGGCGAAGCAGGGCGGCATCGAGTTCAACAATCTCGATGGCCACGAGGGTTACGACCCGTGGCGTTTCTACGGCCAATCGAAGTTCGCCAATCTGCTGTTCGCCAAGGAGCTGGCGCGGCGCCTGGCTGGCACGCAACGAACCGCCAACGCCGTGCACCCCGGCGTGATCAGAACCAATCTCATCCGGCACAATCCGGTCCTGAATGTGGCTGCCGCCGTGTTCAGCCCGCTGTTTCTCAAGACCGTGGCGCAGGGCGCGGCCACGCAGGTTTACGTAGCGACCAATCCTGGGCTGGCGAATGTGTCCGGCGAATACTTCGCTGACTGCAATGTCGCCAGGCCACGTGCCGACGCCCTGTCCGCAGCGACGGCGAAACGATTGTGGGAGGTGTCCGAACAGATCGTTGCCGCGCTGCCGTGATGGCGATCTCGTGGCTTGTTATCTTCCCCTTCAGCGCAGGTTGGCGCTTCAGGCGGCCAGGCAGAACGCTCCAACAACCTTTCAAATCCTCAGTGCCGCGAAACCGGCGACAGCCTGCCAGCGAAACAATTCTCGTGTGCCAAACCGGCCTGGACCTTCGGGGCCAGCGTGGTACCATGCTGGCTGTTGGTTGGCCTGTATTGCGAGGCGTCGCCCGTCAGTCTCGTCATCCGGGACCCAATGTTGCAGATGTTCCGCCGCGAGGCATTGCCATGACTCTTAAGCCCATCCAAGGCGCTCCGATCGACGCACCAATACCCGATTTTCCAACCGGCGAACCAGGTCCGCTGATTATGCCGACGTCCCGATTTGCCCGCCGCGCAGCTGAGCCTTTGCCGGTTTATCTCCCGCCGCCCGCACCCTCTCAGTCGCCAACGCGGCGGCCGGGACCGATTGAAATTCGCGGTAGCAGTCATACGACGCTCGAATTCCGATGCATTCCCGAAATACCTGCCATCAACCGGTCGAGCATGAACATCTCTATCACTGGCGAACCGACAGGGGATTATTCCCCTCAGACGATGCCCCATCTCGATCTGACGACGGACCAGGCCAAAGTGTTCTTGCTGGCGTTGCGCGATGGCGACTCACCGATCGTCATCGCCGATAACCGAAGCGGGTTTCAGGTCGAGTTTGTCATTGCTGAAGACGGCCCAGTTTTCACCGTCAGCAAGCCGTATGAGGAGCGCACTGCGCGGCAGTTCAGCGCCGGATGGAGCTACGACGTGAAGACGATGGCAGCACACCTACTTGCTGATCTTGGCCCATAGACCAGGCCCGGCGGGAGTCGCCGCATTCGAGTTGTTGATCAATCTGGCTCGGTAACATCCGCGGCCCAAAGTTGTTACCGTTGTCGCGCAATTCGTCATGCCGGGCTCGACCCCGGGCTCGACCCGGCCACCTGCCGCGGCAAGCGCTGATGAAGCTGGCCGGGTCTGGCCCGGCTAGGACGTGGGTAGATCGTAACGACTGGCCAGAACTTTATTCCGTTCGGATAATGTACCATCCGCCCCACTCCTCCGGTTGCCGCGACCTGCGCGCCGAAGATCGCTCAGGCCATATCTGCGGCGAGGAATACGGTAACGAATACGATCTCCCCGGCATCCACCAGGCGGCAGATGGCGTTCCCGGGCGGCGATTCGGGAGCGAAATCCTGATGCTCCGCTGCTTCCGGTGAAACACCCGGTTAGGTGGCGAGGGGAGCGAGCAGACTCGGCGTGCGCTCGGTGTGGCTCGTGCCGGAATGGATGCAACTGACCCCGATCCCGTGGCGCCTGTCATGCAATCCGACGCCAGGTGCATCAAAAAAGACGGCGGGGTTACCCCCGCCGTCCGTCAGGCTCGTTCAGGTGAAAGTCTTACCAGCTCAGGATCGTCGCGAACGTCAGACCCTGGGTATGGATGTCGTTTCCGACCGCCGTGGTCTTGGTATTTGCACCGCCGGTGTAGAAGTCGTAACCGCCCTGATGCTTCTGAATGTAGAGATATTCGGCAGCCAGGTTGATGCCGGGGGCAAGCTTGTAGCCCACCATATAGGTGAACGCGAACTCATGCCGCTGAGAGATATGAGTGTACTGCGCGTTGCCCTGCCAGTCGACGAACGCGACGTTCGTGCCAGTCACCCAGGGACCGTTCGAATAGCCAACACCGATCAGCGTACCCACCGTGTTCACGCCGCCGCTCGGAGTCAGGCCATTGTTCCCAGGATTGAACCGGCCGTCGGCAAAGTTAGCGTTGACCGCAATCCCCTGGAAGCCGAGGGCCGCGGCGACGTTGAAGAAGCTCTGCCCATCATATTTCAGCGTGTTTCCGGAAGTTGTGAGCGACGGTAGGCCAGGGCCGGCCTGGAGACCACCGTTCGGAACCGAAGTAATGCTTTCCCCCGCCGAATGGGTGTACAGCGCGAAGGCTTTCACATCCAGGCCGGAGAAGCTGCCCTGATAGCGCACGCCAGCCGATACCCGGTTATACGGGCGCGACGAGTCGGCGCCGCCCGTCACGTTGTCGCAGTTGGCACTTTCAACTATGCAGGTGCCGGTCTGATACGGCCCACTGGTTGAGCCATTGCCGAAGGCGTTGGCAGTGGACGGCGAGAAATCCACGGCGGCGTCGAACCCGAAGAAGCTCGGGCTCATATACGAGATTCTTTGCTGATCGTATTCGATGCCGTTGCCCGACAACCATGCCCACGAAATCAGGTTGCCATTGGGCTGATACGCTTCCGTATCGCCATCCAGGATACCCGCGGTCAGGTTCCAGGTGCCGACCGTGAACACGCCGGTCGCGTCGAACAGGCCAACGACACCGTCATCCTGGCCAATACGGATGATACCGAGCTGATCCGAACCGAAGTAGGTGAAGGCGCGGCGCGTGAACAACGTTTCGGCGGAGGAATAGCCGCTGCCGCTTGCGTAGCTGCCGGTCGAACCAGCCTGCGAGACCGACGCGTTGAACACGTTGGCAGACATGATGTTCTGACGGATTTCGGCGGAGGCACCGTAGCGGAGGCCATTCGTCGCCACGCCGTCGAAGCCGGGATACAACCGCAGATACGAACCGATTCCGAGCGGGTTCGACTTGTAGCTCGGGTTAGGGGGGTTCGCGCCCGCCGGAATATTGCCCAGCGAACTCCACGACAGATCGACGTCAGCGTACACGCGGCCGTTCAGGTGAATGACCACGGTGCCCGGATCAGGAAGCCTGGCCCCACCCGGTTGTGCCGTGCCGTTGGCATTGATGTTGGTGTTGGCACCATAGAAGTTGGTCCACGGCAGTGCTACCGTCCCCTGACTTTGGTAAGTCGGTGTCTGTGCCCAGGCACCTCCGGCGGTGCCCAGAACGGCTGCGCTGGCCAGCAAAATCTTACGCATCGTGTCCCTCCTGCATGCGCCGGGTTGGTCGTCCCGACACCGATTGCAACCCTGTTTCGATGACCCTGAGTACCGATCTCTCGGTTGCGACAAGAGACGATGATCACGAGTCACTCGGGCCTGGGATTTACTATGCAGGGTCGGGCATTTCCTAAGAAGTAGTTAAATGACGGGTGTGGTACTTAATGAAATTGCATGGTACAATTGCAACAGTATTGTGATTAAAACAAAGTATACTGTTAGCGCCAGCGCACCTAAGCGCCAGCAACTCCAAAGCGCAGCAATGCGACTTCGGAATTACTCTATGGCAGCCTCCAATTCCGGATGAGTAGCGGACCCGGCCGATCTCGCCGGTGTCCCGGTCACGCTCGCCCCGGCCCAGACCCCACTACGGGCCTGGATGGACATCACGTCGCGCAGCAAACGGCTGACCTCCGTGACAAACGGAGCCGGCGCGACGCTGCTGCGACAGGCGATCGCATGAACTGTGAACAGCGGATTGTGATCGATCGGCAGGAACGACAGCGTCCCGCGAGCAACCTCCTCACGCACCGCCACGAACGGTAGAACCGTATGGACAGAGCCGTCGCGCACCATCTCCTTGATGAGCGCAACACCATCCACCTGCTGGACCTGATTGAGGACGATGCCGCGCCGGAACGCCGCATTGTCGACAAGCCGCCTGATCCAATGCCGTGGGTGCGGCAGGATCAGTTTCAGTTCGCCAAGCTGGCGGACCCGAACCGACTCGGCTCCGTCCAGCCGCATCGTGCGCACGCCCGACACCAGGCCAAGGCGCTCGGTCACCACCGGCTCGATCGTGAGTTCGTCCAAAGTCGGCGGATCCTGCAACACCGCGACGTCGACGCGGCGATCAAGCACCCATTCTTCCAGTGACGCGCTGGTGCCTTCCCGGATCGCCAGGGTCACGTGCGGCCACCGCTCCCGGCACGCTTCGAGCAGCCTGGGAACCAACAATGGCGCAGGCTCCGGCGGCAGTGCCACGGAGATGGTGCCGATGGTCCGTTCCGGTGCCGCCGCCGGCTCAAGCGGCGTATTGAGCAAGCCGACGATGACGTCCAGCCGTTCCAGGAGGCAGGCGCCGGCTTGCGTGAGTGTCACCCCTCGGCGGTGCCGGATCACCAGCTGCGTGCCGAGTTCCTGCTCGAGCTTCTGTACTTGATGGGAAACGTTTGGCTGACCGATGTTCAGCTCACGCGCAGCGCGGCCGAAGTTCCCGGTTCGAGCGACGCTGTGGAAGCAACGCAGTTCTCGCAATTCCAGTGCCCGGCTGGCCAGGCCGCCCAGAGATGCGCCCGGGAGAGACTTCCCGTGCGACGGGGCGCCATGCGCCGGCAGGATTTTCATTGCGGGGAAATTCCGATTGTTTCCGCCGCGGAGGCCACCGGGGAACCGCGCTCACGGCAAAGACCAAGCACGCGGCCGGGATCACCTGAGCGGCCTTGATGACCGCCTGGTCGGACATGCTGCCAACGCTGCTGCGAAGTTTGGATTGGCGCCCCCTCTGTTGCTGCAAAGGGAGCGGCATTTCGGCCATCTCAGACAGTCGGAAATAAAGGCCGTAGAGCGTCGGAAATCACGCGGATATAACGCAAGGATTAACGCGAACTTAACGTAGGCCAGAGTGGCAACATTCAGTAGGCGGAACAGACCGGTTTCTGTAGGCAAAAAGGCGTGCTGAAATCTCAATGCCGATACCGACAAACCCGAAAATACCGGCTTCGTGTCATATATTTCCCCGACAATCAGCCGCAGATCACGCTCGCCATCGAACCCCTCCTTCGTGCCAGCGGGAGCCTGAGCTGGACGCACTCAGGCGCCGTGATTCCAAAAGATAATCACGTCGCTGACGCGCATGGATGATGCCTACTGCGCCCCCCAGCTAACCAAAAATCCATGCCGCGGACGCAGCCGGGTAAGCTCAGCCGGACAAATCTCCCGGCGCTTCTCTCACCAACCAGGAGGTTATCGATGTCGCTGTCTGGATGGCTTCGTGCGGCATGGGTTGCGGTGCCTGCCGCGCTGTTTTGCGGTGGCGCAGTTGCGCAGCAGATCATCACCGTGCCGCCCGGCGTGATCGTCGTCGTGACCCCGGGCCGAATGCCCGTCGTGTCCAATACCTCTAAGGCCCCAGTGCTGGTGGAAACCTCTCAGGCGCCGTCCGCTCTGCCAATCGAGCGCATCTTCGCCGAACAGCGCGCGATGATGGATCGCATGATGGCAGACATCAACGCGATGTTCGCGCCGACGCAGAACGAAACGGGGGTGATTGACGCCATGCTGCGGCAGTTTGGGTCCCCGGCTTTGGGTGTCGTGCCGGCCGCGGGTGGGACGTTCTGTTCCGAGAGCGTCTCAATCACCTACAACGGCCAGAATGGCGCGCCACTGGTGAAGGTGAGCCACGCCGGCAGCGGTTGCGGCGCAGTGAAAGCAGTGAAAGGTGTCGCGCAGGTTCCGGCGATAACTGCACCGGTTGAACAGCATCACCCGAACGTCATCGAGATCAACAGCCCAATACCCGTGACGAAGCCCGCCGTCCGGTACCACACCTGATTATGTGTTCGTGATGCCCGGGCCTGAGCCGGGCATCACGGGCGGCGTGGCGTCGATTTCAATCCCGGATTGACAGTGTCGTGCGGCGAGCCAACGGACAGGGTCTGGCCCACGTTTCCGAGGTCCGCCAGCCCCACCGTAGGCCGATCGTCGGCCAGCGTTACAGTGATGCAAATCCCTCAAGCCTGAGCGTAGCTCGGTCGAACGTGACGGTGTGGGTGCATCCCGCTGCACGCCCGAGCCCGGAGATCAGCGCGTCGGCGAACGAGCCACGCCCCTCTCGCAGCGCAAGCATTGCGGTGAAGACTTCCGGCTCGTTCTCCACTACCAACTCCGCCGCCTGTAACGTCCGTTCGATTGCGTCAGCGATTTCACCGGCAGGCACGCGGGAGGCGCGTTCAAGCACCCGGACAGTCTCGGCGTTTGCAACGCTGCTAATGAACCCTGGTGCCTGCTCGGTGAGTTGGTGTTCGATCAACTTCGTCGCCAATGGCGATTGCAACGGATCGTCCTGCGCGCAAGGTAGCGGACGAGAACGTTGGTATCGAGCCCGTTCACCGGTGCTTACCGCGGCCCACAGCTCCGGCGGCAACGGCTTCGGTCATTGCCTCGAGTGTCACACCTTGGCGAGGAGGCATGACGATGCCCCGCAAGGCGGCGACTGGAACCTTGGGCAACAGCACCACGCTGCCATCAGGATGAAAAGAGAATTTGACCCGATCGCCTGGCTTAATATCGAGGTGCTGCCTGACAACCCGCGGGATCGTCGCCTGACCTTTTGCTGTGATGGTAGATTCCATTTGCTCGCTGGCATTACGTTTTCTGGAATGTAATACCTTGCTGCCACTCGTCAGGTCGTAATCTGTCTGATCCGCGACGCGCTCCACCGGCTGGCCGGTCATCCAAACCAGGGGCGGCAATCACCCTCCGAGGCTGCTGCAATATCCATGTTCCGCCGCGACAGTTGCTGCTATAGCGGGTTACAGAACTGCAATAAGCAAAAAGCTGATGGGGTGGGGAGTACACATGTCCGCATCCGCGAGCCCATTGGCGACCTCGCCGCCAACTCAGATGCCGCCAGGCCGTTGGGCGCAATTATGGCTGGGCGTCCTCTGCATGATGCTGATTGCCAATTTGCAATATGCCTGGACGCTGTTCGTCGGCCCGATCCGGGCCGCGCATGGCTGGAGCCTGGCCGACATCCAGTGGGCGTTCACCATCTTCATCGCCACCGAGACCTGGATCACTCCCTTTGCCGGTTACGCTGTCGATCACTTGGGTGCGCGGCGCGGTCCCAGGACGATGATCCTACTTGGCGGTATCGCGGTCGGTGCCGGGTGGGTGATGAACGCCTACGCCAATACACTGATGCTGCTTTACGCTGGAGCGGCGATCTCCGGTGTGGGCGCCGGCGGTATCTACGCCACGTGTGTCGGCAACGCAGTGAAATGGTTTCCCGACCGGCGCGGCCTCGCGGTAGGGCTGACGGCGGCGGGCTTCGGCGCCGGCGCCGCGCTGACCGTGATCCCGATCCGTATGCTGATCGAGGCCCACGGCTATGGCGACGCATTCCTCTGGTTCGGTGCCGGTCAGGGGATCATCCTGATCATCGTCTCCGGCATTCTGCGCGCGCCGGACCAGGTGCTGACCGCGCCGGCTGCCGTGGCGTTGCGCCACAATCAGAGCCAACGCAGCTTCAGCAGCGGCGAGATGTTGCGTTCACCGATCTTCTGGCTGCTGTATGTCATGTTTGTACTCAACGCAGCGACCGGACTGATGGCGACCGCGCAACTGGCGCCGATCGCGAAGGATTTCGGCATTGCCAACAGCCCGATCCTGTTTGGCGCAACGGTGCTGAGTGTGGCGCTGGTGGTCGACAACATCCTGAACGGGCTGGCGCGGCCGTTTTTCGGGTGGGTGTCGGATTTTATTGGCCGCGAGCTGACCATGGGGATTGCGTTTTTCCTGGGCGCCTGCAGCTATGGACTGCTGACGGTCTCTGGGCACGGTGCCTGGACCTTCGTGATCTGCGCCGGACTGATTTTCTTTACCTGGGGCGAGATTTTCAGTCTGTTTCCGTCGCTGTGCACCGACACGTTCGGGCCGAAATTCGCAGCCTCCAACGCGGCATTCCTCTACACCGCGAAAGGTGCCGCGGCGTTGCTGGTGCCGTTTGCGAATGTGCTGCAAAGTGCGACCGGCGGGTGGGAGACGGTGTTTACCATTGCCGGCATCTCCAATGTGACGGTGGCGCTGCTGGCGGTGGCAGTGTTGCGGCCGTTACGAAAGCGGGTCGTTGCTGTGGCCGAGCCCGAGCTATCGGCGGCGCTGCGGTAAGCATCCGCGGACGGGGCAGCAGCATTGAAGCCGCATCGAAATAGCGGCGTGCCTGTTATGACGGCCGTCAAGCACCGCCCATGGTCGCCGGTGTCGACAGCCGGTCACCCATCATCTGTGTTTATCTGCGTATATCTGTGCGTATCTGTGTTTTCCTTTCATTCCATAAACCGTCGCGGGCGTTCATGATCGGTGTCTGATGAAGCTAAACGCGGACACACACAGATCAGCACAGATAAACACAGATGGTCCGTGCCATTGGCAACCGGTCCGGGCTAAATGTCGGCGTCGTCCCGATGGCGATCCGAGTGCCGCGACCCCTGGCGTCAGGATGTGAGGTCTTTGATCCGGGGCGGCGTCTGCGCGAGCTGTCGCATGATGATCTCGCCCAGCCGTGTGCGACCTGGGAACAGATGTGGCAGGATGGCAGTGCATTGGAACGGCAACCGCCATGGGCGGCTGTCCATGGGGATGTGCAATGGTAAATGATCGGCAATCGACGGAGCCCGTTTCACTCGCGTCATTGTTTTTCGCGTTCCTCAAGGTTGCGCTGTTCGGTGCCGGCAGCGGGATCGTCTGGGCGCACCGCGTCGCCGTCGAGCAACGAAGCTGGCTGTCAGAGGAGGAATTCGCCGACATCCTAAGCCTCTGCCAGTTCATGCCTGGACCCAACGTTGTCGGCATCGCCGTCTGCGTCGGGGCGCACCTGCGCGGAGCATTCGGCGCGCTTGCCGCCACCGCCGGCTTCGTTTTAATCCCGGGAACAATTGGTTTTTCGCTCGGAATATTTTGCCTGCAGTACGCTCACTTCGTTTTGTTGCAGCACATTCTTGCCGGCATGTCGGCCGCTGCCGCCGGGCTGCTGATCGCCGCCGGTTCCAGGATGCTAACGCCACACCGCAAGCGCTGGTTGGCCTGGATCACTGCCACGCTGGCGTTTACCGGCGTGGTATTCACGAAATTGCCACTGTTGCTGGTGCTGTTCGGCGCCGCACTGCCAGGCATCGGCGGCACCGCAAGCGGTCGCCCGAGGCCGCAATGACCGACGGGTCCGCGCCGATCGCGTTGACCGCGCATCTCGCGTGGCTCTCGTCGATCAGTTTTGGCGGAATTCCGACCGTCCTGCCGTACGTTCGTAATTTCGTGGTCGTAACGCATGGCTGGATGACCGACCAGGACTTCGCCAACTGCTTCGCTCTGGCCCAATCCCTTCCTGGGCCGAAC